>JAIXXL010000007.1 GCA_027490755.1 Betaproteobacteria bacterium
GTCCAGCATCAGGCGCTCCCATTTTTCGATATCGCTTTCCGTCAGCCGGCCGCGGACGACAAACTCCGGCTGCCGGTCGAGCACCTGAAGCTTGGCGGACAGTCCGTGTGACTGCAGCCTGTCTTCGAAAATGACTGCGAGATCTTCGCTCGATCGCAGGTTGCCCATCACCTCAAGTATTCCAGGAACGTCGTTGCGAATGGCAGCAACGAGGCCGTCCCGCATGTTTGTGTTGGCGACGGCGCCGGTAATATCGGCGCGTCCATTCTTCACGCTCGACACGCTGACCATCATCCGTTGCGGAACATTGCGAGCCGCCACGACCTTTCTGACCGACTCCAGCAATTCGTTGTCCGCGTATACCTGCACGGCCGCTGTGCCTCCCAGTTTTCTGACCTGGCCGAGGACATGGTCGCGGCTTGCGGCATCCGGCGCATAGCCGACCAGTTCGATTGTGCCGTCGCTCCTGCGTCGTATGTCCATCCGCATATCGGGCGCTACCCGTGCCAGCAACTCTTTCAATGGCAATGCATTATCGGTCGGCTGCGGATTGCCGGACTGCCGGGCAGGCGCGAGCTCATCACTGCCGGAATGCACGACCCAAGCAGACAGCGCAAGCGTGGCAATGCCGACGAGCGCAATCGATGCAAGCGCAAGGCGTACCGGAAGCTGCGACGGGTCGGTAGCAGTGTGCTTTGTCACGCTGGCCCCGGCTGGCGCCGATGTCGCCGGGCTCGCCTCCGTGGCAGGCGCCGGTTGAGCAAGCCCCGCCATGGCGGCGATGGCCTCGGCGTCGGGCCAGGGCGCGTCGATGGAATCGATCGTCAGCCAGACCCCGCCCAGCTCGAACGCCATACCCGGTGTCAGCGTCGATGCTTGCTCGAGCGGTGTTCCCCGGATATCGCAAACTTCGCCGTCAGCGGGCGACATGATCAGGGTCTCGCCATTGAAGTCTAGACTTGCATGAGCCTCGCGCATCCGCGGACCGGAGAGCATGACTTCACATTCGTCGCCGGTGCCAAGCAGGTAGATTCCGGGGGCGAGGGTCAGGCGGCTTCCCGCCTGCGGGCCATGCAAGACCCGCAGCTCGACTTGTGGCACCACCTGCTGAAGATGGGGTTCTATTTTCATATAGAATCCAAATGAACTTTGATGGAAACGCCGCGACAACCGACAGGTGCCAACAAAACGACATAGCCATGACGATCGCGCTCGAAAACCACGGAACTGTCACTGTGCTTCGCCCGCACGGCAACATCGACAAGACACAGGCCGCCGAGCTGGTCGAACTGATGGAATCGGCTGTGGACGATGGCGCACGGCACCTGGTGCTCGATCTTTCCGAGGTCACTCAGATCGGAAGCGACGGCCTCAAGGCCATCGTCGGTGTCGTGCGCCGACTTCAGCCGCGGTCCGGCACGGTCATGTTGGCTGCCGTCCGGGGTGGCGTGCGGTCGCTGCTTTCCGCAGGCGGTTTTCTTCTGCTGCTTCGCGAATTCGATGATAGCGATATGGCCATTCAAGCGGCCGCGGCGCTCACGCGCGCAGGTCAGGGCGACTGAGTCTTCCGCGGGCCGTCTGTTCTCGGCGTTCACAGCTCGACCCTCGCCAGCGGCTGTATGTTGATTTCCGCAGTCAGCTCCTGATACGATAGCACCGGGAGGTCATACAAATCCTGCTCGATCATCTTGCGCATGTAGCGCCGGATGTCCATCGATGTCAGTAACACCGGCTTGTGCATCGAGCGCGCCAGATCACCCACGGTCTGCTTGATGTTCTCGAGCAGCTTGCGCGAGGTGGCCGGGTCAAGTGCGAGATACGACCCACCGGAGGTCTGGCGTATCGCGCCCCGGACCGTGTCCTCGACGCCCGGTGCAAGCAGATAGGCAGGCAGGACGTTCTGACCTGCCGAATGCCGGAAGCTGATGTGGCGTTTCATGGCCACTCGCACATACTCGGTCAGCATGACCGAATCCTTTTCTTTTTGCCCCCATTCGATCAGGGCTTCCATCACTGTTCGCAGGTTGCGGATGGAGACGCCTTCGCCGACGAGCCGTTGCAGTATCTCGGCTATCTTGTGGATGGGCATGACGCGCTGGACTTCTTTCGCGAGTTCAGGGAAACGTGCTTCGAGATCCGTCAGCAGCGCTCGGGTCTCCTGAATGCCGAGGAACTCGGCAGCATGTTTTTTCAGCACCAGCGCGATATGGAAGGACAGTAGCTGCGTCGGCTCGAGCACACCGATGCCCGTGGAAATCAATCCCTGTTTGAGCGAGCTTTCTACCCAGACGGTGGCAATGCCGGGCAAGAAGGCCTTGTCGGTTTCAAACGGAACGGCCAGCGCGGAGAGGTTTTCGGGGCTTTCCCGAACCAGCAAGTGGTTCGCACGCATCCTGCCTTGGGAGACCGGAATTTCCGACACCATGATGGCGTAGTTTTCCGGCGGAAGTTGATCATTGAAGCGCAGCGCGATGCCCGGAAAAATGATGCCGAGATCATCGAAAAGCGCGCGCCTGACCTTGACCAGTTCGTCGTTCAATACCTTCGAGGAGAAGGCCTTCTCGAGCCCCGAATGCATATCGACCAGCAGCGGAGCGGCAGGCCCGAAGTGGTCGGCATCGGCCGCTGCCTTGCCGGATCCGGCATCGCCCGAGGCAGCCGGCACGCTGGTGATTTTCCCGGTCTTGGGATCGACCACCTTGCGCTCGCCCTTGAAAAAAATCCAGCCGACGATTCCGGTCACGACCGACAGGACGAGGAAGGTGGCCGTTGGCATGCCCGGGATCGCAGCGAAACCAAGCATGACCGCCGACCCGATCATGAAGGCCTTCGGTTGCGAGAGCAATTGCGCGCCGATGTCACTGCCCACATTGGTTGGACCGCCATCGGCGCTCGTCACGCGAGTGACGATCATGCCCGCGCAAATGGAAACGAACAGAGCTGGAATCTGGGCGATCAGGCCGTCGCCGATGGTCAGGATCGAGTACACCTTCACTGACTCTCCTGCCGTCATCCCGCGCTGCAGGACGCCGATCATCACGCCCCCCAGAAGGTTGACGGCAACGATGATGAGGCCGGCGATCGCATCGCCCTTGACGAATTTCATCGCGCCATCCATCGCTCCATAGAGTTGACTCTCCTTGCCGACGATGTCGCGTCTGCGGCGCGCTTCGTCCATGTCGATGGTGCCGGCGCGAAGGTCGCCATCGATGGACATTTGTTTTCCAGGCATCGCATCGAGGGAAAATCGGGCGGCCACTTCCGCCACCCGCTCCGATCCTTTGGTGATCACGACGAACTGAACAATCGTCAGGATGAGAAACACGACCAGGCCAACGACCAGATTGCCGCCCACGACAAAATTCCCGAATGTGTAGATGATGTGCCCGGCATCGCCATTCAGAAGGATCAGGCGCGTGGTGGCAATGCCGATCGCAAGCCTGAACAGCGTCGTGACCAGCAGGACTGAGGGAAATGA
>JAIXXL010000045.1 GCA_027490755.1 Betaproteobacteria bacterium
ACCTGCCGGACCGCTTCGATCTTGAACTCTTCCGTGAACTTCTGCTGACTGCTCATGACACCTCCTGTGCGCCCAAATTGTAGGCTCAGAAGTGTCTAGGGTTTCGGTAGCGATTCAGCTTTGGCAGCGACCATCAAGCACAAGATCGACTCGCAACTTGTCAATCTGCGCGGGTCAAGCGCCGAGCTTGCCGAAAAAATGAGCGAAATCATCGCCAACAAGGAATGGGCTGAAGTGCCCGCGCCTGCAAGCCTTGAAATGACGCTGGCATCGATCAATGAGGTCGCCGCAGCACTCGCACACGTCACGGACAACATCATGACGGATATTGGTGAAATCATGCGGGTATTGATGGAACTGAATCGAAAAATAACGCTTGATAACAGAGATGCTCAAGTTAAAAGCAATGAAATTTCGGTGAAGGAAGCAAATGCTGCGATCAAGGATCGCGAGAATGCCGCATGGATCCAGTTCGGCGCCGAACTGGCTTCGTCGGTCGCGCAGCTGGCGACGGCTGCAACCTCATTGTACGGCGCAAAAAAATCTCTCCAAGGTACCAAGGATTCGATGGTGGCGTCGAAAAATGCGTACGACATGACGGTTGGAAAGCCGGGTGACAAAAGCGGAAGCCTGATTTCCCTCAAGGAGAAAGCCGGCAGAACTGAGTCCAAACTCGTTATTGCCGAGGCCAAATTCAAAGAAGCATCAAGCAGACTTCCCGCAAATGATCCCGTTGTCATTGAAGCGAAAAAAAATTTCCAATCTGCAAAAACTGCCAATCAAGAGGCGCAAAGTGCGTTGCAGGTAAAGGAGGCCGAGGTTGGAAAACTGGAGAGAGACGCGCACAACAATCGGCTGAAGGCAGACGCCATCATGCAGATATACAAGGCAAAAGGAGAGATTTCCGCCGCAGTAGTCAATGCTTCGGCGGGATTGTTGAAAGTTCAGGGGGCCTTGCAAAATCTCCGTGCGGATCAGCACGACATTAACAAATCTCTCGCTGAAAAGTCTTATCAAGCGAGCCAGGAGGTGGTCAGTTCCGCAAAAGAGGTGCTGCGCGGACTGCTCAATTTTGTTCAGGCACTTGAGCAAATCATATCGAACTTGAATTCCTTGCTTGCGAGGAATACCGCATGATTCAGCCGGATTTCCTCTCCCCGAATGAGGCGGCCCATGTCCCCACCGCCTGGATGCAATCCTCGGATTTGCAAAACCTGCGCGAGCAGTTGGCAAAGATTTCCGGGCCCGAGCGCTTCAGCGACGAGCAGATAGAAGTCCTTTATGCGATTGCATTTGCCAACTTCCAGCAAGGAAAAACCGAAACGGCACTGGGCATTTTCGAGGTGCTAATGATCTACCGCCCGACTGACGCTCGGATCATGCTTGCCTATGCGATCTGCTGTAAAAAAATGATGCGCTTCGAGGCCGCGATCCCTGCTTTTGTTGCAGCCGCTTTTCTCTGCCCGGACGATGTGACGGCCAGCGTACATCTGGCTGAATGCTTCGCAGCAATGGGCGATAGAAAATCCTGCGAAAGCATTTTGACGCCATTGATTCAACTGATCGCGCTCGATGAAAAGTACGCATCGTTGACAAAACGTATCGATCTGCTGCGCAGCATGATCAAGACGCAATGATGGCATCACTAAAATCGATCCCGGTAACTGATCGACACGCCGCAAGTATTGCGTCAGACGATATCAGGCTGCTTGCGGCCGTTGGGTTTCTGGCAGCCAGGTCAGGACTGACTGAAAGGGCCATGTGTATTTTCCGTGGATTGGCGGTTGTCAGGCCAAAGGAGGATTTTCCTTTGACCGGAATCGTGTTGTCTCATCTCGCCGCAGGAGAGTGCGAAAAAGCGCTTCAGTTCATGTCGGGATTGGACTGCCACAGGGTCGACGCGAGCGTCGATCTTCGCGGATTAAAGGCACTGGTTCTGCATTTGCAGCAGCGATCGCCTGAAGCGCATCGGCTTCTTGCGACAGTGGTTGATGATCTGTCGTTTTCTGACGCAGATTATTCGCTTGCAGGCAAAGTCGCCGTTTTACTGAATACGATCCCGCATGGGCTTGCTGTTCATGCGCCATGAATGATCACGAGTATCCATCCGTATCGAATCGGTGCATCGTTACATCATGCCGGAGGAAAGAAGATGACTGAGACAGCGGTGTTGGCCATGAGCTGGGAAGTGCTTCCCCGGGAAGAGGCCGGATATTCCGGTCCATCCGGCTCGAACCTCGAAATCCTCGAGCAACGATTCTCTGAATTAATCTCCGCGCCGGAAGCGACGCAAGGTCTCGAAAACGCCTCAGCTTTCGAGGCACCGCAACCGCACTCCCTGAGCACGATGCTTGTGGCAAAGCTTGATGCGGTCGGCATGGAATTCAAGAACAACATGGAGCGAGCGCATGCGACCTTTGATAGTGCACCACAGGATATATCTCTCGTCGATGCACTCAAGGCGCAGTATGAAATGGCGGTTGTGACTTTGCAGATTGATGTGGTCGGAAAGGGAGTTCAAAAATCAGTGCAGAACGTAGAAACGTTTTTGAAGATGCAATAGTCATGGTCAATCCCAAGTGCTCGATCGCGATGACTCTTTTCCTTTTCCTCGGCGCATGCGGGGGAAAAGTTGAATTGCTCAAGGATATCGCTGAAGCCGAGGCGAACGAGGCAATTGCCGTGCTTCTGGAAGCAGGTATCGCTTCATCCAAGATACCGGGCAAAGACGGTGTGGTCAGTCTTGAGGTCGAGCAGGTACAGGTAGCCAAGGCAATCGATATTCTGAATGCGGAGGGCTTGCCACGCGAGAGGTTTGCAAGAATGGGCGATGTGTTCCGCAAGGAAGGGCTGATATCGAGCCCGCTGGAGGAGCGCGCACGTTATATCTGGGCTCTGTCGCAAGAACTTTCAGCCACGCTCGCACAAATTGATGGCGTTATCAAGGCCCGCGTGCATGTTGTACTTCCGGAAAAAAGTACAGGCGGCGATCCCGCGCTGCCATCGTCGGCGGCAGTGTTCATCAAACACAAGCACGGAGTCGCACTTGAGGATTCCGTGCCCCAGATTAAGCGCCTCGTATCCAACAGCATTCCTGGTCTTTCTGCCGAGAAGGTCACCGTGGTCATGTTGCCGTCTTCAGGAAGATTGTCAGCCACTGCGGGATCACGCGAGGTTGTCGCTGACCGAATTCCCACGATGCGCACAGCGAAAGAACAAGGAAAAACTGCGCCATCCGGATCCAATGTGCCGACTGGGATCTACACCGCCATTGTGGCGACCGCATTTGTTTTATTGCTTGCAGGTGCTGCCATTTGGATCTGGAGACGCTGGAGCCTACCAAAAACCGATCTGACGAGACCTGTCCCGGAAAAAAGCTAAATGGAAAGCCAGTGGGACTACTACCGCAGGATGCGGACACGTTTTCCGGCACAGGGCGCCGTCGTTTTTCGGTTCAATTTCAATCCTGCTGCCTATCTGCATCCCGAGAAACGGCCGGAATTTTCGACGGTTATTCCAGAACCTGTTTGGTCGATCGAGCGTGTTCAAGGTCGATTGTCCGACCGCATACTGCGCCAAAGTCAGCTTTTCGACTGCCCTGCGTTCGCGTTTCCCCATTGGGGGTGGCCACTTGTCTTGCTACCGCCGCATCGTCTGGCGCGGCTTTCTCTGCATCTCGGGGGATTGATCCATGGTGCAAAAATCCGGGAAAGTTTATCCCGCACACAAGTGATGTTGTGGAAGGAAAAGCTGGGAAGCGCTGCTTACGAGTTTGCAACGTCAAGCGCGTCGCTCTTGCCGCTAGTGAAAGAGTGGGACGCGGACCTGCTGATGTCCGAGCCTGAACAATCCGGATACATCTTTCTCCAGAGCGCTGCGGCCGACCTGCCCGAGCCCATGCGAACACGCTTTTTCTGGAAGCTGCCGCAACGGTCCGGCAAGTCGGATTTCGATC
Source organism: Betaproteobacteria bacterium (assembly GCA_027490755.1). Lineage (GTDB taxonomy): Bacteria > Pseudomonadota > Gammaproteobacteria > Burkholderiales > UBA3065 > UBA3065. The sequence goes on from JAIXXL010000045.1 coordinate 3,956, forward strand.
CTTCACAGGCGCGAAAACTTATCCGATCCGTGTTATCCACCGTGGAGCCAGAATGGCATTCATTTACCCTACCCCTGGCGCATTGATCTGTATTGATCGTGCGCCCAAAGTGATCAAGGCACAGGAATTCTGGACTTACCGGAAAGCCCGGCAGGCGATTGCCGATGGTATTGCACAGCGAGATGCTCTCATTGAAGCTGCACAATCTGCTTATGAGTCCGAGCGAAAGCGGGGCTATCGCGAAGGATGGGACGCGGCGAGGGTTGAACAAAGCGCCCACATGATCGACATCGTCAGTCAGACAGTCGATTATTTTTCGAGGATCGAGATTCAAATGGTTGACCTGGTCATGGATGCTGTCAGGCGGATTGCCAATGATTTCGATGATCGCGACAAGGTAGGTAAAGTCGTCCGCAATTCAATCGCACTGGTCAGAAATCAGAAATTCATTTCGGTGAAGGTGCATCCTTCCCAATGTTCATTCGTCGACGGTTCGATCAAGGACATCGTTGAAGGCTATCCCGCCATCGAGCATATCGACGTGATGGGCGACCCAAGTCTGCCCGCGGATGCCTGCGTCATCGAATCAGACATCGGGAGAATCGAAGCCAGCATGACGGGCCAGATAGAGGCATTGAGAGCGACCTTCAAGAAGGTCTTTGGCGACCCTCCGGCCTCCTGTTCCCCCAGCGAGCAGACAGAGCCCAGCGGTTCTCATCCGACACTCGATGCAAAAATTGACACCGCCAGAACGTTGTCTATCGATAGTCCGGACATCCTGCTGCATCGGTACATTGAAGAGCAGGAACGATGAGGCGACAGCGGTTACCCACGGGCGACCGTACGTCGAAGGAAAATCATCATGTACACACATCAATGGAGAAAGGCATTCATCGAGCTCTCCGAGGCCATTTTTCGCGAACTGGGATTTCCGCCTCCTGCGATGATTTTCGAGGATAGCCTGCCTTTGTCCATGGAACTGACTCTGGAAAACCATCCGTTTGAGCTGGTGCATTCGGAAAACGACCTAAGTGACCATATTTTCATTAGCTGCACGCTTGGTTCGGTACCGCAGATAACCGGAAGTCATGCTTTTCGCGCGCTGATGAAGGAGAACCTTTTTCAAATGCGCACTGCAGGTGAGTATTTTGGCATTGATGCCAATACCCAGACATTGAGGCTGATGTTCCTGAAAAGCCTGGCCATTACTTCGGGGCCTGCCTTGCTCGGGGAAATGCGCAACATTATCGAAAAATGGTCGTCTTGGGAGCAGAAATATTTTTCAGGCGAGGTCGTTTTTTCAGAGGACGGCGCACCCGGTGGAACGCTGCTTCTGGCTTGAATGCGGGGAGATCGCAATGGGTGATTCGAAAGACTATGCTGACGCAATGCGCCAGCGTTTTCTTGTAGTTGTCAATGAATTGCGTGCGGCCTTGGGCTATGCAATCAACGAATCCGATCCCGAGCCCGGGGATGAACTGGTCATGGAAATGATGTACGGAAACTTCGATTTTGCGGTTGTCCATTCCTTGAACCACAGACCGGGAACAGTTTTGCTGGAATGCCAGTTTGGTGAAGTTCCTGCCGGGCGCGAGGAAGCCATCCTTCAGCGCTTGTTGCAGATGAACACGGCACTAGGGGAACTGGAAGGATCCGCTTTCTGCCTGGACCCGGGTTCAGGCAATCTGGTTTACACGCTGCCGATGAATCTAGATCGTCTGGACGGAGACCGCTTGCTCAGAAAAATGACCGAGACGGTATGGCATGGGAGAAGATGGCTTGAGACGCGTTTTCTTGCCGAGGCTCATCGGAGCGCAGAAGTTCTCCCCGACCCAGTTCAATTAGCGTAACCGACCTATGAACAATTTGACTCTTCATGCCAGTTCCCAAAGGAGCGTTGCCAGCCTTGATGGAACATCCGAATTGGACAGCGTTGACGACGCTGCTAACTCTGCAGAAGTAGAAAACCAGAATTCGAAGGCCCCTACGGTTCGGACACCAAGGAATGTGGACACCTCAATCGATGTCGAGAAATGGTTTCGTGATGCGCAAGCCCTCGATGAAAAATTCGATGACCTCATCGCCAAACTGGATGCGCTGATTCTCGTCCTTGACAGCTGCCTCGGAAACGTCAGTGGCACTTCAGCGATGAGCAATTTGAAGTCTGCCCTGGGAAACTTCAGGTCCGCTACAAAAGATCTTCACAGAACGTTCGAGCCTGTTCGTGCGGCAATTACGTCAGCTTATACTGTTGCAAACAAGATGGAGGATAGCGAGAAGAAAAAGGAGTTGCGTAAAGCCGCCAATGAGGCTGAAAAAATATTTTCTGAATTTTATTTAAACACTACTCAGCCCTCTGTACGTGTACGGGTGGATAACACACTCGCATCGGATGATTCTGCGTCCATCGAGGAAAATTCGGACAAGGATCCTGATTTCACGCTTGTAGAGTTGGAAGAGGATTTTGATTCCACCATTTCGACTTGGGAAGAGGATTCCGATTCCATTATTCGGACTTCGGAAGAGGATTCTGATTCAGTCATTCGATCTTCGGAAAATGATGACTAAAAACCTCACATTGGAAGAGGTTTTCTGCTCTAAAAAGCAACCAAGCTGCTGCCCATCGACACGAGCGTCTCAGGGATGCCAGCCTATTTTTTATGCTTGACGCCTATGTGGCCGAGCTATTTCGGCTTCTCGGTTGTACCTTGGACAATGAGCACGCTGACCATCACCAGCTTAAGCGTGCCTCGTGTATCCCCTTTCTGTGGATGCTAAATGCCAGCCCTCTGGCATCCGTCCAATGCCGTTCGGCCACGTTTTTTCTGACTAAAAAGCTTCAGCGTCCAGCCTTTTAAGAAATGAAATTGCCTGATTCAAGCAACTGAGGGAAAGGCTGCTATGCGGAATTCTTACCGCCAGCCGCGTTTCCGAAGGCGAGCAGGCCAGTTGCAGTGGCCACGGTGCAGGGGAGGCGTAGTGGCATCGCTGCAGGGTCTGTTCAAGCTGCAGTGCCTTCAAGTAGCTGTTGGTCCGCGCGAGCACCACGACAAACTCGGGTATCGGAAGGTCGGCGGCATCCAGAAAGGCAATTCCGTAGCCGTCGTCGCCGTCAAGGCGAACGCGGCGCCTGCTGTCGAGTTTCAGTCCCGGGAGTCCGATTTGGACGCCAAATTCGGAGACGATCTGATCGGTCCAGTCCATATGAATTGCATCCCCGGTTTAATTGGATGTCGGCTCGTTCTCCGGATCCGACTCCTCTTGAGCGATCGCATCATCGAGCGCGTTTTGCAATGATTCCAGCAAGGCGATTCGCGCAACGTCATCTTCGAAAAGCCGATGTGGAAATTCCCTCAGGATTTGCGACAGTCCCGTGAAAAAACAGATTTTTGCCGGTCCGTCCGGTATGCCAAAGTCGCGTGCCATACGATCGAATTGGCTTGCTGAGACCCAGCCCGAACCCAGCAGACGAATCAAGGCCAGCAGCAGATTTTGCTCGTTGAATCGTTTCCCGGCTTCAGTTGACACCGTATGTACGCCCCATCGTGGTGGTCAGTTTTTCCAGACTGAGAAATAATCCCCTTGCAATACGGAAGCATTGAAGCCAATTCATCAGCGCTTCCAGCTTGGATTTGTCGACCGACCGTTGCTCAGCGCCGCGCCCGAGTTCATGAGCCAGGGTCTGCTCCATCAGCGGCATGATTTGCTGCGATAGCTCCTTCGGTGGATGGCGAGACACGAGGATCTCGAGCATGCTGGGAAAGCTTTTCCAACCCGAATGCACCAGCTCGTCATAACTCAAGGCAGCTGCCTGCACTCTTTCGCCCCCGGCCTTTTCGATCACGGCATCCATTGCCCGGACGTGGCTCTCATCGCGCCGCAATAATTCGGCGATTTCATCCTGGACTTTTTCGGCAAGCTCTTCCCGCGCCAGCTTGTCGAGGGTGGGTAGAGATTGGGTTTCTCGCAGCAGCCTTTTCAGGGCCTGCGGATCGAAGCGCGCTGTTGTCATCGCTTTGGAAAACTCATCTTCGCTCGCGTCACCGCGAATATCTGACAAAAGTCCCTGCATAGCCTGCTCGTCATCGCCGGCTTCTTGCAGTTGTCGCGCCAAAGCTTTCAGGTCTGGGGCTCCGTTGGGCAGAGCTGACATCAAAGCGACAAAAGTGTCGTCATCACCGGTCAATGCTTCTCGCAGTCGAGCAAGTGATGCAAACCGGTCAGCAACTTCAGAAGGGCTGCTGCCATTCCTCGGCAGTGGCCGACCCTCCATCAAAGAGCGCAGCATTTCCTGTGCCGAGGCTGCGATTTTCTTGCCAGCAGAGAAGGTATTTTCAAATTTGCGTGCCTGGGCCAGTCCCAAATCAGAGGCCGCGTTATTTGTCGAGAGCTTGAACTGCGCCAGCGTCTTGGGTTCTCGATTGCTCAGCAGACCTGCCGACCGTGCCATCTGCTCGGCCTGAATCCTTTCGTCAACATCATCGTCGTTGGCGCGAACACGCAAGCTGGTTCCGTCAAGGCGTCCGGTATCGTGCGCTACGGATTGAGTGAGCCCAAGGCGGGTGGTTTGTCCTGCTTGATGGATTCGTGCTGTATTCGACTCCATGACCTTTCCTGCAAAAAAGACGACAAGCGCCTGAGGCTAATTGGTGACGCGAGGAATCGATGGGTTCCTGCAACATTCTCTTTAGAGGGAACCTGCAAATCCCACATGCCACAGAAGATCGGCGACAAAAAATCGTCATCCACGAATGCTGTTGCAATGAATCTGGAGCCAGCTTTGGACAAAGTCGAGCAAGTGATCATCGAAGGGCGTCGATTGGTAGCCAAAGTTGATGCCATTCTTCGTCGTGCGGAGGAATTCAACAGAAAGTATGGGTTTGAACCCGGCGAACTGGAAAAATACATGCAAGAACGCCTGTCTTCTGCCGAGCGAGCGGCAGTAGAGCAACAAGTTCAGCAAGCTGTTCGTGAGCTTCACGAGGAGGCAGAACGGGCGCTGCACACCACGCAGGCACCCGATCGTCCTCAAAGGCGGTTTCGACCAAAGACAATCATTTGAGCGCCTGTTCCGACAGGTCGGCTCGTACTGTACGCAGGCGCACCGCCGCGAGCGGCCTGACGCGGCAGGCTCTGCAGCGTGCGCGATCGGAGGGAAAATCATGTCGTCACCCATTTCCGGGATATCAGCATCGGGCTTCGTTCCTACCTCGGCCGAAGAGGCAGTGTCGCTGACCAGCTTTGTCTCCGATGCAGACATGGCGTTTCGAACTCAAGTGGCGAGGGCACGCCTTGATTCCGCGTTGTCATTTGTCATAAAACAATATGATTGGCTGAAGTCGCTTACTGGCCGACTTGTCGAGCGAATTTCTCAAACAAGCACGCCTGTCACCCTCGACTCCCTGGCGAGTGTGCAAAAAAGCGAGACGGCACTGCGAAAAATGTTTTCTGACGATGGTCCCAATTTGGGAGCAACGCTTGCCGAAGCAAACGCGCTGTACAGCGAAATAGTCGGATCTGGTGCCACGATAGATGCGCCCATCAGAACTCCCGTGCTGGTCGAACGCTTCGACGACAAGGGCAAGACGCTGTCAAAAGCTTTCGCCTGGATGGATGAGGCACAAGTTGCCATTATTTCGAGGCTTCAGTCAGGCGGAATTTCGAGCTTTCCCGGGAGCGAAATTCGAGAAACCGTAGTGAAAGACAGTCAAAACAAGGTCATCGATACCACTCGTTTCACGGTCTTTTCTAATTATGCCAACCGCCGTCCCACGGCGTCGGCACTATCTTCAACAATCGGCTCGATCAATGCCGTGGTCGACAAAACATCGGAACTTCTCCAGGCGGAACTTGTGGCCGCTGCGAAGTCGATCGGCGAAGTGGCAAAAACCAGCTCTCAAATGATCCAGTTTCAGCAGGAAAGCAATCAATCGACAACACAGGTGCGGGAAACACAGCTTGCACTGCGTGAAGAATTTTTGCGGCGAGAACGAATAATCAGACGCGAACGAGAGTTTCGAGCCCTGCAAGTCGATAGTACGAGCGGTATCTCGAACACCGCAACTAATCTGACTCCGGGTGCCGCAGATCCCTACAGAGTATCCCTGATCGATGGATCCGGCAGTGCGGCAGAAGCCGCAAGTGATCGCAACAGAAGTCGTGTCAGAGACGGCACGTAGCCCCCCATGTGCAAGTTGGCCGCGATGCGGGATGGCTTGAATTTCCTGCGCTCCGACAACTCCACTTGCCGGTAACTATAAGACATGCTGCCGCAGGTTTTCATGAAATAGCAGGGGTTAACCATGCCGAACACTTACACCATTACGACAGATTACAGAACTAACGCGACATGGGAATTGCGAGATCCAGACTTGAATTCGGTCAAGATTGCGGCGGTAGGAACGCTGGCAGAGAGAGGCTCCTACGTGGGTTATCAGTTGAGAATTCAAAAAGATGCAATGGTTAATTTGCTTGATGAGGTGGAGTCTGTCCGCGACGCCATTGGCATACTTTCCAACCCGGGTTTCGACACCATGCGGATCAATGGCGTCAAGATCAGGCCGCCTGAGTCGGTGGATATTCCCGATCTCATTGGAAAGTCAATCAGTTCCCTCGGGTTGACAGATGTCGATCGGCTGGTGGGTCTCGCGAACTGGATAAAGACCAACTTTGCGTCATGGCTCGGTACCAGTTCTCCGCTGCTTGATTTCAATGATGTCAAAGTGACCTACAGGAAGGAAGGCAGCAGTACCGACTCATGGATTGCATTGAAAGATATCTACCCCTTGCCTGTCGTTCCGCCAGGCGGCGTGCCAAGGGCTTCCGACGGGAGCGTACAACTCAATAAGCCTTTTTCTGTTGAAAATGACAGCGCTGTTTACATGATGGTTGCCGGTTCTCCCGGAAAGCCGGAACAAGTGAAGATAAAGTCAATTGAGGAAATGTTTTTCCTTGATACGGTGCTGGGGACTTTCGGCTCCTCATCCGATTATTTCTCGCAGCTTGCAATGGCTCGAACCGATGCCCTCGTCGCCAAGCTGTCTGAAAGCGCGCGGGCTACGGCTCCGTTCGACGCTGTTGCGTTTCGTACCGTGTCCTCACCTGATCAGTCTTATAACAATTTCGCTGTCTTTCCGATTGTTGATACTACACTGGTCATCCAGACTGCCGGTTCGACATTTGGTCCGATTCAGGCACCGAAAGGTTCGCTGATCAGGAGTCCGGTTTCGTCCGGGGCAACCGAATACAAGTACTACTACGTAAACAACGACAACCCATCAAAGCCCGCCGATCTCGTCGAGGTACTGGTCGACATGAACAAAAAGGTCATCCTGAGTCTCTCCGATGAGGAGCGGCAGACCGTGATATCACAATTCGGCGATACGGTCGTTTCGCTCACGCAGAGAAGCTCCCAGCAGTCGGTTTATCTGAACGAGCTGATGCAGAAATTGGCATTGTTTTTCGATTCGGCATCGAACGCATTAAAAGCCATGACAGAATCCGAGAACCGGGTTGCATCGGGCATTTGAAGACGGTCGCCGAGCCGCCAATCAGCCACGATGAAGCCTCATCATTTCAACTACATTACCGACATGCTGCAATCCGCGCTTGCGCAGGCGCAGGTTGCCAGCATTCGCGGCAAGGTCGTCCAGGTAACGGGTACGATTCTCCGCGCCGTCATCCCCTCGGTAAAAATCGGTGAAATATGCGTACTGCATACCCCCGGTATCGATACCGACATGAAGGCAGAGGTCGTCGGTTTTTCGCAGGGATCCGCTCTGCTGATGCCAATGGGAGATATGCAGGGAATTTCATCGGATACCGAAGTCATTCCCACAGGCCAGGTGCATATGGTCCCGGTTGGAAATGGCTTGCTGGGTCGCGTGCTCGACGGCATGGGAGAGCCGATTGACACGACAACTCACGGCCCGTTGCGGGTCAGCCGCTACTATCCGGTACTGACTGGCGCTCCCGATCCGCTCAAACGACGCATCATCCAGCATCCTCTTTCACTCGGCGTTCGGGCGCTGGACGGATTACTGACCTGTGGCGAGGGGCAGAGAATGGGCGTCTTTGCTGCGGCGGGCGGGGGGAAATCGACTTTAATGGCGATGCTTGTCAAGGGGGCGGATGTCGACGTCACGGTTGTTGCCCTGATCGGGGAGCGCGGCCGCGAGGTCAGGGAATTCCTTGAGCACGAGCTTGGCGAAGAGGGGCGTAAAAAGGCCGTCATCGTGTGCGCCACCTCGGACAAGTCGTTCATGGAGCGTTCGAAAGCGGCCTACGTTGCCACGGCAATTGCCGAGTACTTCCGAGACCAGGGGAAGCGGGTACTGTTCCTGATGGATTCCGTGACGCGATTTGCCCGTGCTCAGCGGGAAATCGGCCTGGCAGCCGGTGAGCCACCAACGCGTCGGGGTTTTCCGCCAAGCGTATTTGCAACCCTCCCGCGCCTGATGGAGCGCGTAGGCATGGGGCACAAGGGTTCGATTACGGCCCTGTATACGGTACTCGTCGAGGGTGACGACATGACCGAGCCCATCGCGGACGAAACCCGATCGATTCTGGATGGTCACATCATTTTGTCTCGGCGGCTTGCTGCAGCAAATCATTACCCGGCAATCGATATTCTCGCCTCCGTCTCCCGCGTCATGAACATGGTCGTCGATGCGGACCACAAGCAAGCTGCCGGAAGATTTCGCGAGTTGATGGCGAAGTACCAGGAGGTCGAGCTGCTGGTCAAGATCGGCGAATACAAGCGCGGAGCGGATACGCTTGCCGACGAGGCCATCGCGCGCATCGACGAGATACGCAACTTTCTCAAACAGCGCACCGACGAACGGATCGGTTTCGACGACATGCTCGAACAACTGCACGATGTCGTGAGCTGATCGGCGCAATTCCCCCCGCTTTTTTCGTTTCTTGCACAGGGCTGTGTGGTGACCGCACAACGTTCTGTCGCTTCCTTCGCCTCAGTTTGCTTGGGCTGTATCAGGAACCAGCCCCTAGTGACCGTTACATACAGACAAGATGTATGTATTTGACAACTATTTGGCTTGGGCTCCGTGGTTTATACCGACACCTCAGTGGTTCGATGAAAGGCCGACATGGACGTACTAGCGGATTTACTTCGAATCAAGATTTTCAGGGAGCAAAAGGCGGAGCGTCAGC
>JAIXXL010000021.1 GCA_027490755.1 Betaproteobacteria bacterium
AGACCAGCCGGTAGATACGGTTCATCACGCCGTGCGATTTCATTCAGACATCCTTGGTCGGGGCTGTCTCCCTGACCCGCAACACTTAACGGGCCTTCCGAGGACTTTCTTGAAACGACATGGATTTTAGTCCGAAAGACCTATCCAAGTCCCTCATTACCTTGGATTCCGTGAACAAGTTCACTTGGAAGCGGCGGTTTCGTCTGCCCGCAGCCAAAAACGTATAAATCATCGATACAGCCCGAGCGCGCCCCCCGCTGGACCTCGTGGTTTTTCGTGTTTAAGAAAAACCACGAGGTGGTAAGAGTTTTGACGTAGGGCCGGAGTTTGTGCACAGTCTAAGTCGAAGGTTGGCCAAAGCCCGTTTGGCAAAAACGCGTCCGGCTTGTGCGGGCGGCGACTGAATAGTTAGAGTGTCCGGCGGCCCACCTCATTTCTCGTTCAGGTTCATGAACCCTTCATGAAGATTGACTTCCTAGGCTGTAGCGGCGGTATCGAAGGCAGCACCCCGGTGGGTAAGTCGCTGAATGACTACGCGCGCTCGACCTGCTACCGCATCAATGACCATGTGCTCATCGATGCGGGCACGGGCGTTGGCCGCATGGGCATGTCGGAGATGGTGCGCATCGAGCACATCCTGCTGACCCACGCGCATCTTGACCACGTGGCTTGTCTACCGCTGATGATCGACACCATCGCCGGGTTGCGGAAGACGCCAACCCGGGCGTGGGGCCTGCCCGGCGTGCTGGATATCCTGCGTGATCACATCCTGAACGACACGGTGTGGCCCGACTTCACCACCATCCCTTCAGCCGAGCACCCGTTCCTTGCCCTCCACGAGTACCCCGAGACCGGGCCGCTCGAAGTGGAAGGACTCGAGGTCCATACCCTTTCTGCCACCCACGGCATCCCGGCCTGCGGCCTGCTGCTGCGCGATGGCGATCACTCGGTGGCCTTCTCTGGCGATTCCGGCCCGGACCTGGCGTTCTGGGAGGAGGCGGCTGCCGCCAAGGACATCGTGGCGGTCGCTGTCGAGTGCTCCTACCCCAACCGCGAGGCGGATCTGGCGCGGATCTCAAGGCACATGCACGTGGACGAGGTGGTCCGCTTGAGCGAGATCCTGCCGCCACACGTGGCGCTCATCATCGTTCACCGCAAGCCGGGCCGCGAGCGCGAGATCCAAGCCCAGCTGAATGCCGCCATCCACGATCGGCGTCTGGAGTTCCCGGTGAGCGGGGATTCCATCGAGGTTCCGTTCTAGTGCTGTAATCCCGGCGCAAGCCGGATCCTTTAGCCTGCCGTATCGGGCGCTTGAAGCCATAACTGGAGAGTAATGATGTTGAAAGGCAAGTGTGCGGTAGTGACCGGATCTACCAGCGGTATCGGTCTCGGCATCGCTGAGGGTTTCGCGGCAGAAGGCGTCAACCTGGTCATCAACGGTTTCGGTGATGCAGCCGAGATCGAGGGCATCCGCGCGGGTCTCGAGAAGAAGTTCGGCGTCAAGGTGATCTACGACGGCGCCGACATGAGCAAGCCGGAGCAGATCGAGGCGATGATGGACAACGCCGCCAAGGTCTTCGGGGGTGTCGACATCCTCGTCAACAACGCCGGCATCCAGCACGTCTGCCCGGTGGAGGAGTTCCCGACCGCCAAGTGGGACGCCATCATCGCCATCAATATGAGCTCTGCTTTTCACACCACCAAGAAGGCCGTGCCCTACATGAAGAGCAAGGGCTGGGGCCGAATCATCAACGTCGCTTCGGCGCACGCCATGGTCGCCTCACCGTTCAAGAGCGCCTACTGCGCCTCAAAGCACGGCGTCATGGGTTTCACCAAGACGGTGGCGCTGGAAGTCGCCGAGAAGGGTGTCACCTGCAACGCCATCTGCCCGGGCTATGTGCTCACGCCGTTGGTCGAGAAGCAGATCCCCGACACTGCCAAGGCGCGCGGCATCACCGAAGAGCAGGTCAAGCGCGACGTGTTGCTGGCCGCTCAGCCGACCAAGCAGTTCGTCACCACGAAGCAGGTCGCCGGCACAGCCGTCTTCCTTTGCTCGGATGCAGCAGCCTCGATCACCGGCACCAACATCATGGTCGAGGGCGGCTGGACGGCTCACTGAGCTGACCGGCCGACCGCAGTGCCGGAGCGCAGTCGCGACCCGGTCATCCGCGCCGCTGGCGACCTTGCCAGCTGGCGCGAACACAGGAGCAGTACTCATGGCCACATCGAGGAACCCCGCCACCCGCGCGGCAGTCCGCAAGACCGCGGAGAAGTCTGCAAGCGGTTCCAACCCATCGCCTAAAACCGCGGCAGCACCGTCCATCAGCGACGCACCCTCTGCCAAACGTGCCTCGGCGCCCGATTCAGCTGCGGCTCCATCGATCAAGACCTCCACCACCGGTCAACGCAAGAAGGTCAGCTTGGCCCTGCAGGGTGGCGGTGCCCACGGCGCCTTCGCCTGGGGCGTGATGGACAAGATCCTCGAGGACGGTCGTCTCGAGATCGAGGGCTTGTCCGGCACCAGTGCCGGCTCGATGAACGCTGCGGTAGCTGCCTACGGCCTGATCAAGGGGCCCGAGTGCGCGCGTGAGGCGCTGCACAACTTCTGGCTGGCCATCTCCAGGGCCGGCGAGCGCTTCAGCCCGCTACAGCAGACGCCTTGGGAGAAGTTCTTCCACGGTTGGAAGATCGAGCACTCGATGGCCAACCAAATGTTCAAGTTCATGTCGCACCAGCTGTCGCCGTACCAGATAAACCCGAGCAATTTCAACCCGCTCAAGGATGTGCTGGAGGCTTCGGTCGATTTCGATGAGTTGGAGAAGCACAGCAAGACCAAGCTCTTCATCACCGCGACCAACGTGCGCACTGGCAAGGCGCGGGTGTTCGACGCGCCCGAGGTGACGGCTGCAGTGTGCCTGGCGTCTGCCTGTCTTCCCTACCTGTTCCAGGCAGTGGAGATCGAGGGCGAGCACTACTGGGATGGCGGCTTCATGGGCAACCCGGTGCTCTACCCCTTGTTCTACAACACCGAATCGCGCGACGTGATCATCGTGCACATCAACCCGATCGAGCGTCCGGGCCCGCCCACCGCCATCGAGGACATCTTTAACCGCATCAACGAGATAAGCTTCAACACCAGCCTGATCAAGGAGTTGCGTGCTGTGGCTTTTGTCCAGAAGATGATGGAAGAGGGCTGGATCAAGGACGAGTACCGCAGCCGCATGAAATACGTGTTGATGCACTCGATCCGCGCCGACAACGCCATGGCTGATCTGTCAGTGGCCACCAAGTTCGCTTGGCAGTGGGAGTTCTTGACCATGTTGCGCGACCGTGGCCGCACTTACGCACAGCAGTGGTTGAATGAAAACTACGACCACGTCGGCGTGCGCTCATCAGTGAACATCCACAAGGAATTCCTGTAGGCGCTGTAGCACGAAAGTCCTGCTATTTCGCCCCCTAACGAACAAACGGAGAACCGCAATGAACGTCGATGAGATCCTCAAGCTGCCCTCGATGCCGGCCGCAAGCCCGAGCTACCCGATGGGTCCGTACCGCTTCATCAACCGCGAGTACATGATCATCACCTACGAGACCTGCAAGGATGCCCTGCGCCATGCGGTTCCCGAGCCGCTCGAGCCCAACCCCGACGGCCACGTGTTGTACGAGTGGATCAAGATGCCGGATAGCTCAGGCTTCGGCGATTACACCGAGTCGGGTGTGGTGATCCCCTGCCTGTACAAGGGCGAGCCGATCAACTTCACCGCACAGATGTACCTGGACGACGAACCGCCCATCTCGGGTGGCCGTGAGGTGTGGGGCTTCCCGAAGAAGTACGCCCACCCCAAGCTCGAGGTAGTGGCCGACACGCTGACCGGCACCCTGGAGTACGCCGGCCAGATGGTGGCGATGGGCACCATGGCGTTCAAGCACCGCGAGAGCGAGGGCGGCATCGAGGCCATGGCCAAGGCCATGACCAAGACCCAGTGCAACCTCAAGCTGATCCCGGACGTCGACGGCACGCCCAAGATCGCGCAGCTGGTGGCCTACAACCTGACCAACATCACCATCAAGGGCAGCTGGGTCGGCGATGCACGCCTGCACCTGATCCCGCACGTCAATGCCCCGGTGGCCGACCTGCCGGTCAAGCGTATCGTCGGTGGCAAGCATTTCCTGGGCGACATCACGCTGCCGCATGGTCGCGTGCTGCACGACTACCTCAAGTGAGAGTGCGCCACAACCTAAACACGCTTTGCGGAGTCTGCGCATGAAGACCGAACAGGTCCTGCAACTGCCGTCGATGCCGCTACAGAGCCCGTCTTTCCCCCGCGGGCCGTATCGGTTCACCCATCGCGAGTACCTGGTGGTGCAGTACCACAGCGACCCGGCAGCCATCCGTCACGCGCTGCCGGAGCCGCTTGAACCTGACGGTGACGTGATCGCCGTGCAGTGGCTGGACCTGCCCGATGGCACCGGGTTGGGTGGCTACTCGGCGGCGGCGCAGGTAATCCCTTGCCGCTACAAGGGCGAGGCTTGCAACTTCATCAGCCAGATGTACCTCGACAACACCTCGCCGCTGCAGGCTGGGCGAGAGATCTGGGGTTACCCGATGAAGTACGGCCAGGCCGACCTCCATGTGGAAGGTGACACGCTCACCGGCACGCTGGTCTACGCCGGGCAACGCGTAGCCACCGGCACCATGACCTTCAAGCACGAGGCGGTGAAGATCGACCCGCGCGAGCAGGGCGAGCACATCGGCCGCACACAGATCACGCTCAAGCTGATCCCGGATGTGGATGGCAAGCCGGCGATCGCGCAACTGGTGGCGATCAACTTCACCAATGTCATGGTTCACGGGGCCTGGGCGGGCAAGGCGGCATTGGAGCTTATCCCGCACGTGAACGCGCCGCTGGGCGACCTGCCGGTGCACCGGGTGGTCGGCGGGCTGCACCTTAAGACGGACATGACGCTGCCCTACGGCCGCGTTCTGCATGACTACTTAGTCAAGGCATGACGACAGCGCCGGTGCCGGCGATCCCGATCAAGGCCCGGCAGCTTCTCCCCAAACTCGTCTGGATCTATCTGGTGGGGACCGTCGCGGCGACCCTGGTGGTCATGCTGCTGATGTACGCCGACCTCGACATGACCACCCAGCAGTGTTGATGTTCTTCGCCGCCTTGCCGGTTGCGATCATGGTCTTCGTCGGCCCCGACATCCTGCTCATCCGGCGGACTTCGCACCCCATGATGCAGGCGCTCGACATCCTTGACGCGAGGCAGCCGAGCATATCCCCAAGCTGATCGCCTTGCGCCTGCGCGACAAGCTGCTCTACCTGTCGCTCTCCGTTGCCGATATCCCGCTGCGGTCTTTGCCGGCTCGACCATCGTCAAGGTCAATATCCTGTCCGAAGAGCTCGGCGTGCAGGTGAGCAACGAGCAGATGCTTCCGCTGTGGATTTGGCTGGGCGGGGTCGCGGATGCTGCCCTGTCGATCCGCTGGAGTCAGCCGGAGGGCGAAACGAGGGCCGGACCAGATTTTCCGCGGGTGCGGCGTTATCATCTGCCCGATGTCCAAGCGATACATGTCCCCACCGAAAGGCTTTGGTTTTTGCACGCGCCCCGTGCGGCGCGGGTTCACCCTGCTCGAGCTATTGATCGTCGTGGTCATCATCGGTCTGTTGGCGAGCTTCGTGGCGCCGCGCTATTTCGGCCAACTCGGCAAGTCGGAGGTTCAGGTGGCTCGCGCTCAGTTGCAGGCCATCGCCGATGCGCTTGACCAGTTTCGACTTGACGTCGGCCGATATCCGAACACCAGTGAAGGGCTTGCAGCACTGACCCAGGCCCCGCCCGGAGAGGCCAAGTGGCGTGGGCCTTATCTCAAGAAAGACGTTCCTCTCGACCCTTGGGGCAAGCCCTACCAGTACCGCTCTCCAGGTGAGCGCGGCGAATACGACCTCGGATCGCTCGGCAAGGACGGTCGTCCTGGCGGCGAGGGCGATGCAGCGGACTTGGCCGCCCACTGACCGTGGCCTATGTCGTGCGCTGCCTCGATGCAGCCGGGCACCTCGTCGAACAGACAGTCGAAGCCGGTTCACTGGACGACGCGCGACGTCTTGCCCAACAACCCGGTTGGGCAGTGCTAGGCGTTCGCGCCGGCACGGGCAGCAACCTGCGCCGCCGCGAATCACTCGATGCTGTCGCGATTGCCCGTGACATAGCCGCGCTGCTGCGAGCGGGCATCAGCCTGGTGGAGACCATCGGCATCATGGCCGAGCGACAGCCGAAGGAGACCTTGCGCAATCGTCTTGGCGCAGTCCATGACAGGTTGGCCCAGGGCCAGCGTCTCTCTGCCTCGCTAGCGGCCGACCCAGGGCTGCTCCCACTATTCTTTGCGGCCTCTGTGCGTGCAGCCGAGACCACCGGCCAATTGCCAGAGGCGCTTGAGCGTTTCGTCGTATATCAGTCCCGGGTCGATGCCCTGCGCGGCCGTCTTGCGCAGTCGCTGCTTTACCCGGCCGTGGTGGTGGCCGTCGGGGTGCTGGTGGTTCTTTTCCTCATGCTGTACGTGGTGCCGCGATTCGCCGGGGTGTTCGCTGACCTGCGCGTTGACCTGCCCTGGGGCTCGCGCATGCTCCTCGCCACGGGCAGTTTTGTAGATGCGCACGGGGGGCTCATCCTCGGCTTGCTGATCTTTGCCGCCACGCTGATGGTGATGGCGGCGGCGAGCCATCGTGCCCGCGCAGCACTGCAGCGTCGCGTTCTTGCGCTGCCTGGAGTACGCGGCCCGCACCGCGTCTATCGTCTGGCGATCTTCTATCGCAATCTCGGCATGCTCCTGCAGGGTGGCGTTCCTTTGCCGGCAGCGCTGACGATGGCTGCGCCGACCCTCGGCGGGGCTCTGGATGCGCGCGCTCTGGCGGCAAGAGATGCCCTGCTCAAGGGCGTGAGTCCTGCCACGGCGCTCGACGCCGAAGGTCTCACCACTGTGGAGAGCCGGCGCATGCTTCAGGTGGGCGAGCGCAGCGGTCGGCTTCCAGAGATGCTCGAGTCGGTCGCCGACTTCCACGATGCTGAGGTGGCGCGCTCGCTTGAGAGGTTCGGCCGGCTGTTCGAACCGCTGGTGATGGTCGGCCTCGGGCTGATCATCGGCACCGTGGTCGTTCTCCTCTACATGCCAATCTTCGACCTCGCCGGAGCCGTCGGATGACAGCGCCTCTGATCGGGCTGCTCGATAGCGCCGCGCTGCGTTCCCGAATGCCGCATCTGCTCGATGGGCAATTTCGGGAGATGCGAGCGCGCGAGTGCCTGCTCTTTGACCTCGGTGACCACGTCGAACTCGTCAGCAGCGGCGTTGGCGAACCGCTCCTGCTGGCGTGGGCTGACCTGTTACTCGACCGGCCGGTGCGTCCGCAGCGGGCCGATCGCGACGACATCGTCGCCCTGCTGAGCCGCCACGAAGACACGCTGCGCGCCCTTGACCAGTTGGATTTCGGCGCAGACCCCGGGGCTTCCGGTGCGGAGCAGGCGCTGGTACTTCGCGCCCTCGATGATGCCGACAGCCCCGTGGTGCGCCTGGTGAACTCGACGCTTCACGATGCCATGCAGAATGGTGCCAGCGACATCCACATGGAGAGCCAACCTGGTGGCATGTCGCTGCGTTACCGTCTGGACGGAGTGCTCAGTAAGGTCGGGGAGGTTCCCGGCAATGAGACTGCCGAGCAGATGGTTTCGCGTATCAAAGTGTTGGCCGAACTCGATATCGCCGAGCGGCGGATCCCGCAGGATGGCCGTTTCCGCGTGAGCTTCCGTGGCCGCGATGTCGACCTTCGGGTGTCGATCATGCCGAGCGTGCATGGCGAGGACGCGGTCTTGCGTATCCTTGACAAGCAATCGCTGAGCGACTCAATGCGCGGTCTCCGGCTCGAGTCGCTGTCGCTCGAGGGTAAGGCGATCAAGTTTGTGCGCGAGTTGGCCTCGCGGCCCCACGGTATGTTGCTGGTGACCGGGCCGACCGGCTCCGGTAAGACCACCACGCTTTACGCCGCGATCTCCGAGATCAACACCGGGCGTGACAAGATCGTCACTATTGAAGACCCGGTCGAGTACAACCTGCCTGGCGTGCTGCAGATCCCGGTCAACGAGAAGAAGGGCCTTACCTTCGCGCGGGGCCTGCGCTCGATCCTGCGCCATGACCCGGACCGGATCATGGTGGGCGAGATCCGCGACCAGGAGACCGCTCAGATCGCGATCCAGGCGGCGCTCACCGGGCACCTTGTGTTCTCGTCGGTGCACGCCAACAACGTGTTTGATGTGCTTGGCCGGTTTCTCCAACTCGGTGTCGATCCGTACAACTTTGTCTCAGCGCTCAACGGCGTGCTGGCGCAACGCCTGCTGCGCGTCAACTGCGAGCACTGTGCGGAACCGGTGGAGGCGGCTGACTCGCATAGTGACTTGCTTGAGGCGCATCCAGTGGTTGGCGAGGTGCGCCTGATGGAGGGCCGCGGTTGCGGCCGTTGCCGCGGGACTGGTTACCACGGGCGAGTCGCGATCGCCGAACTACTGCGTTTTGACGACCCAATGCGCGAGGCGGTGGCTGCGCGCCGCTCCATCCTCGAGGTCAAGCACATGGCGGCCGAGCGGGGCACCGAACCGCTGCGAGCGGCCGCCGTGAGGCTGATGGCATCGGGCCGCACCACGGCCGAAGAGGTCCTGCGGGTGACGGATGCCTGATCGCTATCTGGTGGCGGCCGACAGCGGGTACGTCGCGCTCATCCATCGTTTGGGTGGCGCGTCGTCCTGTCGGGCACGGGTGGCGATCACATCGGCTGCGCCAGAGGCACTTCTGCGCGCCGCAGAGACCTTACTGAGCGAGGCCGGGGCACAAGGCGGGGCGGCAGAGGTCTGGCTCGGTTCGGCATGGGCCCGACTGCTGGCGCTGGATTGGCCGGATGCCCCGCTCGATCGTGGTGAGCGCAAGGCTTTGCTTGATCATCATTGGTCGGCGGTCCTCCCAGATGACACCGGTTGGCGGTTGCTGGTTGCCGAGCACGGCTCACCGCGGCTCAGTGTCGCTCTGCCGGCGTCCCTGGTGGATGGCTTGGGCGCGTTGCTTGCCAGCCGGCGGATGAAGGCGCGCAGCCTTCTGCCCGCGGTATGCGGCGCGCTGCAGTGTTCGGGGCTGCGAGATGGTGCGGTTCTGCTGGGCGAGGGAGACCGCATGACGCTGGTACGCTGCGAGGGCGGCGAGGTGCGTGGCGTAGCGGGGCGGCGAGTCATGGCTGACGAGGATCCTCTGGAGTGGGCGGCCGGCGCGGTAGCCGGTGCTCGCGTGTTGCATCTTGCGGTTGATCCAGTTGGCACCGAACCGGCCTGCGTCGAGTGGGGGGGGCTGTGGGTTTGAGCGAACGCTTCGTCAGCCTCGATCCTTGGGCCTCGGGGCGGCCGCGCCGTCGCGACTGGCTGCTGTTCTTCAGCGGTGCCGTGGTCATGATCGCAGCGGCGACGAATTTGTTAATGGCCCCGCAGACGTCGATTGGTGCCAAGCGCGAGCCCTTGAGTGCGGCCCGCATGCAGGAGATCGAGGCGCAGACACGCCTGCTCAACGAGCAGATCGCCCGCCTCGAGCAGCCTTGGCCTGCCTGGTTACGCGCGATCTTGCTCGATCTTCCTCCTGGCACCGGGGTACTTCAGTTCGACATCGACACGCAGCAGGGGCGAGTCAAGTTGGTGCTGGACACTGACGACTTCGCTGCCGTCGAGGTGGCCATTGCCCGGCTCGAAAGGGGCGGGCTGTTCGCACGACTGCGCGCCAGCGGCCACGACCGCGATTCCGAGGGGCACCTGCGAGCCGTGGTGGAGGGGCAGTTGGCCGGGAAAGGGCCCGGTGCCGCTGGTTCGATCCCGCTCGATCGGTCACCCAGACCATGAGCCGGATGATGCGTATCGATGTCCCCGCTTTGCACCTGCTTGGATGGGGCGGGGTGGCTCTATGGCTAGCCGCTATCGCCACCGCAGCTGCGGGTGTCTTTGGCGAACTGGAGGCGCGCCGGGTTGCAGTGCAGGCTCCGGATGACCCAACCCCCGCCTACCTTGCCAGGGCCAAGGAGATTCAAGCCTTGCTTGAGCACATCCCCCCCGCACAGACCCGTGAATCGCTGGTTGCAGACTTGCTCCGGGCTGCGGAGGCTAACGACTTGGAGGTCAGCGGAGGGCGCTACCGCGAGGAGGTGTTCGAGGGCGGCACACTCCGCCGCATCGAGACCACCCTGCCGGTCAGCGGCGAGCGCATGGCACTGCTGCGATGGGTCTACGGTCTGGGTGACGCGCTGCCCGCGGCAGTACTGACGAGGGTGACATTGAATCGCTCAGACCTGAAAGAACCCTTCAGCGGCGACATACGCCTCGACCTTTTGTTGCAGAGCGTGCCTTGAGCGCTGCGAGGAGACGGATCCTGATTGGGTTGCTCGCCGCTGTGGCAGTTGCACTGGCGTGGTTCGCGCCTGAGCCAGAGGACATGGTGGAGCCGACCGATAGACGGGCCAGCAGTGTCTCCGCCACGACAGTCGCGCCCAGAGACATCGTCCAGCTCGCGCCAAGGCTGCCGCCCTTGCGTGCATGGCCTGCGCGAGGAGACTACGAACCGCTGCCGGAAAAAGGGTCTCGTGACAGCCCTGAGCGTGCGGCCGAGGCAACTGCAGCAGCGGCGTCGGCTGCCGCAGTTCAGGCGCCACCATCTCCGCCGCCGACGCCGAAGGTCCCTTTCCGCTACCTCGGCTCGCTGGTCGTCGACGGGCAGGTTTCGGTATTTCTGGGTTCCGGCAATGACACCCTCACCGCTCGGACAGGTGCGTTACTGCCCGGAGGCTGGCGGCTCGACTTGGCCGCATCGGACCGCCTCGAATTTACCTTTTTGCCGACAGACGCCCGTCAGTCGCTTACCATTGCCGCGCCATGAAGACCGTCGTCACCACGTTGTATGCCGCACCCAAAGGCCGCTCGCTGTCTGCGGTTCTGTTGTGGCTTGGTCTGATGATGCTGGGCGCATGCGCGACTCGTGACCCCATTGCCGAGGTCAAGCCCCTCCTCGCAGCCGGCGATACCGATGGCGCGATAGCCCGCCTGCGCAGCGAGGTCGAGCGCAATCCGGGGGAGACCGCCGCGAGGGCGACGTTGTTGCGATTGCGCGAGGCCGAAGCACTCAAACAGCTGCGAGCAGCGGATGCTGCACTCGCTGGCGGCGACGACGCCGCGGCCGCTGCGGCGATCGATCGCGCCGCCGGGTACCTACCCGACGATCCGGCAGTGGCAGAGGCACGGCTGCAGATGGAGCGTCGCAGTCGCGCCCGTCAGTTGCTGCTGACGGCCGAACAGGCGCTTGCCGAGGGGCGGCTGGAGTCTGCGCGAGCGGAAGTGGCCGAAGCACTAGCGCTGCAACCTGGCGAGCGCGTCGGGATGCAACTGCGGCAGCGCATACAGCGCCAGATCGACGAGCGCGCCGCAGCCGATGAACCGCAGTTGCGTCTGCTTGACGAAAAGCTTGTGACGCTTGAGTTTCGCGATGCGCCGGTCAAACAGGTTTTCGAGGCGCTGTCGCGAAGCGCCGGCCTGAGCTTCGTCTTTGACCAGGAAGTCCGGCGCGACGCCAAAGTCACGCTTCGTCTGCAGGGTGTGAAGGTCAGCGAGGCTTTGCGCGTCATCGGTCAGGCCAACCGGCTCGCGTTCAATGTGCTCGGTGATCGTTCACTGCTGGTCTACCCGGCGACGGCAGTCAAGCGCAGCCAATATCGTGTCCTCACGCTCCGCGCATTCAACCTTTCGAACGCAAGTGCCAAGGACGTCGCCAACACCTTGCGCAATGTCCTCAAGTCCCGCGAAGTGACTTCGGACGACAAGGCGAACATCGTGGTGATACGTGACACGCCCGAGATGGTCCGCCTGGCTGAGAGGCTGGTGCCGCTATACGACGTACCTGACCCCGAGGTGATGCTCGAGGTCGAGGTTCTGGAGGTATCGAGGTCGCAGCTGAGCAAATTGGGTCTTGCCGCACCGGATTCGATCAGCATCGGCAACCCGACCGCGACCGGGCCGATCGTCATCGGCAGCGCGGGGATCCGTGCCAGTATTCTCAATCCGGCAGCGCTGATCAACCTCAAAGAGCGTGAGAACGCGACGGATCTGCTGGCGAACCCGCGTATCCGGGTCAAGAACCGGTCGAAAGCGCGCATCCACATCGGTGAGAAGGTCCCGGTGGTCACCACAACCGCTACAGCGAACGTGGGCGTGTCTAGTGCTGTGAGTTATCTGGATGTCGGTCTCAAGCTCGATGTAGAACCGACTATCCACCTGGATGAAGAGGTTTCGATCGGGCTCAAGCTTGAGGTGTCGAACATCATCGAGACCATCTCTGTAGGGGCGGCTGGAGGGGGTTCGACGATCGCCTACCGGCTGGGCACGCGGAATACCGAGACAACGCTGCGCTTGCGCGATGGGCAGACGCAGGTGCTTGCGGGCCTGATCCAGAACGACCAGCGCCGGGCGTTATCGAAGATCCCCTTGCTCGGCAATCTGCCGTTAATCGGCCGCTTGTTCTCGAGCGACGACGGCCTTGGCAGCACCCGCAGCAAGACGGAGGTGGTGTTGCTCATCACGCCGCGTATCCTGCGCGGCCCCGAGTCCCTGCCGCCTGAGGTTGCACGTTTCAGCAGCGGCACCCTTGGCGATGGTGGTGCCAGCCCACTCCTCCTCGACGCTCTCTCCCCCGACCAGACGGCGGTGCAGGACCTGAATGTGATCAACCCGGGCGTATCGGAGCCGCAACCCTCCGAACAGGCTGTTCCTGCACCGGCTGCGCCTTCGGAACCCCAATCAGGCGAGGGTCAGTCTTCGGGGGGTGGAGAGGTCGTTTCGCCGCGGCGGAGGCCCAACATCTGATGAGGCAGGCCGCAGGCGGCTTTACCTACATCGAGATGTTGGTGGCACTCGCGCTTGTTGCGCTGATCGGCGCCCTGGTGGCGCCGACCGTCAGGAAGGTACAGCAACGGTCCGATGAGCAGGCGCTAAGGGCCGCTTTGCGAGAGATCCGTACCGCGATCGACGCCTACAAGAAAGCCTCGGATGAGGGGCGAGTACGTAAAGGGGTGGGCGAATCCGGCTACCCGCCACGCCTTGTCGACCTGGTGAACGGTGTGCCCGATGCCCGCAAGCCGGATGCGCCGAGACTGGTTTTTTTGCGCCGTTTGCCCGCAGACCCGCTGTTCCGGCGCGGCTTCGGCGGCGGCGAAGATTCCCAGGAGGGGCTTGCGGGCCGTGTATCCCCAGACCGAACATGGGGGCTGCGAAGTTACGGTAGCCCACCTGAGGCGCCAGTCGCGGGGGGCGATGTGTTCGACGTCTACAGCCAGAACCCGGGGGTGGCGCTGGATGGCAGCCGCTATCGCGACTGGTGAAATCATGAGTCTGGCAGCCATCAACAGACGACCAGGCCGCCTCCGACGACCATATGCCGGCTTTACCCTGATCGAGCTGATGGTTGTATTGGCGCTCGTGGGTGCCTTGCTGTCGATCGCGCTCCCGCGCTACGTTGCCTCAGTGAATCGTTCCGCCGAGGTGGTTTTGCGGCAGAACCTCAAAGCGACACGGCAAGCCATCGATCAGTACTACGGAGATCGCGGTGCGTACCCGCGTAGCCTCAACGAACTGGTTCAGCGTGGGTATCTCGACCAGTACCCTGTCGACCCTGTGCTCGACAGTCGTGAGCGTTGGCTAGTCGAACTCGCGCCAGATGGTGGCATCACGAATGTCCGCAGCGGTGCCGAGGGTGTGGCAAGTGACGGTCGCAATTACCGCGACCTCTGAGCGGAAGGGGGCTGAGTCGAGGGTCCTCAGCCCCTCGTGTCTGCCGATGCATCTCCCGCAGCCTCCGGCACGTGGACCAGCCTTCGCCGGCGGATTCGCCTACGTGGCCTTGCTCATCGTTTTGGCTGGTGTTGCGCTGGGGGCCTTGCGCGTCACCGAGTCGACGCGCACTGCACGGCAACGCGAGGCCGAACAACAGTTGCTCTTTGCCGGTCGGCAGTATCGGGCAGCGATTGCGCGCTACACCGCCCGCGATGCAGGCCCCTTGCGCGGACCGCCGCGAGCCCTGAGCGACCTGCTTAAAGACGAGAGGGTCCCCGTCCCCCAGCATGACCTTCGCCGGCTCTATCCGGACCCGATGACCGGTCGTGTCGATTGGGAGATCCTGCGAGACGCCAAGGGCGGCATCGTCGGGGTACGCAGCCGTAGCCGCAGGGTGCCGCTGCAGACGGCGGGCTTTCGCGCCGAGGAAGAAGGCTTTGCGCGCGCCAAGACTTACGCCGAATGGGTCTTCGCGCCGGCAACGATCAAGGCTGAGCCAGCCAAGGCTGCGACTGGTTCATCGACCGAGTCGACCACCCGATAGCCCGTCGACATCTTCGCTACGCCGTCTGGCGAGATCTACCCCCCAAGGCGCTCCCCCAAAGGTGTTAGGGGTTTTTTGTCATGCCCACTGCCCCCGGGCGCCTTACTGTTACCGAGCGGCAACAAGTATCGGCTGGGGACGCAGACGCACTTCTCATCACCCCGCCGTCTTTACAGAACGACTCGGGGTACACACATGAGCAACAAAGCAAAGATGCTGTCGCTGGCCCTTCTGGCCTCGGCACTCGTCAGTCCGGCGGCCTTCTCGCACGACCCGGCCGTCCTGCAGGGCTCCAAGACGCTCGGCTACGTCAAGGGCGCGCAGAAGATGAAGATCCCCTCGATGAACCTGCCTGGCGTCAACGCCTACTTCCAGGACGTGATCAGCACCGGCAACAAGAAGGCGCCGATCACCTGCGGCATGTTCCGCCTCGAGAAGGGCAAGGAGCTTGTCTACACGTACGACTACGACGACACCAAGATCGTGCTCGAGGGCAGCTTCTACTTTTCGGATGGCAAGACCAAGGTCAAGGGTGAACCCGGCGATGTGGTCGCATTCCCCAAAGGCTCGACCATCACCTTCACCACAGACAACTATGGCTTGGGCTTCGCCTGCGGCCAGCGCAACCCGTTCTAGATGGTGGATGGTCAGGCGTCTGACCGGGCGCCGCAACCAACCGCACACACCAAGAGGATAAACAAATGATCAATCTGTTCTCGAAGCGCTCGATCGCCACATTCGGCGCTCTCTCGCTGGTCGCTGCTGCCGCGCAGGCCGCCGACCCCAACCTCGAACTGCTGAACGTCGACCCGTTCTTCTACACCAACGACCGGGCGATCAGTGCCGGCGAGGCTGCTATGGAGGGCTTTGGCGCTGCGGGTAGTCGCCCGACCAAGACCCACTCGCTGATCCCGCACCTGCCGTTCTACACCGGTTACATGGAAACCAATCAGACCTACCGGTTCGTGACGGTGGCCGAGCAGGTCATGACCATGATCGGTGAGGGCAAGCATGGCCTGTGGCGCATGCAGGAGAACGGCACGGTCCGCTATTACTTGCGGCCTGGCCAGACTGGGCTGCCGGTGGGTACGGATGTGCTGACCACGACTGCCGCAACCATTAACGCGAAGTACATCACACATGACTACGCGCTCGGGTTCCCGCTCTACAAGTACCCCGACAACCAGGTCACCAACAACGCGCTCAACTTCATCGATGTGCCACTCAATCACCCAGTGTTCGGCGGCAAATACGCCAACCACGAGGCGATCGACCTGCCAAGTTTCTACTGCACGATGAATGGCACCGTCGGGTACCCTCAGGCAGCCGAGGTGATGGACTACGTTTTCCGTCAGCCTGGTGCTGGTGTCGTTGGTCCGCTCGGTAAGCGTGCCGGGTTGGATGTGAATGAGAACTACACCAAGGTGATCAAGCTCGATCATTTCCCGGATGCCCGCTCGTGGGTGAACGTCGGCCAGGCGGGCAAGAACAGTTCGCACCTCAAGTGGCTCGCAGTAGACGCTACCCGCACCGATGCGGAGTACTACCTGGTGGAGCGCCCGTTCTTCAACCTGTCGTACCTGTTCGTGATCGGCGTCTACAACAACCGCAACAACAACGACCTCCAGTACGTGCGTCCGGAAGGCGCTTACTACGACTCGTTGTTGGCGCGCAACCTCAGGGTCAAGACCACGCTGACACACGCCCCGCGCTTCAATGTCCTGAATTATCGGGCAACCGATGGCGCCGAGACGCGGGCCGGTTTGCAACGAGTGGTTGGCACACAGCTGTTCGGTGTTCACCACCCGAACAGAGCCGCATTCGGTGGTGGTGGCGCGTGTCCTTCCAAGGGCGGGGACTACGGGGACTATCCGACACCTGGTTTTGGCGCTGGCTGGCCGACCCAGTACGAAGAGGTTACGCCGCTGTGTGATGGTGTGCTGGTCGACATCAAGTTCAGCGCCAATCTGGACGGCGGGGATTGGGCCGATCCGGGCTCGTACCTCGCAAATGCAGCCAAGAACAGCCTGACGGTTCAGTACAACGTCAAGCCTGGTACTTATGGCAAGTTCACCGATCCATACAACGTGAGACGTGGCGCCAATAACCCGGATGAGGCCGCCATCCCGGCGCAGTTCACATTGACCTACCCGAGCAAGAGGGCCACTACACGCTTCGTGCCGCGTGACCGGATTGCAAGCTTTGCGGTCGAGTCCAAGACCAAGCTGGCTGAGTCGGCCGCTCCGACCAAGCCGGTCGCGTCGCCCTCCATCCACAACGTGGCCAGCAGCGGCATGACGCCGGTGGGTTCATCCTGCCGCCCGATTCCGCAACAGGCACTCTGAGTACAGGGTCTCAAGTCTCCTCAAGGCGGTGGTCCGGGGGTTCCCTCGGGCCATCGCCTTGAGTCTTTATATCGAAGCCGGGGCAAAGGCATCCCTTCGGTCGGTTTGAACTTAGGAAGAAGGACATAACATGAAATATGCAATTCCCACTTGCGCGGTAGCGGCCTTGCTGGCGGCTGCGCCGGTGCTGGCTGCCGACGCTCCGGCGAAGGAAGAGTCGCCTTGGACGGTGACCAGCAACATCGCCCTGACAAACGCTTACTTCTTCCGTGGACTCCAGTACACGCGCGAGCGTCCTGCGGTTCAAGGTGGCTTCGACATCTCGCATTCGAGTGGTTTTTATGTTGGTACTTGGGCGAGTAACGTAGATAGCGCTGCCTTTCCGGACGCGAATGTCGAAATCGACCTGTACGGCGGTTACGCCAAGCAACTTGGCGACTTTCTTGTCGATGGCGGTGTGCTTCAGTTCATCTATCCGGGCGGCAAGAACGCCAACACCACCGAGCTCTACATCGGAGCCACGTGGAAGTGGCTGAACGTCAAGTATTCGCACTCAGTGACCGATTACTTCGGATACACGCACACCCCCGGCGGCTTGCTGTCCACTGTCGACGTTGGCGGCGGAAACTTCGTGGTTGGTCCCGGTGGTGATACAAAGAATTCTGGCTACATTGAGGTCAACGCCAATTACGAGGTCTTGCCCTCATGGGTGGTCAACGCCCACGTTGGCCACCAAAACGTCAACAACCTTTCGATTTGCTCCTACACGGACTATCGAGGCGGGCTGACCAAGAACTTCGACGGTGGATGGCAGTTGAGCGCCGCTGGCGTCCTCGTTGACCCCGTGCAGGAGGGGGCAGGTGGCTTGTCCGCTAACGCTCAGTGTTTCGCTGATTTCAAGCCGTCGTACAAGAGCACCATGGACCTGAACTATCAGGTCATGCTCAAGCGCACCTTCTAAGCGCTTCCAGCAGTAACCCTCTGTTCGTAAAAGCTTTCCCAAGCCCGAAAGGGCTTTGGAAAGTTTTTGCTTTGGGCCTTATCGCCGATGCCGATAAGTGTTTCGCACTGTGACGGCGGCTTTGGCGAGCTGCTAGACCCAGATCTCACACTTTCTGATCAACTCGGCTTGGTTCGCTGCGTCGAGGCGGTTACGCGCGCTGCGCAGTTGGTTCTCGACTGTTCGAACCGACTTGCCCAATTCAGTGGCGATTTGTTTGTAGCTCATTCCTAGGGCAGCGCAGCGAATGACCTCCAGCTCTGATTGGCTGGGTCTCTGCATCACTTGCGACTGGTCGTGTCCATGCCAGCGGCGGCTGATTCCTACTAGGGGTCCGAGGAAGGTGATACAAAAATCACTCATCAGGCGTATCTGGTCCTTACTCCACGGCTGTTGAGCGTGTGTCACGTCGACGCAGGCCATACCAAAAGGCCTGCCGCCTATGCTGAGCCTCTGCATGAGAACGGCTCGGCTTTTGATGGACTGGAACTGTTCACGCGAGTCGACGAGCAAGGGGGAATTGGAAACATCGTTGCAAACGACCGGAGCGTCGCACTTCCAGGCCTCCTGGAACACCTTGACCGTGTTCGAGAACTGGACATCGCGGAAGTCGTCGCTAGTCTCGTGGCTGCGGCAGCAGACGGCAGAAGGTCGGTAGACTTTGTCTTTGGGGGTGCCGAATCCGCCATCCGCTCGTGAGGCAGACAGTTCCGCCACGAGGAACTCCAAACCAATCCGCATCACCTCGTCTGGCTCTTCGATGGAAAGAATCTGGCGAGCAACGCAATTCAACGTCTGGGTCGAAAATTGCGCCTGTCGGCGGTCGATGAAGTGCTGCCTGAGTTCTTTGATGGAGGGTGGTCTTTCGGTAAAGTTCATGGGAAGCCCAATCATTTTCCTGATTCGATACCTACCCTCGAAGTTTTAACAATGATTCGTTCGAGGCACGAGCGACTAGCAACAACGTCTTGCCATCTGTTTTCATCCCAATATTACGGAATGGTCGGCTGATCAGCGCTCCCCCAAAGGGAGTAGCGTGACCCCGAGTCGGCTTTACTGAGCGGTGTCCGGTCGACCTCGCTGCGTCAGCTTTGAGAGGCAGCAGGACGGATCAGGAACGTCTCCCTTGACGTAATCTAGACACAGTCGCATAGTCTCACCCCAGAAAGCTGAAAGTTAAAAACAAAATCGCGCTGCCGTTCCGGCCGGCGGTACTGTCCAGGGGGAATAGTCGATGGCGGATTTCAAGGCGCTTCAGACCGAAATGAGCAAACATTCGGCGGACATGGGTCTCAACCTGACTCGCGTCGTCATGCACAACGCTGACACGATGGTGAAGATGAACGTGTCGTTCGCCGAGAACACGGTTGAACTGGCGCGTAAGAATATGGAAGCGTTGGCCGGCGTGCGCGACGTCAACGAGGCCATGTCGCTTTACCAGGGCATGGTCAAGGCGCTGGTCGAATCGGCCATGACCTATGGCAGCTCGGTCTACGACGCCAACTCCAAGACCGCGGCCAGCATCACCGATGTTGTGGAGCAGGGCATCAGCGGAATCGCCGAGCAGGTCACTTCGGCGGTGGATGACATCGCCAGCCAGTCGGGCCAGACCCCGGTCGAGATGGTCGATGCGGTCAAGAACACTGCCGCCTCGGCGCGCGCTGCTTTTACCGAGATGACCCAGGTGGCGCGTAAGGTCACACGCATGGCCGACGAGAACGTCGCCGCCATGTCGAAGGCCGCTCACGACGCCATCGACAGCGGTCTGCGTCACTGACCACTGATCCAGGCCGAAAAGCCGCGGCTTGCCGCGGTTTTTTGTTTCCGCCTGACCATACGGACTGACTATACTGCGGGCGGCCGTGAGCCACCCCGGCGCTTCGGCGCTGGTCTGGGCACGCAACAAGACACTCATTCGACCAAAGAGGACCCTCAAATGGCATCCATCCTGACTTCCCTTGGCCGCACCGTCGCCGCCGGTTTCGTCCTGCTCATCCTGATCGTGCTCGCCGCCGGCAGCGTCGACCTTGCCAGCGACGGCTGGCAGCGTTTCGTGCTGCGCTGGCTGCACGTGATGAGCGGCATCCTGTGGATCGGCCTGCTCTGGTACTTCAACTTCGTGCAGATCCCGTCGATGCCGAAGATCCCCGACGAGCACAAGCCCGCCATCGGCAAAGTTATCGCGCCGACCGCGCTGTTCTGGTTCCGGTGGGCCGCTGCTGCCACCGTGGTGCTGGGCCTGCTCACCGCCATCATCAACGGCTACGCCCACCAGGCCTTCACGCTGCAGCCCGGTGTTCAGGCCATCGGCATCGGCATGTGGCTGGCGCTGATCATGGCCTTCAACGTCTGGTTCATCATCTGGCCGAACCAGAAGAAAGCGTTGGGTATCGTCGCCGTCGAGGCCGACGCCAAGGCCAAGGCGGCACGCACTGCCATGCTGACCAGCCGCATCAACACGCTGCTGTCGGTGCCGATGCTCTACATGATGGTGGCGCAGCAGAACGGCGGCCTGTAAGCCGCGCTGCAACACACCACACAAGGCCGGGGACTCCCCGGCCTTTTTTTATGGCCGCGTTTCCGGCCATGACACCCCGCCGCTGGCAGTAGCCCGCGGGGTTTGCGCCGGGTCAAAGTCCAGCACGGTTTCCGTTGTTCGCCACCTGTAGTCCCGACGAGGATGCGTCGCGGGGAGAGCAGTCCCGTCCCCGCTTGCAAAAACACCATCCATCAGGAGGCATCAATGACCGCAGCAAACAGGAAGCTTCACCGTCAGTCCGGCGTCACCATGATCGAGTACGCGCTCATCGCGGCCCTCGTCGGCGTGGCGGCGATCACCGCGCTGACCGCGCTGGGCGGCAACATCAGTACCAAGTTCACCGGCATCGGGACCTCGGTCTCGACGGCTGGCAACTGAGCCACTGAGCCATGCGTCACGACCGTACACATCTCGGACCGGGAGCGTGACATGCGCACACTCTCCGTCACCGCGATCGCCCTCCTGCTGGGTGCGGTCGTGTCGTTCTTCGTCGCCCGGTCCTTGGGCCGTGGCGGCGAAGCCATCCGTTTGGCAAGTGTTGTCGTTGCCGGTGAGGCGATCGAGCCGGGTACCCGGCTGAACCCCCTGCAGCTCCGTGTCTCCGAATGGCCGGTGCTATCCCGGCCGGTGGGTGGTTTTGCCGATGTCGGTGCGGTCTCCGGGCGCGTTGTCCGTAGCGCCCTGCAACCCGGCGAGCCGGTCACCGAGGCCCGTCTGGCGCCTACCGACGCCCGCGGCGGCCTGTCATCCATCATCACGCCGGGCAAGCGTGCGGTCTCGGTACGCGTCAACGACGTCGTCGGCGTGGCCGGTTTCGCGCTGCCTGGCAGTTTCGTCGACGTCATCGTCAGCGCCCGCGACAACAGCGAGAAACCATTCTCGCGCACCGTCCTGAGCCGTGTCCGCGTACTGGCGGCGGCGCAGGACACCTGGGCCGATCCGTCCAAGCCCAAGCTGGTCAATGCGGTCACCCTGGAGCTGAGCCCGGCCGAGGCCGAGGCGCTGGATCTTGCGCGCACGGTCGGCACTCTCTCGCTGGTCCTGCGCAACGAGTTCGACAACCAGCCTGCGTTGGCGTCTGGCCGACCGGGCGGCGTCCGTCTGGGTGATCTGGTGGCCGGTGCGTGGGCTGCAGATGGCGGGCTGTCTTCGCCGGATGCCGCCTTGGCAGCCGCAACCGCACAGCGACCGCGGCCAGCGCGCACGGGGCCTGCGGTACCCGCAAAGCCTTCCTCGTTGTCACCGAGCAGCACCTCCGGGGGCACCACGGTGACCCTTGAGGAGATCCGCGGCACCCGCCGCAGCACCGTCAGCGAGGGCCCGCAATGAGAACCATCGTCATCTTTCTGGTCACGCTTCTGCTGGCGCCGGTCGGCAGCCTGGCTGCCGCCAACGTCGAGGCACGCCACGTCAGCACCGTGGTCGGCCACGCCGAGGTCATGGACTTCAACACGCCGGTCTCGCGCATCGCCGTGGGCGACCCGCGCGTGCTCGACTACGTCATCCTCTCGCCAACGCAGATCTACCTGCTCGGCAAGTCAGTCGGCAGCACCAACCTGGTCATCTGGGGCAAGAACGGCCCGGCGCGCTCGGTCAGCGTCAGCGTCGACATCGACCTGGTGCCGCTGCGCCAGGCGTTGGAAAAGGCACTACCCGGTCAGCCGGTCGAGGTCTCCAGCGTCAGCGGCTCGGTGGTGCTGGCCGGCAACGTCTCCGACGTGCTGGTGGCCAATCAGGCGGTGGAGTACGCGGAGGCCTTCGTCCGCAGCCTGAACCGGCAGCTGCTTCTGGTGCTGCGTAGCGCCGACGGCAGCACGACCACCGGGCCGGGTGCCACGGCTGCCACAGCGGCCACCATGAGCAGCAACGCCATGGTCAACGCGCAACTGGTGGCGGTGCAGGTGATCAACCGCATGCGCATCCGCGATCCGCAGCAGGTGATGCTCGAGGTGCGCGTGGCAGAGATCTCCAAGACGCTGCTGGACAAGCTGGGCGCGCAACTGAGCGCGCGCGGCGGCAGCGGTGGCGACCTGCGCTGGAGCATCCTCACCGGCTTCCTGGCAGGCGGCGCACTGGGTCAGCCCACTGCTGCTGGCGCACTCACCCTGCGCGGGCTAGACATCGACGCCGAGAAGCGCAACGGCCTGATCAAGATCCTCGCCGAGCCGACCATCGTCGCGGTGAGCGGTCACGAGGGCAGCTTCCTGGCGGGCGGGGTGATCTTTTTGCCGACCCCGGCAGCGCTGGGGCAGGCGCCTGGGCTGCAGGAGTACCCGTTCGGTATCAGCCTCAAGTTCGTCCCCACCGTGCTCGACAACGGCCGTATCAGCCTGCGCGTTGCACCCGAGGTGTCTGACGTGTCGAGCGAGGGGGTGACCTACAGCGTCGGCAACACCAGCCTGATCCTGCCGCGCATCAACAAGCGCAACGTCTCCACCACGGTGCAGCTGCGCGACGGCCAGAGCCTGGTGATCGGCGGCCTGCTGCGCAACGACATCACGCAGAGCATCAAGCGATTCCCGGTGCTGGGTGACGTGCCGGTGCTGGGCGCGCTGTTCCGCAGCAGCCAGTTCATCGCCGAGAAGACCGAGCTGGTGGTGATCGTCAGCCCGAGTCTGGTCAAGCCGACCGACGACGTCCCGGCCCTGCCCACCGACAACTTCACGCCCCCCACGCCGAAGGAGTTCTTCTTCGACGGCAAGCTCGAGAGCGGCAAGGGAGAGAGCAAATGACCCGCACCAACGACCCCCGCATTTCCCGGAACCCATCGCGCAGCCTGCTGCTGGCAACGGCACTGATGCTGCTCGGCGGCTGCACCGCGACGCAGATGGACACGCCGTCGCCAACCTTTGGCAAGGCGCTGAACGCCGCGAAGGATGCGCAGCGCATCAACCGCGCCGACCGCGACGATGGCCTGCGGCCGCTGGCCAGCGAGCTGCCCGA
The DNA here is from genome assembly GCA_027490755.1 of Betaproteobacteria bacterium. Classification (GTDB taxonomy): domain Bacteria; phylum Pseudomonadota; class Gammaproteobacteria; order Burkholderiales; family UBA3065; genus UBA3065. The sequence continues at coordinate 23,264 of JAIXXL010000021.1, forward strand.
GGGCGTCACGCCGCCGGCGCCGGGTAGCGGCTACGGCAAGGGCAGTGGGCCGATGGCTCCGGCCGGTGTGCTGATCACGCCAGCAGGCAACCGATGAGCTCTGCGCTGGCGTTGTGCCGGCGCGCCGCCGGGCGGCGGCGCGGCCCGGCGGCGGCCCAGTCCGGGCTGGCGATGGTCGAGTTCGCACTGGTTCTGCCGCTGTTGTTGCTGGTGGTGTTCGGCACGGTGGGCTTTGGCCTCGCCATCCTTGACAAGGTGGTGATCACCAACGCCAGCCGCGAGGCCGCCCGCCAGGGCACGGTCTACCGCGGCGTCGGTTTGCGGCCCACCTCGGCGCAGGTGCAGTCGGTGGCGACCAGCTACTGCAGCCAGAACCTGGTGGCCTTCAACAACAGCCGCGTCTGCACCGTAAGCCTAAGCACCGACCCGGCCGCACTGGTCAGCGGCAACACGCTGCGGGTGACCGTGACGTACCCGTTCACCTTCCTCGGCCTGACCGGCTTCATCGACCCTTTTGGTGGTTCCAACGGCATCACGCTGACGGCCTCCACCACCATGCGCGCGGAGTAGAAACATGGAACGACAAAGGTGGGCACCCCGGTTGTCGGAGCAGCAGCGCGGCAGCGTGATGGTGATGGTCGCGCTGATGTTGCCGGTGCTGCTGGGCATCGTCGCGCTGGCGGTGGATGTCGGCCGCATCATGCTGGTCAAGGACGAGCTGCGCCGCGCCGCCGAGGCGGGCGCCCTGGCCGGTGCCAACGGCCTGCTGAGCAGCGGCGCCATCGACTGGTCCGGGGCTGCCCTGCGCGTCCGCAACACGGTGACGCAGAATGCTGCGGCCGGAGCGCCGCTCAACGACGCGGGTGTGGAGTCTGGCTACTGGAACCTGGCCACCACTGGCTCGGGCGGCAGCGGCTTTGCGCCGGGCACCACGCAGCCCACTGGTGGCAGCTGGGCGCCGGCGCTGCGCGTCACCGTGGCACGCGACGGCACCGCCAACGGTCAGGTCAATGGCGGCCCGATCAGCCTGTTCTTTGCGCCCCTCTTCGGCCAGACCCTGCAGAACGTCACCGCAACCGCAGTGGCCATGCAGTCGGCGCCGGGTGGCGTGCAGGCCGGCACCATGCTGCCGACCGCCATCAACAAGTGCATGTTCGACCTGTTCTGGGACTCCGCCACCGGCACGCCCAAGCCGGTCTCGCCCAGCTCGCCCTACTACAACCCCAATAACCCCTACGAGTTGCGCATCGGTTCGCAGAACCAGTACGGCGCCTGCAATTCTGGGCAGTGGACGGTATTCGAGGGCGTCGATGAGTTGAGGGTCATACAACTCCTGAGCAGCGGGAACGAACTCGCCATGCAGGTGGGTGACCGTACCTACATCAACAGCTCCGGCGTCGCCAACAACATCTACGGCAGTGTGGTGTTTCCCAAGACCTATCTGGTGCCGGTGGTCAACAGCCTGGCCAAGGGCTACCAGACCATCGTCGCCTTCGCCCCATTCCGCGTCACCAACTCGGTGGGCGGCAACACCAAGGCCATCTTCGGCCAGTTCGTCCCCCTGAGCGATTTCCCGGGCGGTGTGTTGCCGGGCGGGTCCAGTTTCTATGGCACACCGGCACCCCCGGCGCTGGTGCGATGAGGAGCCCACCCGTATGAGGATCAGCATTGTCTCCAGCACGCCGTTGGCGGCGACCCCGGCCCCCGGCCTGACCGCCGACGACAGCCTGCGCTGCCAGGTGCTTGCCGACTTGATCGGTTTCCCCCCAGAGATCGCGCGCGATGCCGACCTGGTGCTGCTCAGCGGCTATCGGGCGGACGGACGGCTGCTGGCTGCTCTGGAATCGTGTAACGCCAGCGCGCCGCAGTGCGCGGTGGTGCCGGTGCTCGCCGCGCCACCAGCGGATCAGGTGGTGCAGTTGATGCAGGCCGGTGCCGCCGACATCGTCGGTTCGCTGGGCGTTGCCGACCTCAACGCACTGATCGGGCGGGTTCGTGAGCGCCTGCGCCGGGCGTCGCTGCCGGCCGACGCGGTGCGCACCATCGGCCTGATCTCGGCCAAGGGCGGCGATGGCGCTACCTGCATCGCTGCCAACCTCGCCGCAGCACTTTCGCGCTGCCCGGGCACGCGGGTGATGGCTCTGGACCTGTCGCTGCCGTTTGGTGACCTCGAGATCCACCTCACCAGCGAGCAGCCACATCACGACCTGGCCGATGTGCTGGCGCAGATCGACCGCCTCGACGCCACCCTGCTCGACACCCTCAGCCACCCGGTGGGCGAGCAGCTTCGGCTGATCACGTCGCCCGCCGAGTTCGGGCGCTTCATCGAGGTCAAGCCGCCACTGGTCGGGCGGCTCCTCACCCTCGCATCGCAGTCTTATCGGTTCGTCATCGTCGACTTGGGGAGTGGCACCGACCCGGTCAGCCTGAGCCTGCTCGGGCACTTCGACCAGTTGCTGCTGGTGGCCACCCCCGATATCGCGTCGTTGCGGCGCGCTGCCAAGGTGCTGCGCATGTGGCAGGGCATGGGCCGCGACACCTCGCGGGTCGGCCTGGTCGCCAACCGGGTCACGGCGAACCCTGAGGTTCCGGTGACGCGCTTCGCCGCGACCTTGGGTTTACCGGTGTTGCGCGAGATCGCCGAGGAGTCCGAGGGCGTCAGCCAGTCCTTGCTGGAGGGCGTACCGGTGCTGGTCACCGCGCCCGCCAGCGCATTCAGTCGGGCCATCCGCCACTGGGCGGCAGACCTGTCCGGTATCCATCCTGTCGAGGAGTCCTTGTGGAGCAGTTTCAAGCAACTCTGGCGCGCGGCCTGAGCGCGTGGGACTACGGTCCGCTGATGAATGGCGGCGGCGGACCGTCACCTGCAGGTATCGCCAACCCGCCCGCCCCGGCCCCGGTTGCCGGTCTGCGCGCACGCGATGACGCCTTCTATGCGCTGAAGACGCGGCTGCACCAGCGGCTGCTGGGCCGTATCGACCTGACCGCCGCCGAGAACCTGCCGGCCGACCAGCTGCGCGAGCAGCTCAGCGACATCGTCGGCCGGCTCATCGAAGAGGATGCGCTGCCGGTCAACAGCGCGGAGCGACGCGCGCTGGTCTCCGAGCTGCAGAACGAGATCCTCGGCCTGGGGCCGTTGGAGCCGCTGCTGGCCGACCCCACCATCACCGAGATCATGGTCAACGGCTGCGACCGCGTCTACGTCGAGAGGGGCGGGCGCATCGAGCTCACGCAGACCCGCTTCAACGACGACGACCACGTCCGCAAGATCATCGACAAGATCGTCTCGCGCATCGGCCGCCGCATCGACGAGTCGAGCCCGATGGCGGACGCCCGGCTGCCAGACGGCTCGCGCGTGAACGCGGTGATCCCGCCGGTCACCCTCGACGGGCCGGCGCTGTCGATCCGGCGCTTCTCGGTCACGCCCTTGCGCATGGACGACCTGCTCGCCTTCCACACGCTGACCCCGGACATGGCGGCCTTTCTTGCCGCGGTGGTTCGCGCGCGGGTGAACATCGTCATCTCTGGCGGGACCGGCTCCGGGAAGACCACGCTGCTCAATATCCTGTCGGGATTCATCCCGCACAGCGAGCGCATCGTCACCATCGAGGACACCGCCGAGCTGCAGATGCAGCAGCCGCATGTGGTGCGCATGGAGACCCGGCCACCCAACATCGAGGGCCGTGGCGAGATCCCGATGCGCGCCCTGGTGCGCAACTGCCTGCGGATGCGGCCTGACCGCATCGTTCTGGGCGAGGTCCGCGGCCCCGAGGTGGTCGACATGCTGCAGGCCATGAACACCGGCCACGACGGCTCTCTCACCACCATCCACGCCAACAGCCCGCGCGAGGCTCTGTTGCGCCTGGAGAACCTGATCGGCATGGGTAGCGGCAACCTGCCGCCCAAGGCGATGCGCCAGCAGATCAGTGCGGCGGTGAATCTGGTGGTGCAGACGGCGCGGCTGTTTGATGGCAGCCGCAAGGTGACCAGCGTGCACGAGATCACCGGCATGGAGGGCGACGTCATCTCCAGCCACGAGCTGTTCGCCTTCGAGCAGACCGGCATCGGCAGCGACGACCGGGTGCAGGGGAGCTTCCGCGCCACCGGGGTGCGACCGGTTCTGGTCGAGCGCCTGGCGCGCTATGGCATCCAGCTCGGCGAGGGGATGTTCGACCCCACGCCTCGGCAGACCTGAGGAGGCGTCATGCAACAGAACACGTGGCTGATGGTGGCGGTGGGGCTGGCCTTCCTCGCCGGGGTGGTCGGGGTGTTGGCCCTGGCCGGTGTCCTCGAACTGCGCTTCGGCAAGCGTGCGCGCGCGCTCGAGCGGCAGATCGGGCGGGTGCTCGAGCGTCCCGCCACGGCGATGGCGGCCGAACTGGCACGCAGCATCGAGCTGCGCCTGCCGGCGATGCTCCAGCGCGCTCGCCAGACCCCGCTGCTGCGTGGCCTCGAGTTGCTGTTGCTGCGCTCTGGCAGCACCCGGCACCTGGTGGAACTGCTGGGCTTGTTGGCCCTCTTGGCGTTGGTCGGGCTGATCGCCGGTCTGCTGCTGCAGGCTGGCTGGCCCGGCGTGTTGCTCGCCGTCGTCTGCGCGGTGGGTGCTCCCCTCGCCTGGCTATATCTGCGCGCCGCGCGCCGGCGGGCGCGCTTCGAGGCGCAGCTGCCCGAGGCGCTCGACTTCATCGCCCGCGCGCTGCGTGCCGGCCACGGCCTGATGGCCGGGCTGGGCATGGTCGCCAGCGAGCTTTCCGACCCGGTGGCGGCCGAGTTCGGCACCGTCTTCGAGGAGGTCAACTTTGGCGTGCCGCTCGGCGAGGCGCTGTCGCGCATGGCGGCGCGTGTCGATAGCCGCGACCTCGACTTCTTCGTCGTCGCGGTCTCGATCCAGCGCGAGACCGGCGGCAACCTCGCCGAGCTGCTCGGCGGACTTGCGGGCACCGTCCGCGAGCGCATGAAGCTGGCCGGCAAGGTGCGCGCGCTGTCCTCTGAGGGGCGCCTGTCGGCGGTGCTGATGACGGCGCTGCCGTTCGTCCTCGGCGCCATCCTCAACTTCATCAACCCTGAATACATGTCGCTGCTCTGGACCACGCCAGAGGGCCGCCAGACCGTCGCCGTGATGCTGGTGATGATGCTGGTCGGCAGCATCTGGATCCAGGTGCTGGTGCGTATCCGCGTCTGAGCGGCACCCCAGGAGACCCCCATGAACACTGCCCAGATGATGTTCGCCGTATCGGTATCCGCCGCATTCCTTGCGGTGGTGATGCTTACCGTCAGCGCCGCGCTGCTGTGGCGCGACCGGCGCCTCGGCGCCCGTCTGGCGCAACTCAGCGGTCGCCCGCGTCTGCCGCAGGCGTCAGGTACGCAGCCGTATGGGCGGCGCGTCGCGCGGGTGGTCGCGGCGCTATCGAACCTGTCGGCACCCGACCGCCGGCTCCACGATTCGAAACTGCGCCTGCGTCTGGCTACGGCGGGTCTGCGTGGTGAGCGCGCGCCCTTGGGCTACTACGCAGCGCGCACCGCGCTGACGCTGTTGCTGCCGCTGCTGGCGGTTCTGGTGCTGCCGCAATTGGGGGCTTCTTTGTCGGGCACGGCGCTGGCACTGACCGCGTTCGTCATGGCGGTGGCTGGCTACTTCCTGCCCACTCTGCTGCTCGAGTTGCGCATCCGTGCTCGCCGCGAGCAGATCCGCGAGAGCTTGCCGGACATGGTCGACCTGCTGCTGGTCTGCGTGGAATCGGGACTGGCGCTGGACGCGGCCATCAACCGCGTCTCGCGCGAGATCGCCGGCCGCAACCCGGCCCTGGCCGAGGAGTTCCACCTGGCTGCGCTGGAGATCCGCGCCGGCGCACGCCGGGTGGACGCCTTGCACAATCTCGCCTCGCGCTGCGGGCTGGACGACATCAACAACCTGGTCGCCATGCTGGTGCAGTCGGAACGGTTTGGCACCAGCCTGGGCGATGCCCTGCGCGTCCACGCCGACTTCATGCGGGTAAAGCGCATCCAGCGCGCCGAGGAGCTGGCGGCGAAGGTCCCGCTCAAGATCCTGTTCCCACTCATCCTGCTGATCTTCCCGTCGCTGCTGGTGGTCATCCTTGGCCCGGCGATGATCAGGCTTCCGCAGTTCCTGGGTTCGCCATGAGCGGGGTGACGCGATGAACCACTACCCGGCCGGCGTCATCAAGGCGCTGCAGCGCATCGTCACCTCGGCGGATGGCGCCGTCGTGGCGCTGTCCATGACCACGCTGGGCTTTGCGCTGGACTGGCGCTACGGCACATCAGCGCAGACCTGGGTCCTGATCGGCTTTGCCTGGGTGCTGGTGTGGCTGGCGGCGATCGACCGCATCACGCGCCTGCTGCCCGACGTGCTCACGCTGCCGCTGCTGTGGCTGGGACTGCTCGCGCAGCTGCACCCGGCGACGCGCACGGTGGGCGCGGAACTGGCCATCGGTGGCGCGGTGCTGGGCTACCTGCCGCTGCGTGCGCTGGAGCTGGCCTGGTTCAACCTGCGCGGCGTCGAGGCGCTGGGTTTTGGCGATCTCAAATTGCTGGCCGCCATCGGTGCCTGGCTGGGTCCGCAGGCGGCGATGCTGGTGCTGGTCGGTGGCACCCTGGCCGGCTCGGCCTGGCACCTGCTCCGCCCGATGGTGGGACGCACGCGTCTGGCGCAGAACTTTCCGCTGGGGCCTTGGCTGGTGGGGGCGGCGCTGGCGTTACTGCTGGCCGGGCCGCAATGGATGGGGTGGGGTGGCTGATGGGACTCGAACCCACGACAAACCAGGTTCGAACGGATTAGAAGTCATTGTTCGCATCGGTCGGCGTGATGTTCGCTGGGGGCAGCTGCGCTGCTGGCGCGCTGGCGATGAACCTATCTCGCGACGAGCGCATCGGCGAGGCTAGCCGCTGGGCCGGTCGTGGCAGCCAATTGGCATTAAACTCACTTCATTTCCGCCCGACCTGAGCCATGCAGATCTATCGCGCCGCCCTCGATGCCAGTCCGATCGCCTTTTGCATCATGCGTCGTGATGACGGGCGGCTGATACACGTCAACGCGCGCCATCTGGACCCGTTCGGTGTTTCCGCCGGTGACCTCGACAGCATCGACCCGAGCCGGCTCTATCGTGTCCGCGGCGCCTGACATCAGCGGCTTCGCTGCGGTGCGCGGCGCGCGCATCCTTCTCGCCGAGGACAACCTGCTAAACCAGCAGATCGCCTGCGAACTGCTGGCTGACGAGGGGTTGGTGGTGGAGGTTGCGACCAATGGTCGCGAGGCGTTGGAGATGGCGCTCTCGCGCCGTTACGACTTGGTCCTGATGGACATGCAGGTGCCGGAGATGGACGGCCTCGCCGCTACTCGGGCGCTTCGCGAGCGCTTCAGCACCGCTGAGTTGCCGATTCTGGCCATGACCGCCAACGCGTCCGAGGCCGACCGCCGACGGTGCGCCGAGGCAGGCATGGACGCGCACATCAGCAAGCCGATCGACCCACCGCAGCTCTACGCCACCCTGCAACGGTGGCTGCGTCCCCCGGCGCTGCCGGTGCTTGCCGCCGACGCCGGGTATGGCAGCACGGTGCCATCATCCCAGATGCTCGGCGTTGCCGGTATCGACTCCAGCCTCGGCTTGCGCCGCGCCGGCGGCAAGCCGGCGCTCTACCGCAAGCTGCTCGCCATCTTCGTGCGCGACATGGCCAGCAGTGTCGATGCCGTGCGGTCGGCGCTGGGTGCCGGCGACCGCGCGGCGGCGGTACGCGCCGCGCATTCGCTCAAGGGTAGCGCGGGGACCATCGGCGCCGGCGCCTTGGAGTCCGCCGCGGGCGCGCTAGAGGCGCGGCTTGCCGCTGGGCAAGACCCCGAGCCACTCGCGCTGGCGATGCTGGCGGCCGATCTGGCATCGTTGGTCGCCTGCATCGAGGGCGCGCTGACGACGATGCCGGCCGCGGTGCCAGCCGTTCCCGAGGGCAACGCGGCAGCGCACGGGGCCACTGCCAACGACTCGCCCGACCCGGTGCTGCTGCGCCGGGTCGAGGCCCTTCTTGCCAGCGACGACACCGCTGCTGCCGGCCTTATCGATGAACACGCAGGCGCGCTCCGGGCACAACTCGGTCCGATGCGCTTCGAAGCGCTCCGCCAAGCCATTGACGGTTACGATTTCGAGGCGGCGCTGGCCGCCTTCCGCGGCAGTTGAACCGTTCATCCGGGCTTGTTCAGACCCCTACCGCCCCCTAGCCGAGACATCGAGAACGCATGATCGACACTGCCCGGCCCATCATCCTTGTTGTCGACGACACGCCTGCCAACGTCACGCTGATGAGTGGTCTGCTTCAGCAGGAGTACACCGTCAAGGCGGCGACCAACGGCGAGCGCGCGCTGAAGATCGCATTCAGCGAGCCGCCGCCGGACCTCATCCTGCTCGATATCGTCATGCCGGAGATGGATGGCTATGAGGTCTGCCGGCAACTCAAGGCCAACCCGGCCACGGCGCAGATCCCGGTGATCTTCCTCACCGCCAAGTCAGACAGCGAGGACGAGGCACTCGGTCTGGCCATGGGCGCGGTCGACTACATCACCAAGCCAGTGAGCCCGGCTATCGCCAAGGCTCGCATCGGCACGCACATGTCGCTCTATCGGCACAAGCAACGCATCAAGGAGACTTTCGGCCAGTACATCGACCCACGCATTGTGGAGAACCTCATCAGCGGTCGCGCCGAGGGAGTGCCCGCAGGTGAGAAGCAGGTGGTGACCGTCTACTTCTCCGACCTGGTCGCCTTCGCCACGCTGGCCGAGCTGCTCAGCCCGGCAGGCTTGGTCGGCTTCATCAATGAATACTTCTCGGTGATGTCTGAGCCGATCCGTGCCCACAACGGTGTCATCGACAAGTACATCGGCGACTCCATAATGGCATTCTGGTCGCCGCCTTTTTCGCCGACGGCCAGCCAGGCAGCTGACGCCTGCCTCGCTGTGGCTGCGCAACTGGAGGCGCTTGACGCCTTCCGCGCGCGGGTACCCGACCTGATCGGCCTGCGCAAGGGCGTGCGCGACGTCGGCATGCGTATCGGGCTAGCCAGCGGAGACGCCATCGTCGGCAGCATCGGCTCAGATACCTCGCGCAGCTTTACGGTGATGGGTGACACGGTCAACCTCGGCTCGCGGCTGGAGGGGGCAAACAAGGTCTACGACACGCGAGTACTTATCGACGAGAACACGCGCCGTATGGCTGGCGCTGCGATCCAGGTGCGCGAGATCGACTCGCTGTCGGTGGTTGGCAAGACCGAGCCGGTGGTCGTATTCGAGCTGCTCGGCGTAGCCGGCAGCGCGTCACCGCTGGCCGAGGGGCTAGTCGAGGCCTACGGTCGCGGGCTTGAACGATACCGCGCTGGCGACTGGCGCGCGGCGCAGACTCACTTCGCGACCTGCCTAAGCATTGCTCCCGACGATGGCCCGACCAAGACACTGCTGGCGCGTTGCTGGCAACTGCTGCGCGACCCGCCGGCGGAGTGGGACGGCACCTGGCGGCTGGCGACCAAGTAGCGCGCAGACCTCTTGATATGTGCCCGAGTCGGAGGAAAACAAAAAGCCCAAACCCCTCTGCTCGGGCCTAGCGCTTGAATCTTTTGGCCCCCGGCCTGGGCTCGAGCAAGGGACACAAGGGTTCACAGGCCGTTGCTCTACCAGCTCCAATCGCCCGGCAAGGGATCTTGAGAGTATTCGTCCGTGATGTAGAGGGCTTGGTTGGGCGGACTCTGGGTGGCGCGGATAGAGGTGTGTGGAAGACATCTACTTGTTTTACGCGGGAGAAGGGGGTAGCGTAACTGGGCGGTTCCCCTTTAAAAGTTAAAAACTGGAGCAAATGATGATTTACAAAAAAATGTTATTTATTGTGCTTTTTTTGGGATTAACAAGTGTCTCACATGCCGGTGATCAAGATACTATGGGCAAAACCAAGCTGACCTTTACAATAGTAGCCCCCGCTGGTCTGGCTCAGGAAGGTAAACAATTGTTTCTTTCACACGCGGCGTGGATGAAGGCTACACACAGTAGAACAGGACCGAAAGCTCTGCTGAGTTATGATGTTTCAGAAATGGATGAGCTCACAAATCCAACAGACTTAAAATCAAAGTCGACCGGGAATAAAATCTTTATACTGTCTGAAACCTATGAGTCATCTGCGGGCGTTGAAGACCATTTTGCCAAAACACCCGATTGGAAAGATTGGCCTAAGTTTGATGCTTGGTTAAAAAAATGCAAGGTGACCAAGGCTTCATCTACAACAATTTTTAACTCACTTACTTGGGGCGGAAAGTAGCCCGGCTTAAGTACAAAATCAAAGAAAGCCACTCATCGCAGTGGCTTTTTTTAAATCGGGGAATTGCCCTCAAGAAAAACTTTTCCAAGTTCGTCCGACACCTTAAATCGGAGAGATTCGGGGGGCATTTCTCAGGAATGAATGGGCCGACGAAACTTGGCGGGTCATCCAGATTGAGAGGGCGTTAAATATAAATTATATATTGTAAATACAGGATTAGCATAAAAATAATAGCCCTTCGCGGAGACGTTCCTTTTTTAGGAGAAAAAAATCATGGAACAAGCGATCGCGGTTCTATTTCCACTCCTGAGTGGTGCCCTAGTGGTGTACGGCTTTAATCGGCTCGATAGCTCTGTATATCAAGTTAAAGGCGTCGTTGGCCCCTATTTTGCTGCATTGGCTTTGTTATTCGGGTTGTTTGCAAGCCTCACTGCGGGTGACGTTTGGCAAAGAGTCAGCAAAGCCAATGCACAAATCACCTCTGAAGCCAACGCGATGCGAACGCTCTTGCGAATCTCGCAAGCCATGGACAGATCGGATCTGCGCGTCGGCGACTTATTGCACGCTTATACTGACAGAGAAAATGCTACAGAAAAAACCATCGAGAATACTGGTAGGGTTGATATTCAATCCACATCGGAAATCGAGGCTTTATTTAAAACAGCGATCGATCCGGCGAATTTTTCTAACAATGTGGTGCAGGCTGAATTCTTGAAAGCCTTGGTTCAATTGCGCTCTGCCAGATTTGAACGGCTAGAGGCCAACAAAGCCCACCTGGCTATGTATAAGCTGGTTGTCCTGGGATTTTTCGGTGTGTTGACGCAAATTGCAATTGCATTATGCCACCCCGCTAACTACCGCGCACTGCTGTGTTCGGTCATGCTATTCAGCATTGCCTTTTCCTGCACAATGGGCTTCGTCACGATGTTCGAGAACAATGAGATCTTCTCATCGCTTCTAAATTTAAATCAGTTTGAGGATATAAATTGATGGGGGCCAAGAGTGGCCTGCCCCTGACCTGACCCAGGATTTTCGGGCCAGTTGAAACTTGAGAGGATGGCTTCTGCCGATGAGGAGGGGCTTGTTGAGGAAGTCCCGGTTCAGTGAAGAGAGGATGGTTCGGACGTTGCGCGAGACTGTCCGAGTGCCGTTGAGCAAATGGGAGCATGCTCAACATCCTCGCCACGTCGCCCCAGGGTTTGGGTTGACGTAAGTCTTTGTTGTTGATGGTGTTTGTGGGGTGGCTGATGGGACTCGAACCCACGACAACCGGAATCACAATCCGGGACTCTACCAACTGAGCTACAGCCACCACTGGACCAACGATCTACAACTGGCACTGCACGGAAGAGACTGGCCTGCCCGACAGGAGTCGAACCTGTAACCCCCGGCTTAGAAGGCCGGTGCTCTATCCGGTTGAGCTACGGGCAGTCTGCGTAACCTGCTTCGGCGCCTGGTCGGGGCGAGAGGATTTGAACCTCCGACCTCCTGCTCCCAAAGCAGGCGCGATACCAGGCTACGCTACGCCCCGAGGGCCGCGATATTAGCCGTTTCTGGCCCGCCGCACCAGCGCATCGGTCAACTCGCGGGTGTTGGCCTTGCCGCCAAGGTCACCGGTGCGGATCTTGTCGACATTCAGCGTCTCGCCCACCGCCTTGCGCACGCGGGTGGCCTTGTCCTGCAGGCCAACGTGGTCGAGCATCATGGCGCTGGCCAAAATGAGCGCGATGGGGTTGGCGATGCCCTTGCCGGCGATGTCCGGCGCGCTGCCGTGCACCGCCTCGAAGATCGCTGCATCGGCGCCGATATTCGCGCCCGGTGCCATGCCCAGGCCGCCGACCAGGCCCGATGTCAGGTCCGAGAGGATGTCGCCGAACAGGTTGGTGGTGACCAGCACATCGAACTGCCACGGGTTCATCACCAGCTTCATGGCGCAGGCGTCGACGATGACCTCCTCGAACTCGATCCTGCCCTTGTAGCTCGCCTCGTACATCTCGCGGGCGGTCTCCAGGAAGATGCCGGTCAACGCCTTCATGATGTTGGCCTTGTGCACCACCGTGACCTTCTTGCGGCCGTTGGCGATGGCGTACTCGAACGCGTATTCCAGAATATGGCGCGAGCCCTGACGGGTGTTCACGCCGGTCGCCATGCCCACCGCGTGCGGGTCGTTGTCGATGGCGATGAAGTTCTCGAAGCCCATGTAGAGGCCCTCGAGGTTCTCGCGGCAGATGACCAGGTCGATGTTGTCGTAGCGGCCGCCGGGGATGATGGTCAGCGCCGGGCGGATGTTGGCGTACAGCTTGAAGGCCTCGCGCAGGCGCACGTTGATCGAGCGGAAGCCGCCGCCGGACGGCGTCTCGAGCGGGCCCTTGAGGCCCAGCCGGGTACGGCGGATGCTGTCCAGCGTGGCCTGCGGCAGCGGGTCGCCGGTGTCCTTGAGCGCGCCCATTCCGGCGATCTGCCGGTCCCACTCGAAGGGCGCCTCCACCGCATCCAGGACCGCCAGCGTGGCGTCCATGATCTCGGGCCCGATGCCGTCTCCGGCGATCAGGGTGGCGGGGATGATCTTGCGGGTCATGGGGCCTTCCGTGATGGTGACGGGAACGCAGTCGAAGCGAGGCGGCGGTGCTGGGGAGCCGGTAGCATTGCGTGCCGAGCCCCCTGCAAAACCGCCCGACTCTGGCACCCCCGCATGACCGCTTCCTTACCGCCGATCAACGACACCCTCGACACCCTGGAGCCGACTTCCAGCTGGGTGGTGGAGGCCTGCGCCGGCAGCGGCAAGACCTGGCTTCTGGTCAGCCGTATTGTGCGCCTTTTGCTGGATGGCGCGCAGCCGCGGAGCATCCTCGGCATCACCTTCACGCGCCGCGCCGCGCGCGAGATGCGGCAGCGTCTCGACGAGTGGCTGTGGCTGCTGGCCAGCGCCCCGGACGATCAAGCCGCCGCGTTTCTGACCGAGCGCGGTGTACCCGCCGAGCGGCTGCCAGTGCTGCTGCCACGCGCCCGCGCGCTCTACGAGACGGTCCTCAACGACCCGGTCGGCGTGCGCCTCGACACCTTTCATTCGTGGTTCCTTGACCTGATCGACGCGTCGCCGCTGGACTGCCCGCAGGGTGGGCGCAGCCTCGCCGAGGCCACCGGCGCGCTCGAGGATGAGGCGTGGCGGGCGCTGATGGCCGAGGCTGGCGGCGCTGCCGGGCCTGCGCCGGCCGACGGCGACGACGAGGAGGGTGCGGACCAGGGCACGCTGGCGGTCGCCGCGGCGCTGCGGCGGCTGTGGCGGCACCTCAGCCCGGCCGCAACGCGCGACCTGCTGGTGTCACTGATGCGCCAGCGCGCCGCCTTGCGCCGGCTCGACCCCGGGCGCGCCGATCTGCCCGCTGCCGCCATGGCGGCGCTTGAGGCAGCGTTTCCCTGCGCCGCCGGCGCCGACCCCTTCGGCGCCTGGCTGCAGCGCGACGCGGGCCGACTGCGCGCCCTGGCCGACGCCCTCTCCGATGCCGACAAGCACGGGCCGACGCAACGCGACGCCATCCTCGCCGCGCTGCAGGCGCCGGCCGATGCCCGCCGGCGCACCGCGCTCTGCCGCGTGTTCCTCAAGGGCGATGACGGGGTGGCCGCAAACCCCTTTCCCAAGACCCGCCGCACGGCCTATGGCCAGGCTGGCGAGGCGGTGGCAGCGGCCTTCATCGATCTGGTGCACGCCTGCCACGCCGCACGCGAGGCGCAGGTGCACCGCGACTGGCTGGACCTGCACGCCGACCTGTTTCCGCTGGCGGCCCGCCTGCTGCAGCACTACGAGCGGGCCAAGGCGACCGCTCGCGTCATCGACTTCGCCGACGTCGAGGACCGCGCCGTGGAGGAGTTGGCCGACGGCGAACGCCACGCCTACCTGATGGCGCGGCTGGATGCCCGCTACCGGCACGTCCTGCTCGACGAGTTCCAGGACACCAGCCCGCTGCAGTGGCTGGCGCTGGAGGCCTGGTTCAGCGCGGTCCGCGATGCTGGCACCGGCCTGACCGTATTCATGGTGGGCGACCCCAAGCAGTCGATCTACCGTTTCCGTGGCGCCGAGCCCTTGTTGTTCGACGCCGCCCGCGTCTGGCTGCAGGACAAGGGTAATTTTGGCGCCGGCACCCGCCGCACCGACAAGACCCGGCGCAACCCGGCCCGTGTCACGGATCTGGTCAACGCCGTGTTCGATGGCCGCCCGGATTTTGCCGGCTTTGCCAGCCACAGCACCGCAAGCGCCATCGACGGCAGCGTGCTGGCGTTGTCGCTGTTCGAGCCGCCGCCGAAGGATGCGGGCGCGACATCCGCCGAGGCCGCAGCTGATGGGCAGGAGCAGGACGCCGCCGGCGCGGACGCAGACGATCTGGTCTGGCGCGACCTCCTTGCCGAGCCGCGCAGCGACCCGGAAGAGTCGAGCCGGGCCCGCGAGGCGCGCGAGGTGGCGGGCTGCATCGCCGACTGGGTGGCACGCGCGCGCGTGCCGGACGGCCACGGCGCCGACCGCCCGGCCCGTTACGGCGACGTCGCCATCCTGTTCCGGACGCGCGCAAACCACGCGGTGTTCGAGCGCGCGCTGGCGCAGGAGGGCATCCCCAGCCTGAGCGATGGCGGCGATGGGCTGCTGGACACGCTCGAGGTCAGCGACCTGCGGGCGCTGCTGCGCTGCCTGATCGACCCGTCGGCGGATCTGGAGCTGGCGCAGACCCTGCGCTCGCCCATGTTCGGCGCGCCCACGGCGGCGCTGGCGAGCCTGGCCGCGGCCGCCGCCGATGCCGGCTCGTGGTGGTCCGGGCTCGAGGCGCTGGCGGCAGGCGGTGGCGACTGGGCGGTCTGGCGCAGCCGTCTTGCCGCTTGGCGCGAGCTGTCGCAGCGGCTGCCGGTGCACGACCTGCTCGACCGCGTCTACCACGAGGCCGGTCTGCCGGATGCCTACTGCGCGGTGCTGCCACCCGCCATGGCCAGCGTGGCGCGCGCCAACCTGGATGCCTTCCTCAACCTGGCGCTGGACATGGACGGTGGCCGCCAGCCGGGCGTCGCTGCGTTCCTCGCCCGTCTGCAGGACCTGCGCACGCGCGAGTCGGATGCCGCACCGGCGATCGCGCCGCCGCTCGAGAGCCCAGACGCGGTGCGGCTGCTCACCGTCCACTCGGCGAAGGGGCTCGAGTGGCCGATGGTCTGGCTGGCCGATGCCGCGGCCAAGGGGCGCGGCGACGGCGCCGGCGCGCTGGTCAACTGGCATCCGGGCAGCCCGCGCCCGGCCTGGGTCGGCTGCCGCTTCGCCAGCGAGGGCCCCCTGCGTGGGCCGGCGGCCTTGCTGCAGCATCTGGACCAGAACCGCGAACACGCGAGCCGCGAGATGCTCAACCTGCTCTACGTCGCGCTGACGCGTTGCCGGCAGGCGTTCGGTATCAGCGCATCGGTCGGCCGCAGGCCCGCGGCCAACCACTGGTACGCCGAGGTGGCGCTGCGGTGCGCCGAACTGGGCATCGAGCCGCTCAACGCAGCGCCCCGACGCCCGTCCGGTGGTGCGGGTGCGGGGGCTGGTGCGTCGGGCGGGCAAGGTACCGTGCCCGTTGCCCCTGCGGCCCTGCCTGTGCCGGTGCTCCAACAGCCGGTCGGCCAGCGTCGCGATCCGCCGGCCGAGATTAGTGATGCGCAGCGGGACGGCCTGCTGGTGCATGCGGTGATGCAGTGGTTGGCACCACCGGCCGCGCCCCGCGACGAAGAGGCGCTGGCGCAGCTGCTCGGTGTCGATGCCGCGACGCTGGCCGGGCCGCTGGCGCGCGCCAGGGCATGGCTTGCTCAGGCTCATCTCGCGCATCTGTTCGACCCGGCAGGCTATGAGGCGGCCTTCAACGAGTTTCCGCTGATCGACGCGGACGGTAGCCAGCGGCGTATCGACCGGCTGGTGCTGGCCCCGGGCGAGGCCTGGGTGGTCGATTACAAGAGTGGTGGCCTGGACGAGCAGACGATGGCGACCTACCGCAACCAGGTTCAGGCGTACCGGCGCGCGGTCGCCGCCATCTGGCCAGACCGCAGGGTGCGTGCCGGGCTTGTGGTGGGCGAGGGCGATTGGGTGCCGATAGATCAGGGCTGATTCGGAGACAATGCGGTATGAGCCAGAACACACCCATGCGCCCCATAGGCGCCTTCATCATTGGCGACGAGATCCTCTCGGGCAAGCGCAAGGACAGCCACCTGGCGCATGTCATCGCCACCCTGCGCGCCCGCGGCCTGGCGCTGTCCTGGGCGCTCTACCTGGGTGACGATCGCGAGCGGCTGATCGACGAACTGCGCCGCAGCATGGCCAGCAACGCCCTGGTGTTCTCGTTCGGCGGCATCGGCGCCACACCCGACGACCACACGCGTCAGGCGGCCGCCACGGCCGCCGGCCTGCCGCTGGAGCGGCACCCCGGCGCGGTGGCCCTGATCGAGGCGCAGTTCGGCGAATCGGCCTACCCCAAGCGCGTGCTGATGGCCGACCTGCCGCGCGACGCCGGCCTCATCCCCAACCCGGTCAACCGCGTGCCCGGCTTCTTCGTCGGGGAGCACCATTTCTTCCCCGGCTTCCCCGACATGGCCTGGCCGATGCTCGACTGGGTGCTGGCCGAGCGCTACCCCGAGTGGCGCGCCGAGCCCGAGGTCGAGCTGGCGATCCGCGTCAGCGGCGCCGGCGAGAGTCAGCTGATCGACCTGATGGAGCGCGTGGTGCGTGACCACCCGGCCTGCAAGCTGTTCAGCCTGCCCAGCCTCAAGCCGGTGCGCACCATCGAGCTGGGTGTGCGCGGCCTGCGCGTCGATTGCGAGCCCGCCATCGCCGCCCTGCAGGACGGTGTCACCGCCGCCGGCTTCGGCTGGGAGCGGATGGCGGACCGGGTCTAGCTGCCGGCCGTCCAGACGCCGCTCTTGCCGCCGCGCTTCTCCAGCAGCCGTACGCCGTCGATCACCATGCCGCGGTCGATCGCCTTGCACATGTCGTAGACGGTGAGCAGGGCGACGCTGGCGGCGGTCAGCGCCTCCATCTCGACCCCGGTGCGGCCGAAGCACTCCGCCACCACCTCCACATGCAGCGCACTTGCCGCCTCGTCCGGCGTCCACTCGACGGCAACCCGCGTCAGCCCGAGCGGGTGACACAGCGGGATCAGCTCGCCGGTGCGCTTGGCGGCCTGGATGCCGGCGATGCGGGCGATGCCCAGCACGTCGCCCTTCCTGGCGTCGCCGGCGAGGATGGTGGTGAGTGTCGTCGGCTGCATGACGATGCGGCCGCCGGCGCGCGCCATGCGGGCGGTCTCCGCTTTGGCGCCGACGTCGACCATGTGGGCCTGTCCGGCATCGTCAAAGTGGGTGAGCTTGTCCATGTCCGGATGAGGTGTCCGTGTAAGAGGGCAGGGGGAACACCTGCGCCGAGAACGTATCCTAGCAATACCACCCTCATGCGCGCCCCGCGACCCGACGCCGTCACGTGTCTGCCACGTCATCCTCACTCCGACTCCCGCTGCTGCTGACCGGCCTGATGCTGGCCATGGCCAGTCCGGCCATCGAGCTGCCCGATCTCGGCGATCCTTCGTCTGGTGTGCTCTCGCCGGTGATGGAGCGCAAGCTCGGCGAGCAGATCATGACCGACGTCCGCAACGACCCCGGTTACCTGCGCGACGTCGAGATGGTGCAGTACCTCAACGAGCTGGCCGACCGCCTGCTGGCGGGCTCGCCCGACAAGTCGACACCGATCACCGTGTTCGCCGTTCGCGACCGCAGCATCAACGCCTTCGCTCTGCCCGGCGGTTTCATCGGCGTGCACACTGGCCTGATGCGCTCGGCGCAGAACGAGTCCGAGCTGGCCGGGGTGATGGGCCACGAGATCTCGCACGTGACCCAGCGCCACATCGCGCGCTTCTTCGAGAAGCAGCAGTCCAACTCGGTGCCCATGCTGCTGTCGTTGGCGGTCGCCCTGCTGGCGGCGCGCTCCAGCCCCGAACTCGCGGCAGCGGCCATGACCGTGCCGCAGGCGGTGGCCATGCAGAGCGCGCTCAACTTCAGCCGCGACAACGAGCGCGAGGCCGACCGCCTGGGCTACCAGATGCTGGTCAGCGGCGGCTTCGACCCCTTGGGCATGGCCGGCTTCTTCGCCCGCCTGCAGGACGCCACGCGCTTCCTCGAGAACAACGCGCCGGCCTACCTGCGCACGCACCCGCTCACCCAGGAGCGGATGGCCGACATGCAGAACCGCTCGCAGCAGACCGGCTACAAGCAGGTCCCCGACAACCGCGACTTCCAGTTGCTGCGCGCCAAGGCGCGCGCCGCAGAGGGCGAGGCGCGCGACGCGGTGGCTGCCTTCCGCCAGCCCGATGGTCTGCGCGGCATGCCCGAGGCAGCCCGCCAGTACGGGCTCGGCCAGGCCTTGATGCGAGCCGGCGACCTCAAGCAGTCGCGCACCGCGCTGGAGGCCGCCCGCCGCGAGTGGCCGGACCACGCGATCATCGAATCGGCGTGGGGACGGCTGCTCGGCCAGCCCGGCGGCGATCGCGCCACCGCCGAGGCCTTCTACGAGTCGGCCACCAGGCGCTTCCCGCGCAGTCGCGGGCTGGTCCACGACCAGGCGCGCTGGCTGCTCGACAATGCTCTGGGCGCCAAGGCCATGCCGCTGCTGCAGCAGCAGACGCGCAACTACCCCGGCGACCTCGACCTGCTGCCCCTGCTGGCGCGCGCCTACGCCGACACCGGCCGCCAACTGATGTCGCACTCCACGCTGGCCGAGTACCACGCCCGCCGCAACGAGCTCAACCGCGCCATCGAGCAGCTGCGCATCGCCCTGCTGGCGGGCGACGGCAACTTCTACGAGCTGTCGGTGGCCGAGGCACGCAAGCGTGAGCTCGAGGCGCTCGAGCGCGAACGCAAGGCCGAGCGCGAGAAGCGCTGACGCGCAGCTGGTCGGTCAGGCGAGGGCGTATGCGCCGATGCCCAGCGCCGCGCCGGCGGTCACCAGCCGCACGCCGGTCAGCCCGAACCGCCACCGCAGCGTGCCCAAAGCGACCAGCAGCGCCGCCGCCTGCAGGTCGAGCCCACCCGACAGGCGCGCCTCGACCCAGCCGGCCGGCCACAGCACGTGCGCGGCGAAGGTCAGCCCCAACGCCGTCACCAGCCCCGCCACCGCCGCCGAGATGCCGCGCAGCGGTGCGCGCAGCCAGGCCAGGTCGCGACTGCGTTCGACCCACGGCGCGCCGACCAGGACGAAGGCGAACGAGGGCAGGAAGGTGAACAGTGTCACCACCAGCGCCGCGCCAAGGGCCAGGCCGGCATCACCGCCGCCCGCGTTCCAGCCGGCCATGAAGCCGATGTAGCTGTTGACCAGGATGAGCGGGCCGGGCGTGGTCTCGCCCAGCGCCAGACCGTCGATCATCTGCGCCGGCGACAGCCACTGCGCCTCGCGCACGGCGACGTCGAACACATACGGCAGCACGGCATAGGCGCCGCCAAAGGTGACCAGCGCGGCGCGGGTGAAGAAGTCCGCCAGCTCGCCGAGCAGGGGCGGGCCGGTGCCTACGCCCAGCCGGCAGGCCGCCCACGCCAGCAGTGCGGCGCCGACGCCGGCCAGCAGCCGGCGGAGCGAGGGCGCGCGAACGCGTACCGGTAGGGGCCCGGGCTCGTTGTCTGGCGCCTGGCCGGCGGCGTGGCCTTGCACCGGGTGTGGTGCTGCCTCGCCGCGGCGCCCCACCCACCACCCGGCCAGCGCTGCCAGCCCGATGATCGCGGCGAAGTGCAGCAGGCCCGAGACCGTCGCCGCGAGGGCGGCGCCGGCGATCAGGCCCTCGCGTCCGCGTAGCTGCCCGGCCATGCGCCACGCCGCCGCCGCCACCAGCACCACCACCGCCGGCTTGAGCCCGGCCAGCGCCGCCCCCACCGCCGGCAGCTGCCCCCAGCCGGCGATCAGCCACGACAGCCCCAGCACCAGCAGCAGGCCCGGCAGGATGAACAGCATCCCGGCGGCGATGCCGCCTGCCCGCCCGTAGAGCAGCCAGCCCAGGTAGGTGGCCAGTTGCTGCGCCTCGGGGCCGGGCAGCACCATGCAGTAGCCGAGCGCGTGGCGGAACGCGGCCTCGCCGAGCCAGCCGCGTCGCTCGACCAGTTCCTCGTGCATCAGCGCGATCTGTCCGGCCGGGCCGCCGAAACCAGTCGCGCCGATGCGCAGCCAGACCGACAGGAAGTCGCGTGGCGCGGGCGTTGGGCTCATGTTCTTGGCGGGTTCAGGGTTCATGCTGGGGCGGGAATCTGGTATTCTGGCGATCTGTGTTGATCATGCAGTTGTTCGTGGGCCGTCGAGCCCATTTTTTATTTCTGCGAGACGATGAAGGGTGCTGATGAAGTCGTAAGGTCTGTGGCAGCCGGGCTGGGGTTCGATGTGATCGACATCGAGCGCGCCGCCGGCGGCCGTCTGCTGCGCGTCTTCATCGATCGCCCCTGGGACGGGGTCACGCCTTACTCCGCGACCGAGGCCGGCAACGGCGTCACCATTGACGACTGCACCCTGCTGAGCAACCAGCTCACGCGTGTCTTCATGGTCGAGGACATCGACTACGAACGGCTCGAGGTCTCTTCGCCGGGGCTCGACCGTATCGTCCGCCGCGAGCAGGACTTTCCGCGATTTGTCGGGCAGCGCATGCGGGTCACGCTGCGCATGCCGATCGAGGGCCGCACGCGGGTGCTGGTGGGCGTCCTGATGGCGGCAGGTGACGGGAGTTTGACCATGCAGGTCGACAACCGGACCCACACCGTAGAGATTGGCAACGTCGAGAAGGCCCGCCTGGTGCCTGCTTTCTGAAAGATAGAAAAAGTTTGAAAGGCTGAGACGCTGAGATGAAATCCGAGATCCTGATGCTGGTCGATGCGCTGGCCCGCGAAAAGAACGTCGACCGCGAGACGGTGTTCGTCGCGCTCGAACTGGCGCTGGCGTCTGCCACCAAGAAGGCTTGGCAGGCGACGCAGAAGGTTGTCGAGGATGCCGACATCGTCGTGCGCATCGACCGCGAGACCGGCGAGTACGCCGCCAACCGCCGCTGGAAGGTCGTCGCCGACGACGAGAACGAGCCGTTCGAATTCCCCGACTACCAGTACCTGCTGCAGGAAGCCCAGGAAGAGGACCCCGCCAAGCAGGTCGGTGACTATATCGAGCAAGCGATGGAGGCCGTCGACTTCGGCCGCATCGGCGCCCAGGCCGCCAAGCAGGTCATTCTGCAGCGCGTGCGCGACGCCGAGCGCGAGCAGTTGCTGAACGACTTCCTCGACCGCGACGAGAAGCTGGTCACCGGTACCGTCAAGCGCCTTGACCGCATGGGCATGATCATCGAGAGCGGCAAGCTCGAGGCCCTGCTGCCGCGCGAGCACATGATCCCGAAGGAGAATCTTCGCGTCGGTGACCGCGTCCGTGCCTTCGTACTGCGCGTGGACCGTCAGGCCCGCGGGCCGCAACTCATCCTGTCGCGCACCTCGCCCGACTTCATCATCCATCTGTTTGAGCTCGAGGTCCCGGAGATGCAGGAGGATCTGCTCGAGATCCGTGCCGCTGCCCGCGACCCGGGCCTGCGCGCCAAGATCGCGGTGAAGAGCAACGACGCCCGCGTCGACCCGATCGGCACCTGCGTCGGCATGCGCGGCTCGCGCGTGCAGGCGGTCACCAACGAACTCGCCGGCGAGCGCGTCGACATCATCCTCTGGTCGGATGATCCGGCCAGCTTTGTCATCAAGGCGCTGCAGCCGGCCGAGGTCAGCAGCATCGTCGTCGACGAGGAACTCCACTCGATGGACGTGGTGGTGCAGGAAGACCAGCTCGCCCAAGCCATCGGCCGCGGTGGCCAGAACGTGCGCCTGGCCTCCGAGCTCACCGGCTGGCAGCTGAACATCGTCACCGTCGAAGAGGCGGCGCAGAAGAGTGCCGAGGAATCCGACTCGATCCGCCATCTGTTCATGGAGAAGCTGGACCTGGACGAGGAGGTCGCAGACGTGCTGATCGCCGAGGGCTTCAGCACGCTCGAGGAGATCGCCTACGTGCCGGTTTCAGAGATGCTGGAGATCGAGGGCTTCGACGAGGACGTCGTCAACGAACTGCGCGAGCGCGCCCGCAACGTGCTGCTCACCGAGGCACTGGTGAGTGAAGAGCGGGTCGAGGAAGCAGCCGACATCGCCACGCTCGAGGGCATCGACGACGACACCATCGCCGTGCTGACCAAGGTCGGCATCCACACGCAGCAGGCGCTGGCGGATCTCGCCACCGACGAACTGGTGGAGATGACCGGCATGGACGAGTCGCGCGCCACCGCCCTCATCATGAAGGCGCGTGCGCCGTTGTTCGCGGCGGATTGAGCGGCAACGGGATCTTGCAGGGCAGTCAAGCAGCGGCATACATATTGATCAGCACGCGAAGCGTGCAAGGACAGCGTAGAAGATGAACGTCGACGATTTCGCCAAGGAACTGAACGTACCGGTCGCCCGGCTGCTGGAGCAGCTGACCTCGGCTGGCGTCAGCAAGTCCGGAGCCGCAGATGCCGTGAGCGCGGACGACAAGGCTGCGCTGCTGGCGTATCTGCACAAGCAGCACGGCAGCACTGGCGAGCGCCGCAAGATCACGCTGACCCGTCGGCAGACCACCGAGATCAAGCAGTCCGACAGCACCGGCAAGGCCCGCACCATCCAGGTCGAGGTCCGCAAGAAGCGGGTCTTCGTCAAG
Source organism: Betaproteobacteria bacterium (assembly GCA_027490755.1). Taxonomy (GTDB): domain Bacteria; phylum Pseudomonadota; class Gammaproteobacteria; order Burkholderiales; family UBA3065; genus UBA3065. Next base: position 46,301 of record JAIXXL010000021.1, read on the forward strand.
CGTGAGCCAGGTGCGCCGGAAGAGGTCGAGCAGACCCCGGCAGCCCGTGCCGAGGCGGAAGCCGAGCAGGTGCGCATCCGCGAAGAGGAGGCGCGCAAGCAGGCCGAGCTGATCGCCCGTCAGGCCGCCGAGATCAAGGAGAAGCAGGACCGCCAGGTGAAGCGCATGCAGGAGATCGAGGCCGCCGCGGTCGCTGCCGCCGCCGCCTCCGGGTTGCCTGCTCCAGTGCCTGCCACCGAGGCCGTTCCGGCTCGCCCGAGCGAGAAGCCGGGAGAGAAGAAGAAGGGCGACCGTGGCTGGCAGGATCGCCAACCGGCGCGCCGCGGCGGCCTGCGCACGCGCGGTTCAACCGGCGGCGACGGCTGGCGCGACAAGCAGCGTCCGCGGCACCGCGACGACGGCGAGCACGGCTTCCAGGCGCCGACCGAACCGGTGGTGCGCGAGGTCCACGTGCCCGAGACCATCACCGTGGCCGATCTTGCGCACAAGATGTCGGTCAAGGCCATCGAGGTCATCAAGACCATGATGGGCATGGGCTCCATGGTCACCATCAACCAGATGCTCGACCAAGAGACGGCGATGATCGTCGTCGAGGAGATGGGTCACAAGGCGGTGCCAGCCAAGCTGGACGACCCCGACGCATTCCTCGACACCGGCGTCGAGCACCACGATGCCGAGCAGCTTGCGCGGGCGCCCGTGGTCACCGTCATGGGCCACGTCGACCACGGCAAGACCTCGCTGCTCGACTACATCCGCCGCGCCAAGGTGGCTGCGGGCGAGGCTGGCGGCATCACCCAGCACATCGGCGCCTACCACGTCGAGACGCCGCGCGGCATGGTCACCTTCCTCGACACGCCGGGCCACGAGGCCTTCACGGCGATGCGGGCGCGGGGTGCCAAGGCCACCGACATCGTCATCATCGTGGTGGCCGCCGACGACGGTGTCATGCCGCAGACGCGCGAGGCCATCAGCCACGCCAAGGCTGCCGGTGTCCCGATCGTCGTCGCCATGAACAAGATCGACAAGTCGGGCGCCAACCCCGACCGCGTCAAGCAGGAGATGGTCGCAGAGGAGGTGTTGCCCGAGGAGTACGGTGGTGAAGTGCCGTTCGTTCCGGTCTCGGCAAAGACCGGCGAGGGCGTCGACGACCTGCTCGAGAACGTCCTGCTGCAGGCCGAGGTGCTGGAACTCAAGGCGCCGGTCGAATCGCCGGCCAAGGGTCTGGTGATCGAAGCCCGTCTGGACAAGGGCAAGGGCCCGGTTGCCACCGTCCTGGTGCAGTCGGGCACGCTCAAGCGTGGCGACATCATCCTCGCTGGCTCGGTGTTCGGCCGCATCCGCGCCATGACCGACGAAGCCGGCAAGGCCGTGCAGAGCGCAGGCCCCTCGATCCCGGTCGAGATCCAGGGTCTGCAGGACGTGCCGGCGGCTGGCGACGAGGCGCTGGTGCTCGGTGACGAGCGCAAGGCACGCGAGATCGCGCTGTTCCGCCAGGGCAAGTTCCGCGACGTCAAGCTCGCCAAGCAGCAGGCCGCCAAGCTCGAGAACATGCTGACGCAGATGACCGAGGGCGAGGTGCAGCAGCTGCCGCTGATCATCAAGGCCGACGTGCAGGGCTCGTTCGAAGGCTTGGCCCACGCGCTGCAGAAGCTGTCGACCGGCGAGGTGCAGGTCAAGATCGTGCACGCCGCGGTCGGTGCCATCACCGAGTCCGACATCAACCTGGCGATCGCCTCCAAGGCGGTGGTCATCGGCTTCAACGTGCGTGCCGACGGCGGCGCGCGCAAGGTCGCCGAAGACAACGGCATCGACCTGCGTTACTACAACATCATCTACGAGGCGGTGGATGAGGTGAAGGCTGCGCTGTCCGGCATGCTCGCCCCCGAGAAGCGCGAGAGCGTGATCGGTCTGGTCGAGATCCGCGAGGTCTACCGCATCAGCAAGGTCGGTGCGGTGGCAGGTTGTTACGTGCTCGACGGCATCGTCAAGCGCGGCTCGCAGGTGCGGGTGCTGCGCAACAACGTGGTCGTGCACACCGGCGAACTCGACTCGCTCAAGCGCTTCAAGGACGACGTCAAAGAGGTCAAGGCCGGCTTCGAGTGCGGCCTCACCCTGCGCAACTTCAACGACATCGAACAGGGCGATCAGCTCGAGGTGTTCGAGATCGTCGAAGTCGCGCGCACGCTGTAAGGCGGGCGCTTGGCCGATAGCCGGGTCCAGCGCGTCGCCGACCAGCTGCAACGCGAGCTGGCGGAGATCATCCGCCTCGAGCTCAAGGACCCGCGCGCCGGCCTGATCACCGTCACGGGCCTGGACCTGACCTCCGACTTCGCCTACGCCAAGGTGTTCGTCTCGGTGTTCGGCGAGGCCGAGGCGCAGCAGGCCTCGCTCGCCGTGCTGCGGCGCGCTGCCGGTTTTCTGCGCAGCCAGCTGGCGCGCCGCATCAGCATCCACCAGACGCCGCAGCTGCGCTTCCTGCTCGACGAGTCGATCGAGCGCGGCTCGCGGCTTTCTGCGTTGATCGACAAGGCGGTCGCCGAGGACCGCGCGCACCCTGCGGAACCCGCGGCAGACAGCGCCCCGGCCCCTGGCGGCGCTGCCAAGCCGGCACGCCGCAAGAGCGGCGCCGGCACTTGACGACGCGCTCGCGCTGGCGGGCGGTCGACGGTCTGCTGCTGCTCGACAAGCCCTCTGGCATCACCTCCACCGCCGCCCTGCAACGCGCCCGCCGTGTGCTGCAGGCGGAGAAGGCGGGCCACACCGGCACCCTCGACCCGCTGGCCAGCGGCCTGTTACCACTGTGCTTCGGGCAAGCCACCAAGTTCGCGCGCTTCCTGCTCGACGCCGACAAGCGCTACACCGCGACCCTGCGCTTTGGCCTGACCACCACCACCGGTGACGCCGATGGCGAGCCGCTGCGGCAACGTCCGGTGGCGGTCGACGAGCCCGCCCTGCGCGCGGCGCTGGCGCGCTTCACCGGCGACATCGAGCAGGTGCCGCCGATGTACTCGGCGCTCAAGCGCGACGGCCGCCCCCTTTACGAATACGCGCGCGCCGGCATCGAGCTCGAGCGCGCGTCGCGGCCCGTGACTATCCACGCCATCGATCTGCTCTCTTTCGATGGGCAGGAGGCGGTGATCGACGTCACCTGCAGCAAGGGCACCTACATCCGCGTGCTGGCCGAGGACATCGGCGAGGCGTTGGATTGTGGCGCGCACCTGGGCGGGCTGCGGCGCACCGCGAGCTCCGGCTGGATCCTGGCGCAGGCGGTGGCGCTGGCCGACCTCGAGGCGCTGGCCGCAGACGCGGCCGAGGCCACGCTGCTCCACCCGCGGCAGATGGTCGCGCACCTGCCGCTGCTGCGCCTGCCGGATACGCAGCTGGCGCAGCGCTTTGCCTGGGGCCAGCGCCTTGTGCTCGACGCCCCGGCCAGCGGCCCGCTGGCGGTGTGGGGCCCCGGCGATGCCGATGCCGACTTTCTTGGCGTGGCGGAGGCCGACGCCGAGGGCGTGCTGCAGCCGTTGCGGCTGATGTCGTCTGTGGTTTGAGGCGCCGCGCTTGCGGCAGCCTGCATTTGCGCCGCGTCCGCCGCTTCTGGTAGACACCACTTGAGGATTGCGCCCCGGCCGAGTTACAATCTTGGTTTATCTGAACCGGGCATGCCCCGTCACACGGAACCCAGAACATGGCAGTCAGTACCCAGCAGAAGGCCGAGATCGTCGGCCAGCACAAGCAAAGCACCGCCGACACCGGCTCGCCGGAAGTCCAGGTCGCCCTGCTCACCGCCCGTATCAACGACCTCACCGGTCACTTCAAGGCCAACGCCAAGGACCACCACTCGCGTCGTGGCCTGCTGAAGATGGTCAGCCGTCGTCGCAAGATGCTCGACTACCTGAAGAGCCGTAGCAATGATCGCTACAAGGCCCTGATCGAGCGCCTCGGTCTGCGCAAGTAATCGTTTTTGTTGTCTCGCTGACGCGGGCGCCGGTCGCAAACCATCGCGACAACCGGCCCCGCGTTTTTGTTTGTCTGTCGCAAGCCGTTCAGTTACAGCCGTCAAAGGTTCAGGGCTGAGGTCGGAAGCATGGTGTCAGCCCGCGGCTATTCAATGTTGAGGAAATCGTGACCATTACCCGCAAAAGCATCCCATTCGGTCAGCAGACGCTGACCATCGAGACCGGCGAAGTCGCCCGTCAGTCCCACGGTTCCGTGATGGTCAGCCTGGACGACACCGTCGTGCTGGTGACCGCGGTCGGCCGCAAGGACATCAAGCCCGGCCAGGACTTCTTTCCCCTGACCGTCGACTACCAGGAAAAGACCTACGCCGCCGGCAAGATCCCGGGCGGCTTCTTCAAGCGTGAGGGCAAGCCCTCCGAGAAGGAGACGCTCACCAGCCGCCTGATCGACCGCCCGATCCGCCCGCTCTTTCCCGAGGGTTTCTTCAACGAGGTGCAGATCATCGCCACCGTGTTGTCGATCGACCCCGAGATCGATTCCGACATCCCCGCCGTGATCGGCGCATCGGCAGCGCTGGCGCTGTCGGGCATGCCCTTCAATGGCCCGATCGGTGCCGCTCGCGTGGGCTACCTGGATGGCGAGTACGTGCTCAACCCGACCAAGACCCAGCTTGAGACCTCCGAGCTGAACCTGGTCGTTGCCGGCACCACCGATGGCGTGCTGATGGTCGAGTCGGAAGCCATGCAGCTGCCCGAAGACGTCATGCTCGGCGCCGTGGTCTACGGCCACGAGCAGATGCAGGCGGTCATCCAGATGATCAACGAACTGGCTGACGAGGCCGGCAAGGAAGCCTGGGACTGGACCCCGCCCCCGGTCGACGAGGCGATGGTCGCCAAGATCGCCGAGGTCGCCGAGAAGGACCTCAACGAAGCCTTCCGCATCAAGAGCAAGTCGGAGCGCAGTGGCCGCATCAGCGAGATCAAGAAGGCGGTCATGGCCGCCGTGCTGCCCGAGGGCGCCGACACCATGACCGTGAATACTGCGAATGGCGCGTTCAAGGACCTCGAGTCGAAGATCGTGCGCAACCAGATCCTGTCTGGCGAGCCGCGTATCGACGGTCGCGACACCCGCACCATCCGCCCGATCAGCATCCGCACCAGCGTGCTGCCGCGCACCCACGGTTCGGCGCTGTTCACCCGCGGTGAGACGCAGTCGCTGGCGGTGGCCACGCTGGGTACCGCGCGCGACGAGCAGATCATCGACGCGCTGCAGGGCGAGTACCACGACCGCTTCATGCTGCACTACAACATGCCCCCGTATGCCACCGGCGAGACCGGCCGCGTCGGCGTGCCCAAGCGCCGCGAGATCGGTCACGGCCGTCTGGCCAAGCGCTCGCTGATCGCTGTGCTGCCGAGCGCGGAGGAGTGCCCGTACGCCATGCGCGTGGTCTCCGAGATCACCGAGTCCAACGGTTCGTCGTCGATGGCCTCTGTCTGCGCCGGCTGCTTGGCGCTGATGGACGCCGGCGTGCCGATGAAGGCGCACGTCGCCGGCATCGCCATGGGCCTGATCAAGGACGGCAAGCGCTTCGCGGTGCTGTCCGACATCCTCGGTGACGAGGACCACCTGGGCGACATGGACTTCAAGGTCGCGGGCACCGAGAACGGCATCACCGCGCTGCAGATGGACCTCAAGATTGACTCGATCTCGCCGGCGATCATGCAGAAGGCGCTGGACCAGGCGCGCGAAGGCCGCCTGCACATCCTCGGCCTGATGAAGGGTGCGCTCGACACCGCCCGTGACGACGTCTCGACCTACGCGCCGCGCATGATCACCATCAAGATCAACCCGGAGAAGATCCGCGATGTCATCGGCAAGGGCGGTGCAGTCATCCGCGCCCTCACCGAGGAGACCAAGGCCACCATCGACATCCAGGACGACGGCACCGTCACCCTGGCCTCTGCCGTGCCGGGCGCCGTCGACGAGGCCCGCCGCCGCATCGAGGAGATCACCGCCGAGGTCGAGGTGGGCAAGGTCTACGAGGGTCCGGTGGTCAAGATCCTCGACTTCGGCGCGCTGATCAACGTGCTGCCGGGCAAGGACGGCCTGCTGCACATCAGCCAGATCGCCAACGAGCGCGTCAATGCCGTCACCGACTACCTCAAGGAAGGTCAGGTGGTGCGCGTCAAGGTGCTCGAGGCCGACGAGAAGGGCCGTATGCGTCTGTCGATGAAGGCGCTGCTCAGCGAGCAGGCTCCGGCCGGCGAATAAGCCGCGCGGCTCGGCGAGGGCGGCTGCGGCCGCTCTGCCGGCCGTGTTGGGCGCAGCAACAAAAAAGCGAGGCTCCGGCCTCGCTTTTTTGTTGGTCAGGGGCACCGTCGCCGGGCCTGCCCTGTTCACCTGTCCCGCTGCTGCCCCGTGGCCTGTCGCCCACGGGAACGGCCGCCTGCGACTAGCGAGCGACTTGGCGCTCGCGCATCTCGTCGAGCTCCTTGCAGTCGATGCACAGGGTGGCGGTGGGCCGTGCCTCGAGCCGCTTCAGACCGATCTCCACGCCGCACTTGTCGCAGAAGCCGTAGTCGTCGTCGTCGATGCGGCCGATCGTCTCGTCGATCTTTTTGATCAGCTTGCGCTCGCGGTCGCGGTTGCGCAGTTCAAGCGCCATGTCGGATTCCTGGCTGGCGCGGTCGTTGGGGTCGGCGAACACGGTGGCCTCGTCCTGCATGGTGTGTACCGTGCGGTCGATGTCCTGGCTGAGTTCTTTGCGCGTCTCTTCGAGGATGCGGCGGAAGTGGGCTAGCTGATTGGCGTTCATGTACTCCTCGCCAGCTGCCGGCTCGTAAGGCGTGAAATGCTTCTGGGTGTCCACTGCAGTCTCCGTGGGAAGTGCTCGTTATCGTGGCCCCCAAGCATTCCCAGTCAGGGGGCGAGCGCTTAGATAACAGAATAGCCGGATGTCGGCAACCGCCATTTGACCGCGCTCAGTTTGTCGCGGCTTGCGGCGGTCCATATCGAACATGATTCATGGCAGCGCTTGAGCAAGCCGACCTTTCGGGCTATCATCTCTGGCTTTCGTGTTCTCGGAGACCGCCATGTCGCGCGTCTGCATCGTTACCGGCAAGAAGCCGATGGTTGGCAACAACGTTTCGCACGCCAACAACAAGACCAAGCGCCGTTTTCTGCCCAACCTCCAGTACCGTCGTTTCTGGTCGGAGACCGAGAACCGCTGGGTCAGCATGCGCCTGTCCAACGCCGGCCTTCGTCTGATCGACAAGAAGGGCCTGGACGTCGTTGTTGCAGAGCTGCGCGCTCGCGGCGAGAAGGTCTGAGGGTCCGATCATGCGCGACAAGATCAAGCTCGAATCGACCGCCGGCACCGGCCATTTCTACACCACCACCAAGAACAAGAAGACCACGCCGGACAAGCTCGAGATCAAGAAATTCGATCCGAAGGCTCGCAAGCACGTGACCTACAAGGAAACCAAGCTCAAGTAAGGTCTGCCGTCACAGGGTTGGCTCAGGCCACCTCGGACCACTTGAAGCCGCCGCTCGGATGACCTCCGCGCTGGACAGAAAGGGCGTCGGGACAACAGTCCCGGCGCCTTTTTGTTTGCCCGACGCGGGGCCGGGGGCGTGATGCCGGCTCTGCCCGTCTGGCTTGTTCCGGCCATTGCCGCCGCGGTGCTGCTGCACCTGCTGGGCGATGTTCTGGTGCCGTTCGCCCTGGCCGGTGTGCTGGCCTACATCTTCGAGCCGCTGGTGCTCTGGCTGCACGCGCGCCGCGTCCCGCGTGGCGCGGCAGCGGCGCTGGTGCTGCTGCTTCTGGTGGCGCTGCTGGCCGGGCTGGTGCTGCTGATCCTGCCACTGCTGCTGGCGCAGACGGCCGCCCTTGCCGAGCGGGTGCCGCAGATGATCGCGCTGTTGCACGAGCGCCTGCCGGAGCTGCTGCACCACTACGGCATCGACGGCGATCCGGTGACCGACCTGCAGGGTCTGGCAAGACGTCACGCTGGTGAGGTGTCGGGCTGGCTGCGCAGCGGTCTGCTGCGCGCCGGGCAGGGTGGCGCGGCGCTGGCCGGCACGCTCGGCATGCTGGTGCTGTTCCCGGTGGTCCTGTTCTACGCCCTGCGCGACCTGCCAAGCATCGGCCCGGCGCTGCTCGGGCTGTGCCCGCCCAACATCCGCGGCACCGTGGCCACGCTGGCGGCCGATGCCGACGCGGTGCTGGGCGAGTTCGTGCGCGGGCAACTGGCGGTGATGCTGACCATGGCGGTGGTCTACTCGGTCGCGCTCGGCCTGCTGAACGTGCCGCACGCGCTGTCGATCGGCGTGCTGGCCGGCATCCTCACCTTCGTGCCGATGCTGGGCGTGGTCGGTGGTGCGCTGCTCGCCCTGGGTGCGGCCGCTCTGCTGCCGGGCGAGCCGACGCCACTGTGGGCCATCGTGCTGCTGTTCGCCGGCGGCAACCTGCTGGAGAACTTTGTCGTGACGCCGTGGCTGGTGGGCGAGCGCATCGGCCTGCATCCACTCACGGTCATCTTCGCGCTGCTCGCCTTCGGGCAGCTGTTCGGCTTCAGCGGCGTGCTGGTGGCGCTGCCGGCGACCGCCGTGATGCAGGCCTGGCTGGCGCGCTGGCAAGCCACCCATGCGGGGGCCGGCTAGCCGCGCGGCGGTGTCCGTTCGATCTGGCCGACGTGCAGGCCAAAGTCACCGCCGCGGCGGTCCTCGAAGAAATGTTCGAGCGTGCGGCGGATGGTGCTGAAGGCCAGCTCGTCCCAGGGGATGTCGGCCTCGTCGAACAGAGCCACCTCAAGGCTCTCGACGCCGGCAGCGAAGACCGGCTCTGGCAGGGTGGCGCGGAACATCATGTAGATCTGGTTGGCGTGGACGATGCTCAGCACGGTGTAGAGCCCGTCGATCTGCACTGTCGCGCCGGCCTCTTCCTGCGTCTCGCGCAAAGCCCCGTTCTCGAGTGTCTCGCCGCACTCCAGGAAGCCGGCCGGCAGGGTCCACTTGCCGTAGCGCGGCTCGATGGCGCGCCGGCACAGCAGCACCTGGTCGCCGATCACCGGCAGGCAGCCGACCACCACCTTCGGGTTGACGTAGTGGATCTCGCCGCAGGCGCTGCAGACATGGCGGGGCCGGTTGTCGTCATCCGGGATACGGAGGGCGACCGGCGCGGCGCATAGGGTGCAATAGTTCAAGAATCAGACCTCTTTCAGGGGCCAAGTTAGCAGAAAGCCATGTCGGCGGTAAGGCTAGAATGCGGGTCAATCGCCGGCCCGTGGGTCGGTCCCGCCAGACTGCTGGCTAGCCTCGATACGGTTCGTCCGCCCCTCGCGTGAGCAAGCCCCCGTCAGCCCCACCGGCGCCCGCCGCCAACTTCATCCGCAACATCATCGAGGCCGACCTCGCCGCCGGCGCTTATGCCGCGCGCCGCTGGTCGGGCAAGCCCGGCACCGCCGTGCAGCAGCAGGCCGGCGCGCCCGATCCGGCGAAGATCCGCACACGCTTTCCGCCCGAGCCCAATGGCTACCTGCACTACGGACACGCCAAGAGCATCTGCCTCAATTTTGGCTTGGCGCGCGACTTTGGCGGCGTGTGCCACATGCGCTTCGACGACACCAACCCCACCCGCGAGGAGCAGGAGTACGTCGACGGCATTCTGGAAGCGGTGCAGTGGCTCGGCTTCGGCTGGGACGCGTTCGGCGCCTCGCACCAGTATTTCGCCAGCGACTACTTCGGCTGGCTCTACGAATTCGCCGAGAAGTTGATCGAGAGCGGTGCCGCCTACGTCGACAGCCAGAGCGCGGACGAGATGCGCACCCGCCGCGGCACGCTGACGCAGGTGGGCGAGGACTCGCCGTTCCGTGGCCGCAGCGTCGCCGAGAATCTGGACCTGTTCCGCCGCATGAAGGCTGGCGAGTTCGCCGATGGGGCGCACGTGCTGCGCCTCAAGATCGACATGCAGAGCCCCAACATCAACCTGCGCGACCCGGTGGCCTACCGCATCCGCCACGCGCACCACCATCGTACGGGCGACGCCTGGTGCATCTACCCGATGTACGACTACACCCACGGTGTGTCGGACGCGCTGGAGAACGTGACCCACAGCATCTGCACGCTCGAGTTCGAGGACCACCGCCCGCTCTACGACTGGCTCAACGAAAAGCTTGCCGCACTGGGTCTGCTCAACACGCCGCTGCCGCGCCAGTACGAGTTCAGCCGCCTCAACCTGAGCTATGTCGTGCTCTCCAAACGCAAGCTGATCCAGCTGGTGGAGGAGGGCCATGTGGCCGGCTGGGACGACCCGCGCCTGCCGACGCTGGTGGGCGCGCGCCGACGCGGCTTTACGGCCGAGGGCTTCCGCCTGTTCGCCGACCGCATCGGCGTGAGCAAGTCCGACAGCTGGATCGACATGAGCGTGCTCGAGGAGTGCATGCGCGAGCACCTCAACGAGGCCGCCGAGCGTCGCGTGGCGGTGCTCGACCCGCTCAAGCTGGTCATCACCAACTTTCCCGAGGGCGCGGTCGAGACCTGCCACGCGCCCAACCACCCGCTTCACCCCGAACTGGGCAAGCGCGACATGCCCTTCACACGTGAGCTGTGGATCGAGCGCGAGGACTTTCAGGAGGTGCCGGAGAAGGGCTTCCACCGCCTGTACCCGGGCAACACGGTGCGGTTGCGCTACGGGTTCGTGGTGACCTGCACCGGCTGCGAGAAGGATGCGGCCGGCAACGTGACCGCGGTGCACGCCGAGTACTTTGCCGATTCCAAGTCCGGCACCCCCGGTGCCGACAACTACAAGACCAAGGGCAACCTGCACTGGGTCTCGGTGGCGCATGCGTATGCGGCCACCGTGCGGCTGTATGACCGCCTGTTCGCGCACCCCAACCCGGGCGCGCGGCGTGAGGGCGACGCGCCGGACGCGGAACGTGATTTCCTCGAGGACATCAACCCGGACTCGCTGCGTGTGATCAGCGCCCAGCTGGAGCCGTCACTGCGCGATGCCGCGCCCGAGCAGCGCTTTCAGTTCGAGCGGCATGGTTACTTCGTGGCCGACCGCCACGACAGCCAGCCGGGCGAGCCGGTGTTCAACCGGGCAGTGACGCTGAAGGACGGTTGGGCGCAACGCAGCTAGGGCGTATTCCAAGCCTGCCAGGCGGCGACCAGCAGCGCCAACCAGATGGCGGCGATCAGCACCGCACCGAGCATCATGCGCGGCTTGGCGCGCCCGTCAGCCAGCCACTGCTCGGCCTGTGCGCGGCATTCGGCCATCACCCCGGCGGGCAGGGCGCGCGCCAGCAGGCCCACCGCCAGCGGCAGCAGCAGCGCCTCGTCCAGATAGCCGATCACCGGAATGAAGTCGGGGATGAGGTCGATCGGCGAGAGCGCGTAGGCCACCACCAGCAGCAGTCCGGCCTTGATCCAGGCCGGTGTGAGCGGGTGGCGGAGAGCGAACCAGAGCGCGAGGCCGTCGCGTTTGGCGGCGCGGATCCAGGTTTTGAGGTCCATTGCGGCATTGTGCCGCAGCCTTGTCAGGCGCGCCCCGGGTGGGGCGGGTTGCGCCGGCATCCATCTGGAGCGGTTCAAGAAAATGGCCGCAGCGTTGACCGCAAGCAGCATTCGCCCCTACTGTTCGCAACGCTGCACCCCTTCATCCTGGAGACAAAGCATGGACAAGTTGATGTACTACGCAGGCATCGGCGGCATGGTCGCCAGCATCTCGATCGTCACCTACCTGATCCTCCCGGCCTCCAGTTCGCCGGGCAAGCTTGTTGCCTGCCTTGGTATCGGTGTCGCTTTTTCTGCCCTGACGATGCTCAACCGCGGCCGCGCCTGACCGCTCTCTTTGGTGGCACGGGGCCCGCCGCGCGCGGGCCTCTTTAATTTCTGGACGCCGACTTGACTCCGGAGGGGCCGGCCAGTACCCTCGCGACTCTCTTGGCTAGGTAGCTCAGTTGGTAGAGCATGCGATTGAAAATCGCAGTGTCGGCAGTTCGATTCTGCCCCTGGCCACCAGACACCAACGCCCAACCCCAAACGGTTGGGCGTTTTCATGTGTACTAGCCCCAGAAGCCGCGGCTTCGCGCCGGTTCTGGCTGCGTCGCAGGGGTCGACGCATACCCTACCGTGGGACCCGACGAGGACAGCAGCGCGCAGGCCCTTCGCTGTGACAGGCACCGCACCATTGCGTAACGGACCTGTTCGCGGCGAGCCGATGCGCTCACTGTTCTTTGCGGGCATCTCCTTCATCGCGTCGATCTCAAGATTCCGATCGACCAGCAACTTCTGCAGGCTTCTCTTCACCGAACCGCGACTTCCTCATCAGCCCCTCACTGATCGGAAGGAGCCATCATCTGAAGTTTCAACTGCGCCGAAAATCCCGGGGCAAGTTGGCACTGCATCGCCGAGAAGTCAGGCACGTAAAGTAGTTTTACGGCGATACCTTGATCAGCGTTTGGCATCAAAGCCGACATAGCGCCAGAAAACCAGCTTCAACTCAGAAATCGCTGCAGCAAGATCGAAGTCAGGTTGTATTTGGCTGCGGACGATCACTCCATCGAGCATGGTCGATGCCACCTGCGCAGCATTGTTGATATCTAAATCACCAAAAAGGCCTTGCGTGATGCCATCGTTCAGATATTTGACGAGGATATCCCTTTCGGTGCAATAAAATCGCTGGATCCCACTCTCAATCATGTCGCGCTGGGGATGGGTTGCGGCGAAATCCAGCATTACCTTGACCATGTACCTGATCAGATCGGCTGACTCGATGTGATTATCAAACCAAGCCTCAATAAATTCGGGTGGAGTGGTGAGCCCCTTGCACATATCTTCATAGCGCGCGATCGCTATATCTGCGGCGTGGTCTAACGAAGCTCGAAATAGCGCTTCCTTGTTCTCAAAGTAATAGTAAATCAACGCGCTGTTAACCGGGATCGAGTTGGCAATGTCCTTGATGGTCACGGTATTGAAGTCATGTCGGGCGAAATGATAAAGCGCCGCATTCATAAGTTCGCCGGCTCGATCGGGTCGTTGGCGCATTTTGGTGGTGTTCCGTTCTTTCGGCATAAAACAATTAAAAATCCGGATTTTGCTAGCGAAATATACGATACAAAGCCCAAGGCCACACTGATCCATCTCCGCACCAGAGATGGGAAGGGGCCACTGCCCTGAGGCGATGTGGGCGTCGACCTGGAACTAGCGTGAGCAACTTGACCTCGGGGTGCTTCCCGCGAGCAGGTGCAGCCGTGCGCGAATCCCGCCCCGCTCCGGGCGCATCACAAACGGTTCAGGGGGCATCGTCACTTGCACCGCACGGCAACCGCGTGGATCTGCTTGTGCCTGATTTCAATCAGCAAATGAAAGTTCATTGACGGATTAAGTAATACATGTTGTGATTGGTCTATGGTGAAGTAGTAGTAGGCCCCAACCAGCACGACTTGGCATCATCAGGCAGCACCGATTGGCTCGACACATGATCGAGCACCGTAGGGAGCAACACAGAAGATGCTGCGCAGCTGCATGTACTGACCTGCGCTTTCCTGAAGGCCTCACAAATCGATGCCTGCGCCTTTTTGGTGGTGGGCTCAGGAGGTACACATGAGCATTGCCGAGTCGGCGGGCGCGTCCGCTTCTCCCCAGCCTCACACCCTCCAGCGCAGCCTTACGTGGGTTCACGCCTTCTGGTTTGCGGCGGGAACGCCCGCGCTTGTCCTGTTCTCGATCGGAGCGATCGCTGCCACGGTAGGCAACGTGTCGCCTTTGGTGTGGTTCCTTTCGATCAGCTTCGGGTTCCTGCAGTGCTTCACCTATGCAGAGATCGCCAGCATGTACCCCCACAAATCGGGCGGTGCCTCTGTCTACGGCGCGATCGCGTGGGTCCGCTACGGCAAGTTGCTGGGACCGATCTCGGTGTGGTCCAACTGGTTCTCTTGGTCTCCAGTGCTTGCAATCGGGACGGGCTTGGGAGCCGGCTACATTCTTACCCTGCTTTTTCCGCCCGATGCGGCCGTACACACGTGGGAAGTAACGGTGCTGCCCCTGTCCTGGTTGGGAGAAGGGCTGAAATTGCGTATCAACGCGACTTTTTTACTGGGATGGTTCCTGGTGCTGCTGGTCTTCGCGATCCAGCACCGCGGTGCCCTGAAGGCAGCGCGCGCTCAGATGATCATGGCAGTGATCGCTCTTCTTCCGCTGCTTATCATCGGCATCCTTCCTGTGCTTCGGGGCGATATTCCGGAAGCGCACTACACACCTTTCGTCCCGCTCGCCCATGACGAAAAGGGTGCACCCGTTTCTGGCATGTGGGACATCGCTGGCATCACCGTATTCGCCGGCGGCCTGTTCATCGCGGGTTGGTCCACCTACGCGTTCGAGACGGCCATCTGTTACACCCGCGAGTTCAAGGACCCCGCGCGCGATACCTTCCGCGCCATCTTCACTGCCGGCATGCTCTGCATGGCTGTCTTCACCTTGGTGCCTTTCGCCTTCCAGGGCGCCTTGGGCCTCGACGGCATGCTGGACCCAGGTATCTACAGCGGCATGGGTGTGGCAAAGGCCATGGCAGGTATCGTCGGCGGTGGTGCATGGGTGGAGGACATCATCGTCATCCTGCTCATCGTCTCCCTGTTGCTGACCGTCAGCATGGCGATGGCGGGGTCCGCGCGCACCCTTTATCAGGGCTCGCTCGACGGGTGGCTGCCCAAGTACCTGTCGCATGTGAACGAGAACGGCGCGCCGACCGCGGCGATGTGGACCGATCTCTGCTTCAACATGTTGCTGCTGATGATGTCGGACTATGTGTTCTTGCTCGCGATCGCGAACGTGAACTACATGATCTTCATCTTCATGAACCTCCAGGCCGGCTGGCTTCACCGCATCGACCGTCCGCACACCCCGCGCCCTTATCGCGCGCCGAGCCTGCTGCTGGCGGTCGGCGCTCTGCTCGGCTTTGTGAACCTCTTCCTGATGGGCATGGGCGCCAACGTCTGGGGGCAGGGCACGCTGGGGGCTGGCATCATCGTGGCGGTCCTCATCATTCCTGTCTTCCTGTTCCGCCACTATGTTCAGGACAAGGGCAAGTTCCCGGCGCAGCTCGCCGAGGACATGCGTCCGGTGGGTGCCGATGAGGAGACTGTTGCACCCCGTGCCGGCGTGCTTCCCTATCTGGCGCTTGCAGCCGGCGGCGGCGCTGTCGTCTGCGGCTACCTTCTTTCAGCATGAGCGCCGCGATGAGGGGTAACGGCTCACCCGTCCGCTGGCAGGACCTCACCTGGGAACAGGTCGCGGCCTTGAGGGACAGCGGAATAGACCTTGCCATCCTGCCGGTAGGGGCCACAGAACAGCACGCGCTTCATCTGCCCTTGGGCGTCGATACGCTCTCTGCGGTGGCCGTGGCGGAAGGTGTTTCGGCGCGCACCGGGTTCCCTGTGCTGCCCGCCATCCCGGTAGGGTGCTCGCTGGGCCACAGCAAGCACTGGCCTGGAACACTCTCGCTGCGGCCCGAGACGCTCGCTCGCGTGGTCTACGAGATCGCCGAATGGGTCGAGGCCGCGGGCTTCCAGCGTCTGGTCATCCTCAATGGGCACGTCACCAACTGGGCGCCGCTGCGTTGTGCGCTTGAGAATGTGCGGGCCGATTTTCCCGAAGTGCGCATCGCATTGCGCTCCATCTGGGAGATCACTCGCGAGATCGGGGAGGTCTATTTCAGCGACGGCGGGACCAATTTCCACGCCAACACGGCGGAAACGTCGCTGATGCTGCACCTTCACCCAGAGCTCGTCGACATGGACAAGGCCACGGCCGAGCCGGACCGCTCTACATGCTGCTTCTTTTCCTACACGGTGAACAAGGAGAGTGTCCACGGCGGTTGCGGCGACCCGACCGGTGCCACTGCCGAGGACGGTGCGGCGTTACTCGCAAAATGTGTCGAGGAATTCTCGATTCAACTGGTCAAGGCTCAAGCCGAACGCAACCCCCTGGAGGAGATGCCTCCACCTGGTTGAATCACCCCCGACGAACGCAAGGAGAACACATTGGAAAAGTCCAACAATCCCGAGTTGGTAAAGCTCAGGGAGCAACTCACCGCCAAGGGCGTGAAGCACCTGTTTGCCAGCTATGTCGACATGCATGGCGTATCGAAGAGCAAGGTGGTGCCGATCGCGCACTTCGATCGCATGATGACGGGCTCCGAACTCTGCACGGGCGCGGCTCTGGAAGGCGTCCCGCAGGACGTCAGCGACGAAGAGGTGGCGGCCCACCCCGATCCCGCATCGTGCATGGTGCTGCCGTGGCAGCGCGACACGGCGTGGTTCGCCAGCGATCTGTGGTGCGAGGGCAAGCCCTTCGAGCCCTGCAGCCGCAACATCCTCGGCCGCCAGATGAAGAGGGCCAGCGACATGGGCTTCACCTTCAACCTGGGGATCGAGGCCGAATTCTTTGTCCTGAAGGACGACCCGGTGCATGGCTTCGTCCCCATGTCGGATCGCAAGCACCTGGAGAAGCCCGCCTACGACGTCTCGCGCATGCTGGACAACATGGGCTGGATGAGCGAACTCGTCGCGGCCATGAACGAACTCGGCCTCGATGTCTATTCTTTCGACCACGAGGACGGCATCGGCCAGTTCGAGGTGGACTTCAACTACTTCAACGCGCTCGCGATGTCGGATCGCTTCGTGCTGCTCCGCCTCATGGCACATGAGATCGCGAGAAAGCACGGCGGCTTTGCCACCTTCATGCCCAAGCCGTATGGTGACCGGGCCGGGAGCGGCGCTCATTTCAACATGTCGCTCGCCGACTCGAAGACCGGCAAGAACCTGTTCGCCGACGACAACGACCCGCGCAAGCTCGGCATCTCCAAGCTTGCCTATCAGTTCATCGGCGGTGTTCTGCGGCACCTGCCGGCGATCTGCGCCGTTGTCGCGCCGACGGTGAATAGTTACAAGCGACTCATCCTCAAGGGAAGCATGTCCGGCTTCACCTGGGCGCCAGTGTGGGCCTGCTACGGCAACAACAACCGGACCAATACCGTGCGTATCCCGCGCGGAGGCGGCCGTGTGGAATTGCGCGCCGCAGACAGCGCCTGCAACCCCTATCTGGGCGCAGCCTTGACCCTGGCAGCCGGCCTGGAGGGCATCGAGCAGGGGATCGACCCCGGCGATCCGCATCTTGAGAACATGTATCTGAAGTCGGATAAGGAGCTGAAGAAGCTGGGCGTCAAGCGCCTGCCCAAGACGCTGGAAGAAGCGGTGAATGCCTTCGAGGCCGATCCGCTGGCCGAGCAGGTCTTCGGCAAGAAGATGCGTGACACCTGGATCGACTTCAAGCGCGACGAGTGGCTCAGCTACCTCAACCACGTATCAGACTGGGAACGCGCCCGTTACCTGAAATTCTTCTGATCGCCTCGAGCTGGCGACAACGCCCAACCCTGAACGGTTGGGCGTTTTTATTTTGGCGCGTACAGCGGTGCTGCAATGCAGCCGCTCGTCACAAAGATTTCGCTTGCTTTGTGCGGCGCAACGTGAGATTTTCGTATATAAATCAGATAGATATAGATTCAGTATAAACCGGGGGGGGGGTAACCTGATCTCAGGTCGCCCACGCCCAAACATTCCGGGGTCCCGACATGGCGACTAAGATCTGCGACACCGAATACCCGGGCTTGCAGCTCGAGGCGCAACTCTGCTTCAAGCTGTATTCCGCGTACTCGCGCTTCTTTGGCCGTTTCGATCGGCTTCTGCGCGCGCACAACCTGAACTTCACCGAGTACATCATCCTGCTGACGGTGTGGGACGAAGGCCCGGTCGAGGCGACCTTGGAAAGTCTCGAACTGCGCCCCACACTCAACAGTGCGCGGCCGGGTTTTCTCTGCGATTCCGGCTTGCCCGAGGCCGACTGGAAGATGCTGGGTGCGCAACTCGACAAGATGTCCGATGCGCTCGCGCAGATCGGGCTGGAGGGTTTTGATTTCGCCGCCTCGGCAGTCCGGCGAGACACCTGACCGACACCTTGCGACCGCGCCGGACGTGCGGTCCGGCGGTATGGCTCGCGTACAATCGGGCATCGCCAGACAGGGCCCTGAGATGAGCATCAAGTCCGACAAGTGGATCCGCCGCATGGCGGAGCAGCACGGCCTTATCGAGCCGTTCGAGCCGTCCCTGGTGCGCGAGGTCGACGGCCGCAAGGTGGTGAGCTATGGCACCAGCAGCTACGGGTACGACATCCGCTGCGCGCCTGATTTTCGCGTGTTCACCAACATCAACTCGACCATCGTCGACCCGAAGAACTTCGACCCGGACAGCTTCGTCGAGATGCACGGGGAGAGCTGCATCATCCCACCCAACTCGTTCGCCCTGGCGCGCACCGTGGAGTACTTCCGCATCCCGCGCAATGTCCTCACCATCTGCCTCGGCAAGAGCACCTACGCGCGTTGCGGCATCATCGTCAACGTCACGCCCTTCGAGCCGGAGTGGGAGGGCTATGTGACGCTCGAGTTCTCCAACACCACGCCGCTGCCGGCCCGCATCTATGCCGGGGAGGGCTGTGCTCAGGTCATCTTCTTCGAGTCCGACGAGGTCTGCGAGACCAGTTACAAGGACCGTGGCGGCAAGTACCAGGGCCAGACCGGCGTCACGCTGCCGAAGATCTGAGGGGCGGCGTGGCGCGCCCCAAGACCCTCCACACCTGCACCGAGTGCGGTGCGTCCTCGTCCAAGTGGCAGGGCCAGTGCCCCGGCTGCGGGCTCTGGAACACCCTGGTCGAGACGGTCGCCGAGCCAGCCTCGGGCACCCGCTTCGTTCCGGTCGCCGGTGAGGCCGGCGGCGCCCGCGTCGTCACGCTGGCCAGCGTCGATGCGCGCGAGGAAGCCCGCACCCCGACCGGCATCGACGAACTCGACCGCGTGCTCGGCGGCGGCATCGTCCGCGGTGGCGTGGTGCTGCTCGGCGGAGACCCCGGCATCGGCAAGTCGACCCTGCTCATGCAGGCCGGCGCCCGCGTCGCCGCGGTGGCGTCGGTGCTCTACGTTTCCGGGGAGGAATCGGCGCAGCAGATCGCGCTGCGCGCGCAGCGCCTGCAGGTCGATGCCGAGCGGCTGCACCTGCTCACCGAGATCCGGCTCGAATCCATCCTCGCCCACCTGCAGGAGCGCAAGCCGGCGCTGGCGGTGATCGATTCGATCCAGACCGTCTACTCGGACGCGCTCACCTCCGCACCCGGTTCGGTGGCGCAGGTGCGCGAATGCGCCGCGCAACTGACCCGCTACGCCAAGCAGTCGGGCACCGCCATCGTACTGGTGGGGCACGTGACCAAGGAGGGCGCGCTGGCCGGGCCGCGTGTGCTCGAGCACATCGTCGACACGGTGCTCTACTTCGAGGGCGATACGCACAGCAGCTATCGCCTCGTCCGCGCCATCAAGAACCGCTTCGGCGCCGCCAACGAGCTCGGCGTGTTCGGCATGACCGAGCGCGGCCTCAAGCCCATCAGCAACCCCTCGGCGCTGTTCCTCGCCGGGCACGCCAAGCCGGTGCCGGGCACCTCGGTGCTGGCGACGCTAGAGGGTACGCGCCCGCTGCTTATCGAGCTGCAGGCGCTGGTCGACACCGCATACGGCTCCGCGCCGCGCCGCGTCTCGGTGGGCCTGGAGAACAACCGCCTTGCCCTGCTGCTGGCGGTGCTGCACCGCCACGCCGGCATCGCTACCGGCGACCAGGAGGTCTACATCAACGCGGTCGGCGGCATGCGTGTCTCCGAGCCCGCCGCCGACCTGCCGGTGCTGCTGGCGATCGTCTCCTCGCTCAAGAACCGGCCGCTGCCGGCGGGGCTGATCGCTTTTGGCGAGGTCGGTCTTGCCGGCGAGGTTCGGCCCGTGCAGCGCGGCCAAGACCGCCTGCGCGAGGCGGCCAAGCTCGGCTTCAGCCGTGCGCTGTTGCCGAAAGCGAACGTCGCCAAGCCGGCCGTGCCTGGCATAGAGGCGATCGGCGTGGAGCGCCTCGAGGACGCATTGGAGGCTGCATGGCGCAACTAGGGCGGTCACCCGGGGGCGCAGCATGACCGGCAACGCGGCACGTGGACCAGCGGGTGGCGAGGGAGCGGGCCAGCTCCCGATCGCCACCCTGGCCGCAACGGCGGCGGCAGATGCCGTGCGTGCCCTCGCCGAGGACATCGGCAGCGGCGACGTGACCGCGCGCCTGGTGCCGGCCGACGCCGTGGCGCGCGCGCGACTGGTCTGCCGTGACGCCGCAGTGGTGTGCGGCCAGCCCTGGGCCGAGGCGGTGCTGGCTGCGGTCGATCCGCGCCTCTCGTTCAAGTGGAGGGTGGAGGAGGGTGCTGGCGTGGCCCCCGGTACCGTGATCGCCGAATTCGAGGGCCCCGCGGCGGGCCTGCTGACCGCCGAGCGCACCATGCTCAACTTCCTGCAGACGCTGTCGGCCATCGCCACCCGCACGCGGATCTTTGTGGATGCCGTCTCGCACACCCGTGCCCGCATCTGCGACACCCGCAAGACGCTGCCGGGCCTGCGACTGGCCAGCAAGTACGCGGTACGCGTGGGCGGCGGCCACAACCAGCGCATTGGTTTGAGTGATGGCGTACTCATCAAAGAGAATCACATCCGCGCCTGCGGCGGCATCGCGCAGGCGGTCGCCGCGGTACACTGCACTGCAGCAAATGTCCCGTTGCAGGTCGAAGTGACCACGCTGGACGAATTGCGGCAGGCGCTTGGCGCAGGCGTGTCGAGGGTCCTGCTCGACAACTTCAGCCTGGAGGCGCTGCGTGTCGCAGTGCAACAGGCTGGTGATGTTGCTGAGCTTGAGGCGTCTGGCGGTGTTAATCTGGACACTGTCCGAAATATCGCTGAGACGGGTGTTCACCGGATCTCGGTCGGCTCGCTGACCAAAGACCTCGTGGCCACTGATCTGTCGTTGCAGTTCTGGCCGTGGCCGGAAGCGGGTTGATAGCGCAAACACGCGCGCCCCGGTCCGGGTCCCGGCGAATGTCTTCAAATCGCAGAGGGATTCACCATGGGTACCACGCAACTTTTCATCATCGGCAGGACCAAGGCGGGCAAGCAGTTCCGTCCCAGCGACTGGGCCGAGCGGCTGTGCAGCCAGACCGCCACCTTTTGCAGCAAGGCGCGGATGACCTATTCACCTCACATGAAGCCAGTGGTGGTGGAGGGCTTCCGCAGCGTGCTGGTCAGCGGTGAGTTCGAGCAGGCCGATCCGCGCGCCTGGCAGTTCGTCCTGGCTTTCGCCCGCGACAACGACCTTGAGGTGCGTACCGAGGCCGTCTGCGAGGAAGCGCCCCCGGTCGAGGTCGGCGCCGACGAGCCCGACCTGCCGTGGCCGGTCGCGGTCGAGGAGGTGCCCTACGGCGCCATGCTCGCTTCTATCTACGCGCAGCGCGACTCGCTGGACGGTGGCTCGGGCAGCAGCCCCTGATTTGTGCTGTTCCGCTGGTACCAAGCCGCTCGATGGGCGGCTTTTTTACGTCGGTTTGGATGGCTCGGCTGGCGGTGGCGGCAACAAAAAAGCCGCCCTCGGGCGGCTTTTTGCGACCCACCGGCAGAGCCGGCGGGGGCGGACTCAGGCCATGGCCTTGATCGCGGCCGACAGGCGGCTCTTGTGGCGCGCGGCCTTGTTCTTGTGATAGATCTTCTTGTCGGCGATGCTGTCGAGCGTGCTCACTGCGGTCTGGAAGACGGCGCGGGCAGCTGCCTTGTCACCGGTCTCGATCGCGGCACGCACGCGCTTGATCGCGGTGCGGAACTCGGAGCGGAGGCTGGCGTTGTGCTCGCGCTGGGCGTCGTTCTGGCGGGCGCGCTTGCGGGCTTGTACGGTATTGGCCATTTGTGCGGATATCCTTGCTGTTTCTGCTTTATCGGCGGGCCTGCCAACGGCGGGCCGGAAAAACCCGCGATAATACGCGCCGTCATGGCTGGTGGCAAGCACGCATGAACCTTCTGAAGGCCCTGTTCACCGTCAGCAGCATGACGCTGCTGTCGCGCGTACTCGGCTTCGTCCGCGATGCCGTGATCGCCCGTGTGTTCGGCGCTGGCGCCGTCACCGATGCCTTCTTTGTTGCCTTCAGGCTGCCCAATCTGTTGCGCCGCATGTTCGCCGAGGGCGCCTTCTCTCAGGCCTTCGTGCCCATCTTCGCCGAGGTGCGCAACCGTCAGGGTGAGGATGCCGCCCGCGCACTCGCCGTGCGCTGCGCTGGTGCCCTGGGCCTGATGCTGCTGCTGGTGACGCTGCTCGGGGTTCTTCTGGCACCGGTGGTGGTGATGGTCACGGCGCCGGGGTTTGCCGCAGACCCGGCCACCTTCGACCTGACCGTCGACCTGCTGCGGGTGACCTTCCCCTACATCCTGTTCATCTCGCTCACCGCGCTCGCCGCCGGCATCCTCAACAGCCACGGCCGTTTCAGCATCCCGGCGCTGGCGCCGGCGTTGCTCAACGTCTGCTTCATCGTCGCCGCGCTGTTCGTCGCGCCGCATCTGGAGCAGCCGGTCATGGCGCTGGCCTGGGGCGCGCTGGTCGGTGGCGTGCTCCAGCTCGGCCTGCAGTGGCCGGTGCTGCGCCGCATCGGCTACGCGCTCATGCCGCGCCTCGACCTCGCTGACGCGGGCGTGCGACGGGTGGCGAAGCAGATGGGGCCGGCTCTTTTTGGCGTTTCCATCGGCCAGATCTCGCTCGTCATCAACACCATCTTTGCCAGCTTCCTGGCGGTAGGCAGCGTGTCCTGGCTCTACTACGCCGACCGCCTGATGGAGTTTCCCACCGGCCTGCTAGGCGCGGCGCTGGGCACCATCCTGCTGCCATCGCTGGCTCGTCACTACGCCGACGACGACCGCGAGGCCTTCTCGACGCTGCTCGACTGGGGGCTGCGGCTGACCATCCTGCTGGCCGCGCCGTCGGCGCTGGGCTTGGCCCTGCTCGCCACGCCTCTGGTGGCCACGCTGTTTCTGCACGGCGCCTTCACTGCGCACGACATGGAGATGACGCGTCAGGCGCTGTGGGCCTACAGCGCCGGACTGGTCGGGCTGATCATGGTCAAGGTGCTGGCCCCGGGCTTCTACGCCCGGCAGAACATCCGCACGCCGGTGAAGATCGGCCTCGCCACGCTGGGGGTCACGCAGGCGCTCAACCTGGTGCTGGTGGTGCCGCTGGGCCACGCCGGTCTGGCGCTGGGCATCGGGCTGGGTGCCTGCTTCAACGCGGCGCTGCTGCTGTACTTCCTGCGCCGTCACGGCATCTACCAGCCGGAGCCACGCTGGGGCCGTTTCGCGTTGCAACTTTTGGCCGGCCTGCTGGCGATGGGCGCGTTCCTGTTCACCCTCTCGCCGCCCGCAGCCGACTGGGTCGCGATGGACCTGTTCGAGCGGGTACGCAGCCTCGCCGGGTTGGTCGGCGGTGGCGTGGTGGTGTACTTCGCGACGCTGTATGCCGCCGGCATCCGTCCGATGCAGTATGTGCGCCGCGGCGCCGTGTGAGAGACTCGCGGCCATGGCAAACAAGACCGGGATCGACCTTTACTCGCCGGCCGAGATCGTCGACAAGTTGGAGAATGTCGGGGTGGTCAAGGCCAACCTCGCGTTCCGCTCGATGGCCATGCTGGGCCTGCTGGCCGGTGCTTTCATTGGTTTCGGCGGTCTCTTCTTCGTCCTGATGACCAGCGACCCGGGCGTACCCTGGGCGATGTCTCGTCTGGTGGGTGGCGTGGCCTTTTCGCTCGGCCTGATCCTGGTAGTGGTGGCCGGCGCCGAACTCTTCACCGGCAATACCTTCCTCGTCATGGCCTGGGCCGAGGGGCGCATCAGCCTCGGCCTGCTGTTGCGCAACTGGGCCATCGTCTACGGCGCCAACGTGGTCGGTGCGCTCGCCATGGTCTTGCTGGTTTGGGCCTCGCACCACCCCGAGATGAACCACGGCGCCATCGCCGATAACTATGTGCGCATCGCCACGGCCAAGGTATCGGCGCCGTTCAGCGCGATCTTCGTCAAGGGCCTGCTGTGCAACGCGCTGGTCTGCCTGGCGGTGTGGCTGGCCTACGCCGGGCGCACGGTGACCGACAAGATCCTCGCTATCCTCTTCCCGGTCTCGGCATTCGTTGCGGCTGGCTTCGAGCACTGCATCGCCAACTTCTACCTCATCCCCATGGGTCTGCTGCTGCACCTGGTCGACGGCGTGACGCCCGAGGGCGTGGCGGTCGGCGCGCTGACCATCCCGGCGGCCGCCACCAACATCCTCGCCGCCACGCTCGGCAACATCGTCGGCGGCAGCGTCATGGTGGCCGGCGTCTACTACGTGACCTTCCGCGGCGCGCCCCGCCTGCCGCGTGGCTGAGTCGGGCGCCGGCATCTCCCGCGAGATCGCCGGCGTCTTTGCACCCGAGGGCCCGCTCGGCGCGCGCATCCCTGGCTTCAACGCCCGCCCGCAGCAGGTCGAGATGGCGCATGCGGTGATGGACGCCATCGACGACAACGGCGTGCTGGTGGCAGAGGCCGAGACCGGCACCGGCAAGACTTTCGCCTATCTGGTCCCGGCGCTGCTCTCCGGTGGCAAGGTGATCGTCTCCACCGGCACGCGTGCGCTGCAGGACCAGCTGTACCAGCGCGATCTGCCGGCGGTGCGTGACGCGCTCGGCCGCCCGGTCACCATGGCGCTGCTCAAGGGCCGCTCCAACTACGTCTGCCACCACCACCTGCGGCGCACGCTGGCCGAGGGGCTGCTGGATTTTGCCGAGCAGGTGCCGCAGCTGCGCGCCATCGAGCGCTTCGCCGCGCGCAACGCCAGCGGTGACCGTGCCTTGCTGGCCGAGGTGCCGGAGGACGCGCCGGTCTGGCAGAAGGTCACCTCCACCCGCGAGAACTGCCTGGGCAACCGTTGCGAGGACCACGAGCGTTGTTTTGTCTTGAACGCTCGCAGGAACGCGCTCAAGGCCGACGTCGTGGTGGTCAATCACCACCTGTTCTTCGCCGACATCCTGCTCAAGGACGAGGGCGGTGGCGAGTTGCTGCCGTCCTGCAACACCGTGATCTTCGACGAGGCGCACCAGCTGCCGGAGACGGCGACGCTGTTCTTCGGCGCCAACCGTTCCACTGCGCAGTTGCTGGAGGCCGCGCGCGAGGTGCGTGCGGAGTTGCGCGTGCTGGGCGATGACGACCCGGTACTCAAGGCCGCCACGCTGGCGCTGGAGCCCGCATGCAAGCGGCTGCGCAACCTGCTGGGCGAGGCCGGGCAACGGCTGACCCGCGGTCAGGCGCTGGATGTCGGCGGTTTTGGCGCCGCGCTGGATGCCCTGGTCGACGCGCAGCAGGCCATCTCCGACCGGCTTGCCGCGGTGGCCACGCGCAGCGAGACGCTGACCCGCTGCAACGAGGTGGCGCTGGCCAGCGCCACCGAGCTCGAGACCTGGCGGGCGGGCCAGGGCGCCGACCGCGTGTTCTGGCTGGAGTGCGCGGCGCAGTCGGTGCGCCTGCACCGCTCGCCGCTGTCGGTCGCGCCGCTGATGGCCGAGACGCTACAGAACAACCGTCGCGGCTGGGTCTTCACCTCGGCCACGCTGTCGGCCGGTGGCGACTTCCGCCTGTTCCGCGAGCAGATGGGGCTGGTCGATGCCGTCGAGCGGCACTGGGACAGCCCCTTCGACTACGCCACCCAGGCCCGGCTGTACGTGCCGCCGGGTCTGCCGGAGCCCGCATCGCGCGACTACAACGCCGCGGTGATCGACACCCTGCGCGACTTGCTGCCGGTCAGCCGCGGCCGCGCCTTCGGCCTGTTCACCAGCCTGCGCGCGCTGCGCGAGGCGGCCGCAGCGTTGCGGCGACCGGGGGCGACGCGCTACCCGGTGCTGGTGCAGGGCGACGCCCCCCG
Organism: Betaproteobacteria bacterium; assembly: GCA_027490755.1. Taxonomy (GTDB): domain Bacteria; phylum Pseudomonadota; class Gammaproteobacteria; order Burkholderiales; family UBA3065; genus UBA3065. The sequence continues at coordinate 72,136 of JAIXXL010000021.1, forward strand.
CCACGAGTTGCTGGAGCGTTTCAAGCAGCTCGGCAACGCCGTGCTGCTAGGGAGCATGTCGTTCTGGGAGGGTGTCGACGTGCGTGGCGAGGCGCTCTCGCTGGTGCTGATAGACCGGCTGCCGTTCGCGCCGCCCGACGACCCGGTGCTGGCCGCGCGCCTCGAGCAGGTCCGCCAGTCGGGCGGCAACCCTTTCAACGACTGGCAGGTACCGCAGGCGGCGATCCTGCTGCGCCAAGGTGCCGGTCGGCTGATCCGCGATGCATCAGACCGCGGCGTGCTGGTCATCTGCGACCCGCGCCTGCTCGGCAAGCCCTACGGACGAAAGTTGCGCGAGGCATTGCCACCGATGCCGCTGGTGCGCGACATCGATGAGGTGCGTCAATTCTTTGCTGCGCTGGATTCCGCAGCATGACCGGCATAGGCTGACAAGCTTGCCCCAGGAGAACCCAATGGACCCGATCCCCGGCGAAGTCGTCGGACTGCTGAAAGAGGTGCGTGCGCATCTGGCGAATTCCGGTGACCCATGGGAGCGCCGGCGCGAACTGATTGTCGCCATCAACCAGTTCGTCGAGGGCGGTGAGGCCGACCTGTTTGTCGGCACGGTGCGCGAGATGAGCCGCATCGGCGCCACCTACACCAACCTGATCCAGACCTTGGCGCAGATGAATACCGGGCCCGACGCCGCAGCCCGCCTCAGCCAACTGATGGCTGGGACGATGCCCACCGCGGCTTTCCTGATGCCGGGGGCATTCAATCCGGCCACGGCGTTTGGCATGGGCAACGCGGCCATGTCCAACGCCGCGCAGCAGGCTTTCTCCAACCCGTTCATGGGCGGTCAGGCTGGGTCCAACGGCGCCCCGCCGCCCATCCCCGGGATGGACTACTTCCGCATGGTCACCGACTTCCTCAACGCGCAGGCCACCAGCTTCAAGGCAGCCAGCGGAGCGGCCGGGAACAGCGCCGCCGCCCCCGCTGCCGAGCAGGGCGGAGAATCCGCGCGGCCCTGAGGGTTGGGTTCAGCCGGCCAGGTGCGTCAGGGTCTCGGCGTAGACGGCCGAAAGCGGTTCCAGCTCGTCCACTGCGACGCATTCGTTGATCTTGTGGATGGTCCCATTGGGCGGACCGAACTCGATCACCTGCGGGCACCACTTGGCAATAAAGCGCCCGTCTGACGTGCCGCCCGTGGTGGATAGCTCGGTGTCGAGCCCCGTGACACCGCGGATCGCGCCGCGGATGGCATCGACCAGGCTGCCGGCCGGCGTCACGAAAGGCGCACCGGGGCGCGCCCAGGCCAGCGTGTAGTCCAGGCCGTGGCTGCGCAGGATCACATCGACCCGATCCTTGAGTTCGTCGGCCGTCACTGCTGTGCTGTGGCGGAAGTTGAAGTCGATCGACACCTCGCCGGGGATGACGTTGTTGGCCCCGGTGCCACCGTGGATATTGCTGATCTGCCAGGTGGTCTTGGGGAAGTGGGCGTTGCCCTCGTCCCAGATTTCCCTCGCCAATTGTGCGATCGCCGGCGCGACCTCGTGGATCGGGTTGCGCGCCAGGTGCGGGTAGGCGATGTGGCCCTGGATGCCGCGCACCGTCAGGCGTGCCGAAAGTGATCCGCGGCGGCCGTTCTTGATGGTGTCGCCCAGGCGTGCTGAGCAGGTCGGCTCGCCGATGATGCAGTGATCGGCCTTGACACCACGCGCCTGCAGCGCCTGCACCACCTTCTCGGTGCCGTCGACGGCGTCGCCTTCTTCATCGGACGTCAGCAGCAGCGCGATCGAGCCGCGCGGGCCCGGGTTGGCCGCGTAGAAGCGCTCCAGCCCGGTGACGAAGGCCGCAAGACCCGCCTTCATGTCGGCAGCGCCACGTCCGTAGAGCAGGCCGTCGCGCACCGTCGGCTCGAACGGCGCGCTGGTCCACTGCTCAAGCGGGCCGGTCGGCACCACGTCGGTGTGGCCGGCCAGTACCGTGAGTGTTGCGGCATCGCCGGCGCCATGGCCATCGCGCACCGCCCAGAGGTTGTCGACGCGGCCGAAGCGCATGCGCTCAAGCCGGAAGCCGAGTGGTTCCAGGCGCGCCGAGAGCAGGTCCAGGCAACCGGCATCGTCCGGCGTGATCGAAGGCCGTCGGATCAGGTCCTCGAGCAGGGACTGGGTGGGCGTGCTCACGGTCAAGGTCACACCCCGAACAGCGCGGCGTAGCGCTTTTCCGAAAAGCCCAGCTCGATCTGGCCGTCCTTCTCCAGCACCGGTCGCTTGATCAGCGAGGGCTTCTCCATCATCAGCTCGATGGCCTGCTCGGGGCTGGTCACGGCCTCCTTGCGCTCGGCCGGCAGCGCCCGCCAGGTCAGCCCGGCGCGGTTGCACAGCCGCTCCCAAGGCACCTGCGCCAGCCACACCTCCAGCTGCTCGCGCGTCACCCCCTGCGACTTGAAGTCATGGAAGTCGTAGGCCTGGCCGCTGGCATCCAGCCAGGCGCGCGCCTTCTGCACCGTGCCGCACTTCTCGAGTCCGTACATCCTCATGGCCTGCTCCTCCTTGTGAGCCGGGGCCCGCAGTCGCGGACCCGCAGCAGCACGGGTTCCGTTGCTACGGACCCGCGCGCCGGCTCCAGGTTCAGACGCCGCGCAGCAGTTCGTTGATGCTGGTCTTGGCGCGCGTCTTGGCGTCGACCTTTTTGACGATGACCGCGCAGTAGAGGCTGCAGGTGCCGTCGGAGGAGGGCAGGTTGCCGCTGACCACCACCGAGCCGGCCGGGATGCGGCCGTAGCTGACCTCGCCGGTCTCGCGGTCGTAGATCTTGGTCGATTGGCCGATGTAGACGCCCATCGAGATGACCGAGCCCTCTTCGACGATCACGCCCTCGACCACTTCCGAGCGGGCGCCGATGAAGCAGTTGTCCTCGATGATCGTGGGGTTGGCCTGCACCGGCTCCAGCACGCCGCCGATGCCGACGCCGCCAGAGAGGTGCACGTTCTTGCCGATCTGCGCGCACGAACCCACGGTGGCCCAGGTGTCGACCATGGTGCCCTCGTCCACGTAGGCGCCGATGTTCACGTAGCTGGGCATCAGCACCACGTTCTTGCCGATGAATGCGCCACGGCGCACGGCAGCGGGCGGCACGACGCGGAAGCCACCGTCGCGGAAGTCGCGGCTGGAGTAGTCGGCGAACTTGCTCGGCACCTTGTCGAAGTAGTTGGTGTAGCCGCCGCGGGTGAACTGGTTGTCCTCCAGCCGGAAGGACAGCAGCACGGCCTTCTTCAGCCACTGGTGGGTGTTCCACTGGCCATCGATCTTCTCGGCGACGCGCAGCTTGCCGCTGTCGATGTCGGCCAGAACGTGGTCGACCGCCTCACGCAGTTGCGAGTCGGCGTTGCGGGGGGTGATGTCGGCGCGGCGCTCGAAGGCCGCTTCGATGAGTTGCTTGACGTCTGACATGTGGGGCTCCTTGGGGATCGTGTTGTTCGGTGAGGGTGTTCAGGTTCAGGCGCCAAGACGCTGCCAGTGGCGGGCGATGCGGTGGGCGCCTTCGACACACTGCTCGAAGGGTGCCACCAGCGCGATACGGGCGTAGTTTGCGCCGGGGTTGATGCCGTGCGCCTCCCGTGCCAGGTAGCTGCCGGGCAGCAGCAGCACGTTCTCTTCCGCCAGCAGCGTCTTCACAAAGGTCTCGTCATCAACCGGCGTCGGTAGCCACAGATAGAAGCCGGCGTCCGGCCGCTCCACGCCAGTCACCGGGCCGAGGATGGGCAGCAGGGCGTCGAACTTGGCCTTGTACAGCGCGCGGTTCTCGCGCACGTGAGCCTCGTCGTGCCAGGCCGCCACGCTGGCAGCCGCCACCGCCTCGCTCATGGCGCAGCCGTGGTAGGTCCGGTAGAGCAGGAACTTCTTGATCAGCTCGTCTTCGCCGATGACATAGCCGGACCGCAGGCCCGGCGCGTTGGAGCGCTTGGACAGCGAGCCGAACACCAGCAGCTTGCGGTAGTCGCTGCGGCCCAGCTCCTGAGCTGCCTGCAGCGCACCCAGCGGCGGGTGCGCCTCGTCGAAGTAGATCTCCGAGTAGCACTCGTCGGAGGCGATGACGAAGCCGTAGCGGTCGGCGAGTGCGAACAGTGTCCGCCAGAAGTCGAGGCCTAGCACGGCGCCGGTGGGGTTGCCGGGTGAGCAGATGTAGAAGAGCTGGGTGCGCGCCCAGATGGCATCCGGCACGCTGCCGAGGTCTGGCACGTAGCCTGAGGCCGAGACCGTGTTCAGGTAATAGGGCTCGGCGCCAGCCAGCAGGGCCGCACCTTCGTAGATCTGATAGAACGGGTTGGGCGAGATGACCACCGGCCGCACGCCGCCCTCGGGCGCTGGCCGCACCACCGCCTGCGCGATGGCGAACAGCGCCTCGCGGCTGCCGTTGACCGGGATCACCTGGCTGCCGATGTCCAACGCCGGCAGGCCATACCGGCGCTGCGCCCAGTCGGCGATAGCTTGGCGCAGGCTGGCCGGGCCTTGCGTGGTCGGGTAATTGGAAAGACTGCCCAGCCCCGCAGTCAACGCCTCGCCTATGAGTGCCGGCGTGGCGTGGCGCGGCTCGCCGATGGACAGGTTGACGCGCGGCAGGTCGCTGCGTTCGGGGATGCCGGCCACCAGCGCCGAGAGCTTCTGGAACGGGTAGGTCTGAAGGGTGTCTAGGCGAGGGTTCAAAAACGTGTCCAGGTTGGGGCCGTGCCCGGGCTTCACTCGTGATAGGGTCGGCGCGGTCCGGCCACCGGGGTGGGCCGGAGATTATAGGGGGGCGGGAGTGGTCGGCAAAGGCACTGGGGCGGGAGACGTCTCTTCCGGGCGTGAGGGGGCGGTTGTCGTGATCGGGGTGATGACCGGTGCCGCGGTCTGGGGCTTGGTCTGGTATCCCTACCGCGCGCTTGAGGCCGCCGGGTTCTCTTCTACCGCATCGACGGCGCTGACCTACGCCATCAGTCTGGCCGTTGGCGTCGCGTTGTTCGGCACCCGGCTCGGCGAGCTGCGACGGCACTGGCGCGCGGTGCTGCTGATCGCGGTCATCGCCGGCTGGACCAATCTTTCCTATGTGCTCGGCATGGTCGGCGGCGAGGTCATGCGCGTGCTGCTGTTGTTCTACCTGGCGCCGCTGTGGACCGTGATTCTTGCGCGCATCGTGCTCGGCGAGCGGCTGACGCTGCAGTCCGGTGTACTGGTCGCGCTGTCGCTGGCGGGCGCCCTGATCATGCTCTGGCCGGAGCAGGGCCTGCCCCTGCCGGCCAATGCGGCCGAATGGTTCGGCGTGACCGGCGGCATGAGCTTCGCCAGCATGAACGTGCTGTCGAAGGGCGCAGACCAGGTGAGCATCGAGACCAAGTCGGTGGCGACCTGGGCAGGCGTCCTCATCGTGTCCGCCATCTGGCTGGCGGTGGGCGGGGGGGCGTGGGCGGTGCCGGCGGCCGGCTGGGCGGAGTGGCTGATCCTCGTCCTGCTTGGTGTGGCGATGTTTGCCAGCACGGTGATCATTCAACACGGCATCCAGCGGGTCCCGGCCAATACCGCGATCGTTCTGTTCCTGATCGAGCTGGTGGCGGGTGCGGTGTCCGCGGCGTTGTTGTCGGACGAGATGCTGCGGCCACAGGACTGGCTGGGTGGGTCGCTGATCATCGGCGCGAGTCTGGTGGCTGCGGCGAGAAAGGTAGGGGGCAGACGAGATTGAGTGGACATGAAGCGCAGGTGTCGCTCAGCCGGTATCTGACCGGGCCCAGCCTTTTTGGCGCGTGCTCCGGGGCACTGGTCATGATGCGTCTTTCGCCTCAGTTGATTGCCTGGCTGGGTGGTGTAGCCAAGCGCGTTGATCTGGCGATTTGGCGAAAGACCCTAGAGCTCGTGCTCGGGCGAGCGCCTGAACCGGCGCGTCACGGGCCCGGCACTGCGCAGACTCTCCGCTGGATCGACCACCTGCTCGCGCTCAATGATGCCCTGCGTCTTTACTACTGCATCGCACAGGAGCCAGCGCGCGTCCACGAGTTGTCCTCGACTCGCTTGGTCACTTTTGTGCCTTGTGATGATTCACAGTTGGGCTTGCGCGCCACTGCCGTATCGGTCGCCATGCTTCTCGACATGCTTGGGCCGCGCCTGGGCAATACCCGCTTCGGATCGTTCCAACCACTGGATCACGGCTTGTCTGAACGTTTGCGTGAACGGGTCCGCGCCTGGCGCGAATGGGCCGAGGCCAACGCGCTGAACGTCAACGCCCGCTGGATCGCGCGCGAGGCTGTTGCGCGGGGCATCCCGTATCACCGTGAACCTGGATCCAAGCTGCTCGTTCGGCTCGGGCATGGTGCGAGCCAGCGGCGACTCAACGGCCCGTACGTGGACCGGGTGAGCAGCGTTGCCACGCATTGGTCAAATGACAAATGGCAGACCAGCAACCTCTTCGCCGCGCACGGCCTGCCGACGGCCGGGACCCGGTTGGTCGCCAGTTTCGAGCAGGCTCTGGCCCAGGCTAAGCGGTTCGGCTGGCCGGTCGTCGTCAAGCCGCGTTCTACTGACAAGGGCGTCGGCATCACCATCAACATCACCGACGAACCCGGCCTGCGGCAAGCTTTTGAGCATGCCACCAGATTTCGCGGGGGTGTCCTCGTGGAGCGCCATGTATCCGGATATGACCATCGCCTGCTGGTGGTCGGTGGCCGCTTTGTCGCCGCTGCTCTCCGACTGCCCGCACGCGTCGAGGGCGATGGCCAAAGGACCATCGCGGAACTTGTCCATGCCCTGAATCTGGCCCGGTTTACGGGTCGGTTGCCAGGCGCCTACCGCTCTGAGGTGCCTGTGGTCCTGGACCATGAAGCGCTGCGGGTCCTCATAGCCCAGGGGTATGCGCCGGGTGACGTTCCAGCGGCAGGCGCCACGGTCACCCTTCGTGGGAACGCGAATCTTTCGACAGGCGGGAGTGCCGAGGACGTTACCGAGCAGGTTCACGTCGACAACCGCGCGCTGGCGGAGCAAGCGGCACGCCTCATAGGGCTGTGCACGGCAGGGCTCGACCTGCAGACGAGCGATATCAGCCGGTCTTGGCGCGAGGTCGGCGGCGCTATCCTCGAGATCAACGCCGGCCCGGGTCTGCCGGTGCACCACTCGAGAACGTCCCGCTACACGGTACGAAAGGCCATCGTCGACGATCTGTTCCCGGCAGGGGCGACCGGTCGGATCCCCACCGCAGGTGTGACTGGCAGCATCGGCAAGACCACAACCTGCCGCATGCTTTCGAGCATCCTGAAGCATGCCGGGCACACGGTAGCGCTCACGGGCACCCAAGGCGCCTTCCTCGACGAGCGGCAGTTGCGAAAGGGCGATCTGGCGGGGGGGCGGGCGGCACTGTCTCTGCTGCAAGACCCTGCGGCCACCGCCTGCGTCGCTGAGCTGGCGCGTGGGGGCCTCATCCGTAGCGGCTTGGGGTTGGACGTCCTCGATGTCGGTTCGGTGCTGAATGTGTACGACAACCATGTCGGGCTCGACGGCATCGAGACCCGCGAGCAGATGGCCCGCGTCAAGCAGTTGGTCGTCAGGCATGCCCGGCAGCTGGCGGTCCTGAACGCGGATGACCCGCTATGTCTGGCGATGAGCGATGGTATGGACCCGACCAGGGTGTGTCTGGTCAGCGAGGCGATGAGTCCGCGACTGACGGCGCACCTTGAGGCGGGTGGCATGGTCGCGACGATGCGCGACGCGGAACGAGGCCCGCTGCTCAGTTTGCAACGGGGCGCCGACATTCTGGGGGAGATGCCCGTCGCAGACATCCCGGCGACGTGGGGTGCCAGATTCCGCCCGGCGATGCTCAACGCACTGTTCGCTGCGGCTCTGGCTCACGGGCTCCGCGTACCGTTTCGGCATATCGAGACCGGCCTGGCGGCCTTTACGTCCGATTACGCCAGCAACCCGGGGCGGACGAACCGCATCTCGGGTCTGCCGTTCGATCTGTGGGTCGCGTGGTGCGATGGCCCCGAGGCGTGCACCGAGATGTCGCGCTTGATGTCCCGAATCGGGGGCGATGTGATAGGGCATCTGGTGATCTATGCGGTTGGCAATCGCCCTGACGCCTTCACCCGCGCCTCAGCAGACGCTGTCGCCGGCGCTTTCGATCGCTACTACTGCACCGACATGGAAGAAGACCGTCGCGGACGGGCGTTCGGCGAGGTCGCTGGGCTGCTGGCCGACAGCCTTCGGAAGGCAGGGGTCGCCGACTCCGCGATCGTCGTCGAGCCCTCCAGCAGTGCCGCCGTAAAAAGGGCCTTGGCCGAGATGCCAGCGGGGGGCATGTTGGTCATCCAGACCTACCATCCCGACACAGTCATGGCCTCGGTGCGTGCCATGTGGCCCGACGCCGCCTAGCGCCTTCCCGTCAGCGTGCGTTCGCCGTGTCGGCGGCGTTGGCCTCGAGCATCGGCTCCAGCAGTTCCTTGAGGCGGCGGATGACGTTGGTATCCAGGTCAGCTTTGTTGCGCTGCCGCCCCGAGTGATCCTCCACCGTCGTGAAGCGGTCGACAGGGCTGCCGGTGCGCAGTAGTTCTTCGTTACTCACCACCAAGACGATGCGGTCGACGTCCGGGTCCAGCAGAAGGGCGGTGCAGCGTGCGTAAAGCCCTCGCGCTGTCAGGACCAACTCGGTTCGGTCGGGCCCGACCGTCCGGTCGTGGTCGGTGATGTAACAGCGCTCGTTGCTCGCGGCCGCCTCCGCGCGGATTTTCTCGGCGCGCTTCCAGGCCGACCCACCGCCAAGGATTGCATGGACAGGGATGCGGCCAGCGTGCGGAAGTACCGTCTCGAACATCTTGCGCAACAACGCTCGCGTACGCGGACCGCCGGACACGAAAGGTGCCGAGTTCACCTCGATGATGACGGCAGAGTTCTCGTGCCAAGGTATGGATGCGTCATCCGTCATAAGGTCCACACCGGCGATGTCCAGCCCCATCTGCCGCGCGGCCCGCACGCAGATCGCCGCGTTATCCGGGTGCAGATGGTCCGTTACGTTCCCAGATTCACCACCCCACTCTGTGGATTCTCGCGGGCGCAGGTAGACCCATCGTCCCTCAGTCGGCACAGACTCTACGGTGAGTCCCTGGCGGGAGAGTTCGGCCTCGGCGACCTTGTCGATCTGCGGCACATTCGATCGCTCCCACAATGGCTTGAGGCTCGCCTGGTGGTTTGCCAGCGTGATGAGCTCTTGTACCGTCGATGTCCCATCGCCCTGAATACGTCTCGGAAAGCGCGTCACAGCAAACAGCACGCTGCCGAATCCCACCAGTACACGGTGGCAGATTCCGGGCGCCTGAGCTTCGACGAGGACCCGGCGCGACAGTCTGTTTGCAGCCTCGAAGGCGGCGGCGAGGGTCGTCTCGTCGCCGATGCCGGTGGTCACGCCCTCTCCCCGGTCACGGTCGTTGGGTTTCACAACCACGGGCCATCCGATCGCACGCGCGGCCTCAGCAGCTTGCTGCTCATCCAGAACCAGATGGTTCAAAGGCACAGGGATCCCAACCTGGCGCAAGATCTGCGTGGTCAGGGATTTTCTTTGAGCTGCACTTGCACCCAGATGAGAATCGGTGGAGACGTTGCTGCGGTGCAAGCGCATGGCTCTCGCTCCCCAGCCCAGGCAGTAGCGCGATGCTCCGAGGTGCAGGAAGGGAATGTCAGCGTCGTACGCGGCCCACAAAAGGCCGATCGAAGACTTGCCGCCTTCGCTCATGGTGCTTCGGACCGGTTCGATGAACCCATCATGGATGCTCTTCTGCAGGCTCTCGTGGTCTCGTTCCGCAGCCGCGGGTTCAAGCCCCGCTTGCAGGATCCGTATGGCCAACTTGTAGGCACTGTTGCGCTGCGCGGGCGGAAGAGGGTCGACGACCGGGACGCGGGCCACCACTTCGAACATGTCGTTCTCACCGGGCACGATCCGAACGACAAGCCCGGCCTCGAAGACCGGTGCCCGGGCGGCCCGAAGGAGATGCGCGGCGAGCGCCAGCAGCCGATCGACGAGCAGCGCCGGGGTCGGGCTGGCGCCGGCCGACTCACCGGGCGGGAGACCAGTCCAACGCTCGAGCACTTGATCGAGTCTGGCTATCTCGCATGTGGTCTGGAGCGTGGCCTTGTCGACCCGGAGCGTGATGGTTCGCGTCCTTTGGCGGAGGCCGGGTAGGTAGCTCATCGAGATCTTCGCGCGGGTTCGATATAGATACGCCGCAGGATACTTGCTCGCGACGCGGCTTTCGAGTTAGCCTGCGGATGCGATGGGGGTCTCGCCCCGCAAAGTAGTTTTTCGCCAACTCTTGAGGGAACCACAGATGCAAAATCAAGCTCCGCTCGCCCCGTATGGCGCGCTTCGTTTCACTCCGATCTCTACCAAAGTCGGTGGTGGCAAGGGTCTCGACAAGCCCGCCTGATCCCCGAGTGGTCCTCCAGTTTGCCATTGCTCGAACCTTGCTTTGCTGAAGGTGCTTCGCTTGACGCGGACATAAACGCCGCGCTTCGTGAAGGGGTGGCATGGTGTGCGCAACAAGCCGGGCTTGACCCGGCTTGTTGTTTTGATGGCGGGCCGATGCCGTCTGCGTGGTGCGGCAGCCCGGTCGATTTCGCTGCCTATTACGATTGGGCCATAGCCTTGACGTCGGCCGTCGACGATCCGCCGGCTCCCTGGGAGCCGGCTTCTTCTTCCGGTTCTGATGCAGCGGCGCGGCGTTGGCGTCCCTTTCTGCAACATTTCTCCGCCGCGTTCGCCTCGTCGGCCCGACCCGCGACCGATCACGCGACCCGTAACGTGTTGGCCGCGCCCGCCGTCGTCACCTTGGGCGAGCCTTGGTTCGACGCCGCAGCGAGCGAGCGCATCGTCCGCTGGTTGGACCTTGAGCCTGACAACGCCATGGCGCTGGTCGGCCTCAGCGCCGCTGAACTCCACGAGGCTCGCAGCGATGTCGAGCGCGCATTGGCTGCGTTGGCGGCCTGGGCACCCGGTTTCCACGGCGAGTTCGTCGCGGTGGTGCGGCGGTTGATCGTCGTCAAGCCGTCTGGCTCGCAGCGGATGACCTTCCGTGCCGCATCTTCGTTTGCGCTGTGGGGCGCTCTGGCCGGCAACCAGCAGGTGCACCCGCGCTGGTGGGACTGGGTGCCCACCTTGGTCCATGAGACGGCGCACTCGATCCTGTTCGCCCTGTCGCGACACGCCCCACTGGTCGAGAACGACCCAGCGGAGCGTTACGCCTCGCCCTTGCGCGATGATCCTCGGCCGATCGACGGCATCTACCACGCAGCATTTGTCTCGGCGCGCGAGGCGGTGGCTTTGGGCGAGTGTCTGCAGGCGATCGATGCTGGCGTGGCACTTCCCGGAGTGGGTGATGATGAAGTCAGCGCTGTGCGCGCCGACTTTGCCGCGGTGCGGGAGAACTCGGTGCGGTCTTTTCATGACTGCGTCGCCGTGCTCGAGCGGCATGCGCGGTTGAGCCCGTCTGGTCGCGACATACTTGATACGCTGCGACGGGAGCTTGAGGCGTTGGTCGGTGCGGCGGTCCACGCTGCTTAGCTTCGCCAGCCAGCCCCGAGGCTGATCAAGCCCGTGCGGGTTGACTTGCCGCGGCAGCCCTAGCCCGCCAACCATGAACATCCTGCTCACCGGGGCATCGGGGTATTTCGGCAGCGCGCTTTTGGCCGAACTCTTGCCGGCCCACCGCGCGAACCTGCACCGGGTGACCGTGCTAGTTCGCGGGGACCAGGCAGCGCAGTCGGGTCGGTCAGACGTCCCCACGCTGCGCGAGATGGACTTGCACGCGTCGACGCTCCGCTCGCGAGGCATCGATACCGTCATCCATCTTGCTGCAGCGCGCTCGTCCACAGATATCCCAGCGCAGAACCGCTCCCTGGAGTTGAGCCGCAGACTGCTCGAAGCCTCAGCGGGTGCAGATGTGAGGCGCCTCGTCCTCGCGTCCAGTCACGCCGTGTACGGGACACAGCCAACGCCGTGGGACGAGGATGTGACTGTTCCCGCGCCCGTGACCTTGTACGGCTTGGCAAAACGCGCAACCGAGTTGATGCTCGATGCCAGTCCGGTGTCGACGGTCTCGGCCCGTCTGGCCAAGCTGGTCGGGCCGTCGCCGAGGTTCCGCGTTCAGCCAAGCGAACTCCCCCACGTCCTCTTGTCGTACGCCCTCAAGGGAAAGCTGGTTGTGATGCGCAACCCTAAACAGCGTTTCGATTTCCTCGACGTGCGCGATGCAGTGCAGGGGGTCATCGCGATCGCCAACCACTCTGGGGAGGGGTTGCCAGGTGCGATCAACTTGGGTTCAGGTGGCGTGGTGATGAGTGCGGAGGTTGCCGCAATGGTCGATGACGTGTTCCGACCAATGGGTTTTCCCCTGCGTTATCAATTCGAGACCGAGAGTACGCCAGCACCGAGGGACTTCGGGATGTCCATCAAACTTGCCCACCGTTGCTTGGGGTGGAGCCCGGAAATCGCCCTGCGGATGACGCTTGAAGGTATTGCAGGGCAATGGGCAATACGTGCCCTCTAAACCCCTGGACCGTGACGCTGGCCCGTCCTGACGACCCTATCAATGAACCCAAGTGCGCAACAGTTCGTGCAGCCCGGTCAGCCTGCTCCGGGTAAGCAGCGAGGCTTTGTCGGAGTACGCATGCACCTGCTCATCGACGAACTCGACCCGATCGATCTGTCCCAGGGGCATCCCTCTGGCGAGGAACTCGTCGGTCTGCACCACGACCACCAGCGCCCCGACATCCTTTCTTAGAACCAAGGCTCGGGTTCGCTCATATAAGACCCTTCCCGACGCCATTGCATGCGTTCGGCCTGACGGTGCAATTGTACGTTCTGCGCTGCTCAAGAACGCCGCGAGCCCTTTTCTGCAGAGTTCTTGCCATCGTGTCTCCGCCGCGCTCCACGCCGCGTCCCCACCCACAAAAGCCTCCACAGGTATCCGGCCTTTGTTCACCAGCAGTCGGTCGAGATACTCGGGCAGGTAGCGGCGCGAGATCTCTCCGCCACCCAGCAAGGGCGCGTAGTTCACCTCATTGATGACCGCACCGTTCTCGTACCATGGCCGGGTGATGTCGGGGCTGATGATGTCCACGCCAGCGACCTCCAGGCTCATGAGCGCGGTGGCATCGAGCGCGATCCTCAGGTTGTCCGGATGAAGGTCGTGCGTAACTTCCTCGTCGACGCCGCCCCATGCCGAGGTCTCGATGCGTCGCAGACGCACAAAGCGCCCCTTGCCGGGGACCGACTCGGCTAGCCAGCCGTCGCGCTTTAGGGTCTGCACGGCAAGTTCGTCCAGGGCGATCGGGTTGCACTGCCACGGCGGGATGAGCGACTGTCGCGCCCGTTCTCGCTCGACCAGCTCCCGTACTGTCGATTCGCCGTCCCCGTAGACGCCGATTGGGAGTCTGCGCACGGCATACAGCAGCCGACCCGCGGTGATGAACAGCCGATGGCAAACCCCCTCGACCTGCTGCTCGACCAGTACCTGCTTGCCTCGTGATAGCTTGAGCGCTGCCGCGAACGCAGCGTCGAGTGTCTCTGCATTGACATCGACGCTGACGCCTTCGCCACGCTCGCGGTCGGCCGGTTTCACGACCACCGGGTAACCCAGCCGGTCGGCGATCTGCTGCGCTTGTTCGCGTGCGCGCGCAACCCCGTGCCGCGGCGCTGGCAGACCTGCTTCGCGCAACAACTGCGCGGTCACGCGCTTGTTCTCTGTCAGCGCCATGCCGAAGACCGAATCCCGGTCGGTCGTGCTCCGGTCGATCCTCCGTGCCCGTTCACCCCAGCCCAATTGGTAGATGCCGCCGCTGATCGGTCGGAACGGTACGCCAGTCTCCCGCGCGACACGGAGCACCTCGAACGTGGATTTCCCGGCAGATACAGCTTGGGCGTGGCGCTTTACCAAGCTTTCATAGATCTTTGCAAAGAACCCTTCGCGGAGCGAGGCATCTGCAGGGTCGGCGTTGTTCGCCCATTTGGCGACGGCGGATGCCTGCTTGAGAACATCCTGCAACACGCTATTTGGCGCCGCCTCGGTACCATTCAGACGGATAGTGGCTTGCCAACGCCCAGCGCGTGCGGTGTCAGGCTGACAGGTGAGGACCATCGGCTCATCAAACATCGGCACTCGGACCGCATGCAGCAGGGCCAAGGCAAACCGCAAGACGCCGTGCAGCCAGAATCGGGCCCGCTCCTCTGTCCCCGAGGGAACCGTCTGGGGTTCCTCTGCGCGACCCGCATGGCCCGCGAGCAGTGTCAGCCAAGCCTGGAGTCTTAAGGCGTCTGGCTGGGCAGGGGGCTCGAAAGCCACATTCAGCGTTCCATTGGTGGCGACATGCGGCGCAGATGCCATTGGGGTCTTGCCACTCGTGGCCCCGGTCAAGTACTTGTGGAGCAGGGCCTGCACCGCATCGTGCTGGATCTTCCCTTGCTCGTTGCGGGGTATGCGATCAACCACCACTGCAGCGTGCAGCGCATGTGCCCCCAATCGTTCTTTCACATGCTCGACCAGGTGCGGCGGAGCGGCATCCATGGCGCGCCTGAGTTCGACAAGTGCCACAGGGACGTCCTGTAGAACAGAGTGCCGTATTGGCATGACGTGCGCGTCAGCGACAGCGGGGTGTGTCCGTAGGCACTCCTCCACCTCGGCGGGGTAGAGGTTGACGCCGCTGATGATCATCATGCCGTCGGCTCGACCGCGGTGGACGAGTTGCCCGCCAGGGGTCAACAAGCCTATATCGCCCGTCGCAAACCAGCCCTTCTTGAAAACGCGGCGGTTGTGTTCTCCCTCACCCACATAGCCGCAGATCGCAGCCGGGGAGTGGATCTCGATGAGGCCTTCTTGTCCATCAGGTAAGCGCTTGCCGTGCGCATCGACGACCCGCAAGCGGAAACCCGGGAGGGGGCTGCCCACGCCACCGGGAAGCGTAAAAACATCCTCTGGCCTGGTTATCGTCGATGTGTGTGTCTCGTTGGTGCCGTAGAACAGGAACAGGTTGGGTGTCAGGCGGTCACGGATCCTCTGGCGCAGGCCCATCGATACTGTTGAGCCTCCGATCATCAGGGCGTGCAGTCCAGCCAAGGGGCCCTTTCGCTCATTTTCAGGCTTCCTCAGCATCAGCTCGGCGTGGAAGGCCGTGCCGTAGACAGCAGAGACTTGGCCAGACGTGACGAGAGACTCGAAATCGAACGCACCTGGTTTGCCAAGAAACACGCTGGCGCCTATGGCAAAGGCCTCGAGGCAACGTTGTTTGGCGGCATAGAAATGCATGCTCACCAAGCTGAGCAATGAGTCTTCGGGCCCGTATGGGAGCCACTTTGGCCCCAGGTTTGCGCGGGTGAGCTGTTGTCGATGGGTCACCGGTATGACCTTCGGCACGCCTGTGGACCCAGACCCGGTCACGTAGAGCCACGGTTGGTCGGCCACGTCTTCAGCGGCCGGTGGGACAGAGTCAGGGTCACCCGAGAGGGTCCCGAAGTCGATCGTGGGTAGGCCGTATGCCTTTGATTGAGGGGTGGCGTCGCCAGTCAGGATCGTGGCGGCGCTCGTGAGTGACAGCTGGCGTCGTGCATGTTCTTCGGGAGTCGAACTTGCGAGGCTCAGCGAGGTTGCACCAATGTGCGCGAGTGCGAGCATTGCGACCAGATGGTCCAAAGGATCGTCCAGCGCTATGGCTACGGTACTACCCGTAACAATCCCGTATGCAAGCAGTCCGGAAGCGGTGGCGGCGACCCGCTGTTGCAATTCCACATAGGTGAGACGTTGGTCCGAGGTGGCGACAGCCGCCACGCCGGGATGCTGAATTGCCTCCCGGGAGAGGAGGCTTACGATGTTCTGTGACACTAGGGGGCTCTGCGGTGGTCGGCTAGGCAATGCTGTACCCGCTCCATCAGCCGGTCGCCATTGCTTTGTAGATCATGAAGTTTTCGCCCGGCCCCTCGAGCGCGGTCAACGTGGCGCCCATACACGGCCTCATCGTCAAACAACTCCTCCAGTCGTTGCGAAACATGCTCGACGATTTCTTGGGGCACTAACCTTAAGTAGGGGGCTTCCTGGTACTCGGGCGGGAAGGCTATTGTCTCGCCGCCCTCCCCAAGTATCTCCGGGATACCGCCGGAGGTGCTGCCGATAACCGGGATACCATTCAGCAAAGCCTCAACGACCACGCGGGGACCGCTGTCCCACCAAAGGCTGGGGGCCAGAAGCACGCGAGCGCGGCCGTAAACCGGGCGCATATCCCGGGTGTTTGGGGTTAGGAGGACGTTTCGGACCTCATCCGGATCGATGCCCGTCTGGCTGGCGACGCTTTCAAGTAAGGCCAGCCATGTCGCGCGCGTGTCGACCACCTCAAACGGTATGTCTGGTCGACGCTGCGCCATGTGCAGGATCAGTTGAGCGACGAACACGCCTCCTTTGGCAGGTATCGGGTTGATAAACAGAACCCGCTCCCGCCTGTGAGCGTTCGCTGTGACCGGTGCCGGGTCTACGAAGGTCCCGAGCGGAATCATGTGGTAGCCCTCGCGCTGGCGATACATCTCAGCCGTTGCGCGGGTGTCGGTGAAAATGAAGTCGACATCTCTACACCATGTTGTTCCCCGGTTGTTGCCGTGCATTAGGAAGACACCTACGGCGATGTTCCTGCGGTGTGCCTCGTTCGCCGTCAACAGTGTGATGAGGGAGTTGTCGAAGAACAAGACGAGATCTGGCGAGTCTGCATCGAGCAGGCGGCAGTACTCATCGAACCAGCGTTGCTCCTCGAAAGAGAGCATCAGCCGGCGCTGGCTGCGCTCGGTGACAAGGAGGCGGTGTCGTAGCAAGCCGTCGGGCACCTCGACGAATCTCCCTTTCTGTGCAAGCAGCCTTGGCCACAACTCTGCGCGACTCGCCATGCCCTGGGGGTTGACGAAAACCGTCGCGCCAATTGCCGCAACGTCGCATCCACGCAGTGCCAATTGGTTGAGGCACTCCCGGACCATCAGGCCGGCTCCGTTTGCGGTGTCGAGGAGCGTATTGGGGGAGGCCCAGAGGATTCTGATTGGCGGACTCATCTTGGATCCAACAACCGCAGCGGCGAGACTGTATCTAGCAGATTCAATCACGGCCCCGGTCCGATGTGGCAGTGGGAGGACTTGCCCGCGCTACTGTGCCTCTGGATGGGGCTCCTCGCAAGGCGTCGGGCAGATACTCACGATATGCCTGGTGAGGAACGGGCAAAGCAAGACTGACGAACGAGACGCGGTATCCTGAGCCCCGAAACGGCGCAAACACCTTATGCACCCTCCCATCAATTCACCCGATCGTCCCGCCTTTATCATCTGGACGATGCAGCGAACTGGTGGTACCAACTTCGCCCGTTGGCTGGATGGCTTCACCGGTAAACCCTTAGCCTTGCATGAACCGTTTATGGAGACACGAATCCTCGGTCATGCCTCACGGGGTTGGAGACTAAACCAAAATGTAAGCATGCTTGAGGATGCTTTGTGCGCCGCACTGCACCAGCGACCTAGTTTAAAACATTGTATTGATACCGCTCCGGTCCAAGTGTCATTGTCACTCGCAAAAGTTGCGGCTACCTTGGGCTATGTAAATATATTCCTTTACCGATCGGTGGCCCTGGACCGGATGCTCTCTGCGCATTTTGCCAGGGCTACTGGAATCTGGTTTCCCACCTTGATTGAAGGTGAGCCCCCAGAAAATCTCGAGCAGGCACTACAGGTTACTCCGAAGAAACAACCCACCCGTATCCGACGTCACCCACTGAAGATACCGGTTGAGGCGATGCTCGAGCAAGAAAGGTGTTTGGTCCGGTTGCTGCAATTCCTTTGGAAATCTTTGAGAAACTCTCCTGCGCGCAGCAGAACGATAGCGGTTTCGTACGAGAGTCTTTATTGCAGTGGCCAGTTTCAGACGCCCCCCCGGGCACTAGCGCAAATACTCGGTTTGTTGCGTGTAGACGCTTCCGAAAAAGCGTGTCGCGACAGTTTGGAGCGTCTCAAAGGCCAAGGCGAGCAGGGGACGAGGAGCCTTTATAGCCAACTCCCCGGTTATGAGGAATTGGCCAGGTCTTGCGTTTTGCTGCCCACCTTCAATCCAAGCGAACACTAAACCGCCTAAAGCCTGAGACCGTTGGCATGTCTGCACCCGCTAGAGGCTCGCCTGTAGGCCTCTTGAAAATGATTTCCGCACTGCGTTCTCGCGAGCGTAAGAGTTAAAATTGGCATAACGCGACCCATCGAGTTGCCGCGTCAAACTTGTGCTAGGGTGATGTGATTAAAAGTGGCACGGTCTGAGGAAAGTCAACCCTTGCGGATGCCGTCAATTGTGGGCATCGGGTAATCCAATTCTAAAAAATCATTTTCGTAGTAGCTGGCCGCTCGCTTGAGCGAATCCGCCGAAAAATATTCAATGAAAGGCTTGCCTGACGTAAAATGAAGGCGGGGGAACCCATTGTATTTAATGCAAACCCGTTTTGAGACATACCTGAAGTCATTGACCATATTTTCGTAACGCCCAATGAAATCAGCCTCTCTCAGAGCATTAAAAGAATGCGTCTGAGGTATCGTATGGTGCCTTATTTTTTCTTCAAAAGTTCTCCGACGCTCGTCATAGATGATCGATTCATCAAGCACAATTTCAAGAAATTCATCAAATGTCAAATGTCGTGCGTCAGCCGGAAGACTCCACGATGGATCGCCCTTGGCTCCATCGGTAAACATCCGATAGGCTGATGCGAGGCGGCAAAGAGGATGCCGCACAAAGGCAAACTTGAATTCGTTTTTCCAGGCCGCGGGTACGGCGCGGAAGGCTGGCCCCAAGTAGTTCCCAGCCCAAACCCCCTTTCTGATCGATGTGCCACCCGTTTTTGGGATGTGGATCAGCACACATCGAGGGTTCAGCAGAAGGAAGATGCTCAAGGCGCCCACCTGGTACGTTCATGCACGTGCACGTCTAGAAATCGTCTGAAGACAGTGTCATGCAGGTGGACCCGGCGAATCAACTCCAACAAGATTTGTCCCGCCGTGCTCGAGTTGGCCACGACAGAATTCGCGCGCTCTGTCACGTTTTTTATTAAGTCGCCACGGCCTATTGCAAACGTAGCCAACCCGTCGAACAATGGTTGAATCGCTATAGAACGATGCCGGCCTGCTGTTTTATCTAGGGCGCAAGCTTTCCGTTCCGTTTCGTAAAGCTTTAGCGTTGTCATTAGAAGCGATGCTGCTAGTGCTAAACACCTCTCTGCAGAATCCGATTCCTCACAATCTACAATCGTATCACAGGCCGAAACCAACCATCTGGAGTTCAGATGATTAATAAGGAAAGCTTCCTGTGCGCGCCACAAGTCTTTGAATGCCGAATGGAGATTTTCGCCACGTCTCAAACGAACAACAAGTTCTGCATGGTAATATATGATTAGCGGTTGCCCTTGAAATTCCTGAAACAAGTGATCAAGGTGCTCTCCGAGATCGGGCAACCTGCCAACAAACAACATGGCTTTGCCGGGTGTAATAAATGTCGCTTTTAAAAAATCGAAGTCGGGAGCATCTGAAAACTCAGGCCTTGAGCATATCGTATTCATTGTGGTGTGGGGTTGTTTTCACTGTCCGGCCTCCAGCGAATGATATGTTGCATTTGGGCATGGGTCAGGCGTGATCCTAACAGTTGCCACAAGGAATCGAGTTGAGATTTGGTGAGCAACGCTTGATGGGCGCGCAGCAGATCTGCTCTTCCTTTGGTTTGGGATCCAGACTCTTGGTGTTGGTCGTACCAAGAAATGGATTCAAGGCGTACCTCACGAGTTCTGTCGGAGTGGAAAGAGTCTCCGATGCCTAGAAAGTCAAAAATTTTTTCAATTGCAGCATCGGACATGACAAGTTCATCGTATGTAATCAGTAATTTTTCACCTCGAAAGTAATCGAAGACACTTATATTGTTGCAGTAGTCCAGCATCCGCTTCCAATTCTTGTCATATGCCCTCACAAATGTCTCGGCCGGATCCCTGATTAAAAGTACCATTTTGTTGTACAGAAACCGGCCGGTGGAGTTTACAACGGGGGCTTGGGCGGGCAAGGGGTTTCGCCTCCAAAGGGCGGTGTGAGTTCGATGAAAAAGTAGGGGGCCATCGCTCAATAGGTGGGTCTTGCCTGGCGTCCGACGCCCTGCCATCTCCTCTACAAAATGACGCACCAAGTTCATTCCCGATCTTTCGGCCGAGATGAAGATGGTGTCCGGGTAGGGTGGGTGCCCATTTTGATTGACGAGTGGGTTCGGCAGAAGCTGGGGGGGGGCCATATTTGGAATAAATAAAAGCTGTCGGGGTTGGACTATTGGAGTCTCACCACAGGAGGAAGCATTGTCCGTCCCTCTGTCGAGGGTGGAGTGGGCTCGGTTGGGCAGTGTGATGCGAGTTCATTTCGCCCTCATCGGGTGAATGGCACGTGCAGGCAGAACCTTGGCTGGGGTGTCTTCGGAAATCGGCGCGTACAGCGTTAGATTGAGTCAAAACGCGCTTTGAGTGATGTCGGCAGTTTACGTACGAGTTGTTACCTTCCGCTAGGGGTGGCTTCGTCCAGATTTCCTGGATTGTCTTTAAGGCTTGGCAAAGCTGAATGTCTCCGCGACAGCGTTTCCGGGCTGCTATGGAGGCGGGCATCGACGCGGCCACCACGGCCAATGCTTCGTGATCACGAATTCGCGTCCGTTTGGTGTGAGTGGGTCTGCCTGCACGGCGCTGTCGGCGCTAAGATGCCGCCGTGAATGCCTCACTAGCCATCGACACCCCGCTCACTATCGCCGGCCGCGTCCATGCGTCCCGCTTGCTTATCGGTACTGGCAAGTACCGCGACTTCGAGCAGACCCGGCTCGCTGTGGAGGCCAGCGGCGCGGAGATCGTCACCGTGGCGATCCGTCGCACCAACATCGGCCAAGACCCGTCGCAGCCGAGCCTGCTCGATGTGCTGCCGCCCGACCGCTATACCTTGCTGCCGAACACCGCCGGCTGCTACACCGCGGACGATGCACTGCGCACCCTGCGCCTGGCGCGCGAACTGCTCGACGACCACCGGCTGGTCAAGCTTGAGGTCCTCGGTGACCCGCAGTCGCTCTACCCCAACGTTGTCGAGACCATCGCCGCGGCCAAAGTACTGGTCGCCGAGGGCTTCGACGTGATGGTCTACACCTCTGATGACCCCATCGTGGCGCAGCAACTGCAGGACGTCGGCTGCTGCGCGGTGATGCCGCTGGCCAGTCTGATCGGCTCTGGCATGGGCATCCTCAACCCGTGGAACCTCGAGATCATCCTCTCGCGGCTCGCCGTGCCGGTCATCGTCGATGCTGGCGTGGGCACGGCATCGGATGCCGCCATCGCCATGGAACTCGGCTGCGCCGGCGTGCTGATGAACACCGCTATCGCCGCTGCGCGTGACCCGGTGCGCATGGCCCGCGCCATGAAGCTCGGTGTCGAGGCCGGCCGCGAGGCGTTTCTCGCCGGCCGCATGCCCAAGAAGGTCTATACGGCGAGCCCGAGTTCGCCGACCAGCGGACTCATCGGCTAATGAGTCGCCTTCGGGCTTGAACTTCGGCGTTCCCGGCTCACAGACACAGCAAAGCGGCATCCACCAACGTCCCGAGTCCATCTTCCATGACTGACCTGCCCCCAAAGCGCCGCCTGCCGCTGCCCAAGCCGTACACGCCAAGCGCCGATGGCCACCGCGCGGTGCGCAGCTTCGTGCTGCGCCAGGGGCGCGTCTCCAACGCGCAGGCGCGCGCGGTCGAGGAATTGCTACCGCGCTACGGCATCCCCTTCTCGCCATCTGTGCTCGACTTTCAGGCGGTCTTCGGTCGCAGCGCGCCGGTGGTTCTCGAGATCGGCTTCGGCATGGGCGAGACCACCGCAGCGATCGCGCGGGCCCGGCCTGACACCGACTTCATCGGGGTAGAGGTGCACACGCCCGGGGTCGGGAACCTGCTGCAGATCATCGAGCGCGAGAGTATCGGCAACCTGCGGGTCATCCAGCACGACGCGGTGGAGGTACTCGACACCATGATCCCACTGGCC
The DNA here is from genome assembly GCA_027490755.1 of Betaproteobacteria bacterium. GTDB lineage: Bacteria > Pseudomonadota > Gammaproteobacteria > Burkholderiales > UBA3065 > UBA3065. Next base: position 94,212 of record JAIXXL010000021.1, read on the forward strand.
AGCATAGCCGGCGCGCACATCTTCTTCCCCGACCCGTGGCCGAAGAAGCGGCATCACAAGCGCCGGCTGCTGCAACCGCCGTTGGTGGCGACGCTCGCGCGCAAACTCGCCCCCGGCGGCTACCTGCACACCGCCACCGATGTCGAGGACTACGCGCAGCAGATGCTCGATGTCCTTTGCAATACGCCGGGCTTGGCCAATGCCGCCGAGCTCGTCGAGCCCGGAGAAAGCCGCACAACGGGCTTCGCCCGCCGCCCGCCATACCGTCCCCAGACCAAATTCGAGGTGCGCGGTTTGCGCCTTGGTCACGGGGTGTGGGACATCGTCTTCAGGCTTGACCACCCTGTGTGAATCGCCGCGCCCAGACCGCGAGCCGGTGCGCCCAGTCGTTGCCGTCGGTGCACGTCTCATCAACGCTCTGCAGACGATCGACCGGCATCCCGGTCTCCAAGAGACTGTCATCCTCGGCCACCATCACGATCGAGTCCACCGTTCGGTCCAGGAGCAGTGAGCTTGTTCGCCTGTAGAGGCCGTCCATGGTCGAGGGCATGACGCTTCCATCCGGCCGCAGGGTCGCGTTACCCACCGTCAAGAAGCATCTTTCGCCGTCGGCGCAGCGCGCCGCCTGCAACTCGCGCCCGCGCTCGAAAGCACTCTCTCCGCCGATGACGAGATGCACAGGGATACGTCCACCGTCCGGCAGGATGGCCTCCACGAACTCCCGTAGCAGGTGCTTGCGCTGCGGTTTTACTGCGAAGAAGGGTGCGTGGTTCACCTCGTTGATGACGGCGCCATTCTCCTGCCATGGCACCGAGATGTCGGTTGTGATGAGGTCGATCCCGGCCACGTCGATACCGAGCAGCGCCGCAGCCCTCAGGCAGATGTCCGCGTTCTCCGGATGGATGCGTTCGGTGACGACCTCCGGCTGACCGCCCCAGAGCGCGGACTCGAACAGTCTTAGCGGAACCACCTCTTCCTGCTCCGGAATATGCCCGGGTTCCAAGCCGCGGGCAGCAAGCCATTCCGTGATCTCTGATGCCGCCGGCAATGCCGCTGCCCGGGCCCAGGGGGGCTTCCGCTGGTTCTCGAGATTCTTGGCATCGATCAAGGCCTCGATGGATCTCGAGCCATCGCCCTCCACCTGCTGCGGGTTGCGCTTGACCACCAACAGAACGCGGCCGCGGACTACCAAGACCCGATGGCACACGCCTTCGACATGCTTCTCGACCAGGACACTCGGCGACAAATGTTTCGCCTGCGCGAACGCTTCGAGGAGCCCGGCCTCGGAGCGGATGCCGATGGTCACGCCCTCGCCGCGCTCCCGGTCGTTGGGCTTGACGACAACCGGCCAGGCGAGGCGCTTAGAGACCTTCACCGCCTGTTCCTCCGAGCCCACGAGATGATTCTCGGGGACGGGAAGGCCCGCGATCCGGAGCAGGTCGGCCGATACCGATTTGCGGGTTGCGATCTTGCAGCCGATCGCCGAATCCGTGCCCACGCTGCTGCGGTGTGTCAGGACCGCTCTCGAGCCCCAGCCCAGGAGGTATCGGCCGCTACCGATGTGTGCGAAAGGGACATCCGCGAGGAAGGCGCCCATGGCGACAAAGATCCCGGACTTGCCGGTCTCCTGCAGGGCGCGTCCGGCAGGCTTTACGAATATGTGCTCGAGTTCGTCCTGAAAAGCACCGGCGCCCGGGTGATCTGCGCCGCTGGAGCACCACGCCAGAGTGCGGATGGCCTGCGCATATGCGCCGTTGCTGATACGTGGAGCTACGCCATCTACAACCGGCACCTCTGCCGCAAAGGCCCACTCCGGGGAGGGCGGGGTCCGCAAGACATTGGCCTCGAGCAGTTGTCCCGACGTCATCGCCGGGATCCTGGCACAGCGTTGGAGATACGCCGCCACGGCGAGGATCCGCTCGCCGATCATTCTGGCCCAGACGTTGTCATCGGTCGGTGCCGGCTGGCGGGCCACCGGCTCCAGGTGGTCCCAGTCAGGACCAAAGAGCGACTCGAGCCTCGCATCCAAGCGCTCGATGTTGTCGTCGATGTGCGTTCGGAACGGGCCGATCTGCACGCGCCGGAGCGGTTGACGCGTCGGTCCTTGATATCCCATGGGCGCGGAGGGTAACATCGGCGCTGACCGGATGTGGTCAAATCATGTTGCCGATCAGTTTGGAACGCAGCCCTAGCAAAAGGAGATTCGGGATGGCCCTGTTTGCAACCTTTGGACCCGGTGATGTCGTTGGTGGCCCACCGACCGTCAATGGCCCGCCGGTTTTTGACGTCGTTGGTCCACCGCCTGAAATCGGCGGCCCGCCTGCAGTAACGTCGCCAACGAATCCCCCGCGCGTCGTTTGAGCAGCGCTCCTGGGGGCGGATAGTGCTCCCGGAGTGGCTTTAGCGAGGGCCGCTCCGCGGTCCTTTTTGTTTGGTGGCTTCCGGTCTCTATGGGCAAGTGGGCATGAGTCGAAATGGCTTGTGGAGGCCAACAGGCGTGATCCGCGCTGTCCTGCTGCTTGCTGTCTCGCTTTGGGCAGTGTCGCCGCTTGCTTCGGAGGCCGGCGCCCCCGCCCGCAGCTCCTCATCCCTTGCCGACCCGGCCGCCGAGGCGCCCGCCCCCCGCGAGGTCCAGCAGGGCACCGGCTTCATCGTCTCGCGCGAGGGGCACGTGGTCACCGCGCACCATGTCGTGCGCGGCAAGTCGGAGGTGATGGTCGGCCCCATGCCCAACGGCCGCTGGCGCAAGGCGGTGGTCTTGGGCACGGATGAGGCGTTAGACCTCGCGCTGCTGCGCGTCGACCTCGAGGTAGAGCCTCTGGCAGTTAGCGACTGGGCCGATGTCCCGATGGGCCTTGAGGCACTGGTAGTGGGCTACCCGATGCCCAAGGTACAGGGGCTGACGCGCAAGATCACCCAGGGCATCGTCAACGGCGACCGCAAGACCGGCGGCGTGTTGGGCGATTTCCAGTTCAGCGCCGAGGTTCAGAAGGGCAACTCCGGCGGGCCGGTGCTTGCCCCGGATGGCACCGTCATAGGCGTGGTGCGCGCCAAGCTCAATGCACTCTCGATCGCCGAGAAGACGCGCGATCTGCCGCAGAACGTCAACTACGCGCTCAAGTCCTCGCCCCTCATCGGCTTCCTCAAGGCTGCCGGCGTCCCGTTCGAGCAGCGTGCGCCAGACCTCGGCGGGTCTTATCGCCCCTTTGAGACCTTTCGTCGGGTGGAGAGGGCCATCTTCGCGGTGATCGCGCGTGACCCGCGTGACCCGCCTGGTGCCGAGTCGGCGCGGCCTGCCGAATCGCAGCCGACCCCGGCCGGCGCCCCCCAACGCTAAGGTTGCTGCCCGCTCAGTCGAGCGCCTGATAGCGCACTTCCAGCACCTCGAGGTGGCGCTCGCCCGAAGGTGTGCGCAACGCGACCTGGTCGCCCTCGTGCGCCTTGATCAGGGCCCTGGCCATCGGCGATACCCAGCTGATGCGTCCGCGCCCGACGTCGGCCTCGTCGATGCCGACGATGCTGACCGTCTGCTCCTCGTTGGTGTCCACGTCCAGGATGTCCACGGTTGCGCCGAAGAACACCTGGTCGGTGGCCTCGCGGGCAGACGGGTCGACCACCTCGGCGTTGTCCAGTCGCTTGGAGAGAAAGCGGATGCGCCGGTCGATCTCGCGCAGACGCTTCTTGCCGTAGAGATAGTCGCCGTTCTCGGAGCGGTCGCCGTTGCTGGCAGCCCAGGCCACCGTCTCCACCATCTTCGGCCGCTCGACCTTCCACAGGTGGTCGAACTCGGCCTGCAGCCGGGCGTGGCCGGCCGGGGTCATGTAGTTCTTGCTGCCCGCCGGGACCGGGTTCGCGTCGGCGAACTCGTCGTCATCGTCGGGCGGCGTGTCTTCCTTGAAGAAGGCCTTGCTCATGCGGGCGCGACCGCCCTCAGCTGCCGGTCTTGGACAGGTTCAGGGTGGACGTGAACACCAGATCCTTGGAGTCGACCACCTTGGCGGTGAGTTCGCCAGAGCCGTTGCTGGGCAGGAAGTAGAAGCGCAGGTTGGGGTTCTCGCTCATCGAGAAATCGACATCCGCGCTCATGATCACCTTGCCGCCGTAAGCCACCTCGACGTGGCGCACGTAATGGGGCGGTACGAACAGGCGCGTTACCTGGTCCATCTGCATGCCCGAGTTGTTGGGGTGCGAGACCATGATCTGTGCCAGCGTCGGCTTGCCCTGCTGTGGTTCGCCCTCGAGGCGGAACTTGACCTTGCCGAGCCGGGCGAGGGCGGCCTCCATGTCCTTGCCGGCGGGAGCCGAGCAGCCACCGGCGGCACGCACGAACTTGCGCGCCATGTGCAGCTGGCCGTCGCTGGTCTCGGCGACCACGCGCACCCACGTGTACTCCTCGAGGCGGATGCGCGTCTCGATGTCGGCGCGCCCGGATTCAGGGGTGAGCTCGAAGCTGGCGGCGATCGGCGTCGGGTTCTTGTCGACCAGCAGCCACATCTTGCGGATGTAGCGGCCGGGCGTCTGGTCGGATTTGGCCTTGAGCCCGATCGGTACCACCGCCGCGTCTTCGGCGCGGAAGGGCGCGTCGATCTCGACGACGTCACCGGCGTTGTCGGCGATCGGTCGGTCGGCGAACAGAAACTGGCGGATGCCGGCCCACTGCTCGGTATCGGGCGACGGCTCGTCGGCTGACAATGCCGCCGTCGGCAGCAGCAGGCTGAGCGCCACCGCGATGGCGGTCACGAGGCCGGATAGCGAGAGTTTCAGGGGGCGGGTGCGTGTTTGCATGAGTGACTCCGGGACTTCCACGGTGTTTGCATGGGCCGCGGCCTGTGTCGTCCGCTGGCCTATTGCATGAATCTGTTTGCTCTATCTTAGTCTGTGTCTTCCCACTCGAGTTCCGAGTATGCAGCCGTGACGTTGCGGCGGTGAAAGACTTCGGTCAATGCCCATCCGGCCGGGGCCGCGATGGTCTCGACCGCCCGCTGCAGAGGCATGCGCTGGCGCAGCGCTGTGCGTACCGCATCGCGCAGTCCGCTCAGGTATTCGGTCTGCGCCTGCCAGCCCTTGCCATCGACCACCGGGCCATGGCCAGGCACCGTGCGTGTCGCGCCCAGCCCCCGCAACGCCGCGGTCTGCGCCAGCCAGCCGGCAAGGTTGCCGTCGATCACCGGCGTGTGGCCGACGAACAGCAGATCCCCGGCGAAGAGTGTCTGCGTCGACGGGTCATAGACAGTCAGGTCGTGGTCGGTGTGCGCGGTCTTCCATGTCCGCAACTGCAACTGGCGACCACCGAGGTCGATCGTCGCCTCGCCGTTCACCTGCTCGCCGGGGACGACGATCTCGGGCGCGGCCTCGAGCCCGAGTTGGCGCTGCGCCAATGCCCGGTAGGTCTGCGTCCGGGCAGCCACTGCAGCCGGCAGGCGGTGGCTGGCGATCGCGCGAAAACCCGCACGGCTTCCGGTGACTGACGCAAGGCCCAGCAGGTGGTCGGGGTGGCCGTGCGTGATGATCGCCGCACAAACCGGCAGCGCCGTCTGCCGGCGGACGGCTGCCAGGATCGCGGCGCCGGTGGCCTGGCTGCCGCCGGTGTCGATGACGGCGACGCAGCGCTCGCCGACCACGAAGCCCCAGTTCGAGGTGTCGCCGCCGTTGTCGCGGTACGGCTCGGCGATCTGCCCGATGTGGACGAACACGCCGGGCGCGACCTCATCGACCGCGCCGGGGTGCATCGACGCGGCGGTCAGCAGCATTGCGGCGGCCAGCGCCGCGATGCTGGTATAGGCCCTGCCGAAAACGGCCACGGGTGACCGGCGCCCCCGTCGGTCAGATACGGGCGAGACGTCTGCCGGAGGGGCTTGCTGCATCAGGCGATCGGTGGGCGCATCATGGTTCGAGTCTAGTGCTGGCCGGGCCCGTGGGGACGACTTTGTTACACTCGGCCGGGAGTCCTTGTCCACCGTCAGGCCATTCCATGACCCAGCCCACCGCATCCATGCACCGTATCGTCATCGTCGGCGGCGGCGCCGGGGGCCTCGAACTAGCCACCCGGCTGGGCGACACGCTGGGCCGCAAGAAGAAGGCCGAGATCACGCTGATCGATCGCAGCCGCACCCATCTGTGGAAGCCGCTGCTGCACGAGGTCGCGGCCGGCAGCATGGACCTTGACGACCACGAGGTGGAGTACCTGGCGCAGGCGCGCTGGCACCACTTCAAGTATCGCCTCGGCGCGCTGGCCGGAATCGACCGGCAGAAGAAGCTGGTCAAGCTGGCGCCGGTCTTCGACGACGAGGGCGAACTGATCATCGAGGCCCGTACCGAGCCCTACGACACGCTGGTCGTCGCCATCGGCTCGGTCTCCAACCACTTCGGCACCCCGGGGGTCGCCGAGCACTGCATCTCGCTCGACACCCAGACCGATGCGGAGCGCTTCCACAAGCGCCTCATCAACAACTGCATGCGCGCGCAGGCGCAGCGCACGCCGCTGCAGCCGGGGCAGCTGTCGGTGGCCATCGTCGGCGCGGGCGCCACCGGCGTCGAGCTGGCGGCCGAGCTGCACCGTACCGTTCGCGAGCTGGCGGCGTTCGGCTTGGACCGCATCGACCCCTCGCGCGACATCCAGATCACCATCATCGAGGCGGCGCCGCGCATCCTCGCGCAGATCCCCGAGCGGCTGGCCGAGTCAGCGATGGCGTTGCTGCATTCGCTCAACGTCAAGGTGATGACCGGCGAGAAGGTGGTCGAGGTCACCACCGAGGGTGTGCGCACCGCCAGCGGCGCGTTTGTGCCGGCACGGCAGGTGGTCTGGGCGGCCGGCATCAAAGGCGCGCCCATCCTCGCCGGCCTCGACGGCCTCGAGGTGACGCGCAACAGCCTGCTGGTGGTGCGGCAGACCCTGCAGACCAGCCGCGACGACGACATCTTCGCCTTCGGCGATTGTGCCGCCTGTCCGTGGCCGGAGAAGGACGCGCTGGTGCCGCCGCGCGCCCAGGCCGCGCACCAGCAGGCCAGCACCCTGCTCAAGACACTGCAGCGCCGCCTCGAGGGGCGCGCGCCACTGGAGTACCACTACCGTGACTTCGGCTCGCTGGTCAGCCTGGGCGAGTACAGCACCGTCGGTTCGCTGATGGGCGGCTTGCACCGCGGCACCCTGATGCTGGAGGGCGTCATCGCCGGTCTGATGTACAAGTCGCTGTACCAGATGCATCTGGTGGCTCTGCACGGCTGGGTCAAGGTCGCGCTCGATACACTCGCCCGCACCATCACGCGACGCACCGAGCCCCACATCAAGCTGCACTAGGCGACCGTACCGACATGTCGGCGCGTGCGCGTCCGATCCTCGCGACCTTGGCCGCGCCAGCTCTGTGCGCCGCGCTGGCGGGCTGCGCCTGGAAGGAGTACCGGCCGCAACCGCTCGATCTGCCGGCTGCCGATGCGGCGGCCTTGTCGCGTGCGCTCGACGACGAGCCGACGCGGACACTGCTCCAGGCTGCCGGGGTCGACCTGCACGACTGGCCTGCGCTGACCTGGACCCGCGAGACGCTGCTGGTGCCGCTGCTGGCCCGGCATCCCGACATGCAGGCGGCACGTTCCCGCGTCACGGCGGCTTGGGCGCGGGTGCCGGCGGTGCAACAGCCGATCAACCCTGACCTTTCACTGCGCACCGAGAACCACTCCCAGCGCGGCGACAACGGTTCGCCGTGGAGCATCGGCGCCGGCCTCCAGTTCACCTTCAACACCCGGCCGCTGCTGTCTGCGCAGGGCGGTGTCGCTACTGCAGAGGCAGGCGAGGCCGAGGTCGCCGCCGGCGAGGTCGCGTGGCGACTCTACCGGCAGCTCGGCGAGGCCCTGCTGGCGCTGCAGGCGGCCGAGGAGGGGCAGCGCCTGGCGCAGGATGCGGTGGCTCTGGCCGAGGCGCGGGCCGAGAGCGCCGGCATCCGCCAGCGCTACGGCGCTGCTTCGGCGCTTGAGGTGCAGTTGGCGCAGGAGGCACTGCTTGCCGCGCGGCGCGAATCGGCCAGCCTTGGTGCGGCGGCGGCGACGGCGCGAGCACAGGTGGCTCAGGTGCTGGCGCTACCGGTCGAGGCGCTGGAACGCCAGCGTCTGGCGCCGTGGCCCGTGCTGGCACCCCGGGCCGAGGGTGAGGGCGCGGGCCCTGATGCCGGCGCAGCGCGCAGCATCGCGCTGCGCAACCGGCTTGATCTGGCGCGCGAGCTGGCCCTCTATGAGGTGGCCGAGGCCAATGTCCGGCTCGAGGTGGCGCGGCAGTATCCGCAGATACGGCTCGGCCCCGGGCTGGTGTGGGATCAGGGGGACAACATCTGGCAACTCGGCCTGGCCCTGCCGCTGGCGCTACTGCAGCGCAACCTGGCCGCCATCAATGCCGCCGAGGCGCGCCGCGAGGCGCAGGCGTCGCTGGTGCTGGCGCGCCAGACTGCGGTCGCCGGCGATGTGGAGTCGGCGCGACAGCGTGTCGCCGCGCTGGTGGCACCGCTGCTTGCTGCCCAGCGGGAGGCGGTTGCGGCCGAGTCGCGGGTCGATCTGGTGCGCCGCCAGTTCGACGCCGGGGCGGCGGATGCCGCCACGCTGATCGCCGCCCGCGCGGTGCTGCTGCAGGCGCAGCGCCAGGTCCACGACAGCACGGTGCTTTGGCGGCAGGCACAATGGGCACTTGAGGCGGCGCTTCAGTCGCCGCTGCGTTCTGCCGATAGCGCCCCTGGCGGCCTTGTGCACTGAACGGCGCGCCGCAGCCCAAACTATGGAGCCTGAATGCCGGACCGCCTGAGATCCCTCGCCCTCGTCGTGCAGGCGTTGGTCATCATCGGCCTGATCTGGTCGCTGGCCTGGTTCGGCCGGGACGAGTTCCAGTCCGAGGGCGAAGATGACACGCTGGCCACACCGCCGGCGCGGGTCGAAGGTGGCCGCGTCGTCATCGCCGCAGATGCGCAGCGCGCCGCAGGGATCGTCGTGCAGACGCCAGCGGTGGCGGAATACCGGGCCGCTCAGCGCTACTTCGGCGTGGTGGCCGATCCGCGTACGCTGGTCGATGCGCGCCAGCGTTACCTGAACCTGGGCACGCAGCTGGTCGCTACCGAGGCGGTCCTGGCGCAGCGTCGTGCCGACCTCACCCGCATCCAGGCCCTGTTCAACGAGGGCCGCAACGCCACCGCGCGCGAGCTTGAGATCGCTCAGGCCGCGGCTGCAAGCGAGGAGCAGCGTCTCAATGCGCTGCAGGCGGAGCGTCGCGCGGTGGTCGATGGGCTGAAGGTGGTGTGGGGCGATGCCATGACCGAGCGCCCCGGAGACAGCGGCAGCCTGGTGGCGCGGGCCGCCGCGCGCGAGGTCGAGCTGATCCAGTTCGTGCTGCCTGCGGGTGTCGACCCGCGCGACACGCAGTGGCGGGTGAATGTGGTCACGGCCGAGCCGGCCGGCGTGCTGGCGCGTCTCGTCGGCCGCTCGCCGCAGGCCCTGCCGGGCCTGCAGGGCGACACCTGGCTGCTGGCAGCACCGCCCGCGGGCTTGCCGGCGGGCGCGCGGGTGCGGGTGCTGGCCGACAGCAGCCGCGCCGTCAGCGGGGTGCGCGTGCCGCCGTCGGCCATCGTGCGTTTTGGTGGCAAGGCCTGGGTCTACGTTCGCGTCGCGCCCGACCAGTTCGAGCGGCGCGCGCTGGCCACCGAGCGCCCGCTCGGCGATGGCCTGTTCAGCGACGCCTTCGCCGCGGAGACACAACTCGTCACCAGCGGCGCGCAACTCCTGCTCTCCGAGGAGTTCAAGTTCCAGATCAAGAACGAGAACTCGGACTAGGCCGTACGCGCCGCCTCAGCCATGCTCGCCGCACTCGTCCGTTTCTCGATCCGCAATCCCGGCGCCATTCTGGCGCTGGCCATCGCGGTCCTGGTCTACGGCATCTATTCGGCACGCAGCGCGCGGCTGGACGTGTTCCCCGAGTTCTCGCCGCCGCAGGTGGTGATCCAGACCGAGGCTCCTGGCTTCTCCGCCGAGCTGGTCGAGACTCTGGTCAGCAGACCGATCGAGGCAGTGCTCAACGGCACAGTTGGCGTCGCCAGTCTCCGCAGCCAGTCGATCCCTGGCCTGTCGGTGGTCACGCTCATCTTCGACGACAGCAGTGACGTCTACCGCAACCGGCAGCTGGTCGGCGAGAAGCTCACCATCCTTGCAAACCGCCTGCCGCAGGGCGTGGCGGCGCCCAACATCACGCCACTGACCTCGTCCGCCAGCTCCACCCTTGGCATCGGTCTGACGTCCAACGACCGCGACCTGATGGACGTCTACGATCTGGCGCAGTGGACGGTCCGTCCGCACCTGTTGTCCGCGCAGGGGGTTGCCGACGTGAATGTGTTCGGTGGCAAGGTGCGGCAGTGGCAGGTTCAGTTCGAGCCCGACGCGCTGATCCGTTTTGGTGTCAGCGTGGTCGAACTCACCGAGGCCGTTCGCCGCTCCAGCGCGCTGCGCCCGGGCGGCACCGTCGAGACCAACAACCAGCGCATCATCGTTACCACCGAGGGCCAGCTGCAGCAGGCGGCCGATATGGCGCAGGCGGTTCTGACGCTGCGCAGCGGTCAGGTCATACGCCTGGCGGACGTCGCGCAGGTGGTCGAGGCGCCAGCACCCTCCATCAGCGCGGCCACCATCAACGGCACCCCGGGTGTGTTCCTGATGGTGCAGGGGCAACTGGGCGCCAACACCTACGCCACCACCCAGGCGGTCGAGGCACGGTTGGCGCAGCTGGAGCCGTTGCTGGTGCGCGAGGGCCTGAGCGTCCACACCAATCTGTTCCGGCCTGCCAATTTCATCGAGACCTCGATCGGCAACGTCCAGCGCGACATCCTGATCGGCTCGGCGTTGGTCATCGTCGTGCTCTTTCTGTTCCTGTTCAACGCGCGTACCGCGTTCGTGTCGGCGACGGCCATACCGCTCTCGCTGCTGGCCTCGATCATCGTGCTGGTCGAGCAGGGCGTCTCGCTGAACATCATGGTGCTGGGCGGGCTGGTGATCGCGCTGGGCGAGGTGGTCGACGACGCGATCATTGATGTGGAGAACATCTTCCGCCGGCTGCGCGAGAACCGTGCCGCCACTGCGCCACAGGCGGCCTGGCAGGTGGTGCTCGATGCGTCGCTCGAGGTGCGCAGTTCGGTGATCTACGCGACCTTCATCGTCTGCACCGTGTTCTTCCCGCTGCTGACTCTCTCCGGCGTGGCTGGCCGGCTCTTCGAACCGCTCGGCCTGGCCTATATATATGCCTTGCTTGCTTCGCTGCTGGTCGCGCTCACCGTCACGCCGGCGCTGTGCTACCTGCTGCTGGCGCAGGGCATCACCTTGCGCAGCGAGGACCCGCCGGTGATCGCCTGGCTGCGCACCCGCTACCTCGGGTGGCTGCGGGGCATCGAGCGCTCGGCGCGGCCGGTGGTGCTGACCACGCTGGGTGCGGTGCTGCTGGGGCTGGCAAGCCTGCCGCTGTTCCGCATCGAGTTCGTCCCGGAGCTGCGCGAGGGCCACTACATCGTCCACATGACCGCCATTCCGGGCACGTCGGAGGCCGAGTCGTTGCGCATCGGGCGCAAGGTGACCGACGCCATCGGCAGCGTGCCGGGGGTGCAGTCGGTGACGCAGTGGGTCGGTCGTGCGCAGAACGGCGCCGACACCTTTGGCATGCACTACTCGGAGATCGAGGTCGAGATCGGCCCCCTGCCGGCCGAAGAGCAGGCGCGCGTGCTGTCCGGCATCCGCGAGCAGCTGACCACCGTTCCGGGCAAGCCCGGTGTGGCCCCCTTCCCGGGGGTCAGCTTCGGCGTCAATACCTTCCTCGCGGAGCGCATCGAGGAGACAGTCTCGGGCTACGCCGCCGAGTTCGTGGTCGAGGTGTTCGGCAACGACCTCGACCTGCTCGACCGCGACGCTGCCAGCATCGCCAAGGTGCTGCAGGGCACCCCCGGCGCGCGCGACATCACCATCCAGTCGCCGCCGGGCACACCGCAGATGGTGTTCCAGATCGACCCGGCCCGGCTCTCCGAGCGTGGCCTGCAGATGGTCGACGTGCTCGACCTGCTGCGCACCTTCTATGGCGGCATCGAGGTGGGGCAGGTGGTGGAGCGGGGGCGCACGGTGCCGCTCGTGGCGATCGCCGGCATCGGCCACCGGCTGGCGCTGGAGCGCGCTGGCGAGCTGCGCTTCCAGTCGCCAGACGGCAGCCTGTTCCGCCTGTCCGATGTCGCCGAGGTGCGTCAGGCCAGCGGCCGCAGCAAGATCCTGCACAGCGGCGGCAAGCGTGTGCAGACCGTGACCTGCAACATCGTCGACCGCGACGTGCCGGGTTTCGTCCGCGACGTGCAGGAGGCGGTCGCCCGTGATGTGCGGCTGGGTGCCGGCAATTACATGGCGATCGGTGGCGACGCGGCAGCGGCCGCGAAGGCGCGCAACGACCTGCTGGCGCACGCCGTGCTGGCCACGGTTGGCGTGCTGCTGCTGCTCTACCTGGCGCTGGGCAACGGCCGGAACCTGCTCATCACCCTGCTCAACCTGCCGTTCGCCCTGATCGGTGGCGTGCTGGCGGTGGTGCTGTCGGGGGGCTGGCTCTCGATCGGCTCACTGGTGGGCTTTGTCACCCTGTTCGGCATCACGCTGCGCAACTCGATCATGCTGGTGTCGCACTACCAGCACCTGGTCCAGGTCGAGGGCCGCGACTGGAACGTCGAGACGGCGCTGCTGGGTGCCTCTGAGCGCCTGCCCTCGATCCTGATGACCGCCATCGTCACCGCCCTTGGCCTGATGCCACTGGTGGTGGGTAGCGGCGAACCGGGCCGCGAGATCGAGGGGCCGATGGCCAGCATCATCGTCGGCGGTCTGGTGACCTCGACCATCCTCAACCTGCTCATCCTGCCGACGGTCCTGCTGCACTACGGGCGCTTCGTCCGCCGTGCCGATGCCTGACCGCCGGGCAGAGGCGTCGACTCAGTCGGACTCGCCGTCGTACTTGATGTAGCGGAAGCGCGGGTCGTGCGGGGTGCCCTCGAACACGCCCTCCAGCGCCGGCTGCCAGCAGACCACCTCTTCGATCTTCTTCGCCAGCGCGAAGTCGAGCTCGCTGATACCACCAGCAGAGTGCGTCTGCAGCTTGACCACCACGAAGGCGTAGGAGGCGGCGATGTCGGGGTGGTGCCACGCGGCCTCGGCAAGGTGCCCCACGGTGTTGATCACCATCAGCGTCGACTTCCAGCCCGAGGTGCGGATGCGGCGGCGGATCCAGCCGTTGTCGTAGGTCCAGTGCGGCAGCTCGGCGGCAAGCCGGGTGCTCACATCTGCGGGGTCCAGCGCGGAAGCCTGTTTCATTGTGTTTCTCCCTCTAAGACGTCTGGACATAGTACAGACGGGCGACCCCGGACACTTTCGAGACTGTGGCTAAATGGCTCGGGAGGCCCCGCCACCACTTGGTTATGGACGGCATGGATAAGTTTATTGACGATTGTTAAAAAGGGACTTGCAGGGAGTTTTTCCTGTGCTAAAGTTACACGCGGAAACAACTGTAACGCCTCCAAAAGGGGCGGATGGTTGGATCTGGTGCTCGGCCTATCTGCCGGGCGTTATCGCTGAATGCGACTTCATTGAGGAGGTTGTTATGGCTGTTAAGAATCTGTGGCCCGTCGTGGCCCTGGCTGTTGCCGCTCCGTCGGCCGCCCTGGCTAACGCCGATCTGGCCAAGCTGATGGCTGATTCGAAGAACTGGGCCGCTCCGGCCGGTAACTTCTCGAACCACCGTCACACCAAGCTGACCCAAATCAACAAGAGCAACGTGAACAAGCTTCAAGTTGCCTGGACGTTCTCGACCGGTGTTCTGCGCGGCCACGAAGGCGGCCCGCTGGTTATCGGCGACACCCTGTACGTTCACAGCGCATTCCCGAACAAGGTCTTCGCCATCAACCTGGCCGACCAGACCATCAAGTGGAAGTACGAGCCGAAGCAAGACCCGAGCGTCATCCCCGTTATGTGCTGCGACACGGTCAACCGTGGCCTGGCATACGGCGAAGGCAAGATCCTGCTGCAACAAGCTGACACCACCCTCGTCGCCCTCGACGCCAAGTCGGGCAAGCCGGTGTGGTCGGTCAAGAACGGCGACCCGAAGGTCGGCCAAACCAACACCAACGCCCCCCACGTCTTCAAGGACAAGGTCTTCACCGGTATCTCTGGTGGTGAGTTCGGCGTTCGCGGTTGGGTTGCTGCCTACAACCTGAAGGACGGCAAGCTGGCATGGAAGGGTTACTCGATGGGTCCGGACAGCGACATGCTGATGGATCCGAACACCTCGATGACCTTCACCGACGGCAAGATGGCTCCGGTTGGCAAGGACAGCTCGCTGAAGACCTGGCAGGGCGACCAATGGAAGATCGGTGGCGGCACGACCTGGGGCTGGTACTCGTACGACCCCGAGCTGAACGCCATGTACTACGGCAACGGCAACCCGTCGACCTGGAACCCGAAGCAACGCCCGGGCGACAACAAGTGGTCGATGTCGCTGTGGTCGCGTGACGTCGATTCGGGCAAGGTCAACTGGGTCTACCAGATGACCCCGCACGACGAGTGGGACTTCGACGGCATCAACGAAGTGCCGCTGTTCGAAGGCAAGGACAAGAACGGTACCCAGCGCAAGATGCTGGCTCACTTCGACCGTAACGGCTTCGCTTACACCCTGGATCGCAAGACCGGTGAGCTGCTGGTTGCCGAGAAGTACGATCCGGCTGTCAACTGGGCCACCCACGTTGACATGAAGACTGGTCGTCCGCAGGTCGTTGCCAAGTACTCGACCCACCAGAACGGTGAAGACGTCAACTCGAAGGGCATCTGCCCGGCCGCCCTTGGCACCAAGGACCAGCAGCCGGCTGCTTATGACCCGAACAGCGGTCTGTTCCTCGTCCCGACCAACCACGTGTGCATGGACTACGAGCCGTTCCGTGTCGAGTACACCGCTGGTCAACCGTACGTTGGCGCAACCCTTGCCATGTTCCCGGCTCCGAACAGCCACGGCGGCATGGGCAACTTCATCGGTTGGGATCCGATCAAGGGCAAGATCGTTTGGTCGATCCCCGAGAAGTTCTCGGTCTGGTCGGGTGCTATGACCACCGCCACCGGTCTGGCTTTCTACGGCACGCTTGACGCCCGTCTGAAGGCTGTTGACATCAAGGCTGGTAAGGTTGTCTGGACCTCGCCGAAGCTCCCGTCGGGCGTGATCGGTAACGTTCACAGCTGGGAATTCGGTGGCAAGCAGTACATCGGTATCCTGACCGGTATCGGTGGCTGGGCTGGTATCGGCCTCGCCGCTGGCCTGGAAAAGGACAGCGACGGTCTGGGCGCTGTGGGTGGTTACAAGGACCTCGCCAAGTACGGCGACCTTGGCGGCACCCTGATGGTCTTCGCTCTGGCGAACTAATTCGGCACCGTGGCAGTCTGACTGCCACAACCGAATCAGGGAAACTGGCACCCTTCGGGGTGCCAGTTTTTTTATGTCCGCAGGAGGAGTGTTTTGAAGATCACGATATTGAAGATGGTGGGCGCGGCGCTCGCCGCCACGTTGGCTGCGCCCCTGGCGCAAGCTGCGACCGCCCAGGAAAAGGGCATCTTGCGCGTCTGCGCAGACCCCAACAGCATGCCTTTCAGCAACGACAAGGCTGAGGGCTTGGAGAACCGCATCGCCAAACTCATGGCTGAAGATTTCGGCTGGAAGGCGGAGTTCTTCTTCTTCCCGCAACGCATGGCGTTTTTCCGCAACACCTTGCGCAAGAAGGCGGAGAACGGCGAAGACGGTTACGCCTGCGACCTCGCAACCAGCTCGGCACCTGAAGCCGAGGGTGCCGTGGCGACCAAGGTTTATTACACGTCGACCTGGACCATGGTGTTCCGCGACGGCACGGGCATGGAGAGCGTGCGTCAACCGGATGACCTGCTGAAGCTTCCCAAGGAACAGCTGGCCAAGCTCCGTTTCGGGGTGTTTCCTGCCTCGCCGGGCGCCGACTGGGTCTTCGCCCACGGCCTCGTCAACCAGATGGTGCCTTTCCAGCAGATGTTGGGCGACCCCAATGCCTACCCGGGTCAGATCGTCGATGTTTCGCTGGTCAAGGGCGATATCGATGTCGCCTTCGTCTGGGGTCCGATCGGCAGCTACCACGCCAAGCAGAGCAAGGACGTAAAACTGCGCGTCGTGCCGATGGTCCCGGACGCCGCGACCGTGACCGATTTCTCCATCGCCATGGCTGTGCGTTTCCGCGAGCCCGAATGGAAGGCAAAGGTCGAGGACTTCCTGACCCGTCGCAAGTCGGACATCGAGAAGATCCTCGCCGACTACGGCGTGCCGATGGTCGGTAAGGATGGCGTCGTAACCATCGCCGCTGAGCGTTTCGAGCGCCCAAAGAGCAGCGTGGCGGCACGCTGATCCGCACCGGTCTCAGGTCCGTGTTCAGAGAAAGGGGTCTGGCCATCTGTGCCTGGCCCCTTTTTTTGTGGGCCTGTCTGTCTGTTGCCCCGGTCGCTGCCGCAGGGTTTGCGGTAGTGACGAATCAAGGTGGCGACTCGGTGTCCCTGGTCGACCTGCGTTCGGCGGGGCAGGGGGGCGTTGCGAGAGAGGTGAAGGTCGGCCACGCGCCGGCCGGGGTGGCAGTGGACGCGGCACAGAAGCGCGCCTTCGTGAGCAATGCCGAGGGTCGCAGCGTGAGCATCGTCGACCTGGCCAGCGGTCGCTCCGTACTTGAGCGTCCAGTTGGTGCGGGCCCGGTCGGCATCGCGCACGACCCGGTCCGGCACCGTGTCTACGTTGCGGACTGGTATCGCAACACGCTCTGGGTGCTCGACGATGTCAGCCTCGCGCCCATAACCGAGATCGCGCTGGGGCGAGCGCCAGCCGGGGTGGAGGTGGATGCCGCGGGCGCGCTCGTCTACGTCGCCGAGCGCGATGACGACGCGGTGGCGGTGGTGGACGCGGACTCTCTCCAAGTCATCGGGCGTCACCCGGTCGGCAGCCACCCGTTCGGTCTGCGGCTGGCGCCGGATGGCCGGTCGTTGTGGGTCGCCAACGTGCAGAGCCACGACGTCAGCGTCATCCCGCTGAACGGCGATGGCAGCTCACGCCGGCTGCCGGTGGGCCACCGCCCCTACTGCGTGGCCTTTGCCGCAGGCCGTGCATTCGTCAGCAACCAGTATGGCGACAGCGTCAGCGTCATCGATCTGGCCACCTTGCAGACCGTAGCCACCCTGCCGGTGGTCACCTACCCGGAGGGGATCGACAGCGACGGCAGCATCGTCTGGGTGGTGTCCTGGATGGACGAGCAGTTGGTCGGGATCGACGCGGTCAGCCTGTCCCGTGTCGGGACCGTGCCGCTGGGGCGCAATCCGCGCGGTTTCGGGCGTTTCGTTTTGGCAGAATAGAGGTTGGAAGCAGTCCACACTCGGCTGCGATATCACTGCAACGCTTCAGGAGAATCTTGATGTACATCACCCGCCTGATCGCCGTGGCTGCACTCGTGCTGCCCGGCTTGGCTCTCGCCCACGGCCCGACCCGTCAGAAGGCGGTCGAGACTGTCGAGATCGCTGCGCCGCCGTCTGCCGTATGGGCCATGATCAAGGACTGGGGCGGCATGGCCAAGTGGCATCCCGCAGTCGCCGAGGTCGCCGTCAATGGCACCACAGAGCGCATCCTCAAGCTCAAGGGCGGCGGCGCAGTCGTCGAGGAGCTGGAGGCGGTGGACGAGGCCGGCATGATGCTGCGCTACCGCATGAAGGATCCCGGTCCGGTGCCGGTCAACAACTACAGCGCAGCCATCAGCGTGGTCGCCCAAGGTTCGGGCAGCCTGGTGCAGTGGAAGGGGGCTTTCTACCGAGCCTACCTCAACAACGATCCGCCGCCCGAGCAGAGCGACGAGGCCGCCGTCAAGGCCATCACCGGCATCTACAAGGCTGGCCTGGAGAACCTCAAGAAGGTGGCAGAGGGCAAGTAGTTCGCCAGACTGCTACGGACGCCGCTCCGGCCACCCGACGCCACGGCCAGCCGGCTGTGGCGTTTTGTTTTGGCCAGCGGCAGTGTCAGCCGCGGGCCTGACGACTGCTCTGCCACCGCCGCAGCGGCCAGCTCAGCCAGTAGAGGGTCCACGAGACCGGGTTCATGTTGCTGCGCCAGTAGGCGAACAGCAGGCAGAGAACGGCGAGCGCGCCAAGCCCCTGACTGGTCTGGGTCGGCACCCAGCGCCAGGCAGAGGCCTGACCGCTGACCAGTTTTGCAGCGAACACCGTACCCCCACCCAAGCGCGTGTAGTCGAACTCGAGTTCCTCGGCGAGCAGCTTCAGGTAGGTCTCGCGCAGCTGGGACAGGTGCTCACGACCGGGAGAGGTCTGCAGCCGGGCGGCGACATCCGCCGAGATCTTGCCGGCCCCGACATCAACCATCTTCTCGCTGCCGCTAGAGGTCGAGCGCCCGCTGGCGTAGGGGTCGGCCTGCTGGACTTCGGCCTCGCGCCACACGCCGACCTGTTTGCCGCGGTCATCGATCTTCGGGATCGGGCTGGGCACGCTCTCGCCGACTCCCACCAGCCAGCCTTTCACCGCGCCCGCCGTTCCGCGGAACTGAGGACGGTAACGGGCCGAGATCGGCGGCGCCTCGTGGCCATCGGTGATGAACACCAGTTGCGTCTCGCGATCGCTCTCCTCGAGGAATCCCATGGCGTTGTAGATGCCCTTGGCGATCTCGCTGTCGGAGGCCCAGATCGACTTTGGCGAGATCTTGGCGACACTGCTGGCCAGTTCGTTGTAGTGGCCACAGACCTCTACCGGCTGGTACAGCACCATCGTCTGATAGCCAGCGAAGATTCCCAGGCCGGCGCGGGTGCCACAGGGCAGTTCGCGCAGCGCATCGGTCAGGCTGCGGCGGATCGCTTCGGCTCGGCTGGCGGGTTCACCATCGATGTGCATGTCGCGGGTGTGCATGCTCATCGAGATATCGACCACGAAAAGGAAGCTGTGCACCGGGCGCAGCAAGGGCACCTCCGGCCCGATCGCCGCCAGCAGCAGCAGGATAGCCGCCGTATTGAGCATGGCACGGCGGGTCGGCATCAGCCACTGCCGTACGCGCTGCAGGCGCGAGGGTCCGACTTCGGGCGGTACGGCGCTCATGGCAGGCCCAGCGATTCCACCTGCATGGTGGTGATGGCCTGTTCGGCCTCCGGCGGCTGCTCGACGTCGATCTCCTCGGCCTGCTCCACCTCGGGCGAGCGCCGCAGCGCCCGCTCCAGGTTGTAGCGTGCTGCCATGTGGCCCGGGTCGGCGCGTAGCACCACCCGGTACGC
Organism: Betaproteobacteria bacterium; assembly: GCA_027490755.1. Lineage (GTDB taxonomy): Bacteria > Pseudomonadota > Gammaproteobacteria > Burkholderiales > UBA3065 > UBA3065. Next base: position 113,546 of record JAIXXL010000021.1, read on the forward strand.
GGCCTTGGCCAGCTCGAAGTTGGGTGTTGCCGAGGCGGTGTCGCCGGCGTCAGCGGCCTCTATGGCATCACGCAGGTAGAGGTTGCCGCTGTTGAAACGGGCCGCCAGTCGCAGCGAGGCTGGTGCCGAATCATCGTTCTCGATGCGGTTGTATTGCGCCAGCGCCGGGCCGACCTTGTCCGCCTTGGCGAGGGCGACACCGGAGGCGAAGGCTTCTTCTGGTATCGGGGAGTTGGCTAGCGCCTTGCCGGCAGCGATGCGCGCGTTGACCTCGTCGGCGGCAGCGATGCTGAGCCGGTCATGGGTGACCAGCGCGCCGGTGGCCCCGAGGGCAGCGAGGCTGACGAGAGTGATCAGTGTGCGGCGGATCTGGACCATCGGGTGACCTGCATGGCGGAGACGATGACAACGGGAAGCAGCAGAAACAGCGCAAGGCCAAAGGTAAGTGCTGCCAGGGATTGTTTCGGGACGACCTCGGGCGTGCGGGTCGGCAGTCGTTGCAGGCGGTCGATGTCGCTGATCGCGGCCTTCAACTGTTGCGGATCCTCGGCCTCATAGGCGCGGTAGGGGATACCGATCTCGCCGAAGAAGCGGTCGAGGAAGTACTCCGGGACCGCATCTCGCTGTCCGCTGTCCTCGGTGGTCTCGACCTTCAGACCTGGGCTGCCGCGGCCGCGCAGGTAGATCCAGTAGAGCGATATGCGGTGCTTGCGCGCGCCCTCGATGATCTTGACCTGAGTGAGTTCGTCCAGCTGCGCGCCGCCATCCGACACCAGCATCAGCACGCGCGACCCGGTGTAGGGCCGCTCGTCGAAGTAGTGGAGCCCATCGATCATGGCCAGACCGATGTCGGTCTCGGCCAGTCCACGGCCCAGACCCGCAGCGTCGATGGCGGACTGGACCACCTCGTGGCGGTTGGTCAGTGGCAGCACATGGATCGGGCGGGTCGAGAAGTTCAGCAGGCCGATGGCGTCGTTCGGCCGGCTCTTGACGAACTCGGTGAGCACACGCCGCGCCGCGCCATTCTTGGTCTCGCCCTGTGTCATCAGCAGTTGCTCCGTGCCCACCGTGCGCCCGAAGCCCTGGTCCATGCTGCGGCTGCGATCGAGCATGATGACGATCTCGGCGCCGGTGCCAACGCGCTCGATGACGCGTTCGCCGCGCGACAGACCGGCCAGGCCCAGCACCAGCGACGCGATCCCGATCACTGCGGCGATGCGCAGGACGCTGCTCAGCAGCCTGCCGAGCGGATCCTCCGGTACAAGCCCGAGGTAGGGGTGAGGCAGTGACTGGATCGGCGTGCGCAGCAGCGGCATCAGTGCCAGCGGCAACGCGAGCAGCAGCCAGGGATTGTCGAAGATCAGGTTCACCGGCCCGTGCTCACTGGATGCCGCGCTCTACCGCTCTGGCCTGCGCCAGCAGGCGCATCAGCTCGCTGCGGCGGCTGCGCTCGGGGTAGCCGCCCGCGCCGAAGAAGACCCGTCTCGACTCCGCAAGCCACGCCGCGATCTCTGGTTCCAGCCGGACATAGGCTGCGTGCCGGCTCGTCAGCGCCTGAGTCTCGCCCGGGAACACGGTGCGGCCCGCCGTGACGTCGAGCGCACGGTGCATGGCCTTGAGCGCCACCGGCCAGAAAGCCTCGTCGGCGGCATCACGCAGACGCGACGCCTCGCGCAGTGCCCGCGCGAACGGCCGCTGCGGGCGGATCAGGCGTTCCCACGGTGTCCAGCAGTAGACCAGTGCCAGAAGCGGCAGCAGGGCAGCCAGCAGCGTGTAGCGGATGCGCAACTCTTCGACGGCGGTCGAGACCGACGGCGCGTGGATGTCGTCCTGGATCTCGACCAGGCGGTCGCGGCCGAGGACGGTTCCCGGGGTCATCGGCGCGATGGTGATGAATGAGGGATTCACCGGCAGGCGGACCAGCTTGTTGTCCCGCTCAAGGGGCACGGCGAACTCCGGCAGGCTCACCGTGCGCACCGCTTCGGGCACGTTGGTGACCTGGTATTCGAGGCGCAGTCGCGTGCCGCCGCTGACCATTCCGTGTTCGATGCTGCGTAGTTCGAGCCAGGCGCCGGCACGGCCGGGTTTTGGCAGGCTCTTGACCGCAAGTGTTGCGCCATCGGTCGGGTAGACGGTGATCTCGCGCACCACCAGGTCGCCGATCTGGTGACCGTAGGGCAGCGGCTCGCGGACGGTGATACGGGTCTCGGGCGTGGCCTTTTCTGCGGCCGCAAAGGCCGGCGCCGCCAGCCCGGCAAGCGCCATCAGCAGGGCGCCCAGTCGGCTGTGCAGGGTGTGCCGGTTCATGCTGCGACTCCATGGAAATGCGCGCTGACGGCATCCGCAGAGAAGCCATCGCGCAGAAAGAGGGGCCTCAGGTCGAAGGCCTGGCAGGTGTCGCGGATGTCGGCCTCGCGCGCGAGGTAGGCGGCCTCGACCTCCTCGTTCCAGCCGCGCCGCAGCCAGATCAGGCGCCGCTCGCCGCTCTCCATGTCTTCGGCAAACGCGAACCCCCTGTTCGGCCAGCCGCTGTACTCGGCACGGTCCCACAGCGCCACAGGCACCACATGGTGCGGCCGGCTGTTCTCAAGGAAGCGCTTGAGCATCTCCACCGGCCAGTGGAAGTCCGAGACCAGGAACACCAGCCCCGGCTCGCGCGGCAGCCAAGCCGGCACCTCGGCCAGACCCTCGTAGCCGGCTTCACGCGCCGAGTCATGGCGCAGGTGCTGGATGACCCCCTCCAGCGCGGCGCGCTGCTGGCGAACCGGCAGCCAGCAGTCTTCGCGCAGACGCTGGTCGAAGCCGATCAGGCCGAAGCGGTCGCCGTTGCGGTTGGCCGACCACGCCGCGGACTCGACGAAGTTGGCGGCGGCACGGGCGCGGTTCTGCATGCCGCGAAAGCCCATCGAGGTAGAGACATCGAGCACCACCACCACCGGGATGGCGGCTCGTTGCTGGTACTCCCGCACCCACCATTGCTCGGCCGGGTCGCGCAGGCTGGCCCGGATGTCGATGCGCCGGGGGTCGGGGCTGGCGAACAGCGACACGTGGCGGCGGAAGATCATGCCGCCGCCACTCATGTTGCTGTGATGCCCCCCCGGGCGCTGGCTGCGCGCCTTTCCCGGGAGTCGGTAGTGGAACTCGGCGACCATGGCCCGTCCTGCGTCAGGGCGCCGCGATCTGGGCGCGGCAGGCGTCGAGCAGGGCGCCGACGATCTCGCCGCGCTTCATCTCGTAGTTGGGGTAGAGGAAGATGCGGTGCGCAACCGTCTCGCGCAGGGCCCCGTGCAGGTCCTCGGGGATCAGCTGGGTGCGGCCCTGCAGCCAGGCTTCGACGCGGGCTGCGCGCAGCATCAGGCTCATGCCGCGCGGGCTGGCGCCAGCCTCGACCAGCCGGTTGGTGTCGATGCCCTCGATGCGGATGCCGGCCTCGCCCGGGCGGCGCAGCGCGCGCCATAGCCGCACGGCATAGTCCTGCAGCGCCTGGCTGGCGCTCACCGACTCCTGGATCACCTTGCCGACGCCGTTCAGCTCGGTGTAGGGCATCACCGCCTCCGGCACCTTGCTGATCAGCGCATCGCCGTCGTGGAAGCGGGTGTTGAACATGAGGTCAGCCTGGATCGCGGCGTCGGTCGGCGTCTCGATCTGGATCTCCATCAGGAAGCGGTCACGTGCCGCCGAGGAGATCTCGAAAGTCTCTTCCTTCTCGATGCGGTTGCGGTCGGCGAACACCTGCAGATGCGGGAACTGGTACTCGCGGTTGAAGGCGTTGACGCTGCGCTCGGCCATGATGCGCAGCAGCAGCGAGTGCACCTGCGGCCGGGCGCGGTTGATCTCGTTGAAGAAGAAGGTCGCCAGGTGGGCACCATGCTTGAGGATGGGGCCGGCGTCGACGCGCGGGCGACCGTCCTCACCGATGTAGGTGTAGTAGACCAGGTCGGTCGGCATCAGGTCGACGGTGCCCTCGATACGCTCATAGGCGCCGCCGATGGCCCGTGCCACGGCGCGCAGCAGGGTGGTCTTGCCCACGCCCACGTCGCCCTCGAGCAGTACGTGGCCGCGCGCGAACACCGCAAGGGTGATGAGGTGGATGGCACGGTCCTGCCCGACCACAGCGCTCTTCAGCGCGGTTTCGAAGGTGGTAGCGCGGTCGCGCCAGTCAGCTAACAGTTTGTCGGACACAGACTTTCCCCGAGGCGGTTTGGTATGACGCAAAGAGTGGAAAACTAGCACAAATCCAGACGTGTCCTTGTATGCCTCAAGGCGTGGCGCGTTTACGCCTGAACACTCGGCGGAACTCCGCGCCGCGCGCGCATTCTGAGTACCGCGCACCTGCGACAGGTGCATCTACGACTCGCAGCAAACCGGAGGATCCCACGCATGAAAACCGCTACTGGCCGACTGGTCGCCCTCGCCCTCGTCATGGGTGCTGTTGCCGCGCCCCCGACACTGGCCGGTGATTCCGACGAGAAGCAGGCGCCGCCCAAGGACATGGGTGCGGTCAAGCCGACCAAGCCGCAGTACGACACCGGCCTCAAGCCCAAGGAAGAGATCACGCCTGCCGAGCAACTGGTGTTCCTCGACGAGCACCTCGCCAACCTGAAGACCACCGCCACGCTGAACTATGGCTTCGTCAAGCAGGGCAGCATGGAGAAGGGTTTCGCCGACACGGTGGAGGAGAGCGTGGCGGTGGATGGCAAGGGCAAGACGGTCAAGGCCAAGTTCCTGAGCGGCCTGAACAACAAGGAATTCGCAGCGATCGAGGGCGCGACCAGCAACCCGGTGATCCTGCACTTCCTCGAGCGCGACCTGAACGAGATGAAGCGCCTGACCACGGGCCAGCCCAACTACTTCCGCAAGCGCATCCGTCTGGCCCTGGCCGAGGGTCCGGAGGTCAAGTCGGTCAAGTTCACCTACAACGGCAAGCCGGTCGACGCCAAGGCTGTGTCGGTGGAGCCCTTCGTGACCGACCCTATGGTCCATGACCCGGCGCGCGCGGCTTACAAGCGCTACCGTGGCAAGCGGTACACCTTCATCTTCTCCGACGCGGTACCGGGCAAGGTCGCCGAGATGCGGTTCACCATCCCGGATCTGGCGCTGGCCGGAGAGGCAGCCTTCGAGAAGCCGTTGCTGGAAGAGGTCCTGACGCTGCAGGCCCCGAAGAAGTAGACCGGGACACCTGAGCGCGGCGATCGCAGGCGGCGGCGGGCGCCATCGCCCGCCGCCGCGCGCGCTTGTTGGCCCCTCAGGCGGCTGTTACCATCGCGCGCCGGCTGCACATGCCGGATCCACGATGACTGCGCAGGAGGGGCCCGTAGCGGCCCATAGAGACATGACGAAGTACCAGACCGACGACACCCGTATCCGCCAGAGCGACGTGCTGCTCGCCCCGATGCAGATGCTACGCGAGCTGTCCGCCAGCGAAGCCGCGTTGCAGGTGACCGCGCAGGCGCGGGAGGGCATCCATCGCATTCTGACCGGCGACGATGACCGCCTGGTGGTTGTGGTGGGCCCCTGCTCGATCCATGATCCGAAAGCCGCCATGGACTACGCGCATCGTCTCAAGGCGCTGCTGCCGGAGGTGAGTGACGAGTTGCTGGTGGTGATGCGTGTCTACTTCGAGAAGCCGCGAACCACCGTGGGCTGGAAGGGGCTGATCAACGACCCGCACCTCAACGAGACCTACGACATCAATGAGGGGCTGCGCCTGGCCCGCAAGATCCTGCTCGACATCAACGAGCTTGGCCTGCCGTGTGGCACCGAGTTCCTCGACCTGATCAGCCCGCAGTACATCGCTGACCTGGTGGCGTGGGGCGCGATCGGCGCCCGCACCACCGAGTCGCAGTCGCATCGGCAACTTGCCTCTGGCCTGAGCTGCCCGGTCGGCTTCAAGAACGGCACCGACGGCAACATCCGCATCGCGGTCGATGCGATGAAGGCTGCGGCGGCCTCGCACAGCTTCATATCGATCACCAAGACCGGTCAGGTCGCGGTATTCCAGACCGCCGGCAACGCCGACTGCCACCTCATCCTGCGCGGTGGCAAGAGCACCAACTTCGACGCCGCCAGCGTCGATGCCGCGTGCAACGAACTTGCCGCGGCGAAGCAGCGCCCGCAGGTGATGATCGATTTCTCGCACGCCAACTCGAGCAAGCAGCACCAGAAGCAGATCGAGGTCGGCGCCGACGTCGCCGCCCAGCTGGCGGGCGGCGAGACGCGCATCATGGGCGTGATGATCGAGAGCCACCTCAAGGCCGGCCGGCAGGACCTGGTGGTCGGTCAGCCGCTCGAGTACGGCCAGTCGATCACCGACGCGTGCATATCGTGGGACGACACGGCGCCGCTGCTGCAACAGCTCGCGCAGGCGGTGCGCACGCGCCGTCAGCGCGCCCGCTCTGCGGCCTGAGACCAAGCGGCCGCGCCGGGCGCTGGCCTGATGCGGACCGTTCACTCGACCGCTGAGCTGCGCGCGCTGCTTGCCGGCGAGCAGCGGGTGGTTTTTGTCCCGACCATGGGCAACCTGCACCGCGGGCACCTGCGCCTGATCCACCGTGCACGCGAGTTGGGCGGCCCGGTGGTTGCCAGCGTCTTCGTCAACCGGCTGCAGTTCGGCGCCGGCGAGGACTTCGACCGCTACCCCCGCACGCTGATGGATGACGCGCAGGCGCTGGCCGATGCCGGTTGCGACGTCCTGTTCGCGCCCGACGAGCAGACCATCTACCCGAACCCCCAGACGGTGGTCGTGCAGCCGCCGTCGGAGGCCGACCAGCTTTGTGGCGAGCACCGCCCGGGCCACTTTGCCGGGGTGCTGACTGTCGTCTGCAAGCTCTTCAACCTGGTTCAGCCAGCGGCTGCAGTGTTCGGCGAGAAGGACTTCCAGCAGCTCTGGCTGATCCGCCAGATGGCGGCGCAACTGGCCATGCCGATCCGCATCGTCGGCCACGCCACCGAGCGTGATGCAGACGGTCTGGCCCTCTCCAGCCGTAACCGCTACCTGTCGCCAGTTGAGCGCAAGGTCGCGCCGCAGCTTTACGCCGCATTGTGCGGCGTGCGCGAATCGATCCATGCGGGCATGGCAGTAGGCGCTGCGGCAGCGGCCGCCGCCAGCACCCTGGGCGCCGGTGGCTGGGAGGTCGACTATGTGGCGGTGCGCGACGCGGCCAGCCTGCGCGAGCCGACGCCGGAGACCACGACCTGGGTCGTGCTCGCTGCCGCGCGTCTGGGCTCGACGCGCCTGATCGACAACATCACGTTCTAGGGCCGACCCGACAACTGAGAGACGCCGGGACACGCGTTCGTCGCGTGCCCCGCCACGTCTCCGTCAGACCATCAGGGTCATGCGGATCAGGTCCTGCTGGTTGCGGGCGCCGGTCTTGCGGAAGATCGAGGACAGCTGGCAGCGCACCGTGCGCTCGCTGGTGCCGATGGCTGCCGCGATCGCCGCAGGCGGCTGGCCCGAGCGGACCAGATGCACCATGACCCGCCGCTCGGCGCGGCTGAGCCCACAGGCCTCTGCCTTGGCCTCGATCTTGAGCATCAGGTCGCGATCCAGCTCGCGTACCAGCACCATCAGTGCCTCGGGGTCATCCGTGCTGCGCCGGTCTCCCGGGAAGAAGGGGTGGAATTCCAGACCGACCTGGCTGCCGTCTTCGGCGCTGGTCACGTTGATCTGGAAGCGTTCGCCAGCCCACGCTGTGTCCATCGCCGTTTGCAGTTGCGCTGCGATGGCGGCGTCGGGGATGCGGACCGCGCCGTTTTCGAGCCTCATGATGTCGGAGCGCATAAGGAAGCTGCGCGCCAGAGGGTTGCAATCCACCAGATCCATGTCCCGGTCCATGACCAGCCAGGCTTCTCCGAGGTGCAGGATGGCGATGCTGTGGAAGTCGGCGGTCTGCTGGCGCCGTGCAAAGCGCCGCTGGATGCGGACCGCCTCGGTCAGGTGCTGCGAGATCATCACGCGCAGGTCCTGCTGACCCTCCGAGAACGGAAGCCTGCCATCCGAGCGCGCAACGCTAAGGTGCGTGGTGTGCCGAGGTTCGGTGCTGTCGATCTCCGGGATGACAACCGTCAGGACGCGGGTACCTGGCGGCAGTTCGTCGATGCCGCGTGCGAAGCGGACATCATCGACGGCGCGGACCAGCGCCGTCCCGCTGTTGTGCGGTGCCGCGCTCTGGCTTCCCCCCGGCTGCGCCGAGTAATTGAGCGGCAGGCGCGCTGCGTGTTCGGGGGTGAGGTTGTAGAGGCCCTCGCCGAGAACGCGCAGCGTCTTGCCCTCTGTATGGCACAGGACGACCGCGTCGGCGTTGAAGAGGATGGCGAGTTCCTGCGCGACGTTCTGCCAAGCGGCAGGCTTGTCGATGGCGCCGTAGATCGCGGAGATCGCGCTATTCAGGTGCGGAGGCGTTGCCCCGGCTCGATGATTCCCTTGCATGACATCCATTTATAAATCCTAGATAGATGGTTAACGTACATCCCTGATCGCCTTCGGGCAAGCCGCAAGGGCTTTGCCTGACCCTGCGCAGGGGGGCAACGGCCATCCCGACGATGAGGCATCGGGATGGATTCACTCTAAGAGGCATCGTTTTCCCCGCGCATCTGCCAAATGTCTTAGGTGACCACGATCCCTTGAACGACGTGCCTTGGAGCCGCTTTCAGGGCAGCCACCGGCCCGTCGTGCCGGCTAGGATGGGGCCCTGAGGGCTCATGGCGTGAGCCAGTTTGGTGCCGCTTGCGATGGGCCAAAAAAAACCCGGACGGGGCCGGGTCTTCGCGCGACTGCGGCCGATCAGACCGCGAGTTGCTCCATCTGCTTGCCGCCTTGCAGCCACGCATCCACCCAGCGCGGACGCTTGCCGCGGCCGGTCCAGGTCAGGCTCGCGTCATCGGGGTGACGGTATTTGATTGCCACCTTGCCACGCTTGGCAGCGGATTTTCCGGAGACCAGGTCTTCAACTGAAAGCCCCAGCTCTGCAGCACGCTTGCGGAACTCGTTTACCAGCGAATCGGCTTCGGATTTGCGGCGGCGCGCGATCTCGCGTGTGATATCGGCTTGCAGGGCATTCAGTTCGGCAACCGAAAGGCGGCTCAAGTCCATCATTTTTCCTCTCTCTGTAGTAATGCTTGACTTCACGGTGAGGCGCCAGGCGCGTGGCCCGACCCGCAACAGAATATATATTGAACCAACGATATATTCCACAAGTATTCCGGCGGTCTGGTTCTTTTTGAAAATAAAAATAATGGAATAGAGCAGAGCAAGGATTCATCTAAGTGCGGATTATGCGTAACTGCTGTGTTACCGGCTCGGCCATTCTCCAAGTGCCGGGGTGCTAACATCCGGGCACCTGAACCCTGCTTTTACCCTCGACGTGTCTGGCAATTCCTTTGGTGCCCTGTTCAGGGTGACCTCTTTCGGCGAATCCCATGGTCCGGCCATCGGCTGCATCGTCGACGGCTGCCCGCCGGGGCTGCCGCTCGACCTTGATGCGATGCAGCGCGACCTTGATCGGCGCAAGCCGGGGACGTCCCGCCATGTCACCCAGCGCGCAGAGGATGACCGCGTCGAGGTCATGTCTGGCGTGTTCGAGGGGCGCACCACCGGTACGCCGATCGCGCTGCTGATCCGCAACACCGACCAGCGCAGCGGCGACTACAGCAAGATCGCTCGCACCTTCCGTCCAGGTCACGCCGATTACACCTACTGGCAGAAGTACGGCATCCGTGACTATCGCGGCGGTGGACGTTCTTCCGCGCGCGAGACGGCGGTGCGGGTCGCCGCCGGTGCCATCGCCAAGCAGTGGCTGGCGGCGCGCTATGGCATCGATATCCACGGCTGGATGAGCCAGCTCGGCGACATCGCCGTGCCGTACACCGACCGTGCCGAGATCGACCGCAACGCGTTCTTCGCGCCGGATGCCGGCAGCATCCCGCGGCTCGAGGCGTTGATGGATGCTGTGCGTGCCGAGCGCGACTCGGTCGGCGCGCGCATCGAGGTGGTTGCGCGCGGCGTCCCGGTGGGCTGGGGCCAGCCGGTGTTCGATCGCCTCGACGCCGACATCGCCCACGCCATGATGGGCATCAACGCCGTCAAGGCGGTTGCCATCGGCGACGGTTTCGACGTGGTGGCGCAGCGCGGCTCGGTGCACGGCGACGAACTCACACCGCAGGGCTTTGCGAGCAACCACGCCGGTGGCGTGTTGGGTGGCATCAGCACCGGACAGGATGTCCGCGTCAGTCTGGCCATCAAGCCGACCTCCAGCATCCCGCAGATGCGGCGCTCGGTGGATGTGGACGGCCAGCCGGTCGAGATGCAGACCACCGGTCGGCACGACCCTTGCGTCGGCATCCGTGCCACGCCGATCGCCGAGGCCATGCTGGCATTGGTGCTGATCGATCACGCCCTGATGCACCGCGCCCAGTGCGGTGACGTCGCTACGCTCACGCCGGCCATCCCGGGCCAGATCCCCGGCGCCAGCGGCGCTTGAGCGCCGCCGCCGGGCGCTTCGCCGCCTACTACTTCTTCTATTTCGCCTTCGTTGGCGTGTTTTCGCCGTACTGGTCGCTGTACCTGCAGCACCTGTCGTTCGGCGCCTTCGACATTGCCGTGCTGATGTCGCTCTTGCAGGTGACGCGGGTGTTCGCGCCGGCGGCCTGGGGCTGGCTGGCCGACCACCTGGGTCGGCAGGCTGCGGTGGTGCGGGCGGCGGCGGCGGCGGGGGTGCTGGTGTTCGTGCCGGTGTTCTGGATCACTGACTTCGCGGCCATGTTCGCCGCGATGCTGCTGATCGCCTTCTTCTGGAGCGCCTCGCTGCCTCTGGTCGAGACCATGACGCTGGGCCATCTCGGCAAGGAGACGGCGCGCTATGGTCGCATCCGCCTGTGGGGCTCGATCGGCTTCGTCCTTACCGTGTTGGGCTGCGGCTGGTGGCTCGACCACGCCCCGATCGACCACTTGCCATGGCTGGTGCTGGCCTTGCTGGCTGGCATCGCCGCCTTTGCCTGGCGCCTGCCGGAGGCGCCGAGGCGCGTCCACGAAGACCCCACGCCGCTGCGCGAGCTCCTCCGGCAGCCCGCGGTATGGGCGCTGCTCGGCGCCTGCGCGCTGATGTCGGTCGCACACGGGCCGTACTACACGCTGTTCTCGATCTATCTGGCCGACCATGGTTACAGCAAGGGCGCCATCGGGGGTCTGTGGGCGGTCGGCGTGGTGTTCGAGATCGGCATCTTCGTGTTGATGCCCAACCTGGTGGCGCGCTGGGGCTTCATGCGCATCCTGCAGGCGACTTTCTGGCTGGGCACGCTTCGTTTTGCCGTGATCGCGCTCGCGGTCGACTCGCTGCCGCTGCTGCTGGCCGCGCAGACTCTACACGCCGCCACCTTCGCCGCGTTTCATGCCAGCGCGGTGGCCGCCGTGCACCAGTACTTTGCCGGGCCGCATCAGGCCAAGGGTCAGGCCTTGTACACGTCGCTCAGCTTCGGTGTCGGCGGCACCCTGGGCGGTCTGCTCGGCGGCGCCTTGTATGAGTCTTCGGGCGGGGAGGGGGCGTTTCTGCTTAGCGCAGTGGCGACCGCGCTGGGCGGGCTGCTGCTGGCGCTGTCTGCCGCGCGCCGCTGACGGTGCTGGCGGGCGGGGCTTCCATCGGGTGGTGGTGGGCGGGGCTTCCATCGGGACGCTCTTCTCGCTCTCTCGCTTCGCTCGCACCCCGCTTCGAAGAGCTTTCCCGATGCGCCCCGCTGGGGCGCGTGCGGGCACTCGGGGCGGTCCCTTCTCGGGTCGACTCTTCTCGCTCCTGCTCGCTGCGCTCGAAAGTCGCAGCGAAGAGCCTCCCCTG
>JAIXXL010000043.1 GCA_027490755.1 Betaproteobacteria bacterium
AAATTCCCGAATGTGTAGATGATGTGCCCGGCATCGCCATTCAGAAGGATCAGGCGCGTGGTGGCAATGCCGATCGCAAGCCTGAACAGCGTCGTGACCAGCAGGACTGAGGGAAATGAGGAAAATGCCAGCGGGTTGGGCAAGTACATCGCCACCATCAGCAGGATCGCCGACAGGCACATGTTGGCAGCGATCAGCGCATCGATCAGCCACGTGGGCAGCGGGAGGATCATCATGAAGATGATGCAAACGATCAGCGTGGCAAGGACAAGATCGTTTCGCTTGACGACGACGAGAAGGAAGCGCTGGATGCTGTCCGAGACCGGCTGCATGGTCAGATCTCCCTTGTTTTTTCGCGCTGCAAAAGCCGCGTGAACGTTCGCATGGCACGAGCGGCCTCGATGCCGCGGCCAAGCTTTGACAGTGCCTTGCCGCGCAGAAGGGCAAGCGTTGCCGGATCCTGGATGGGGCTGCTCACGGAGTCAATTAACTGAAGCGCGTCGAATGAGCGGCCGCTTCGGATCCACGCATAGCTGAGAGACAGGACCACTTGCTCATCATCTGGCGCGAGAAGATGAAGCACGTCGAAGGCCAGGGCCGCTTTTTCGACGTGTCCGCACGACAACAGCAGAAAGCCGAGCAGGCGCAGCAAGTCCTCGTGCTCGGCTTGTTGTATGTCGGGCAACGACGAAGTGACGACGCTGGCGCTCATGCTGCCCCTTACCCCTGCAGAAGTGCCGAGTAATAAGCGTGAGCGAGGGAGCAAAGCTCATCGTGTTCGTCGAGCAGGAGCGAAAGCTTTCCCAACCGCCGCGCCGAGTGCGGATGCTTTTGTGCGTCTGACTGCAGGCGCTTTCGCGTCCGGACCAGTGCTGCTCGAAATCCTGATGGCAGTTGCAGATCGGAGTGGAATAACGCTGGCTGCAGGCGCCGGCTGATAAAAGCATCCAGCGATTGCGATGGATACAAGAGGTCCAAATGAACCGGCTCCGTTCCCCCTGCCGGCAATACTTGCTTTGTCGCCGGCAGCGGTGTGGCCGAACCGCATGTCCGTGAGATGTGCTCGACTCCGCTGTCGGGCTCGAAGCGTGGCGGGCGCAGGACTTTGACCTTGTCCATGAAAGTTTCAGGGGCGGAAATTTAGATGTAATAAAAGCAACATCTAAGTCGCATCCTTTCAAGCTTTGTTCCCAAGACGAGACAGATCGGACCGGAACTAGCAGAAATGCAAGGTTACCCACAGCACGAAAAAGAAATTTTCCGCATAAGCGAAAAAGCCTGCAGTCAAATTTCATTGGAGTAAGTTCATGCCGGAAATTAAATCCTTGACGTTGGAAGAGTGGCTGGCCACAGACAACAGTGCGGATGTCCTGCATAACTACGCCGTGGTTAATGCGCGATATGCAGGTGTGCTGGCCGAGGTTCTGAACCTGCAAAAAGAGGTCGTTTCAGAAATATCCAAGCGGATGGAGCAGATCACGAACATCGCCAACAAGTTGCGCTCGATACAAATGAATGGCACGGCAGACAATTCGGTAGGGCCGTTGGCCGCTACCAAGGAAGAAGCCCTGAGCATCCTCCGACAAATGAAAGCATTTGGCGTGGACAGGATCGATGCAAAAATTACGGAGCAGGAAAAACAGTCCACCCCAATTAACGTTCAAAAAATCTGGGTAGATTCGAACGTACAGATTCTCAATGGAATCAACGAATCGCAGAGCAACAAGTCATCCCAGGAGCAATTGCGTTTGCAGACGTTTACCAGTCGATACTCTGCGGCGACTGAACAAGCTTCTTCCGTCATCCAGAAAAACTTTCAAAGCAAAAATGTTCCCGCTACCAACATCCGGAACTGAGGCGATGGAAGACGCGACGCCCGCCGAGCGAGAAGATTCGGTTGTCGCTGTGGTTCGGGACAACCTGAGGCACCTGATGGATGGAGGGACGTATGCAGCGACCATCAATTTCGATGACAAAAAAGCCGAAGGTCTGTATGCGCTGGGACACGCACAATATCTGCAAGGACATTTTTCCGAAGCGATGAAGTTTTTCAGCTTCATCATGGCCCACGATCCCCTCAATTACCGTGCGATGAAGGCAATGGCAGCCTGCATGCAGATGACCAGGAAACACGGTCAAGCACTACTGCTGCTGGGAATCCTTCTGGTGGCAGAAGAAGACAACAAGGAAACCTCGCTTCAAATCATTAATTGCCTGTTTCACCTCGGGCGGTATGCGGAAACGCTCAAAGTAATCGACGCAATGGAGCCCGCACTGACAGAGACTCCGGGAGATTCCGTTAGCCGGCAGAGAGTCAATGGCTATCGTGAACTGTCACTCCGGGCTTTGGCACTGTCCTGAGCGCTGAACTTGCAACATGAGGATCTGCGTATGAACCACCCTTTGAGTGCCAGTAGCAGCGGCAGGGTCGCCCCTCACGTTCCCGAGGGGGTGCCTGCCGGAATCGCCGAGAGCGGCGGTACCGGAAAGATCGATGCTCGTCACGGGGCAAGGCATGTCGATTTGCTTGGTCACGCCGGGCATGCGGCCCCCGGATTGCAAGGATTTTCAAGTCTGCAACCTTTGCCGATACCCGGAGTGGTGCTCGCCCCCGACGAGGTGCTTCTTGCTTCACAGGCTGTGGTGGATGCCGTTCAGTCACAGCAAGCAAAAAACATTATTGAAAATCTCAGGCAGTCCTCCGAAAACATCGACAAGGCAAACAAGGAGAAGATGAAGTCGCTGCTCGACCGGATGGACAAGACGCTGAAAGCTCTGGAAAAGCAGAAAGCGATGAACACCTTGGGCGACGCAACCTTCGGCATTTCGATTGCAGTAACCATCCTGTCTATTATTGGCGCCGGGCTGCTCTCTTTCGTCACCGGTGGTCTGGCGACTCCGCTATTGGTTGGAACCGCGATTGGCGCGGTAAATACATTGCTTGATGGTATCGACCGAGCACTGCAAAACGATCCAAAAGCCAAATATGGGGCGGGGGTGATTGAGGGTAAGCAGATCAGCGTAAGTCTTGCGGGATTGGTCTCCACCTCGCATGAAGCCATCCTGAAATCAATCCCGGAGTTCAAGGGCCTGCCCAAGGCGCAACAGGAACTCATACTCGCCGTCTTGCAGGTGGTGACCAGTTTGGTCGTATCGATAAGCGTCAGTGCGGTCGGAGCAGCCGCAGGTGCGAAAGCAGCAGCGAATGCGGCAGGAAAGATCATCGAAAAGTCCGCTGACCTCGCCAGTATGGCCATGAAGGCAACAGCTCAACTCGTGTCCACCAGCGCAAGCACGTCGACCACCGTCGGCGAAATTATCCTGAATCGCTATCGATTTTCTAGACGCTTCGCTGCCTCTCGAAAAATTGCTGTTCAAATTGTACCGGCGACTTCTTCCCGTTATATCCGTGACGGCGTACCGGGTTGTAGAACATCTCG
>JAIXXL010000044.1 GCA_027490755.1 Betaproteobacteria bacterium
GGTGTCGAGCCGGAATTCGGCGGGGATGCGAACGGCCTGACTGTTGCCGTTATTGAATACGCGCGTGGTCAGGGTTTCCATGGTCCGCCTCAATGTGTGTACGAATACGTGTGTATATTTGCAGTTACCGGCAATTAAATCAAGGGGTCACAGTGTCGATGCGTTCTGTCTTGAAGAGCCGCTCTGGTCGCCGAAAAAATCTTCGCGGAAGCGGCCGATCTGGTGCATGCGCTCATGAAGAATCGTGACGATGCCGATGTCGCCGTTCGACAGGCGACGCCAGTACACGACATGCCGTTCATGGTGAAAGAAGAAACCTTCGACGCCAAATTCGGCCGGTACCGGCTTTGATGCCACCCCGTGCGAGTCGATGCGGTCGAACGCATTGAACAAGCCGGCAATGTAGCGGTTCGCCTGTTCTTCGCCCCAGCGCCCGCGGGTGTACCGGTAGATCTCGTCGATGCGCCAGGAGGCAGCCTCCGCAACGCGCACGGCGGGCATTGCTCAGGTGCCTGCGGTGTTCGAGCGAGCCGCGGCATTCCGCGCGATCACATCCTGCGCCGTCAGTGGCTGGTAAGCCGCTTCCGGTGCCGCGAAAGCATGGACCAGTTCGGCCTTGAGCCGCTCGAATGCCTGCTGCTCCTTGCGCTCCATGTCCCGACGAATCAGGTCGCGCATGTACTCGCTGACGTTCTCGTAGGCGCCATCCTGCTGAACATTGGCAGCGACGAACTCGCTCAAGGTGGCGTTGAGACGCACAGTCAGGGTGGTGGTCTGGGACATCGCAGGCTCGGCGCAGGAAGAGAATGTCTTCAATGTACTCAATATTGAATACACACGCAAGCCGCAACCCGGGATCAATCCGGCCGATGATTGTGGTTCTCACGTATCATGGCGGCCGCTTCTGTGGCCACTTTGCCGCGCGCACCGCAGACCAACGCCGTACCCATGCCCAGTCCCGACTCCAGACCCCGTCCCGTCTCCGACGCCCTGCCACGCTGCCCGCTCGACAGCCTCGCACTGCGCGCTCCGGCCGTCGTGCTGCAGGTTGTCGCGCCGCCCGCCATGCCGGACTGGGCCGACTGGCTGGCCGAGATCGGTTTCCTGCCTGGCGAGGCCGTGCAGGTCATCGCGCACGCGCCCGGCGGCGATCCGCTGGTGGTGCGCATCGGCGACTCGACCTTTGCGCTCAGGAAGGCGGAGGCCGCGTGCATCCACGTGCTGCCGCAAGCCGGCGAGGGTGCGCCATGAACGAGGCGAAGATCCATGTCTTCCCCGCCGGCCCGCTGGTGGCGCTGGTCGGCAATCCGAACTGCGGCAAGACCGCGCTGTTCAACCGGCTCACCGGCAGCCAGCAAAAGGTCGCCAACTATGCCGGCGTCACCGTCGAGCGCAAGGAAGGGCGCTTTGCCAGCGCGGCCGGCCGCGCTCTGCGCCTGCTCGATCTGCCCGGTACCTGCAGCCTGAACCCGCGCTCGCTCGACGAACGCGTGACGGTCGATGTGCTGATGGGGAACGCGGTCGGTGAAAAGCGGCCCGACCTCGTGGTCTGCGTCGTCGCTGCGACCCAATTGCGGCGCAACCTGCGGCTGGTGCTGGCGATCAAGCGCACCGGCATTCCGTGCATCGTCGCCCTCAACATGATGGACCTTGCCGAGAAGCGCGGCCTGCACATCGATGCCGATGCCCTCAGCCGCGAGCTGGGCCTGCCGGTGGTGCAGACCATCGCCGTGCAGGGCGACGGCGCGCAGTCGCTGCGACTGGCGCTCGACGATGCGGCGCTGTGGCGGCGCGCCGCGACCGACACGTCGCGGGCCGCGCCCGAGCATGACCTGCGCGGCGACCATGAAGCGGTGCGCGGCATGCTCGAGCGGCTCGGGCTCGACCGCTCGGTGCCGCACCGGCTGAGCGACCGCATCGACCGCGTCGCGCTGCATCCGGTGGCCGGCCCCGTGCTGCTGGCGGTCGTGCTGTTCTTCGTCTTCCAGGCCGTGTTCGCGTGGGCCGAGGTGCCGATGGGCTGGATCGAGGCAGCGACCGCGGCGGCGGGGCAGGCGGCGGGCGGGCTGCTGCCCGATGGCTGGCTGAAGAGCCTGCTGGTCGACGGGCTGGTCGCGGGCCTCGGCAGCGTGCTGGTGTTCCTGCCGCAGATCGTGATCCTGTTTTTCTTCATCCTCGTGCTGGAAGAGTCCGGCTACCTGCCGCGCGCGGCGTTCCTGCTCGATCGCCTGATGGGCGGCGTCGGCCTGTCGGGACGCAGCTTCATACCGCTGCTGTCGAGTTTTGCGTGCGCGATTCCCGGCATCATGGCCGCGCGCACGATTTCCAATCAGCGCGATCGCCTCGTCACCATCCTGATCGCGCCGCTGATGACTTGTTCGGCGCGGCTGCCGGTATATGCGCTGCTCATTGGCGCTTTCATCCCGCCGCGCGAGTTGGGGGGCGGCACCGAGTTGCAGGGGCTGGTGCTGTTCGTGCTGTACGCGGCCGGCATTCTCGGCGCGATGGCGGTGGCCTGGGTGCTGAAGCAGTTCACCACGCGCGGGCAGGTGCGCACGCTGATGATGGAACTGCCCGACTATCACTGGCCGGTGCCGCGCAACATCGCCATCGGGCTGTGGCAGCGGGTGACGATCTTCCTGCGCCGGGTCGGCGGCATCATCCTCCTGCTGACCGTGCTGATGTGGTTCCTCGCCAGCTTCCCCGCGCCGCCGGCCGGCGCGACGGGGCCGGCCATCGAGACCAGCCTGGCCGGTACGCTGGGCCGTGCGCTGGCTGTCGTGCTGGAGCCGGTCGGCTTCAACTGGCAGATCAGCATCGCGCTGGTGCCGGGGCTGGCCGCGCGCGAGGTGGCGGTGAGTGCGCTGGGCACGGTGTACGCGCTGTCGGCCACGGCCGACGACGCGGCGGCTTCGCTGACGCCGCTGATTGCCGGCGACTGGAGTCTGGCAACCGCGCTGGCGCTGCTGGCCTGGTATGTGTTTGCGCCGATGTGCCTGAGCACCCTGGCGACCATCAAGCGCGAGACCGGCGGATGGGCAATGGCAGGGGCGTCGGCGGCTTACCTGTTTGCGCTGGCTTATCTGGCGGCGTTCATTACCTACCGCGTGGCGCTGGCTTCGGGGCTTGGGTGAGGGCATGGCGGATTTCGCTTCGCTCTATCCGCCCTACGGTTATCGACGGGGTTCACCATGAAGGTAGGGCGGATAGAGCGAAGCGAAATCCGCCATCACGCCATCAAGCCATCGGCGCGACCATCACCTGCACCTCACCCGCCGCGCTGCGCATCCACACCTCGCCATCCTGCACGGTCAGCTGCAGCTGCATCGTGCGCTCGCACAGTGTCGCCAGCTGCTCCGGAATGTCGGCGGCGATCTGCAGCACCGTCAGGTTACGTGCGCGCGCGAGCTTGCCGGCACTCTGCTTCCACCAGATCTCGGCGTTGCTGCCGTAGGCATACACCATCACCTGTTGCGCGCGGCCGCAGGCCTTCAGCACGCGCCGCTCGTCCGGCTGCCCGACCTCGATCCATTGCTCGATGGCGCCGGTCAGGTCCTTGCGCCAGAGATCGGGCTCGTCGGTGTCGGAGATGCCCTTGCCGAATTCCAGCCGCTCGTGGGCGTTCAGCCCGAAGGCCAGCACGCGCACCATCATCCGCTCGAGCGTCTCCGACGGATGGCAGGCGCTGTTCCGCGCATGGTCGGCATAGTAGTGCCTGTCCATGTCGGCGACCTGCAGCAGGGCCTTGTAGATGATGGATTTGAGTGCCATGGGATGGAGGCGGAAAAGCGCGGATTGTACCCTGCGCGGCGGCGCCCGCGAGAGGACGCTGGAGTAGAATTGACGCTTCTCCATCCCGCTCACAGCAGAGTGACCGATCTTCTTTCCGCCCGCATCGAA
>JAIXXL010000036.1 GCA_027490755.1 Betaproteobacteria bacterium
GGCGCTGGTCGGCATCGGCATTTTCTCGATTCCGGCGGCGGTGCTGGCCTCCGGCTTTACCGAACAGCTGCGGCTGAACCGCGAAAAGCTCCGGCAGGAACTGGTCGCCGCCGCCGGCGATCCCGAACTGACCGACCTCCAGCGGGCGACCCTGCGCAGCCAGTGGCGCTCGCTGCACCTGTCCGAGGTCGAGATTCGCGAGATGTTCGAGGAAATCGAATTCGGCCGCCGCAACGATGCCCCGGCCTCCGACGGTGGCTGGTCGCCGGCCTTGGTGTCGGCCAATCCCGCCTATGCGCTCGCCCAGTACCGGGCCGCCGTGTCGCGGCTGCAGGAGGTCGCGGCGCTGGCCGACCGGGCCGACCTCGGCCGACGGCTGCAGCCGCCCGGGGCCGCGACCGACCTCGAGCGCCGGATTTGGCAGGCACTGGTTGCTGCCGGCTAGCCCGGGCAGGCTGCGGCCGGCCGGCCGCCTGAGCCGGTCCCGCCGACGGAATTTTGTTGCCGAATGACAATAAACCTTTCCTTCGTTTATTATCTGGCAGCAATGTCCGGAACTGTCCCGGACAGCATGCCGAGTCCAGATGACACCAGCCGACGCCGTCCGTGACGATGGCCGGCGGCTTACGGGAGCCTACCGATCATGAGCCGTACCTTCTCGCTGCAAAACTTCCGCGTCGCCACCCGCCTGATGCTGCTGGTCGGTTTGCTGAGCGTCGTGGCCATCGTCATCGGCGTCAACGGCGCTCGCTCCAAGAGCGCGGCGATCGAGAGTTTTCGGGAGGTGTACGAACTGCGGGTCGTGCCGCTGCGCGACCTGAAGGTCATTGCCGACATGTACGCGGTGAACATCGTCGATGCGACGCACAAGGTCCGCAACGGCAATTTCACCTGGCAGGAAGGACGCAAAAGCGTCGCCGACGCGGAGAAGGCCATCGCTGAAAAATGGGCTCGCTTTCGCAGCCATTCGCTGACGCCGCAGGAGCAGAAGCTGCTGGCCGAGATCGAACCCATGCTCAAGGAGACCAAGGTCGAGCTCGACATGCTGAAACTGATGCTCGAGCAGGAAGACAAGGCAGGGCTGGCAAAATTCTCGGTCGAGCGCCTGTACTCGGTGATCGATCCCATCAGCGGCAAGTTTTCCGAGCTGATCGAATTGCAGCTCAAGCTCGCCAGCGACGAATACCTGACCGCGCATCAAACGGGTGTTCAGAACACGATCATCAACTCCATCGTGACCGTGGTGGGCGTGCTGCTTGGCCTGCTGCTCGGCTACTGGATCGTGCGCTCGATCACGCGGCCGCTGGAGGACATGCGCAACACCGCGACCCAGGTCGCCGAGACGTCGGATTTCTCGCGCCGCGTCGAATTCGATGCCGACGACGAGGTCGGCCAGACCGCGCGCGCCTTCAACCAGCTGATGCAGACCCAGCAGGAAGCGATTGCCGCAGTCAATCGCACCGTGGCTGCGATGGCCGCCGGCGACCTGCGGCAGCGGATCACGGCCAACCTGCGCGGCGACCTGCTGGCGATGAAAGACGCGGTGAACGCGAGCGTCGAGCAGATCGAGGTCACGCTGGGCGAGGTGATGAAGGTGGCGCAGGCGCTGCGCGCCGGCCAGTTCTCGGCCACCGTGACCGTCAAGATGCAGGGCGATTTCCAGCAAGTGGTGGCCGAAGTGCAGGCGGCCATGGCCGACCTGCAGGCGCTGATGGGCGACGTGGGCCGCGTGATGCAGGACGTCGCCGGCGGCCAGCTCGACGTGCAGGTCGAGGCCGAGGGACGCGGTGAACTCGACGTCCTCAAGCGCAACATCAATACCTCGCTGCAGGCCGTGGCGAAGGCCATGCGCACCGTGCACGGCAATACGCGTCTGGTGGCTAACGCGGCCGTCGAGACCAGCAATGCCATCGGCCAGATTGCCGGCGGCGCACAGAACCAGACGAATGCCATCAGCCAGGTGGCGGTGGCGGTCAAGCAGTCGGCCACGTCGGTGGCCGATGTCTCGCGCAACACGGCGCTGGCCAGCGATAAGTCGCGCGACTCGATCGGCACCATGCGCAGCGGCATGGGCAAGATGGAAGACCTGGTCGCCACCGTGAACAACCTCGGCGCGAACTCGGAGAAGATCAACAAGATCACCGAGGTCATCGAAAAAATCGCCAACAAGACCAACCTGCTTGCATTGAACGCCGCCATCGAGGCCGCCCGCGCCGGCGAGCATGGCAAGGGCTTTGCCGTAGTGGCCGACGAGGTCGGCAAGCTGGCGCAGAGCAGCGCCGAGAGCTCGCAGGAGATCGCCAAACTGGTGCAGGAGGCAGTCAACGAGATCGGTCGCGCGGTGGTGACGGTGCGCGGCGTCAGCGACGACATGGCCAGCATCGAGAGCGGCGCGGGTGAAACCGACGAGATGCTGCAGCGCATATCGGCCGCGCTCGAGGAGCAGCGCTCGGCCATCGACGAGATCAACAACAGCCTTGGCAGCCTCGACCGCATCGCGCGCAGCAATGCCGCCGCCGCCGAGGAAATCACGGCAACTGTCGTCGAGCTCTCCAGTCTGGCCGATACCACCCGGCAGGAAGTCGAGCGCTTCCGGTTCTGAGCCGTCGTGCCGGGATCGCGGTAGTGCATGCTATGCTCGGCACAGCCGGCCGAGCCAGCGGATCTGGCCGGCTGCCAGAACAAGGAGACCCGTGTTGAAGCATTTTGCCGCCGCCATGATCGGCATTGCCGCTCTTGCAAGCCTGCCGGCCATGGCCGCCTGCCCGACCGACGCAGCAGTCGATGCCTACGTCGCCGACTTTGCGCAGCGCCGCCCCAGCCCCGGTTTTGGCAACGACATCAGCTACGAGGACGCCGAATGCGCGAAGCGCAAGCTGGGCACGAAACTGCGCACCGTGCTCGGCGACCCGGTCGGCTACAAGGCCGGCCTGACCAACCCGGCGCTGCAGAAGCGCTTCGGCATCAGCGGCCCGAAATGGGCCACCATGTACGACCGCAACATGGTCGACATCATCGCCCAGCTGCCGCATGACTTCGGCGCGCGCCCGCTGTACGAGGCCGACC
>JAIXXL010000022.1 GCA_027490755.1 Betaproteobacteria bacterium
GCGTTCGCGCAATCGACGCACTTCGCGCGCTGGGCCGCGGCCAACGTCAAGGCCTCGGTCGGCGTGGCGCTGTATCCGACACATGCGGCCGACGCCGCGCAATTGCTGCGGCAAGCCGACCTCGCGATGTACGCGGCCAAGACCGCAGGCAAGGGATGCTACCGTCTGGTCGCGGGGCCGGCCTCGCCGTTCACAGCGACCTACTAGGGGCCTGCGGCCCCGACTTCGGGAACTCTCCGGCTTGTCTCAGGACACAAGTCGTCCTTTTGACCAAGCCCTCAGGAGATCCCGAGATGAGCATCAGCAACCCCGACTTTTATGCCCGATACGGGCTGATCAACGTGCGCGAGGCGATGAAGCGGCCGTTTGACCAGGCCTTTCCTGTCGCGCACCGGTTCGCGCAACAGCCGCGAACTGCGCCGCAACTCCAGTCCCGCGGCTCGCCGCACCTATTGCCATGGACTTTTCAGTCGGAAACCGACGCTGAACAGGTCGCCAAGCGGCTCCGGATCGAGCCAGCCGCCCTGTTGCCATCGGCGGCACCCTTGCCGTCCCTGCCGCTGAGCGCTCCCTTGCTGGCCATCCGCTCGCAAAACTCCTCTATCCCCGCGCCCATGGTGCCGGCCGTACGTCAGCCGATGCCTGCATCCGCACCCGCGCCAGGCGTGGCCAGCGAGAACTATGCGATTGAAGGAGTGACCGATGCCGATCTGTATCAATGCGTGCAATTGCTGGGGTGGGATGCCGACGCAGGAATGCTCTTTCTGAAAACCATCGCCAGAGTCAATATAAGGCTCGACGACTTCCGCAAGGACGCCCCGGCTCTTGCAAGCAAGACGATCGCATTCCTTGACGCATTGACCGCCGAGGTTGACCAAGGCCTCCGACTCATGCCGCCCGCTTTGAAGCGAAAGATGCTCGACACCGCGGTAAACTTTTTGAGAAAGATGTGTGCCGTCGCCCGAGGCGATCGCGTCAGCGTGACGCACGAGGTCAAGGTACAGATGCTGGTCTTGCTCAACAAGAATGAGGCTGCTCTTCAATACATCCGCAGACATGGAGGTCTGGAGACGGCTAACGACTTTCGATTTGTCGGTGGATCCTTTCGTTTCGGTTTCCTGGTATGGTGTGCCGACAAAAAAATCCGGCTGACCGACAAGGAGCTGGAGTATTTGCTCGAGTTGAATGGGGTCTGGTTCACCAAACCCATGCAGGCGGTGTACGAGCAGATAAAAAGACTGGCAAGCCGGCAAAACAACGCTTCATGAGCGGCGCTTCACCGCCTGAAACGCACCCAGCATCGCCACGCCGCCCAGTGCACTGAGCCACCAGGCTTGGGCCGTCAGCGGCGTGAACCGGAATGCCGGCGCAATGGCCGGCACCATCGTCACCAGCCACAGGCCGGCCACCGTGCCGGCCATCACCCACAGCGACACCCGCGGCATGCCGGACCACAAGCGGCGCCAGCCGCGCTCGCGCGATCGGCTCGGCAGGATCAGCACGGCATTGGCCATGACCAGCAGCACGAATGCCGACGCGGCCGACGCGGCCGCCGGGTCGCCGGCATCGAGCAGCAGCGCATAGAGCCCGAAGGCGGCTGCCGTCGTGACCGTCCCGTATGCCAGCGACTGCAGCGCATCGCGCATCGACAGCAGCGGCTCGTCAAGCCTGCGCGGCGGCTGCTGCATCAGCGATGGATCGCCTTCCTCGGCCTCGAACACGACAGAGCAGGCCGGATCGATCACCAGTTCGAGGAAGGCGATGTGCAGCGGCGTGAGCATCAGAGGCAGGCCGAAGATCACCGGCAGCAGCGACAGGCCGACGATGGGCACATGCACGGCCAGCGTATACACCATCGCCTGCCGCATGTTGGCGAAAGTGCGGCGTCCCATCCGTATGGCGCTGACGATGGAACCGAAGTCGTCCTTCAGCAGTATCAGCGCGCCGGCCTCGCGCGCGACATCGGTGCCGCGCTGGCCCATCGCCACGCCGATGTGCGCGGCCTTCAGCGCCGGCGCATCGTTGACGCCGTCGCCGGTCATCGCCACCACCTCGCGCTGGCGTTTCAGTGCTTCGACCAGCGCCAGCTTCTGTTGCGGCCTGACCCGAGCAAACACATTCACGTCGCATGCCGCCGCTGCCAGTTCGCCGTCGTTCATCGCAGCGAGTTCGGCGCCCGTCAGTACTCGCCCGGTGCCGATGCCGGCCTCCTGCGCTATCGCCAGTGCGGTCCGCGGGTGGTCTCCGGTAATCATCACCACGCGGATGCCGGCACGCCGGCATTGCGCAATCGCTGCCGGCACTTCGGCGCGCAGGGGGTCGGCCAGCGCCAGCAGGCCCAGCCATTCGAACCGGAAAGCGTGCGGCGTGTCCGGCCAGCCCTGCGCCTGTGCGTGCCGCGCGTGCACCGCACGCGCCACGCCCAGCACGCGCAGGCCGCGGTCGGCCAGCTGTCCGGCGTCGCCGGCAATTCGCTGTCGCTCGGCTTCTGCCAGCCCGCACAGCGCGGCCACCGCCTCCGATGCCCCCTTGATGGCCACCACGCAGTCGCAGTCGCCGTCGCCATCGCCGATTTTCCACGCATGGGTCATCGCCGGCAGTTCGGCCGACAACTCGTACTCGCGCGCCAGCCTCCAGTGCGGCTCGACGCGAACCTGTGCGCCGCTGTCGGCGGCAAGGCGGTGGATCGCCTTTTCCATCGGGTCATGCGGATCGGTTTCGCTGGCCAGCAGCGCGTGCTGCAGCAGCGTCCGCTGCGCCGGCGTCAGTCTGCCGTCCACGCCGGCGCATCCCGGCTCGCTGCCTGCGGGCTGCAGGGCCACGACTTCCATCCGGTTCTGCGTCAGCGTGCCGGTCTTGTCGACGCACAGCACCGA
>JAIXXL010000038.1 GCA_027490755.1 Betaproteobacteria bacterium
CGCTGTTCAAGCGGCACAACTGGCCCGGCAACTTCCGCCAGCTGACCAACCTGCTGCGCACCGCGGTCGTCATGGCCGATCCGGGGCGCGTGATCCGGCTGGAGCATCTGCCGGAGGACTTTCTCGACGACCTCGGCGCGGTGTCGCCGTCCGATCCGGTGGCACCCGAGAGCCCGGTGCTCGCCGCGCTGTCGATGCCGGGCACCGCGCGGCTCGAGGATATCGAACTGCTGACGATACAAAAGACGCTCGACGAGCATCGCGGCAACGTGTCGGCGGCCGCGCGCGCGCTGGGCGTGTCGCGCAATACCATTTATCGGAAGCTGCAAAAGTAATCGCGCATCTCCGTCACGCATCTTCGTCACGTCTCTCCGTCACGTCTTCCGCACCGGGCCCCTGTGCTTTGGCCGAATCCCGGACAGCGCCTCCTTCGCATGAATGATGCGAATCTCACGAAAATCTAGTGCAATGCATGATGCATCGGCATTGCCCGCACCCTGCTCGGTTTTTTTTATATTGAATTGTCGGCCTGACAGGTTCGATTCCCGACCTCGTCGCGCGGCCGCATTTCCGTGGGGAGACGGGTATGACAACGACAGGCACGAATGGCGATGATGTACTTGGCGGCACGACGGGGAACGACACGCTGAGTGGGGGCAATGGTTCCGATACCTTGAACGGCGGCTCGGGAGATGACGTGCTCAACGGCGGTAACGGCGGCGATACGCTCAACGGCGGGGACGGCAATGACGCGCTTGTCGGTGGCAATGGCAATGACACGCTCGACGGCGCCGATGGTTACGACAAGGTCTACGGCGGCAACGGCGACGACAAGCTGTTCTTCGATGGATACGACCAGATCATCGACGGACAAAGCGGTTTCGATTCATTACTGTTCACGCGCAGTGGGCAGTCGCTGGATTTGCGCGGCAATGCCGCGATTGCCGGCGTCGAATCCATACAGATGCTGGCCGGCGGCCACAACAGCCTGATCCTGAGCGCGGCGGATATCCAGCGCATTTCCGACAACGATAGTCTCGTCATCGACGGCGACGAGACCAGCAGCGTGACCTTCACTGATGAGGGCTGGGTTCTGACGAGCGTTGATACCGACGGCAATGCGATATATTCGAATGGCGCGATGCAGATCAGGATGGCGGCAGCCACCTTTGTGTCCGGGACGATCGGCAATGCGACGATAGGCGCACCAAGCCATGCCGACGTCACCGAAGACAGCAGCCCGCTCACGCTGTCGGTGTCGGGCAGCATTCCGGTCACGGATCCGACTGTATCGACCTCCCTGCTGAGGCTGGCGGTGCCGCTCGACAGCAGTAACCTCGGCAGCCTGACGCTGGCGGCCAATGGTTCGCTCAGGGGCACTTCCAGCGGACAGTACACCTACAGCGTCAGCAACGCCGCCGTGCAATTCCTCGGCGAAGGCATCGTGCACACCGACCGTTTCGAGGTGACGTCGTTCGATGGCACGAAGGCCTTCGTGTATTTCAATGTCATCGGCGTCAACGATGCCGCGGTCATCGATATCTCCGGGTTGAATACGCAGCTGCAGGAAGACACGAATCTGCAATTGAGCGTGCTCCACACCTCCGGAAAAATCACGATTGGCGATGCCGATCAAGGGGAGGCGGGGATCGTTCCGGTCTTTTTCGTGTTGACTGACAAGGGGGGAACCGGGCGTATCTCCGCGGACGGAAGCATCGAGTATGCGATTGCCAATGGCCTGGTCCAGCATCTGGGCGAGGGCAAGACGATGACGGATTACATGAACGTCACGTCGCTCGATGGTACGGTCAATCCAATAATCTTCACCATCACCGGCAAGAATGACGCCCCGACGCTGGTGGCCGATACCACGCAGGGCAGCGTGTCCGAGTACGCTGCCGGCGATACGTCAACCGCTGCACATGTCGCCACCGGCAGTTTCCAGGTCAGCGATGTCGATGTCGGCGATGCGCTGAGCTTCCAGATCACGGCACAGGGCGCCGGCTATGTCGGCAGCCTGACGTTGGCACCACTCGTTTCGACCGGCGCCTCGCAACAGGCCGCCTGGGTGTTCTCGGTGGACGACAACGCAATCGACCATCTGTCCGCCGGACAGCAGCTGGTGCAGAGCTATCAGATTCGAGTCGTTGACTCGACTGGCACGGCATCGGGGGCCACGACGGTCAGCGTCGTGATCGCGGGCGCGGCCGAGCCGAATTCGGGGCTGTATGGTTATGAGGGGCCTTATCTGGGTGCCCAGATTACGCCGGCTACCGAAGGTCCGGATCATCTGACAGGTAGTGCTGTTCCGATTGAAGGATATTTTGGCCGAGGTGGCGATGACTGGCTGGAGGGCGGGAG
Source organism: Betaproteobacteria bacterium (assembly GCA_027490755.1). Lineage (GTDB taxonomy): Bacteria > Pseudomonadota > Gammaproteobacteria > Burkholderiales > UBA3065 > UBA3065. The sequence continues at coordinate 2,362 of JAIXXL010000038.1, forward strand.
CTTCAACGATTCGCTGCACGGCGACGGAGGGAATGACCGCCTGTATGGCTACGGTGGAAACGACGCTCTCCATGGGGGTATCGGCGACGACCTGATTCATGGCGGTGACGGAGCCGATGATCTGTATGGCGGTGTCGGCAATGATCAACTGTTCGGTGGTGCCGGTGACGACCGTTTGTACAACGACGCGGGAAGCAATACTCTGGTCGGGGAGGGTGGCAACGACAGCTTCTTCGACAACGGATTCGGGCACGCCGAGATGTTCGGAGGTGCGGGCAACGATATTTTTCAGCTTCAATTTGGCGCCAATGCCGACCTCGTTGGTGGAGAGGGTGCTGACCGGTACGTCACCACTTTGGGTAATAACGTCAGCGCACGCGTGCTGGATTTCAACCCTGTCCACGACAGGATAGAACTGCAAGCGTTAGGGCAAAACCAGCGGTATTGGGTTGTCACCAACGATGCGACCACGTTCAGTTACTCGCTGTGGGCCAGCGCGGACAACAGCGACGAGAACTCGCAATGGACTACCGAGCAAGCCGTCCTTCATTTCGTCGGCGTGCCGCTGACAGAGGCGCAAATCCTGGGCGCCCTGGTGGCCGTCACTTCATGAACCCAAGACCGGACTGCATTGCGGCAGCGGCGCGATGCAGTCCGGCTGCAATGCCGGGATCGGCGGGCGTATGCCCGCCGTTTTTTATCCAGTCCAGTGTCGCATGCGGGATCGCCTGTTTCAGCCGCGCCGCATTCTCCGGTGGGCACACCAGATCGTGCGTGCCATGCACCAGCGCCACCGGCGTATCCAGCAGCTTTGCTGCAGCGGCCATCAGTTCAGCCTCGCTCGTGAAGCACGCATTCGACAGGTAATGCGCCTGCAATCGATATTTGTTCAGCACCCGCGCAGGCACCTCGCCCGATGAGACGGATACGTCATCGAGCTTGCCCGCCATCGCATTCATCACCGCATTTTCATAATCGTTCCAGCGCCGCGCGGCGTCAGCCGCTTGTGATGCGTCACCGCGCAGGAGCGCGTCGCACAGGGTCTGCAGCACATTCGCTTGTTGTACTGCGCTCCAGCCTTCGGTCATTCGTTCCCATCCTCTTGGCACCATCGAGCGCAGCTCCTGAAAAAACCAGCGCAGCTCGCGTTCGCTCGCAAGGAAGCTGCCGCGCAGCACCAGCGCGCTGATGCGCTCTGCGTGTTTGCCCGCATACAGCAGCGCCAGCGTCGCACCCCAGGAACCGCCGACCACCATCCAGCGCTCGATGCCAAGCCGTTTCCGGATCATCTCGATGTCCGCCACCAGCTTGCCGCTGTCGTTGTTCGCGATCTCGCCCTGCGGCGTCGATTGGCCGGCGCCGCGCTGGTCGAACAGCACCACGCGCTGGCGGTTGAGGTCGAACCAGTCCAGCACCGATGGCTGCGTGCCGCTGCCGGGGCCGCCGTGCAGCACGACCGAGGCCGGGCCGTCGGGCCGGCCGTATTGAGCCACGTAAA
>JAIXXL010000017.1 GCA_027490755.1 Betaproteobacteria bacterium
CAGGGGAGGCTCTTCGCTGCGACTTTCGAGCGCAGCGAGCAGGAGCGAGAAGAGTCGACCCGAGAAGGGACCGCCCCGAGTGCCCGCACGCGCCCCAGCGGGGCGCATCGGGAAAGCTCCTCGAAGCGGGGTGCGAGCGAAGCGAGAGAGCGAGAGGAGCGTCCCGATGGAAGCCCCGCCCACCACCACCAGCAACCGTAAATGGCGGGCCACCGCGCGGGGCCTCTGCGTTGCCGCTAGACGGCCGTCAGTCTCCCGTCCGCCAGGACCATCCGCTGCCCGGCCTGCGCTGCCAGCCGCTCGTCGTGGGTGACGATGACGAACGCGGTCTGCTGTGCCGCCGCCAGTTCGAGCATCAAGCCGAACACCTGCGACGCGGTGTTGCGGTCGAGGTTGCCGGTCGGCTCGTCAGCCAGCACACAGCGCGGTTGCGTGACCAGCGCGCGCACTACTGCGGCGCGCTGCCGCTCGCCGCCGGACAGCTCGCCCGGCCGGTGGTGCAGGCGCGCGGCAAGGCCGACCTGGCGCAGCCACTCAGCGGCCTCGGCCAACGCCGCATCACGGTCCATGCGCCGCAACAGCAGTGGCATGGCGACGTTCTCCTGCGCGGTGAACTCCGGCAGCAGGTGGTGGAACTGGTAGATGAATCCAAGATGCCGGTTGCGCATGGCGCAGCGCTCTGCCTCCGACAGCGCCGCGACCTCGCGCCCGGCCCAGAACACGCGGCCGGCGCTAGGTGGCTCGAGGCCGCCGAGCAGGTGCAGCAGGGTGCTCTTGCCGGCACCCGAGGCGCCGACGATGGCGATCCGCTCGCCGGCGGCGATGCCAAGGTCGACGCCGTCCAGTACGGCGGTCTCCGTCACGCCGCTGCCGAAGCGCTTGACCAGGCCCTCGCCAGACAGCACCAGCGGGCTCGCCTCACTCATAGCGCAACGCCTCCGCCGGCTGCGTGGCTGCCGCTCGCGAGCTCGGGTACAGCGTGGCCAGCAGGGACAGCAGCAGCGACATGCCTCCCACCCTCAGCATGTCCTCGAGGTGCGGGTCCGATGGCAGCTCGCTGATGTAGTAGACGCCGCTGGCGAGGAACTTGAAGCCAAGCGCGTTCTCGATCGCCGGCAGCAGGGTGTCGATGTTGTAAGCCACCAGCGCGCCGAAGCCGACCCCGAGCAGGGTGCCGATCAGCCCCGTGACCAGGCCTTGGACCAGGAACACCGTACGGATGCTGGCTGGAGTGGCGCCGAGCGTTCGCAGGATGGCGATGTCGGCGCGCTTCTCGTTCACCGCCATCACCAGCGAGCTGACCAGGTTGAAGGCCGCCACCGCGATGATGAGCGTGAGGATGATGAACATCATGCGTTTCTCGGTCTGCACCGCGGCGAACCAGTTGCGGTTCTGCGACGGCCAGTCGACCGGGAAGACGTCTGGCGGCAAGCGCCCGGCCAGGGCCTGGGCGACCTCGGTGGCACGATGCAGATCGTCGAGCTTGAGTCGCACCCCGCTCACATCGTCGCCCAAGCGGTAGAGCAGCTGCGCGTCGTGCAGGTCGATCAGCGCCATGCCGCTGTCGAACTCGGCATGCCCCATGGAGAAGATGCCGCTGACCGTGAACTGCTTCAGACGCGGGATCATCCCGGCGGCGGTGACCTGCCCCTGGGGGATGATCAGGGTCACCCTGTCACCGACCCGCACCCCCAGCGCCCGCGCCAGCTCGTTGCCGAGGACCACGTTGAAGCTGTCGGGCGCCAGCGTCTGCAGGGTGCCGGCACGCATGTGGCTGCCGACCTCCGAGACCGCCGCCTCCGCCTGCGGCAGCACGCCGCGCACCGCCGCGCCCTGCACCGCGCTGCCGCGGCTCAGCAGCGCCTGACCAGAGACGAAAGGTGCCGTGGCACGGACCTCGGGGTGCTCACGGGCCAGCGTCTCGACCGAACGCCAGTCGGCCAGACGGTTGTCGGGACCGACCAGCTCGATGTGCGCCAAGACACCGAGCATGCGGTCGCGGACCTCCTTCTGGAAGCCGTTCATTACCGACAGCACGATGATCAGGGCTGCCACCCCCAGCCCGATGCCGAGCATCGACACGCCGGAGATGAACGAGACGAAGCCCGAGCGTCCGCGCGAACGCGTGTAGCGGTAGGCGATGAAGAGTTCGACGGGCAGACGCATGGCGCCACAATGCTACCGCGCGCAGGGTCGGTACGGACTGTGCGCGGCCAGCATTTGCCGGCAGCGGCTACACTCCGCCGCATGCCGCAGCCCGACCCAGCCAACACCGACGCCCAGAGCCTGCTGATCGCCACCCGCGACCCGCGCGGGCTGCTCGACGACTGGCCGGCATTGGCCGCGCGGCTGGCCACTGGCGACCACCACCGGCACGAGTTCCTCGCCATCGAGGACTGGCTGCTGGCGATGCACGACATCCCGGCCGAGGCGGAACCGGCGCTGGCCGCGGCGACGCTCGGGCTGGCTGGTGGCGGGCACGGCTGGCTGCGGGTCGACGCACTGTCGCTGGTGATCAGCCGCGACCGCCTGGTGGCGCTGCCCCAGGCGCCAGAGGACGCCGCCGACGCGGCGGCGCTGATCGATGCGGTGCTATCGCAGGCGCCGGCGGTCGGCGTACTGCACGCTGCCGGCCCGCACCGTCTGCTCGACCTCGACGCACCAGCCGAGGCGCGCTTTGCGCCGGCATGGCGCACGGCGGGCCGGCCGCTCGACGAGCACCTGCCGCAGGGTCCGCGTGGCGCAGACTTGCGGCGCTGGCTCACCGAGGCGCAGATGCTGCTGCACGAACACCCGCTCAACACGGAACGCGAGTCCCGTGGTCTGCGCCCGCTCAACGCCCTGTGGCTCGCCGGTGGCGCAGCTGTGGCACCGTCACCACGCCCGCGCGGTATCCGTGTGTACGGCACGCACCCGCTGGCAGCGGCGTTGCCGCTGGCAACCGACAAGCCATCCGGCAACGATCAGGCCGCGATTCGCGTGTGGTTGCACCAGCCTGGCCAGGATCCGCCTGAGGCGCTCGTCCGGGCACTGGCCGCGGGACGCTTCCAGTTGCGTGTCCTCGAGCCGTCGGGACAGCAGCACTACGACCGCCGGCCGTGGCACGCGCTGCGCGTCTGGCGCAAGCCGCTGACGTCGCTGTCGCCGGCACCGGCCTGAACCGCCGCCCGGATCGCCATCCATGAACCCGACCACACGGCGCGAGGCCATGCAAAGGCTCTCCGCCATCATGCCGGCGCCGACCACCGAGCTTGAATACGACTCGGTGTTCCAGCTGCTGATCGCGGTGATCCTCTCCGCACAGGCCACCGACGTGAGCGTAAACGCCGCCACCCGCAAGCTGTACCCGGTCGCCGGCACCCCGGAGACGATCCTTGCCCTCGGCGTCGAGGGACTCATCCCCTACATCCAGACCATCGGCCTGTTCCGCAGCAAGGCCAAGAACGTCATCGAGACCTGCCGCATCCTCCTCGAGCAGCATGGCGGCGAGGTGCCACGCGGCCGCGAGGCGCTGCAGGCACTGCCCGGCGTCGGCCGCAAGACCGCCAACGTCGTGCTCAACACCGCCTATGGCGAGCCGACCATCGCCGTCGACACGCACGTGTTCAGGGTCGGCAACCGTACCGGGCTGGGCAAGGGAAAGACGCCGCTTGCGGTGGAACTGGCGCTGCTGAAGAACATCCCCGACGAGTACAAGGTCGACGCGCACCACTGGCTGATCCTGCACGGACGCTACACCTGCCAGGCGCGCAAGCCGCGCTGTTACGACTGCGTACTGGCCGACCTCTGCGACTACCGACACAAGACCCCACCGCCGGGCGAGCCCGCGAGCAAACCATCTGGCGCAAAGAAGGTCTGACCCGGCATGTTCCAGCCGACCCGCGACGACGTCCGCAGCTTCATGTTCGAGACCTGGCGCAAGTACCGCGCCGGCACTGGGCTGAACGGCGCCGAGACCACGCTGCTGCCGATCATCCTCGAGCACCCCGAGTACCACGCTGTTCTGGAGGACCCGGACAGCTACGCCACCCGCACCTGGCACCCGGAAGACGGCGAGACCAACCCGTTCATGCACCTGTCGTTCCATCTGGCGCTGGCCGAGCAACTGGCGATCGACCAGCCGCCCGGCATCCGCGCCGCCTGGACGGCTGTGGCGGAGAAGCTCGGCGACCCGCACGAGGCCAGCCACCAGACACTGGAATGCCTGCTCGAGCAGCTCTGGAAGACCCAGCGCCACGGCACGCCCTTCGACGTGTCGACCTACCTCGAGGCCGTGCGGCGGCTGATTTGAGTCGCAGCTGCCCGCACCGCGCAAACCCCGAACCCACGACCAACCCGACCTGAAAAGCCGACCGAAACCATGAGCGACCGCCTGACCCACATCACGACCCGCACCGGCGACGGCGGCGAGACCGGCCTCGCCGACGGCTCGCGCGTGCCCAAGACCGACGCGCGCATCCACGCGCTGGGTGATGTCGATGAGCTCAACAGCCAGCTCGGCGTGGTTCTGATCAACGACACCCCGGAAGACATCCGCCGACTGCTCGGACAGATCCAGAACGACCTGTTCGACCTCGGCAGCGAATTGGCCATCCCGGGTGCCAGCCTGCTCAAGCCCGAGCATGTCGGCCGCCTGGACGACGCCATCGCTTCCTACAACGCCTTGCTGCCGCCGCTGAAGGAGTTCGTGCTGCCCGGCGGCAGCCCTGCCGCGGCGCACTGCCACGTCGCGCGTACCGTATGCCGCCGCGCCGAGAGATCCCTGGTGGCGCTGGACCGGGCCAGCATCACCACCGACAACCCGCGCCTCTACCTCAACCGCTTGTCAGACCTTCTGTTCATCCTGAGCCGCTGCCTCAACCATATGGCGGGCGTGGCGGATGTCACCTGGAAACCCGCGATAAAGTCACAAAACGACTGAATCTCGACCCATAAAGTCTTGCAATACAGTCAGTTGACGGATTCCAAAACCGCCCACCCCTGAATAGTCTTGCCCAAGTGTCAGCCCGGTTTACACACCGGCCGTTGGGGCAGGTTTACAGGAAGGCGATTATGCGAGTGGAACCCGGAATCAATTCGATGCTCGACGCGTACGCGCGCCAGCTGCTATTAGAGCGCGCAGGCAGCCCCCTGGCGTCGGGTGGCACGGCATTCCGCGGCAACCTGGAACAGGCCTTGGTCGATAGCGGTTCCTCGGTGAGCAGCGTCGTCGAACTCTCCCCCACCGCGCTGGCGATCCAACGCTCGGCCAATGGCAACCCAAGCCTGTCCGACAAGGCGCCAAAGGATGTCCTCGACACCCTGATCGAGTCGCTCAGCGAGTATTACGATCTCAAAAAAGCCAAGATCGATATCAAGCTTGAGGTGCAGAGCCTCCTGAACCAGGAGATCGCGGTCCTGCGCGCTGCAGAACGCCGTCTGGCCGCCAGCGGCATCCTCGCCTCGGCAGCCCTCTGACACCCGCTGCGCCACACGGCGTGGCCAGTCCTCTACGCGTTTGTGAAAACGTACACATTTGATAAAACGCAGTATCCTCTGTCACCTAGCCGAATTGCGCCGTGTTGTAACCTTGGCACGGTGTAACTTGGCGTTCGGTGAGGAGAACTCCCATGCGTGTCGAATTCAGTGGCGTAGATCCGTCTAGCGCAGGCGGACGTCAGGACCCTACGCGGGCCGCGGCGGCAGAGCAAGAGCGTACCCGGACCGCGGAAGTGCAACCCCGCCGCGAGGAGGGCCCAAGCGCTGAGCGCAGCACCCGCGTCACCCTCTCCCAGGAAGCCAAGTCGAAACTTGCCGAGGAAGAGACCGGCGCACGCGCAGAGGCCCGCAAGGCGGTGGAGGAAAAGGGCGCAGTGTCGAAACTGCTCGAGGCGCAGAAGGAGCGTGCGTCGCAACCCAGCGACGAGAACGCCGTCCGACCTGCGCCGACACGCCCGTCGCCCGACGACAAGGCATCGATCCGCGCTGCCGAGCAGCGCCTGGCCGCAGCGGGCCTCATGGCCTGACCTCCGGCCAGAGCAGCACCAACAAAAAGCCCCGCCAGAGCGGGGCTTTTTGTTGCCTGACGGGAACGGACTACTCCCACTGCAGGGCGCCACCGGTCTGGTACTCGGTGACGCGTGTCTCGAAGAAGTTCTTTTCCTTCTTCAGGTCGATCATCTCGCTCATCCACGGGAAAGGGTTCTCCGCGCCGGGGAAGAGTTCGTCGAGGCCGATCTGCCGGCAGCGACGATTGCAGATGAAGCGCAGGTACTCCTTGAACATCGGTGCGTTCAGGCCCAGCACGCCACGCGGCATGGTCGCCTCGGCGTAGGCGTACTCCAGGTCCACCGCCTTCTTGAACAACGCCACCAGCTCCTGGCGGAACTCCGGCGTCCACAGGTGCGGGTTCTCCAGCTTGATGGTGTTGACCAGGTCGACGCCGAAATTGCAGTGCATCGACTCGTCGCGCAGGATGTACTGGTACTGCTCGGCCGCGCCCGTCATCTTGTTCTGGCGGCCCAGTGCGAGGATCTGCACGAAGCCGACGTAGAAGAAGATGCCTTCCATGATGCAGCTGAAGACGATCAGGCTCTTCAGCAGCTTCTGGTCGTTCTCCAGCGTGCCGGTGGTGAACTCGGGGTCGGTCAGCGTCTCGATGAAGGGGATGAGGAAATCATCCTTGTCGCGGATGCTGGCGACTTCCTGGTAGGCGTTGAAGATCTCGCCCTCGTCCAGGCCCAGGCTCTCGACGATGTACTGGTAGGCGTGGGTGTGGATCGCCTCCTCGAAGGCCTGACGCAGCAGGAACTGGCGACACTCCGGGGCGGTGATGTGGCGGTAGGTACCGAGCACGATGTTGTTGGCTGCCAGCGAATCGGCGGTGACAAAGAAGCCCAGGTTGCGCTTGACGATGAGGCGCTCGTCCTCGGTCAGACCGTTCGGGTCCTTCCACAGGGCGATGTCGCGCGACATCTGCACCTCTTGCGGCATCCAGTGGTTGGCGCAGCCGGCCAGATACTTCTCCCACGCCCACTTGTACTTGAACGGCACCAGCTGGTTGACGTCAGTGCTGCCGTTGATCACGCGCTTGTCGGCAGCGTTGATGCGGCGGACGCCCTCGGCATCGTCCCCGCCTGCCGACAGGTCGGCACGCACCGGGGTGGCGCCAGCGAACGGGTCCGCGACCGGCGCTTGGGGCAGCCGCGGCTGCAACTGAAGTTGCGGCGTCGTTGCAGAGAAGTCGTCTTCAAAACTCAGCATCTGGATGTCTCCTGGGATCTTTCTGGCCCGCCTTACTGGCAGGCCTCGCACTCGGGGTTGTCGATCGAGCAGAACTTGGCCTCGGCCGCTGCTGCCTCGCCCCCGGCCACCGGCACCGCGTTGAGTTCGCCACCGCGGCCGGTCGACTTCTCGGCGCTGGTGGCACCCATGGTGCGCAGGTAGTAGGTGGTCTTGAGACCACGCAGCCAGGCCAGCTTGTAGGTGTCGTCAAGCTTCTTGCCGGAGGGCTGGGCGATGTAGATGTTCAGGCTCTGCGCCTGGTCGATCCACTTCTGACGGCGCGCCGCGGCCTCGACCAGCCAGCTCGGGTCGACCTCGAAGCTGGTGGCGTAGAGCGCGCGCAGGTCGGCCGGGATGCGGTCGATCTTGGACAGGGAGCCGTCGAAGTACTTCATGTCGGCGACCATCACCTCGTCCCACAGGCCACGCGCCTTGAGGTCGGTCACGAGCTGGTCGTTGACCACCGTGAACTCGCCCGACAGGTTGCTCTTGACGTACAGGTTCTTGTAGTTGGGCTCGATGCTCGCCGAGACGCCGACGATGTTGGAGATGGTCGCGGTCGGCGCGATGGCGACGCAGTTGCTGTTGCGCATGCCGTACTGCTTGATGCGCTTGCGCAGCGCGTCCCAGTCGAGGGTGGACGAGCCGTCGACCTCGACGTGGCCACCTCGCTCGTCGGCCAGCAGACGGAGCGAGTCCTGCGGCAGGATGCCGCGGTCCCACAGGCTGCCGCCGAAGCTGGAGTAGCGGCCACGCTCTTGGGCGAGCTCGGTGCTGGCCCAGTAGGCGTGGTAGCAGACTGCTTCCATGCTGCGATCGGCGAACTCGACCGCGTCGTTGCTGGCGTACGGGACACGCATCAGGTGCAGGCAATCCTGGAAGCCCATGATGCCCAGCCCCACGGGACGGTGACGCAGGTTTGAATCGCGCGCCTTCTTGACCGCGTAGTAATTGATGTCGATGACGTTGTCGAGCATCCGCATCGCAACCTTGACGGTGCGCTGCACCTTGTCGGCGTCGAGCGTCCACGAGCCGTCGGCATGCTGGATCATGTGGTTGGCCAGGTTGACCGAGCCGAGGTTGCAGACAGCGATCTCACCCTCATTGGTGTTCAGGGTGATCTCGGTGCAAAGGTTGGACGAGTGCACCACACCGACGTGCTGCTGCGGGCTGCGGATGTTGGCCGGGTCCTTGAACGTGATCCACGGGTGGCCGGTCTCGAACAGCATGGTCAGCATGCGACGCCAGAGGGTCTGCGCCGGCACCTTCTTGAACAGCTTCAACTCGCCGCGCTCGGCCTTGGCTTCGTAGCCGGTGTAGGCCTTCTCGAAAGCCTTGCCGTAGAGGTCGTGCAGGTCGGGGCAGTCCGACGGCGAGAACAGTGTCCAGTCGGCGCCCTCCATGACCCGCTTCATGAACAGGTCGGGGACCCAGTTGGCGGTGTTCATGTCGTGCGTGCGGCGACGGTCGTCGCCGGTGTTCTTGCGCAGCTCGAGGAACTCCTCGATGTCGAGGTGCCAGGTCTCCAGGTAGGCGCACACCGCACCCTTGCGCTTGCCGCCCTGGTTCACCGCCACCGCAGTGTCGTTGACCACCTTGAGGAAGGGCACGACGCCCTGCGACTTGCCGTTGGTGCCCTTGATGTAGGAGCCCAGCGCGCGCACGTTGGTCCAGTCGTTGCCCAGCCCGCCGGCGAACTTGGAGAGCAGCGCGTTCTCCTTGATCGCCTCATAGATGCCGTCGAGGTCGTCATCGACGGTGGTGAGGTAGCAGCTGGACAGCTGACTGCGCAGCGAGCCCGAGTTGAACAGCGTCGGCGTCGACGACATGAAGTCGAAGGTCGAGAGCACGTTGTAGAACTCGATGGCACGAGTCTCGCGGTCGACCTCGTTGAGTGCCAGGCCCATCGCTACGCGCATGAAGAAGGCCTGCGGCAGCTCGATGCGGTGGCCCTCGATGTGCAGAAAGTAGCGGTCGTAGAGCGTCTGCAGGCCGAGGTAGTGGAACTGCAGGTCACGGTCGGCCTGCATCGCTGCGCCGAGCTTGGCGAGGTCGTACTGGCCCATCCTGGCGTCGAGCAATTCGGCGTCGATACCCTTCTTGATGAAGCCCGGAAAGTACTCGGCGTAACGGGAGTGCATGTCGGCCTGAGTCGTCGACTGGCCGAGGATCTCCTTGCGGATCTGGTCGAGCAGCAGGCGCGCCGTGACCTTGCTGTAGGCGGGGTCCTGCTCGATCAGGGTGCGCGCCGCCAGCACCAGCGACTTGGACACCTCCTCGGCGGGGATGCCGTCGTAGAGGTCGCGCACGGCAGCCTTGAGGATGGCCTGCGGCTCGACCTGGTCGCCCAAGCCCTCGCAGGATGCACGCACCAGCGCCTCGAGGCGCTTGAGATCTAGCGGGCGGCGGGCGCCGTCTTCGGTGACCGACAGGCCCGACAACGGCTCTTCGCCGGCGTCTGCAGCCTGCTGCGCGCGATCGCGCGAGCGCTCCTCGCGGTAGAGCACATAGGAACGGGCAACGTCGTGCACGCCGGCGCGCATCATCGACAGCTCGACCTGGTCCTGGATGTCCTCGATGTGGATGGCGCCGCCCTCGGGCTTGCGCCGCATCAGCGCAGCGACGACCTGCTCGGTAAGGATCGCCACCTGCTCGCGCACCCGCGCCGAGGCAGCGCCCTGCGCGCCGTCGACGGCGATGAAGGCCTTGGTCATGGCGACCGCGATCTTCGACGGCTCGAACGGGACCACTGCACCGTTGCGGCGGATCACCTTGTAGTCGGCGAAACGCGGGTCGGCAGCGGATTCGCCGGTCGGCATCAGGGACGACGGGCGGAAATCGTTCGCCGGAACGGCTTCGGTGCTGGTCATCTGCATGGCTGGGCTCCCCCTGGATAGCTGGCTTGTGTGGCCGGCCTGGGTGGCCGGACGGGCTATTTGGCGGGCCTTGGGCAAGATGGTTTTGCGACGCCCGAGACCATTTGCGGTCTGTTCTGGCGAAAAACATAAAACCACAACATCTTGTGTCGGCACACCCTCCCGAGCACCAATCCTAGGGGTTGGGCGAAAGGCATGCAAGCGCTTTTTGCGCCCGGCCGTGGGACGCGATGTGGGGCAGCTGTGGGCAACTTGTGGAGCAGCGCTCGCGGCCGCGGCGATGCGCCGCACCACCGCCATGCGCTGCCGCAAGCGCTTGCGGCGTTTGCAGCGCAGCATGGCTCGTACGGCAACTATGCACGCCGCGAAAACAGCCTGGCTGTGGATGAGGGGCCGGCGATGGCCGTCAGACGACTCGCTTGATCGCTGTCAGTCGTGACCACTCGAAACACGGACCCGGGTCGGTCTTGCGGCCCGGGGCGATGTCGCTATGGCCAGCGGCACCGCGCAGTGGCAAGGCCGCCACCAGTTGCGCCGCGAGATGCTCGAGCGCCGAGTACTGCGGATCGGTGAAGGGCTGGTCGTCGGCACCCTCGAGCTCGATGCCGACCGAGAAGTCGTTGCAACGATCGCGGCCTTGCCAGACCGAGACACCGGCGTGCCAGGCCCGGTCGAAGACAGACACGCACTGCGTCACCCGCCCGTCGCGTTCGATGACGAAATGCGCCGACACGCGCAGACCCTCGATGTCGCGGTAGAACGGGTGCCTGCTGGCGTCGAGCCGGTTGCCGAACAGGGCGAACACGTCGCCGCTACCGAACTGGCCGGGCGGCAGGCTGATGTTGTGGATCACCAGCAGGTCGACCGCGACCGGCGGGCGGGCGTCACAGTTGGGCGACGACTCGGCGCGCACGCCCTGCAGCCAGCCCGCACGATCGAAGCCCATCGACAGCGCTCAGGTGGCCGCGCGGGCGCTAGTAGCCGGCAGCTGCACGGTGCTCCTCGCAGCAGAACCCGTGCTTGCCGGCGAACACCGCAGCGGAGTGTGGGACGTGGGTATTGCAGTACTCGCAGCGGACCATGTTCTCACCGGCCTTGTTCTGGCCCGCATCGCCGGTTCCGTTTGCCGGTGGACGCCCGCTGGACGCATCGCCATCGCGGCCGGACCCCGCGCGTCCGCCGCGGGCGAACCACCACAGGCCGCCCCCGATCAGGGCGATGAGCAGAAGCAGTTTGAGCATTTGTGCAAACTCCGCGCCAGCGGCCGTTGCGGCCGGTATTGGCGAAGTTTAGATGACTGGCGCCGGACAGCGCCAAACAAGGGATGGTCGGGGTGAGAGGATTCGAACCTCCGACTCCTGCGTCCCGAACGCAGTACTCTACCAGGCTGAGCTACACCCCGAAGTAACCGGATCTCCGACCATTCTGCCGCCGCCGGCCTTAGTGGTCCCGGTCGGCTGCAAAGACTGTCAAAGATAGCAGAACTTCGCGGTCGGGTGAAGGCTCCAGCACCTCCAGCGCGGCGCGGGCCAGACCCAACTCGGACTCAGCCACGCCACGTGCGTAGTCAAGCGCCCCGGTCCGGCGGATGGCGGCAAGCACTGCCTCGATGTCGGCGCAACCGCCCTCCTCGATCGCCTGCCGGACCAGTGCCGCTTCCGCCGCGTGACCGTGGCGGATGGTGTGGATCAGCGGCAGCGTCGGCTTGCCCTCGGCAAGATCGTCGCCAACGTTCTTGCCGGTGCTCGACGGGTCGCCCGAATAGTCGAGGATGTCGTCGACCAGCTGGAATGCCGTGCCCAGGTGCATGCCGTAGGCGGCCATCGCCGTGTCGCGCGCCGGGTCGGCGCCGCCGAGCACTGCGCCAAGACGCGTCGAGGCCTCGAACAGCTTGGCCGTCTTGTAGCGGATGACGCGCAGGTAGGCGGCCTCGTCGATGTCTGGGTCGTTGCAGTTCATCAACTGCAGCACCTCACCCTCGGCGATGGTGTTGGTGGCGTCGGCCAGGACCTCCATCACGCGCATGCTGCCGATGCCGACCATCATCTGGAAGGCGCGGCTGTAGAGGAAGTCGCCGACCAGCACCGCCGGGGCGTTGCCGAAGGCGGCGTTGGCGGTCTCGCGGCCGCGGCGCAGCGCGGATTCGTCGACCACGTCGTCGTGCAACAGGGTGGCGGTGTGGATGAACTCGATGATCGCCGCCAGCTCGTGAACGCGCGCATCGCTCACGCCATGGGCGTGGCTGGACAGCACCACCAGCGCCGGGCGCAGGCGCTTGCCGCCGGCGGAGATGATGTAGTCGGCGACCTGGCTGACCAGCGCGACCTCGGAGTGCAGGCGCTCGCGGATGACGCGATCGATGGCAGCCATGTCTGCCGCCAGGTGCTGCTGGATGAGGGGTAGCGCCACGCCGTGTCCTGCCGTTGGGGAGGCGCCGAGTCTAGCCCACCGCGACGCCACTTTCAGCCTTTACCAAACGAGTGTTCGCTTGATATCATTAGGGGTTTACCGGCTCTGCAGGTGCTCATCGCGCTGGCGGTGCCGAGAAAAGAGCCCGAAACAAGGAGCCTATATATGTATGCAGTGATCAAGACAGGTGGCAAGCAGTACCGCGTCGAACCGGGCGCAAAGTTGCGCGTGGAGACGCTCGAAGCCGAGGCCGGCACCAGCATCAAGCTGGATCAGGTGCTGATGATCGGTGACGGCGACAATGTGTCGGTGGGCACGCCGCTGCTGGCCGGCGCATCGGTGAAGGCCACCGTTGTATCGCACGGCCGTGGCGAGAAGATCCGCATCTTCAAGATGCGCCGCCGCAAGCATTACCAAAAACGCATGGGTCACCGCCAGAACTACACCGAGCTGCTGATCGACAGCATCTCGGCCAAGTAAGGGAGAGCAGGCAATGGCACACAAAAAGGCAGGCGGCAGTTCACGCAACGGTCGCGACTCAGAGAGCAAACGCCTCGGCGTGAAGGTCTACGGCGGCGAAGCCGTGGTCCCGGGCAACATCATCGTGCGCCAGCGTGGCACCGAGTTCCACCCCGGCGACAACGTCGGCATGGGCAAGGACCACACGCTTTTCGCTCTGACCGAGGGCCGCGTCGCCTTCACCGTCAAGGGCGAGAAGAAGCGTCGCACTGTGAGCGTGGTCTCGGCCTGACCGGTCCCCGCCCTGGCACAGGAAGCCCTATCGTGCCGGTAGGGCTTTTTTGTTTGCAGCGCCAACACATACAGCCATGAAGTTCATTGACGAAGCGGTCATCGAGATCCGTGCCGGTGACGGCGGGAACGGCTCCGCCAGTTTCCGCCGCGAAAAGTTTCTGCCCAAAGGCGGACCGGACGGCGGCGACGGCGGCCGCGGCGGCTCGGTCTACGGCGTCGCCGACATCAACCTGAACACACTGGTGGACTTCCGCTACAAGCGCAGCTTCCGCGCCGAGCGCGGCGAGAACGGCCGTGGCGCCGACTGCTACGGCAAGGGCGGCGACGACATCGACCTGCGATTCCCGCCCGGCACGCTGATCTTCGACGCCGACACCGACGAGCTGCTGTGCGACCTCGCCACCCCGGGCGAGCGCGTGCTGCTCGCGCGCGGCGGCCAGGGTGGCCTGGGCAACCTGCACTTCAAGTCGAGCGTGAACCGCGCGCCCAAGTTCGCCACGCCCGGCGAGGAGGGCGAGCAGCGGCGGCTGCGACTCGAGTTGAAGGTGCTGGCGGATGTGGGCCTGCTGGGCATGCCGAACGCCGGCAAGTCCACCTTCATCCGAGCCGTGAGCGCAGCCAAGCCCAAGGTGGCCGACTACCCGTTCACCACCCTGCACCCCAACCTGGGTGTGGTGCGCGAGGGCACCGACCGCAGCTTCGTGATCGCCGACATTCCTGGCCTGATCGAGGGCGCGGCCGAAGGCGCCGGCCTGGGGCACCAGTTCCTGCGCCACCTGGCACGCACCGGACTGCTGCTGCACATCGTCGACGCGGCACCGCTGGACGGCAGCACCGACCCGGTGGCCGAGGTCCGTGCGCTGGAGAAGGAGCTCAAGAAGTACGACCCGTCGCTGGCGGCGAAGCCCCGTTGGCTGGTGCTGAACAAGCTCGACCTGCTGCCCGAAGAAGAGCGCGAAGCGACCTGCGCGGCGCTGCTCAAGCGACTCAAGTGGAAGGGCCCTCACTACCGCACCTCGGCCATCGCCGGCGAGGGCTGCGCCGAACTGACGGCGCAGATCATGCGCCACATCGAGACGCAGCGCGAAGCCGCCAGGGCAGCTGACGCCGAGGCGCAGCGCGCGACGACGGCGTGGGACCCCACCCGCGAGGACGAGGACGACCGATGAGCGGCGTGGCGCAGCAACAGCGTCGCCTGGTGGTGAAGGTGGGCTCGAGCCTGGTGACCGCCGACGGCCGCGGACTGGACACCACCGCCCTTGCCGGATGGGCGGCGCAGATCGCCGCGCTGGTGCGCGCCGGGCAGCAGGTGGTGCTGGTCTCCAGCGGCGCCATCGCCGAGGGCATGCAGCGTCTGGGCTGGGCGAAGCGCCCGAGTGCCGTGCATGACCTGCAGGCGGCGGCCGCGGTGGGCCAGATGGGCCTGGTGCAGGCCTACGAGCGCTGCTTTGCCGGGCATGGCCTGATCGCCGCGCAGGTGCTGCTGACACACGAGGACCTGGCCGACCGGCAGCGCTACCTGAACGCGCGCTCGACGCTGACAACCTTGTTGGAGTTGGGTGTGGTGCCGATCATCAACGAGAACGATACGGTGGCGACCGACGAGATCCGCTTTGGTGACAACGACACGCTGGGCGCGCTGGTGACCAATCTGATCGAGGCCGACCTTCTGGTCATCCTGACCGACCAGCCGGGCCTCTACACCGCCGATCCGCGCAAGGATGCCAGCGCCACGCTGGTGACCGAAGCACAGGCCGGTGACCCGGCGCTGGAGAGCATGGCGGGTGGTGCCGGCACCGGTGTGGGTACCGGCGGCATGCTGACCAAGGTGCTGGCAGCACGGCGCGCAGCGCGCAGCGGCGCCGACACAGTGATCGCCAGCGGGCGCCAACCCGACGTGCTGGCGCGTCTGCTGGCTGGCGGGGCGGTCGGCACGCGCCTGTGCAGCGGCACCGCGCCGATGGCAGCCCGCAAACAGTGGCTGGCCGACCACCTGCAGACGCGCGGCTCGCTGGTGCTTGACGATGGCGCCGCGCGCGCGCTGGCCGAGGGCGGCCGCAGCCTCCTGGCGGTGGGCGTGCGCACGGCAACCGGCGACTTCGAGCGCGGCGAGGTAGTGGACTGCCGCGACGGCAGCGGCCGAGTGGTGGCGCGCGGTTTGGTGAATTACAGCGCCAGCGAGACGCGCCGCATCATGGGCAAGCCCAGCGGCGAGATCGAAGGTGTGCTCGGCTACGTCAACGAGCCCGAGCTGATCCACCGCGACAACCTGGTGCTGCTCTAGCGCTCAGTTATCCGGGGCCAGCGCCGGCTTGACCGGCGCCGCCACATAGGCACCGCCGGTCAGCACCATGTGGTGGCAACTCACCGCGCGTCCGTCTGCGATCACCGAACCGGGATACGCCTGCCGGCAGGTGCGGTCGGCGTAGCTGCAACGCGGGTTGAAGTGACAACCCTCGGGTGGATCGGCCGGCGACGGCAACTCGCCTGCCAGAACGATGCGCTGCGGCTGGCGCGCGATATCGACGCGCGGGATGGCCGACAGCAGCGCCTGCGTGTACGGGTGCTGGGGCCGCTTGAGGACCAGCTTGGCCTCACCCTGCTCGACGATGCGGCCGAGATACATCACCGCCACCTCGTGGGCCAGGTACTCGACCACCGACAGGTTGTGCGAGATGAGCAGGTAGGCCACACCCAGTTCGTCCTGCAGGTCCTTGAGCAGGTTCAGGATCTGCGCCTGCACCGAGACGTCCAGGGCGGATGTGGGCTCGTCGCAGACGATCAGCCGCGGCTCCACCGCCAGCGCGCGCGCGATGGCGATGCGCTGCCGCTGGCCGCCGCTGAATTCGTGAGGAAAACGCCAGCGCGCCGCCGAAGGCAGGCCGACCTGGTCGAGCAGGCGGTCGACGCGCTTCAGCCGATCAGCCGGGCTGTTGCCGACACCGAGCGCGGTCATGCCCTCCATCAGGATGTCGGCCACGCGCATGCGCGGGTCGAGCGAGGCATACGGATCCTGGAAGACGATCTGCACCTGGTTGCGGCGCGCGCGCAGCGCCTCGCCCTGCAGGCCAGACCAGTCGCGGCCCTGGAAGCTGATGTCGCCGCCAGTGAGCGTGTTGAGGCGGACGATGGCCTTACCGACTGTGGTCTTGCCGCAGCCCGACTCGCCGACCAGGGCCAGCGTACGGCCCGGCGGGATGCTCAGGCTGACGCCGTCGACCGCCTTGACCGCCCCCACCTGCCGACGCAGCAGGCCGGCGCGGATCGGAAAGTGCACGCGCACGTCCTGCAGCTGCAGCAACGGGGGCTGCGGCGTGCCGCTGGCCGCGGGGTTCATGCTGCGCAGAGCCTCCGGCAGCGGCGGCAGCGTGTCGGCATGCGGACAACGGATACCGTCGCGCGAGGCGCCTGACCACTCCGGCGCCTGGCTGTGGCAGGCGTCCTGCACCCAGCTGCATCGCGGTGCGAAGCGGCAACCGGCGATGCCGCCGTCGAGCGGCGGCACCTGCCCGGGGATGGTGGCGAGGCGCTGGTTGGGGCCGGTCACCTCGGGCAGCGCGTTGAGCAGCAGGCGCGTGTAGGGGTGGCGCGGGTGGTGCAGCACCTGCGCGCTGGTGCCGCTCTCCACCACCTGACCGGCGTACATCACCGCGACATGGTGCGCCATGTTCGCCACCACGCCGAGGTCGTGTGTGATCAGCAGCAGGGACATGCCGCGCTCGGCCTGCAGGCGCTTGAGCAGGTCCAGCACCTGCGCCTGGATGGTCACGTCCAGCGCGGTGGTGGGTTCGTCGGCGATGAGCAGTTCGGGCTCGCCAGCCAGCGCCATGGCGATCATGACGCGCTGCTTCATGCCACCAGACAGCTGGAACGGGTACTCGTTGATGCGCCGGACCGGGTCGGCGATGCCGACCGACTGCAACAGCTCGATGGTGCGCACCGCCGCGGCACCCTCCGACAGACCCAGGTGTTCGGTGAGCACCTCGCCGATCTGGCTGCCGATGGTCATCACCGGGTTGAGCGAGAGCATCGGCTCCTGGAAGATCATCGCCATGCGCTGGCCGCGCAGCTCGCGCATCAATGCCTCGGGCCGGGCAAGGATGTCCTCGCCGTCAAGGCGCACATGCCCGCCGGCGATCGCGCCGACATCGGGCAGCAGGCGCATCAGCGCCAGCGCGGTCATCGACTTGCCGCACCCCGATTCACCCAGAAGCGCGAAGGTCTCGCCGCGACCGATGTCGAGGTCGATGCCGGAAACGACGCGCAGCGCGCGACCAGCCAGGTGCAGGTCGACCGCGAGGTCGCGGACAGACAACAAGGGTTGCTGGCTCATGCCACCCCCCTCACCCGCGTCCGCGGATCGAGCGCGTCGCGAACCGCATCGGCGAACAGGTTGGCCGCCAGCACCAGCACGAACATGAAGACGAAGGCCGCAGCCAGTGCCCACCAGACCATCGGCTCACGCGCCATCTCCAGGCGCGCCGAGTTGATCATGGTGCCGAAACTGATCATCGACGGGTCGACGCCGACGCCGACATAACTGAGCACCGCCTCGGCCAGCACCAGCCCGGAGAAGTCCATGACCAGCGCGATGAGGACGATGTGCATGACGTTGGGCAGGATGTGGCGGCCGAGGATGCTCCAGCTCGACACGCCGAAGGCTTGCGCCGCCTGCACATACTCGAGCTCGCGCAGCTTGAGCGTCTCGCCGCGCAGCAGGCGTGCCAGGCCGGTCCAGCTGGTGATGCCGAGGATCAGGCAAAGGAACAGCAGGCGGAAGTCAGCACGTGCTGTCACGGTCTCGAACGACTCCGGATGGGTATCCATGTAGACCTGCGTCATCAGCACGGCTGCTGCGATGAGCAGCACGCCGGGGATCGAGTTGAGGGTGGTGTAGAGGTACTGGATGAGGTCATCGATCCAGCCGCGGAAGTAGCCGGCAGCGATGCCCAGCACCACGCCGAACGGCAGGGTGACGAGGGTGGTGAGGGTGCCGATGACCAGCGCCGTGCGGATGCTCTTGAGGATCTGGTAGAGCACATCCTGGCCGACCTTGTCGGTGCCGAACACGTGGTAACCACTGGCCAGCGCAGCCAGCACACCACCCAGCGTGGTCACCCCCAGCAGCGTCCAGGCGGCCCAGTGCACGGCGTCGTGGCCATTGCCGGTGACCCACGCCAGGACCCGCTCCAGCGCACGGCGCGGCGACAGCAGCAGCGCCAGCAGGGCCAGCGCGCCGAGGCCAGCCGCCAAGCCGCCGAGGGCGCCGCTCAGCGCACGCCCGGCGACATCGGCGGCGACACCACCGCGGTCATCGGCAAGATGTGCGCCGCCGTAGCGCAGCCTGGGGTAGTCGCGCTGCGTCCCCTCGTCGCCCTCGATCACGGTCTTGTTGAAGGCGCGGGTGGCCAGCGGCGCCGAATAGGTGGTCTCGACCTGAGAAGGCAGCGGGTCGAGAAGCAGATCGAGCACGCTGCGCAGCTCGACCGCGTAACGCGTCTCGGCGGCGGCCTTGCTGGCGGCTGCCACCGGCTCGTCGGGCAGCGCTGGCCGGTAATGCAGCGAATCGAGCAGGCCGATGCCGGCGAAAAGCGCCAACAGCGTCGCCGACGCCATGCCGGCACGCGACATGGCGACCTTGCGCCAAGGCGCGGCCAGATGCTCGCGGCGGCGGATGTGCCAGGTGACGGCGAGCAACGCCAGCACCAGCACGAACATCAGCAGGTCGGTCCACAGCAGGGCGGGCTTGAACGGCAGCATGGGCGTCACTCCAGCCGGACCCTGGGGTCGGCCCAGGTGTAGGAGATGTCGGTCAGGACCAGACCGACGATGTAGAGCACCGAACCGAGGAAGACCATCGACCGCACCACGCCAAAGTCCTGGTGGTTGATGGCATCGATGGTGTAGCTGCCAAGGCCGGGGATGCCGAAGAAGCTCTCGGTGAGCAGGCTGCCCATGAACAGCAGCGGGATAGCCGCCACCGATGCGGTAAGGATGGGGATGAGGCCGTTACGCAGCACGTGACGGAACAGCACCTGCAGCTCCGAGAGGCCCTTGGCGCGTGCGGTGCGCACGTACTCGCGGTTGATCTCCTCGAGGAACAGCGTGCGGTACCAGCGCGCGCCCGCGCCGATGCCACTGACCACGCCGATGACGACCGGCAACATAAGGAAGCGCAGCGCGTCCCAGCTGCCGGAGTAGCCCGAGATGGGCACCAGCCGCCAGACCTTGGCTACCAGGTACTGGCCGGCGATGATGTAGAACAGCGCCGAGATGGACATGAGCGCGACGCACAGCACCACGCCGCTGGTGTCCACGTAGGTGGCGCGGAAGAACACCATGAGCAATGCCACCGAGATCATGGTGACGAGGCCGACAACGAACACCGGCAGCGCGATGGCAAGACTGGGTCCGGCGCGGGTGCGGATCTCGCTGGCGATGTCGCGGCCGTCATCGGCCTGGCCGAAATCGAAGGCGAACATGGCGGCCGACTTCTCCACAAAGATGGTCTCGGTGAACTTGCGCGGGCCATCCTTCTGCGCGTTGTAGAGCAGCGGCTTGTCGTAACCGCGCTCGGCCTTCCAGCGCTCGATGGCCTCGGGTGTGACGCGCTTCATGCCCAGCGCCATGCGAGCCATGTCCTCGGGCGTGTTGACGACGAAGAACAGCGCGAAGGTGATCAGGTTGACGCCGATCAGGATGGGGATGGCGTAGAGCAGGCGACGGATGATGTAGGTGATCATGCGGCGCCTCCGCTGGCGTCAACCGCGCCTGTGCTGCGGCCCTCGACGCCGCGCGCCGACTCCTTGCGCCGCCACGCCAGCCAGGCCGGCGCCAGCACCACAAGCGCCAGCGCGCCGACCAGCAGCAGCGGCCACAGCACCGGCGCGTTCCAGTCGCCACGTGCGGACTCGCGTCGCTGCACGTCCAGCCGCTGGTACTTGAGGCCGTTGCGCGCCATCTGGTTGGGCTTGATGTTGCCGAGCCAGCCGTGCACCAGGCTGTAGCGCTTGGGATGCATACCCCAGATCCACGGCGCATCGACGCGCAGGATCTCCAGCGCCTTATCGATGATGGCCTGCCGCTCCGGCCCGTTGGGCATGTTCTTCATCTGCTCGAACAGGCGGTCGAATTCCGCGTTGGTGTAGTTGGCAGAGTTTTCGCCGCCGAACTTGGCGCGGCCCTGCGGCCCGTAGAGCAGGAACAGGAAGTTCTCCGGGTCCGGGTAGTCGGCGTTCCAGCCCCACTCGAAGATCTGCGCGTTGCCCTTGCGCACCTTCTCCTGGAAGCGGTTGTAATCGGTGCCGCGCACCACCATCTGGATATTGAGCCGGGCCAGTTGCTTGCGCATCCAGTCCATCTCGGCCTTGTCGTCGGCGCCGCGCGTGACCGCGTCGAAGTTGAGCACCAAAGGCTGACCGGTGGCGGCGTCGCGGCCATTAGGGTACCCGGCCTCGGCCAGCAGTCGGCGCGCCTGCTCGATCGACTTGCGGCGCGGCTTGCCATCGACCCAGTCGTAGACGACCGGATTCACGCCCGCCTGGCCGTCGCGGTAGCCCCAGATGCCGGGTGCGATCGGCCCCATGGCAGGGATGCCGCGGCCGTTGGCGAAGATGGCGATGTTCTCCTCGAAGTCGATGGCGATGCTGAGCGCCTGGCGCAGCTTGCGCGCGCGCTCCGAGTCGCCGCCGACCACCGGGTCGAGCATGTTGAAGCCGATGTAGTTGATCGACGCCGACAGCGCCGTCTCGAGGCGGATGCCGCGCGCGGCCATCTCCTCGGAGATCATCGACTCGCCACCGCTGGCCGATTTGACCGCCTGGTCAAAGTTGTCCGAGCTGATGCCAGACGAGTCGTACCAGCCCTGCAGGAACTTGTTCCAGTAGGGGATCGACTCGCGCTCGCGGCTGAACACCACGGTGTCGATGAAGGGCATGGTCTTGCCGGCGTCCTTGAGCAGGCCGCGCGCGGCGTCACCGGCTTCTCCCACGGACGGGTAGGGCTCACCCGGGAAGTGCGGGTTGCGCCGCAGCACCATGCGCCGGTTCGGATCATTCTCGGCCAGGTAGTAGGGGCCGGTACCGATCGGGTACCAGTCGAGGCTGACGTTGCGCTCGGCGAAGCCCGGCTGGCTGTAGAAGGCGTCGGCCTCCCACGGGATGGGCGCGAAGAAAGGCATCGCCAGCCAGTAGACGAACTGCGGGTACTTGCCCTTGACGCGGACGCGGTAGGTCTGCGCGTCGACCACCTCGGCGCCGGCAAGCGCGTGCTTGCGCAGGTCAAGGAAGCCCTGCCCGCTCTGCTTGGCGTCCTCCATCTTCAGCCGCTTGCCGTACTCGCCAAGACCGACGATGTACTCGGCCATCAGCCCGTAGATGGGCGAGTGCACGCGCGGGTGGGCCAGGCGCTTGATCTGGTAGACGTAGTCCTCGGCGCGCAGCGGACGGGTGCCGGTCTGCGGCAGGTCGTAGATGCTGCGCACCGCGTCACGCTGCGCAGACGGCAGCTGGTGGTAAAGGAAGCCGCCCGTGTTGTCGCGAGCCAGCGCCGGGTGCGGCTGGTAGCGGCGGTCATCCCGGATGCGGATGGTGTAGACGCTCTGCGCGACCAGATGGTCGGGTGCGTCGTCGGGCAGCAGGCTGCCGTGTTCGTCCAGATAGATCGGCCGCGGCACCTCGGTGGCGGCAAGCGGCATCAGCTCGTAAGGCCGGCGGAAGTAGTGGTACTGAACCGGCGGCTCGTAGATCTGCGCGTTGAAGGTGGCCTCGTTCTCGCTGTAGGACTGCGCCGGGTCGAGGTGCTTGGGCCGCTCGACGAACGCCGAGTAGAGGATGGCCTTGCCCGACTCGGCGGCCGGATACGGGTTGTTCCAGGCCTGCGAGCAGGCACCCAGCAGCAGGCTGGCCATCAGGCCAGCGGCCGACCAGACAATGGCCCGAAGAGGGGCTCGGCTATACTCGCGCATTCTCGTTTTTTGTCATGGATGGAGTCGGGAATGCCATTTCTCGCCGGCAAACGCCTGCTTGTGACCGGGATGCTGTCGAACCGTTCAATCGCCTACGGCATTGCAGCCGCGGCGCACCGCGAAGGCGCCCAACTGGCCTTCACCTGCCAGGGCGAGCGCGTCCGCGAGCGTACCGTGGAACTGGCCCGAGCGTTCGACGCGGCCGACCGCGTGTTCGACTGCGATGTCGCCTCGGACGAGCAGATCGAGAAGGTGTTCGCCGACCTGCGCGGCCACTGGGACAGCCTGGACGGCGTGGTGCACGCCATCGCCTTCGCCCCGCGCGAGGCGCTGGCCGGTGACTACCTGGACAACGCCAGCCGCGAGGCCTTCCGCGTCGCGCACGACATCAGCGCCTACAGCCTGACGGCGCTGGCCAAGGCCGCGCTGCCGATGATGCTCGGGCGCGCCGGCTCGATCCTGACGTTGTCGTACCTGGGCGCCGAGCGGGCGATCCCGAACTACAACGTGATGGGTGTGGCCAAGGCAGCGCTGGAGGCCAACGTGCGCTACCTCGCGGCGAGCCTGGGGCCGCGCGGCATCCGCGTCAACGCGATCTCTGCCGGGCCGATCAAGACCTTGGCCGCGGCCGGCATCGGTGGCTTCGGCAAGATCCTGGCGGCGGTGGAGCAGACCGCGCCGCTGCGTCGCAACGTCACCATCGAGGATGTGGGCAACGCCAGCGCGTTCTACCTGTCCGACCTGGCAGCCGGCATCACCGGCGAGGTGACTTACGTCGACGCCGGCTACAGCATCATCGGCATGCCGAACGCCTGAATCGAGACCTGGAAGGAAGCGAGTACCGAACAACGCGGCGGCAGATGGCCGCCGCAGTAGTTTTTAACGATCCTTCTTGTCCACCATCGCCTGCTTGACGTCCACCTTCGCCGAGGCGCGCAGCGCCGCCTGATAGATCTTCTGCTCCTCCTCGGCCATCATCCGGTTGGCGTCGTCGGAGTAACGCTTGCGTTCGGCCGGGTCTGACACCGTGGGCGGCGCGACGCGGTTGATGCGGAACATGGCGTAGCCCTGGCCCGGGATCTCCACCGCGGCGTATGACGGCAGCGGCGCGGTCTTGGCGCGGAACACCAGCTGCATGGCCGGCAAAGGCAAACCCGTAGGCTTCTTGCGGCTCACGGTGAGGTTGGCGCCCCACTTCACCGGAACGTCCTTGCCGGCGGACAGGTCGGCCATGATGCGCTTGCCTTCGGCGATGGCCAGGTCTGCGGCCTTGCGGCGCTTCAGCCGCTCCTCGATGTCTGAACGCACGGTCTCGAACGGCAGGATGCTGGCCGGCGTGCTGGTGACCACGCGCCCTGCCACCAGTTGCTTGTTGGAGAGCTCGACGACCTCGGTGTTGCGCTTGTTCGGCAGCGCGTCGTCGAACAGTGCGGCGATGAACTTGGCGTTGCCGAGGAGCGGGTCGCGCGGGTTGCCCTGGCGCGTCACACCGTCTGCGGTCTGCACCGGCACGCCCAGCTTCTGCGCAGCGCCTGCGAGGCTGTCGCTCTGCTCGTAGACGGCGTCGGCGAAGGTCTCGGCCAGCTCGGCAAACAGCTTGCCCGAGCGCTGCTTGCGCAGTTCGGTCTCGATCTGCGGACGCGCTTCGGCCAGGCTACCGGCGCTGCCGCCCTCGATGCCGGTGAGCTTGATGATGTGATAGCCGAACTCGGTCTCGACCACGCCGGAGACCTCGCCCACCTTGAGCGCGAAGGCGGCGTCCTCAAACGGCTTGACCATGGTGCCGCGGCCGAACGCGCCGAGGTCGCCGTCCTGCTGCGCCGAGCCCGGGTCGCTGGAGTTTGCCTTGGCCAGCGCGCCGAAGTCCTTGCCGGCCTTGACCTCGGCCAGCAGCTTGTCTGCCTTGGCCTTGGCGGCGGCCTTGGCGGCGGCGCTGGCGGCCTTGTCGACACCGATCAGGATGTGCGAGGCACGACGCTGCTCGGCGGTGCCGAACTTGCCGGCGTTGGCCTTGTAAAAGGCCTCGACATCGGCGTCGGCGATAGCGATCTTCTCGCCCGCCTTGTCGGCGTCGAGCAGCACGTACTCGATCTTGAGCCGCGCCGGGACCTCGAAGTCCTTGGGGTTCTTGTCGAAGTACTGCTTGACCTCGTCGGCGGTGACGCTGATCTGCTTGAGGTACTGGTCGGGGCTGATCAGCGCCTGCTGCACGTCGCGCTCCTGCTCGCCAAGGTCGGCGGCACGGTCCACCACCACCTGCGGCATCCACTGCAGCCGCTGGAACAGGCCGTTGTTCTGCTCGCCAACGATCTGCGAGCGGATCTGCTCCTGGAACGTCGCCGGCGTGAAACCCTGCTGGCGCAGCAGCGTGTCGTACGACTTGACGTCGAACTTGCCGTCCTTCTGGAAGGCCGGGATCTTGCGGATGATCTCGGCCAGCTTGTCGTCGGGCACGGTCATGCCGCTGTTGACTGCGGTGCCGATGAGCAGCTGCCGGTTGATCATGTCCTCCAGCACGGCGAGGCGGAACTTGCTCGACTCGGCCACCGCCGGGTCGAAACGCTCGCCCATCTGCTCACGCAGCGCGTCGCGCTGATCGGCCAGTTGCTGCTGGTAGTCGCGCTCGGCGATGCGGACGCCACCGACGGTGGCAACAGCATCACCGCCACCACCCGAGAAGTAGGACTCGAGACCCCACACGGCGAAGGGCAGGATGAGGAGGCCCAGGATGACCTGAGCGACACGGCGGTTGTTTCGGAAGAAATCGAACATGGCGGAGCTTTGGCAGAAAGCGGGACAGTGTCTGAGAGTGTTCAACCAGCGAAAGGTGCCGGCCGGAAAGCCGAACCGGAATCAACCGGCGATGAACGCAAAGGCGGTCGGACGTCGGCGACAAAGAAAAAGGGGGCGAATCTGCATTCGCCCCCGTCTTCAGTGTTGGCGGAGTGGACGGGACTCGAACCCGCGACCCCCGGCGTGACAGGCCGGTATTCTAACCAACTGAACTACCACTCCTTAAAGCAGAGTACCGAGCCCCAAGGAGTCTTGAAGCTGGTGGGTGCTAACGGGATCGAACCGCTGACATTCGCCTTGTAAGGGCGACGCTCTACCAGCTGAGCTAAGCACCCGGGAAAGCCCGTTAGTTTACACCATCCTTCAGAGCCTTGCCAGGGCGGAACTTCGGCACCTTCGAGGCCTTGATCTTGATCTCGGCGCCGGTGCGGGGGTTGCGGCCGGTGCGGGCAGCACGGGTCGAAGCATAGAACGTGCCGAAGCCGACCAGGCTCACGGTATCGTCCGCCTTGAGTGCCTTGGCGACGGAAGAGACGACTGCGTCGAGGGCGCGTCCGGCAGCGGCCTTGGAGATGTCTGCCTCGGAAGCAATGGCGTCGATCAGGTCAGATTTGTTCAACGGAATCCCCTTGTGTATCTGGTTTGTGTTGGTGACGGGTGCAGCCGATGCGGTTTCGCAAGCGCCCCACCGTCTGTATAGCAAGCCGCAAAAAGCCGTGTCAACCGCGTCAATGCTTGTTGCAGCGCATCAGCGCGCACCTTTTTAGTGCTTTACCACCGGTGCGGGGGCTCCCTCGATGATCGGCGCCGCCAGCGGAGGCACCGCCTCGACCTCGGCGGCGGGCTCCGGCATGCGCTCCAGGGCCGTCGCCAGCACCTCGTCGATCCACTTTACCGCCTTGATTTCAAGGCGATTCTTGACGTTGTCCGGGATCTCCTGCAGGTCCTTGACGTTCTCCTGCGGGATCAGCACCGTCTTGATGCCGGCGCGGTGAGCCGCCAGCAGCTTCTCCTTGAGGCCACCGATCGCAAGAACTTCACCCCGCAGCGTGATCTCCCCGGTCATGGCCACATCGGCACGCACCGGGATGCCGGTGAGCATCGATGTGAGCGCGGTGACGATGGCGATACCGGCGCTGGGACCGTCCTTGGGCGTGGCGCCCTCGGGCACGTGGATGTGCACGTCGCTGTTCTGGTAGAAGTCCGGCTTGATGCCAAGCTTGTCGGAGCGCGCACGGACCACCGTCATGGCGGCCTTCATCGACTCCTGCATGACCTCGCCGAGCTTGCCGGTGGTGACCACGTTGCCCTTGCCGGGCATGGTCACCGCCTCGATGGTCAGCAGCTCGCCGCCGACCTCGGTCCAGGCCAGGCCGGTGACCTGGCCGATCTGGTTGACCTTCTCGGCCAAGCCGATCTGGTAGCGGCGCACGCCAAGGTACTTGCCGATCGAGCGCGGCACCACCGCCACCCGACCCTTGGCCTTCTTCATCAGCAGGTCCTTGACCACCTTGCGGCAGATCTTGGCGATCTCGCGCTCGAGCGAGCGCACGCCGGCCTCGCGCGTGTAGTACTGGATGATCTCGCGGATGGCGGCCTCGCCGATGTGGCACTCGGTCTCCTTGAGGCCGTGGTTCTTCATCTGCTTGGGCACCAGGTAGCGCACCGCGATGCCGACCTTCTCGTCCTCGGTGTAGCCCGACAGGCGGATCACCTCCATGCGGTCGAGCAGCGGCGCCGGGATGTCCAGCGTGTTGGCGGTGGCGACGAACATGACATCGGACAGGTCGTACTCGACCTCGATGTAGTGGTCGGCGAAGCTCGAGTTCTGCTCGGGGTCGAGCACCTCCAGCAGCGCCGATGACGGATCACCGCGGAAGTCCTGACCCATCTTGTCGACTTCGTCGAGCAGGAACAGCGGGTTCTTGACGCCGACCTTGGTCATGTTCTGCAGGATCTTGCCCGGCATCGACCCGATGTAGGTGCGGCGGTGGCCACGGATCTCGGCCTCGTCACGCACGCCGCCCAGCGCCATGCGCACAAATTTACGGTTGGTCGCACGGGCGATGGACTGGCCAAGCGAGGTCTTGCCGACCCCCGGGGGGCCGACCAGGCAGAGGATCGGCGCCTTGACCTTGTCGACGCGCTGCTGCACCGCGAGATATTCAAGGATGCGTTCCTTGACCTTGTCGAGGCCGTGGTGGTCAGCCTCCAGCACCTTGCCGGCGGCGGCCAGGTCCTTGCTGATCTTCGACTTCTTCTTCCAAGGCAGGCCGACCAGGGTGTCGATGTAGTTACGCACGACGGTGGCCTCGGCCGACATCGGCGACATCATCTTCAGCTTCTTCAGCTCGGCCTCGGCCTTGGCCAGAGCCTCCTTGGGCAGGCCGGAGGTGCGCATCTTGCGCTCGACCTCGTCGAGGTCGTTGCCCTCCTCGAGTTCGCCGAGTTCCTTCTGGATCGCCTTGACCTGTTCATTGAGGTAGTACTCGCGCTGGCTCTTCTCCATCTGGCGCTTGACGCGTCCGCGGATGCGCTTCTCCACCTGCAGGATGTCGATCTCGGCCTCGAGCAGGCCCAGCAGATGTTCCAGGCGCTGGCGGACGTCGAAGATGTCGAGCACGTCCTGCTTCTGCTCGAGCTTGAGCGGCAGGTGCGCGGCGATCATGTCGGCCAGACGGCCGGCCTCGTCGATGCCGGCGACAGACGTCAACACTTCCGGCGGGATCTTCTTGTTCAGCTTCACGTACTGGTCGAACTGCGCCAGCATGGCGCGGCGCATGGCCTCGACCTCGTGCGTCTCAGCGTTGAGGTCGCCGACCAGAACGGCGCGTCCGGAGAAGTGCGTCTTCTCGTCCTCGACCTGCAGCACCTGCGCGCGCTGGCCACCCTCGACCAGCACCTTCACGGTGCCATCAGGCAGCTTGAGCATCTGCAGGATGCTGGCGATGGTGCCGACGGCGTAGAGGTCTTCGGTGGAGGGCTCGTCCTTGGCGGCAGATTTCTGCGCCACCAGCAGGATGTTCTTGCCACTCTCCATGGCCAGCTCGAGGGCCTTGATCGACTTGGGGCGGCCGACGAACAGCGGGATGACCATGTGCGGGAAGACGACCACATCGCGCAGCGGCAGCAGCGCCAGCTCGACGGTGTCGCCGGTGGTCGGGGTCTGGTCGGTCATGGGATGGTCCTCGGTAATGGGGCGCGCGCCCTCATGGCGCAGCGTACTGCGTCAGATGGGGGCACTCAAGGGGAAACTCAAGCGCTGCCGGCGGCAGCGTGTTCGGCGTAGACGACCAAGGGCTTGGTGGCGCCATTGATCACGCCAGCGTCGACCACGACCTTCTCGACGTTCTCGATCGAGGGCAGGTCGAACATGGTCTCCAGCAGGGCCTGCTCGAGGATCGAGCGCAGGCCGCGGGCGCCGGTCTTGCGCGCCAGCGCCTTGGCGGCGATCGCCTGCAGGGCGTCGTCGCGCACCTCCAGGCCGACGCTCTCCATGTCGAACAGCGTCTGGAACTGCTTGACCAGAGCGTTGCGCGGCTCGGTGAGGATGCGCACCAGCGCCGCCTCGTCCAGCTCCTCGAGCGTCGCCGTGACCGGCAGGCGGCCGATGAACTCGGGGATGAGGCCGAACTTGATCAGGTCCTCGGGCTCGACCTCGCGCAGCGTGATGCCGACCTCGCGGCCGGAGTCCTTGCTGCGGACCTCGGCACCGAAACCGATGCCGCCGCGCTCGGAGCGGTCGCGGATGATCTTGGCCAGCCCATCGAAGGCGCCGCCGCAGATGAACAAGATGTTGGTGGTGTCGACCTGCACGAACTCCTGGTTCGGGTGCTTGCGGCCGCCCTGCGGCGGGACGCTGGCAACGGTGCCTTCGATGAGCTTGAGCAGCGCCTGCTGCACGCCCTCGCCGGAGACGTCGCGGGTGATCGACGGGTTGTCGCTCTTGCGCGAGATCTTGTCGATCTCGTCGATGTAGACGATGCCCTGCTGCGCCTGGTCGACGTCGTAGTCGCACTTCTGCAGCAGCTTCTGGATGATGTTCTCGACGTCCTCGCCGACATAACCTGCTTCAGTCAGCGTGGTGGCGTCGGCCATCACGAACGGGACATTGAGAAGGCGTGCCAGGGTCTGCGCGAACAGCGTCTTGCCGGAGCCGGTGGGGCCGATCAGCAGGATGTTGCTCTTGGAGAGTTCGACGTCGTTGCGCTTGCTGCTGCTGCGAACGCGCTTGTAATGGTTGTAGACGGCGACCGAGAGGATCTTCTTGGCGGTGGCCTGACCGATGACGTACTGGTCGAGGATGTCGCGGATCTCGTGCGGTGTCGGCAGGTCGCTACGCGCCGCGCGCGGCTCGTCGTCGCTGCCGACCTCCTCACGGATGATGTCGTTGCAGAGCTCGATGCACTCGTCGCAGATGAACACGGACGGGCCCGCGATGAGCTTTCGCACCTCGCTTTGCCCCTTGCCGCAGAACGAGCAATAAAGAGGCTTCTCGCTGACCTTCCTGTCACTCATATGGCTACCGTACCACCAGACCGCTCAACATGGACAGAAGAATGCCAGAGGACAGGCCGGCCGTGTCAGTGATGGCGCAATGGATCAGGCGGGGTCGGCCCGGCGCGTCAGCACCTGGTCGATCAGGCCGTAGTCCTTGGCGGCCTCGGCGCTGAGGAAGTTGTCGCGGTCGGTGTCGCGCTCGATTGCCTCGACCGTCTGGCCGGTGTGGTCGGCAAGCATCTGGTTCAGGCGCGCCTTGAGATACAGGATCTCCTTGGCGTGGATCTCGATGTCCGAGGCTTGGCCCTGGAAGCCGCCCAGCGGCTGGTGGATCATGACGCGCGAGTTGGGCAGCGCGAAGCGCTTGCCCTTGGCGCCGGCCGACAGCAGGAACGCGCCCATGCTGGCGGCCTGGCCGATGCACAGCGTGCTGACGTCACACTTGATGAAGTTCATGGTGTCGTAGATCGCCATGCCGGCGGTGACCATGCCGCCCGGGGAGTTGATGTAGAAGCTGATGTCCTTGTCGGGGTTCTCCGACTCGAGGAACAGCAACTGCGCCACCACCAGGTTGGCGGTGACCTCGTTGACCGGACCCACCAGGAAGATCACCCGCTCCTTGAGCAGACGCGAGTAGATGTCGTAGGCGCGCTCGCCGCGGCCGCTCTGCTCGACCACCATCGGCACCAGGCCGAGGTTCTGCGGCGCGTCCATCTGCGACGAGCCGATGCCGGCGAAGGTCTGTCCGGGGCGGTTGATCATCATTGCGGGATGTCCATGAGTTCTTCGAAGCTGATCTTGCTGGTCTTGGTCTTGGCCTGTCCGAGCACCCACTCGACCACCTCGTCCTCGAGCACCACGGCCTGCACTTCCTGCAGGCGGCGCGGATCGGCGTAGTACCACTGCACCATCTCGGCCGGGTTCTCGTAGTTCATCGCCTGCTGCACGACCAGGTCGCGCACCTTCTGCGGCGACGGCTGCAGCTGGTTGACGCGGGCGATCTCGCCGACCAGCAGGCCGAGCTTGACGCGCGCCTGCGCTTCCTCGACGAACAGCTCCGGCGCCAGCGGCACGTCCTTGGCGTTGGGGATGCCCTTCGATTCAAGGTCGGCGCGGGTGATCTGGATCAGGCGACGGATCTCGGTATCGACCAGCGACTTGGGCAGGTCGATCTCGGGCATGTCGCGCAGCTTCTCCATGACCACGTTCTTGGCCTTGGACTGCAGGCGGCGTGCCACCTCGCGCTCGACGTTGGCGCGCAGCTCCTTTCGCAGCTCGTCGAGGTCACCGGTGTCGACACCGAGCGCCTTGGCGAAATCGGCATCGACCTTGGGCAGCTGCGGGGCCTCGACCAACTTGACGGTAACCTTGAACTGCGCGGTCTTGCCGGCGATGTCGGTGGCGCGGTAGTCGGCCGGGAAGGTCAGGTCGAACTCGGCCACGTCCTTGGCGGACTTGCCGGTCACGGCGGCCTCGAAGTCGGGCAGCATCTGGCCGGCGCCGAGCACGAACGGGAAGTCGGTGCCCTGGCCGCCCGGCATGGGCGCGCCGTCCAGCGTGGACTCGAAGTCGACGGTGACGCGGTCGTCAGCCTTGGCGGCGCGCTTGGCGGCCTTGTAGCTGACGCGCTGCTTGCGCAGGATCTCGAGGGTGGCGTCGACGTGCTTCTCGGTCACTTCAAGTGCCTGACGCTCGAGCGACCACTTGGCGACGTCACCCAGGCTGATCTCGGGATAGACCTCGAAGTGGGCGTCGAACAGCAGGTCGGTCTGGCCATCGCCCACCTTCGGCTCGAACTGCGGCATGCCCGCCACGCGCAACTGGTTCACGGTGGCGGTCTGGGCGAAGGCGTCGCGCAGCTGGTCGCCGACCACCTCCTGGCGGACCTGCTGGCCGTACTGCTGGTCGACCAGCTTGACCGGCGCCTTGCCCTTGCGGAAGCCCTTGATGTTGACGGTGCGTGCGAGCTCGCCCAGGCGACGCAGCGCCTCGGCTTCGATTGTGGCGAGGGGGATGGCGAGGCTGGCCTTGCGCTTGAGGCCGGCGACGGTTTCGATGGTTGCTGCCATGTATGTCTCGTTAGGTTGATGGACTGGGGGCCACGGCCCACACTTACGACTATTTCTATTATACGCCGCAGCCACACCATCGCCATCTCATGCGCCAAAGCCCTGGGCTAGGCCTTTGGCAGCGATTGCAGGCCAAGGTAACGTCGAAAACCGCTGAGGAGTTCATCTTCGGTGGAACCCTGTTTACGCAGTTCGGGCTGTGGTCCGTTAGTCGAGGCGGAGAGCCCCAGAATATCCAGTAGCTGCCCCACAGAGGACTCGACATCCGACGAAAAAGTCTCGTACTGGAATCTGGCGACACTCTTTCCGGACGAAGCAAAAAGACTGGCCCATCCCGCCTCGCCAACAGCGATGCTTCTCAGTGCGGTAGCGATTAGGTCCGGCCTGAGCGGGACCTTTTGCGTCAACCTTGGGTCACCTGCGGAAAGATAGCGCTGATCGTCGGAGGTCCAGATCTGGGTCACCTGGGCCCTGTACAAGGAGACCGCCTGAGCCAACTTGTCGCCGCGGTCAAGCAGGATCAGATGGTCAAAGCGACCGAGGAAATCGAGCATCCCGGCCCGGTCCCTACCCCAGATGAGGGGCAGGTGATAGAAGTGGGCCTTGAGCCCGAAAACGCCATTCGGCGTCGTTCTCACGGCCTCGATGCTGTCCAGATAGTCGACGACATCGAACGGCACGCCGCAGCCCGTTCGTCGGACCCAGCCCCACATGAGCCGAGGGTTCAGGTACTCGTGCGGTACGCCGGCGATACCCGTCTGTTGCAAAGCGATCGAAAGCAGGTTGGAACCACAGCGCGGGGTCGCGCATAGAAGATAGCGGACCCTTGGCGCGCCGCTATCACTGCACACGTCCCTCTCGCTCGACATCAACTCGTCGATCTGGGAGACGATGCCGGTCGACCGGGGGTCGAGGCGGACGAGTCGTGGCTTCATACCTTTCCCACCTTGACGGACGGGGCTGCGCAGAGCAAAGCCCGTCTCAACCGACGGGTACAAAGATTCGGTCGTATCGAGAAGCGTTGGGGCACGTCCCGGTCTCCGGATTGGCATCGTGGTGCGACCGAGAGGACTCGAACCTCCACAGGGTTGCCCCCGACAGGACCTAAACCTGTTGCGTCTACCAATTTCGCCACGGTCGCGTGGCCCCTCGGCGCCAGACGGCGGGCCGGGAGCGGCAGCGTGCAAGTGTAAACCGGGCGCCGCGCCACTGGCAGGGGACAGTCGGCGTGCGGCGCTTTGGCCATCCCGTTGGCGGTGGCCGTAGCCGCGGCGGCTATGATGCGGCCGGATGAAGGTCGACCATTACGAGAACTTCCCGGTGGCATCCGTCGCCCTGCCGGCACGCTTCCGCGAGCCAGTGCGCTGGGTGTACCACTTCGCGCGCAGCGCCGACGACTTCGCCGACGAGGGCGATGCGGCGCCACAGACGCGACTCGCCCAACTGGGCGAATACCGCGACCTGCTGGCGGCGATCGGCCGCGGCGAGACGCCGGCACACCCTGTCCTGGGGCCGCTGGCCGGCGTGATCCGGCGGTACGACATCCCGCTGGCGCTGTTCACCGACCTGCTCAGCGCCTTCGAGCAGGACGTGACGGTGACGCGCTACGCCACTTACGCCGAGTTGGCCGACTACTGCAAACGATCGGCCAACCCGGTCGGACGCATCCTGCTGCACATCTTCGGCCAGGCCACACCGCGCCAGCTGGCCTGGTCGGACGGCATCTGCAGCGCGCTGCAGCTGATCAACTTCTGGCAGGACGTGGCGGTGGACTGGCAGAAGGGCCGCGTCTACATCCCGCAGGAGGACCTGGCGCGTTTTAGTGTGAGCGAGGCGCATATCGACGCACAGCGTGCCGACAGCCGCTGGCAGGCGCTGATGCAGTTCGAAGTGGAGCGCGCGCGGCGGCTGCTGCAGGCCGGCGCACCGCTGGGGCTGGCGCTGCCGGGCCGGCTGGGCCTGGAGATCCGCCTGATCGTGCTGGGCGGCGAGAGCGTGCTGCGGCAGATCCACAATGCGCGCGGCGACGTGCTCGCGCAGCGGCCGGTTCTGGGCTGGCGCGACTGGCTGCGCGTGCTGCCGCGCGCGCTGCTGCCGCGGCTGGCGGGGCGCGTGGTGCGCGACATGGAGTCGGCGCAGCGGTGAGGCCAAGATGACCCCCGACCAGTACTGCGAGGACGTCTGCCGGCGCGCCGGGTCGAGCTTCACGCTGAGCTTCCGCCTGCTGCCGGCGCCACGACGGCGCGCCATGACCGCGCTCTACGCCTTCTGTCGCGCGGTAGACGACGTGGTCGACGACATCCGCGACCCGGTGCCGGCCTACACCGTGCTGGCCTGGTGGCGCGACGAGATCGGCCGCCTGTACGCCGGCGCGCCGCGCCACCCGGTGACGCAGGCGCTGCAGCCGGCGGTGCGCGACTACGGCCTGCCGCGGGAGCACTTCGAGGCGGTGATCGACGGCATGGCGATGGACCTGCAGCACGCCGGATTTGCCGACTTCGAGTCGCTGAAGCTTTACTGCCACCGCGTCGCGGGCGTGGTGGGGCTGCTGTCGGCGCGCATCTTTGGCTACACCGACGCCGCCACCGAGACCTACGCCGACCGGCTGGGCCTGGCGCTGCAGCTGACCAACATCATCCGCGACGTGGGCGAGGACGCCATGCGCGGCCGCATCTACCTGCCGGCCGACGAGATGCGTGCCCATGGCGTGCTGCACGACGACGTGCTGGCGCGGCGCGAGACGCCGGAGTTTCTGGCGCTGATGGCGCTGCAAATGGCGCGCGCGCGCGCTGCCTACGGCGACGCGCTGGCGGCGCTGCCAGCCTGCGACCGGCGCGCGCAGCGGCCGGGGCTGATGATGGCCGCCGCCTACCGTGCGCTGCTGGAGGAGATAGGCGCCGGCGGCTGCCACGTGCTGCGCGAGAAGACCAGCCTGCCGCCGCTGCGCAAGGCGCTGATCGGGCTGCGGGTGGCCATCACCGGGCGGGTGTAGTGGCGCGGCCGGCCGGCAGACCGGACACGGCGAGCGGGTCCCTTGGACCTGCCGCCGGGTCTGGGCTGCGAGCGGTGGAGCGCGCAGGTGACCCGACCACGGCGACGACTCCCAGGGAGCTGCCTGCCGCGGCCGGGTCACCGCACAGTGGCAGGCCGCGCGCACTGGCCGAGACCGGCCCTCGGGCATCTGGGCAGCGCTCGGTGGCGGTTATCGGCGCCGGCTGGACCGGCCTGGCCTGCGCGGTGGAGCTGGTGGAGGCTGGCTGCAGCGTGACCGTGTTCGAGGCCGGCAAGGTGCCGGGCGGCCGCGCGCGCAGCGTGGCCGGTGGCGACACGCTGGGCAGCTTCGACAACGGCCAGCACGTGCTGATCGGCCCCTACCGCGCCACCTTCGCGCTGATGGACCGCGTCGGCGCCGACCGGCGGCAGTTGCTGCGGCGGCTGCCGCTGGCGCTGCACGGCACCGATGGCCTGCGCCTGAGCGTGCCGGCGTGGCCGCTGGGGCTGGGTCGGCTGGCCGGCGTGCTGGGCGCGCGCGGTCTGGGGCCCGGCGGCCGGCGGGCGCTGCTGCGCGTGGCGCTGGGCGTGCCGGCGATGCTGACCGCGCCCGACCGGACCGTGGTCGACTGGCTGGCCGCGCTGCGGCAGCCGCCGGAGCTGGTGCGCCGGCTGTGGGCGCCGCTGTGCGTGGCGGCGCTGAACACGCCGGCCGAGCGCGCCTCGGCGCAGGTGTTCGCGCGTGTGCTGCATGACGGGTTGCTGGCGGCGGGTGCGGCGGCCAGCATCGAGGTGCCGGCGCGCCCGCTGGGCGAGCTGCTGCCGGAGCCGGCGCAGGCCTGGCTGCGGGCGCGCGGCGCCGAGGTGCGGCTGGGGTGCCGCGTCACCGGGCTGGCTCGTTCAGGTGGCACCGACATGGCGGTCGATACGGGCGCGGCGGACGGCGCCCTGGGCGTCGTCGCCGTGTCCGTATCGTCGGATGCGGAAGCCGCTGGATCGACGCCCTCCGCCTGGACGCTCACAACCACCAGCGGCGAGGCTGGCCCGTTCGACGCGGTGGTGGTGGCGGTGGCGCCGCATCAGGCGGCGGGACTGATCGAGCCATACGCCGACGAAGCGACCCTGAGCCAGCTGCGCAGTCTGGATTATGAGGCCATCGCCACCGTGCACCTGCGCTTTGCGGCGCCATTGCCGGTTGGCGCACCGCCGTTGCGACTGCTGCACCAGGACACGCCACGGGGCGGCCCCGGCGAGTGGCTGGTCGACCACGGCGACGGTCGCGCCAGCGTGGTGATCAGCGCCTGGCAGCGCGACAGCGCCCTTGGCAAGCCCCTGCACAGCAACCTGGCCGCCGAGGTAGAGGCGCAACTGCGCCGCCTGATCCCCGGACTGCCGGCGGTGGTCGCCACCAGGACCCTCATCGAAAAACGCGCCACCTTCGCCTGCACGCCGGGCATGCAGCGCCCGGGGCACGCCACCGGCGCACCAAAGCTGTGGCTGACAGGCGACTACACCGCCGGCCCCTACCCCGCCACCCTCGAGGGCGCGGTGCGCAGCGGGATAGAATGCGCGCGGCAGGTGGCGGGGACGGCATGACCGCCGGCACCGGCCAACCCTGACCCCGTTCCGATGCGCCCATGACCACCTTCATCCGCCCTGCCCTCGTCGACCACGTCGTCCTTGTCACCGGTGCCGGCTCCGGCTTCGGCCGCGCCTGCGCGCTGGACCTGGCGGCGGCCGGCGCCACCACCGTGCTGCTCGGCCGCAAGACCCACGCGCTGGAGGAGACTTACGACGCCATCCTCGCCGCCGGCGGGCCGCAGCCCTCGATCATCCCGTTCGACCTGGCGCGCGCCGACGAGACCGGCTTCGAGCGCATCAGCGAAGGCATCGCCACGCAGCTGGGGCGGCTCGACGGTATCGTCCACGCCGCCGCGCAGTTCCGCACGCTCATGCCGATGGCGCAGCAGGACATGGACACCTGGCACACGCTGCTGCGCGTCAACCTGATGGCGCCGGCCCTGCTGACCCGCGCCTGCGACCCGTTGCTGCAGGCAGCGCCCGCAGCAACGGTGGTGTTCGTGAGCGACAGCCACGGCGCCCATCCGGCCGCGTTCTGGGGCGCCTACGGCGTGGCCAAGGCCGGGCTGATCGCGCTGGCGCAGAGTTGGGACGACGAGTGGTCGCACCGCGACACGCACCGTGTGCACGCGGTGGTGCCCGGCCCGATGCGCACGCCGATCCGCCTGAAGAGCCACTCGGCGGGCGACATGCTGGGCGCCGGCTTCGAGCTGCCCGAGCCGCAGGCGCTGGCGCCCGAGGTCACCGCCCTGTTCGCGCGCACCGAGGACGAGCGCCCGCATGTGCTGGTGACGCTGCAGTCCGAACCGCCGCGATTCCTGACTGACTAAGCCCACTACACCAACAATAACAAGACGCCTGGAGCACCCATGCCGCGCCACATCCGCCTGCTCATCCTTGGTTCCGGCCCTGCCGGCTACACCGCCGCCGTCTACGCCGCCCGCGCCAACCTGAAGCCGGTGGTGATCACCGGCATCGCCCAGGGTGGGCAGCTGATGACCACCACCGAGGTCGACAACTGGCCGGCGGATGCCGACGGCGTGCTCGGCCCCGAACTGATGGCGCGATTCGAGAGACATGCAACAAGGTTCGATACCGAGCTGGTGTTCGACCACATCCACACCGTGCACCTGCAGGAGAAGCCGATGCGACTGGTGGGCGACAGCGGCGAGTACACCTGCGACGCGCTGATCATCGCCACCGGCGCCAGCGCCAAGTACCTCGGCCTGCCCAGCGAGCAGGCCTTCAGCGGGCGCGGTGTGTCGGCCTGCGCCACCTGCGACGGCTTCTTCTACAAGAATCAACCTGTTGCAGTGGTCGGTGGTGGCAACACGGCGGTGGAAGAGGCGCTGTACCTGGCCAACATCGCCAGCAAGGTGACGCTGGTGCACCGCCGCGACAGGTTCAAGGCCGAGGCGATCATGATCGACAAGCTGATGAGCCGTGTGGCCGAGGGCAAGGTCGAGCTGGCGCTGGACAGCACGCTGGATGAGGTGCTGGGCGATGCCAGCGGCGTGACCGGCATGCGCATCCGCTCGGTCAAGGACGGCTCGACGCGCGATGTGACGCTGCAGGGCGTGTTCATCGCCATCGGGCATCAGCCCAACACGCAGATCTTCGAGGGCCAGCTGGAGATGGAGGGCGGCTACATCGTCACCCGTGGTGGCCGCGACGGCAACGCCACCGCCACCAGCATCGGCGGGGTGTTCGCCGCCGGTGACGTGCAGGACCATATCTACCGCCAGGCGGTGACCAGCGCCGGCACCGGCTGCATGGCCGCGCTGGACGCCGAACGCTACCTTGACGCGCTGGGCGGCTAAGGCCGGACCCGAGCGCGGCGAAGTTGCCAGAGAGACGCGGAGCGAGGGACAGCAGACGTGGCCAAACCGCCCGCCGACAACCCCTTGGCGCTTGCCCTGCTGGGGGTCAAGCGCAGCATCGAGGACCAGGCACGCGAGCGTGAGGAGGCGGCGCGGCGTGCGGCGGCCGCCGCGCGGGCCCGCAGCGCCGGGCGCGATCTTTTCCGCAAGGCGGTGGCCGACGTCACACCCCTGCCGCCAAGCGACCGCGCGGAGCCGCCGCGGCCGATGGTGCCGGCGTGGCCGGCGCAGACGGTGGCCGACGAGCAGCAGGTGCTGGCGGAGAGCCTGTCCGACTACGAACCCGAGGACCTGGAGACCGGCGAGGAGCTGCTGTTCTCGCGGCCGGGTGTGACCGCAGCCGCGCTGCGCAAGCTCAAGCGCGGGCACTGGGTGATCCAGGCGCAGCTGGACCTGCACGGCCTGACGCGCGAGATGGCGCGGCTCGAGCTGGCGGGCTTTCTGGCGCGCTGCCGGCAGGCCGGCTTCCGCTGCGTGCGCATCATCCACGGCAAGGGCCTGCGCTCGCCCAACAAGGAGCCGGTGCTGAAGGGCAAGGTGCGCAGCTGGCTGATGCAGCGCGACGAGGTGCTGGCGTTCTGCCAGGCGCCGAACGTGGAAGGCGGCGGCGGGGCGGCGCTGGTGCTGCTCAAGTCGGCCGCCGATGTCGCCTGACTGCCGCCTGAAGAAAAACCTCTAACCGCCCCCCACCGCGCCGACGATCTCCAGCCGGTCACCCTCCTCCAGACGCGACTCACCCCAGCGGCTGCGCGGCACGATGGCGCCGTTGCGCTCGACGGCGATGCGTTTGCCGCTGAGCGCGAGCGCCTCGACCAGCGCGGCGACAGTGGCACCGGGCGTGCACTCGCGGGCGGCGCCGTTGACAGAGATGTGGATCATGAGACGGTTTAGAATGGGGCGTATGCGGGTGTAGTTCAATGGTAGAACTTCTGCTTCCCAAGCAGATAGCGTGGGTTCGATTCCCATCACCCGCTCCATCCAGCCGGGCCTGAATCAGCAAGATTTTTTAGGTATCTTGTCGGCGTCGCGCGGACACTAGGCTCCGCGGGCCTGCTCCCGGACCTGGAACCATGACCCAACGCCCCCTCCTCCGTTACATCCTGATCGGCCTCGGCGGCCTGCTGGCCGTGCTGTTGGCGCTGGCCGCTTACGTCGCCGCCACCTTCGACCCCAACGACTACAAGGACGAGCTGGCAGCGCTGGTCAAACGCAGCAAGAACCGCGACCTGCGATTCGAGGGGCCGATCCGGCTCTCGTTCTGGCCCAACCTGGGTGCCGACCTGAGCGGCGTGAGCCTGTCCGAAGCGGGCGGCGGCGGCACCTTTCTGCGCGTCGGCAAGGCGCACGCCTCGGTGCGGGTGATGCCGCTGCTGGGCGGCCAGGTGGTGGTGAACGGCGTCGACGTGAGCGACGTGCAGGCCAGCATCCGCCGCGATGCCCAGGGCGCCTTCAACTTTGCCGACCTGCTGAGCAAGCCCGAGGAGAAGAGCGAGAAGGTGGCGTTCGACATCGCCAGCATCCGCGTCCGCAACAGCCGCATCGATTACGCCGACGCCGGCGGCAGCCGCCTGCGCATCGACGGCATCGACCTGCAGACCGGCGCCATCAGCGAGTCGACCGCGCGCGACGTGAGGCTGGCGGCGCAGCTGACCGCGCCCGGGCAGAGCACGGCGCTGCAGGCGCGCTTTGGCCAGGCCGCTTTTGGCGACACCTTTGCCGGCCGCGACGTGGTGGTCGAGGCGACCGTGGACAGCAAGGCCGCAGATGGCAGCGAGACCCGGCTGAAGGCGCGCGCCAGCATGGCCACGCTGGACCAGAAGGGCCAGGTGCTGAGCACCTCGCCGCTGCAGGCGACGATGAGCGGCACGCTGGCCGGCGCCAGCGTCGACCTGTCGGCCGCCACGCCCTTGCGCTTCGACCTGGCCCAGAACCGGTTGAGCCTGCAGGATCTGGCGCTGCAGTTCAGCGCCAAGCAGCAGCTGGTGGACCTGAACGGCACGCTGAAGGGCCCGGCCGAGCTGGCGCTGGCCAGCCAGACCCTGCGCGTGCCCAAGTTCGCGCTGGACCTGACCGCCAGCAGCCCGAAGCTGG
Organism: Betaproteobacteria bacterium; assembly: GCA_027490755.1. Taxonomy (GTDB): domain Bacteria; phylum Pseudomonadota; class Gammaproteobacteria; order Burkholderiales; family UBA3065; genus UBA3065. Next base: position 40,172 of record JAIXXL010000017.1, read on the forward strand.
CCGGCGGGCCGGTGCAGGCGAGCATCAGCGGCGAACTTGGCGCCAACGCCGCCGCGCGCAGTGCCGATGTGCGCTTCGAGGGCCACATCGACGGCCACGCGCTGGGCGGAACGCTGGGCGCCGAAGCGGCCGGAACGCCGTCGCTGCGTGCCGACCTGCGCGCGCGCGAGGTCGACATCGCCAAGGTGATCGCGCGGTTCAGCAGCAGCGACCTGCTGGCCGGCAAGGGCGACGTCGACATCCGGGTGACGACGCAGGGCGCGACGGCGGCGGCGCTGACCCAGGCCCTCAACGGCGATGGCGCCGTGGTGCTACGCGATGGCGCGGTGAAGGGCCTCGACATCAACTCGAGCATCCGCGAGATGCGCTCAGCCGTGCGCAAGGTGCTGGGCAAGGAGACCGGGACCACAGTCAAGAACAAGCGCACCGACTTCTCCGAGATGACCGCCAGCTTCACCATCCGCGACGGTGTGCTGGACAACCGCGACCTGGCGATGAAGAGCCCGCTGCTGCGGGTGGCCGGCGCCGGCACGGTGGACCTGGTGAAGGCGCAACTGGACTACGGCGTGAAGGCGAGCCTGGTGGCCAGCCGCGAGGGCCAGGGTGGCGAGGAGCGCTCTCAGCTGGCCGGCATCACGGTGCCGGTGAAGCTGTACGGGCCGCTGGCGGCGCCGCAATACAGCATCGACTTTGCCGCCATGCTGACCCCCGACGTGGTGCAGAAGGCGCTGGCGAACCCGGGTGCCGCAAAGGAAGCGGCGAAGGAGACGGTCCGCGATGTGAAGGACCAGGCCAAGGGCGTGAAGGACAGCGTGCGCGACCTCAAGGGGCTGTTTGGGCGCTAGGCGGCTCTTCGGGCGGTGAAACACAGCGCCAGCGAGGCTGCGTAGACCAGGTAGGTGGCGGCGTACAGCTGCCCGACCCCCACCAGGCCGGCGGTCGGCACCAGCCACACCAGCGTGGCGAACAGCGGCAGCGATGCGAACTCGGTGAGCACCACCGCCAGCGTGCGCCGGCTGGCCATCAGGCCGAACAGGAAGATCCAGGAGAAGGCGCGGACCGCCTCGCCAAACAAAAAGCCCGCCGCCACCGCCGGCGGCACGGCAAAACGCGCGTCGAACATGAGCGTGGCCAGCGGCGCCTGCCACCACCACACCGCCAGCAGGCACAGCCACGCCGGCAGCACCACCTTCAAGCCGTCGCGCAGCAGGGTGCGGGCAGCCGGCGGGTGGCCGGCGCGCGACCAGCGCGGCAGCAGCCACAGCGCCATCAGCCCGGCCGCCACGCTGCCCACCCACGCACCCATGCGCCACAGGCCCTGCATGGCGGCCACCGCCTCCCAGCCGTGCTGCGCGGCGACGCTGCTGCGCGCCAGCATCTGCCCGACCGGGGTGAGCACGCCGATCGCCACGCCCATCCAGAGGAAGCGCGCCAGCTCGGCGCGGTGCGTGCGCGACCAGTGGCGCCAGTCGGGGGTGGCCACGTGCGGCCGCACGCCCACCCAGACCAGCGCCAACAGCGCCGCCACCAGCAGCGCGCGGCTGGCGGCGAGCCACAGCGGCAGGTCGTGCGGCGGCGCCAACGCCCCGGCCAGCAGGCTGACGATGGTCAAGCCGAGCGTGATGACAAAGGCAGTGGCCAGGTGGCCGCGCGCGGTCCACAGTGCGCCGAGCTGCATGTGGCCGATCCCAAGCCAGGCGCCGGCCAGCACGACCGCCGCGAGCAAGGCGGGGCTGTCCAAAGCATCCAGCGAACCGGCCATCCAGCCCGCCACCGGCAGACCGGGCACGCCGGCGAGCAACGCCACCGGCAGCGTGACCGCCAGCCCCATCAGCACCGACAGCCACAGCCAGCGCATCTGCAGCGCGTGGTCGCCGGCCGGGGCGGCCAGCACCACCAACCCCTGTGTCAGGCCGGCACCCACCACCCCGGCCACCAGCTCGCCGAGCGACTGCAGCTGCGACCACTGCGCCAGCGCCACCGCGCCCAGGCGCACGGTGAGCAGCTTGTCGAGGGCGGCGACGCCGGCCAGCCCGGCCAGGGTGATGGCGAGCGACCAGGCGACGGGGCGGCGGGTGCTGACGGCGTGGGCGCTCATGCGCGGCACGTTACACTGCCGTCACGCCAATGCGCCGCCCCACGGTGCGAGGCCCTTGCCAACCACCAGACGTGATGCCCGCCCCTGCCCTGCTCGCCAACCCGTGGATCGCCATCGCCGCCGGCGCCGTGGTGGGCGCGTGGGGGCGTTACGGGCTGAGCCTGTGGCTCAACAGCCGCCACGCCTGGATCCCGCTGGGTACAGTCGCCGCCAACCTACTGGGCGGGCTGGCCATCGGCCTGCTGCTGGGGCTGATCGAGCGCGGCGCGCTGGACCCGGCTTGGCGGCCGTTCGCCATCACCGGCCTGCTGGGCGCGCTGACCACCTTCAGCACCTTCTCGGCCGAGGTGACGGCGCTGCTGACCGGCGGCGCCCCGCTGCAGGGCTTCCTGCTGGCGGCCATGCACTTGGCCGGGTCGCTGCTGCTGACCGGGGTAGGGTTGTGGCTGGCCCGGCTTTGATTTCAGCACGGTGGGGGCGGCCCACCACCTGGGGGAGTGGCGGGCCGGGCCTACCGGCGGGGTGGGGGCGGCCCACTACCTCGGGTGTCACTTGTTCTCGCTCCTGCTCGCTGCGCTCGAAAGTCGCTTCGAAAAGGACACCCGACGGGGGCCGCCCGTTGG
>JAIXXL010000029.1 GCA_027490755.1 Betaproteobacteria bacterium
CACATCGAGCTGGCCAGCCCGGTCGCGCACATCTGGTTCCTAAAGAGCCTGCCGTCGCGTCTGGGCATGGTGCTCGACATGACGCTGCGCGATATCGAGCGCGTCCTCTACTTCGAAGCATATGTGGTGACCGATCCTGGTCTGACCGGCCTCAAGCGCTGCCAGATCATGAACGAGGACGACTACTACGCGAAGCTCGAGGAGCTCGGCGACGAGTTCACCGCGATGATGGGTGCCGAGGGCGTCGCCGCGCTGCTCTCCAGCATCGACATCAGCAGCGAGGTCGAGAAGCTGCGCGACGAGCTCTCCAAGACCTCGTCAGACACCAAGATCAAGAAGTACGCCAAGCGCCTCAAGGTGCTCGAGGCCTTCCAGAAGTCGGGCATCAAGCCCGAGTGGATGGTCATGAACGTGCTGCCGGTGCTGCCGCCGGACCTGCGTCCGCTGGTGCCGCTGGACGGCGGCCGTTTCGCCACCTCGGACCTCAACGACCTCTACCGTCGCGTCATCAACCGCAACAACCGCCTCAAGCGCCTGCTTGAACTGCGCGCGCCCGAGATCATCGTGCGCAACGAGAAGCGGATGCTGCAAGAGGCCGTCGACTCGCTGCTCGACAACGGTCGCCGCGGCAAGGCCATGACCGGCGCGAACAAGCGTCCGCTGAAGTCGCTGGCCGACATGATCAAAGGCAAGGGCGGCCGCTTCCGCCAGAACCTTCTGGGCAAGCGCGTCGACTACTCGGGCCGTTCGGTCATCGTGGTCGGCCCGACGCTCAAGCTGCACCAGTGCGGCCTGCCGAAGAAGATGGCGCTCGAGCTGTTCAAGCCCTTCATCTTCAACAAGCTCGAACTGAACGGCATGGCGACCACCATCAAGGCCGCCAAGAAGCTGGTCGAGATGGAAGTGCCGGAGGTCTGGGACATCCTCGAAGAGGTCATCCGCGAGCACCCGATCCTGCTCAACCGCGCGCCGACGCTGCACCGTCTGGGCATCCAGGCTTTCGAGCCGGTGCTCATCGAAGGCAAGGCGATCCAGCTGCATCCGCTGGTCTGCTCGGCCTTCAACGCCGACTTCGACGGTGACCAGATGGCCGTCCACGTGCCGCTGTCGCTCGAGGCGCAGATGGAAGCCCGTACCCTGATGCTGGCCTCCAACAACGTGCTCTCGCCGGCCAACGGCGAGCCGATCATCGTGCCGTCGCAGGACATCGTTCTGGGGCTGTACTACATGACCCGTGAGCGCGTGAACGCCAAGGGTGAGGGCATGGTGCTGGCCGACCTCGCCGAGCTCGAGCGCGCCTACGCCAACCGCGAGCTGGAGCTGCACGCTCGTGTGACCGTGCGTCTGCGCGAGTACGTGGCCGACGGCAATGACGGCTGGACCGAGCGCCTGGTGCGTCGCGATACCACCGCCGGCCGCGCCATCCTGTCGAGCATCCTGCCCAAGGGCCTGCCCTTCGAGCTGATCGACAAGGCATTGAAGAAGAAGGAGATCTCGCGCCTGATCAACGGCAGCTTCCGCCGCGTCGGCCTGCGCGAGACGGTCATCTTTGCCGACAAGCTGATGTACACCGGCTTCAGCTACGCCACCCGTGCCGGCATGAGCTTCTGCGCCGACGACATGCGCGTCCCGGCCGAGAAGGACACCATCATCGCCGCCGCCTCGGCCGAGGTGAAGGAGATCGACGCCCAGTACAGCTCGGGTCTGGTGACCCAGGGCGAGCGCTACAACAAGGTGGTCGACATCTGGGGTCGCGCCGGTGACGACGTCGCCAAGGCGATGATGAAGCACCTTTCCAAGGAGTCGGTGGTCAACCGCAAGGGCGACACGGTCGAGCAGGAGTCGTTCAACTCGATCTACATGATGGCCGACTCGGGCGCGCGCGGTTCTGCCGCCCAGATCCGCCAGCTGGCCGGCATGCGCGGCCTGATGGCCAAGCCTGACGGCTCGATCATCGAGACCCCGATCACCGCAAACTTCCGCGAAGGCCTCAACGTTCTGCAGTACTTCATCTCTACCCACGGCGCCCGTAAGGGCTTGGCCGATACCGCGCTGAAGACCGCGAACTCGGGTTACCTGACCCGTCGTCTGGTCGACGTGACGCAGGATCTGGTGGTTACCGAAGACGACTGCGGCACCACCAACGGCGTCGCCATGCGTGCTTTGGTCGAGGGCGGCGAAGTAGTTGAGGCCCTGCGCGAGCGCATCCTCGGCCGCGTGGTGGCCTTCGACGTGGTCGATCCCGAGTCGCAGGAGACCCTGTTCGAGGCCGGCACTCTGCTGGACGAAGACAAGGTCGAGCGAATCGAGACCGCCGGCGTCGACGAGGTCAAGGTCCGCACCCCGCTGACCTGCGACACCCGTCACGGCCTTTGCGCCAAGTGCTATGGCCGTGACCTCGGTCGTGGCCAGATGGTCAACGTCGGCGAGGCGGTGGGTGTCATCGCTGCCCAGTCGATCGGCGAGCCGGGCACGCAGTTGACGATGCGCACCTTCCACATCGGTGGTGCAGCATCGCGTGCCGCTGCTGCCAGCCAGGTCGACACCAAGAGCGCCGGCACGGTGCGTTTCACGCCGACCATGCGCTATGTCACCAACGCCCGCGGCGAGCAGATCGTCATCTCACGCAGCGGCGAGGTTCTGGTGCAGGACGAGCAGGGCCGCTCACGCGAGCAGCACAAGATCCCGTACGGCGCCACCCTGCTGGTGATGGACGGCAAGGCGGCCAAGGCCGGCACCACGCTGGCCACCTGGGACCCGCACACCCGCCCCATCATCACCGAGCACCCGGGCCGCGTCCGCTTCGAGAACGTCGAGGAAGGCGTCACCGTGGCCAAGCAGATCGACGAAGTCACCGGCCTGTCGACGCTGGTGGTCATCGATCCCAAGCGCCGCGGCAGCGCCTCCGCCAAGGGTGTGCGTCCGCAGGTCAAGCTGCTCGACGCCAACGGTGAGGAACTTCGCATCCCGGGTACCGAGATGCCGGTGGCCATCGCCTTCCAGGTCGGCTCCATCATCACCGTCAAGGACGGTCAGGAAGTCGGCGTCGGCGAAGTGCTGGCGCGGATCCCGCAGGAGACCTCGAAGACGCGCGACATCACCGGCGGTCTGCCGCGTGTTGCCGAACTGTTCGAGGCGCGCAGCCCGAAGGACGCCGGCATGCTGGCCGAGATCACTGGTGTCGCCTCGTTCGGCAAGGACACCAAGGGCAAGCAGCGTCTGATCTTCACCGACATGGACGGCGTCCCGCATGAGTACCTGATCAGCAAGGACAAGCACGTCACCGTCCACGATGGCCAGGTGGTCAACAAGGGCGAGACCATCGTCGATGGTCCGCCGGATCCCCACGACATCCTGCGTCTGCAGGGCGTCGAGGCGCTGGCGCGCTACATCACCGACGAGGTCCAGGACGTCTACCGTCTCCAGGGCGTGAAGATCAACGACAAGCACATCGAGGTGATCGTCCGCCAGATGCTGCGTCGCGTGAACATCACCGACCCGGGCGACACCCGCTTCATCCCGGGTGAGCAGGTCGAGCGCGCCGAGCTGCTCGAGGAGAACGAACGTGTGCGTGCAGCTGGTCTGCAGGCAGCCAACTTCGACTATGTGCTGCTGGGCATCACCAAGGCCTCGCTGTCGACCGACTCGTTCATCTCCGCGGCCTCCTTCCAGGAGACCACCCGCGTGCTGACCGAGGCCGCGATCATGGGCAAGCGCGACGAACTCCGCGGTCTCAAGGAGAACGTCATCGTTGGCCGTCTGATCCCGGCGGGTACCGGTCTGGCTTACCACACCAACCGTCGCAACCGCACCGAGAACGAACTGGCCGCGGGTTTTGCGGCGGTCGATCAGGAGATGGCCGAAGCACAGGCCGAAGCGCTTGCCACCGAGGGTGGTGAGGCCTCGCCGCCGCCGGAGGGTGCCGACGCGGCTTGACACTCGGGGCCGGCTGTCTATAGACTCCGGCCTCTTTTTTAGTACGCGGGCTTGCGTCTTTCAGGCGCTTCCCGGAATCGGGGCGGCCGGTGCCGTCCCGCTTTTTTGGATAACGAACATGCCAACCATCAGCCAGTTGCTGCGCAAGGGTCGTCAGCCGATCCAGTCGAAGAGCAAGGTCCCGGCGCTGAACGCCAGCCCGCAAAAGCGCGGAGTCTGCACTCGCGTCTACACCACCACGCCGAAGAAGCCGAACTCTGCACTGCGCAAGGTTTGCAAGGTGCGCCTGACCAACGGTTTCGAGGTCATCTCGTACATCGGTGGTGAGGGCCACAACCTGCAGGAGCACTCGGTTGTGCTGATCCGTGGCGGCCGCGTCAAGGATCTTCCGGGCGTCCGTTACCACACCGTCCGCGGGTCGCTCGACACCGCCGGCGTCAAGGACCGCAAGCAGTCGCGCTCGAAGTACGGCGCCAAGCGGCCCAAAGCCTGATAGAGGTCCAACATGCCACGTCGTCGCGAAGTACCCAAGCGCGTCATCCTTGCCGACCCCAAGTTCGGCAGCGTTGACCTGACCAAATTCATCAACGTCCTCATGCTGGATGGCAAGAAGGCTGTTGCCGAGCGTATCGCCTACGGCGCGCTCAACAACATCTCGAGCAAGACCGGCAAGGACCCGCTCGAAGTCTTCAATCTCGCTGTCAGCAATGCCAAGCCGATGGTTGAAGTGAAGAGCCGTCGTGTCGGCGGCGCCAACTACCAGGTGCCGGTCGAAGTCCGTCCCTCGCGCCGCGCCGCTCTGGCCATGCGCTGGCTGCGCGACTCTGCCCGTAAGCGCGGCGAGAAGTCGATGGATGCACGCCTCGCTGCCGAGCTGATCGAAGCCTCCGAGAACCGCGGCGGCGCCATCAAGAAGCGCGAAGAAGTGCACCGCATGGCCGAAGCCAACAAGGCCTTCTCGCACTTCCGCTTCTAAACCGTATCACCCGTATCCAAGGACAGTACCGTGGCCCGCACCACCCCCATCGAGCGTTACCGCAACATCGGCATCTCGGCGCACATCGACGCCGGCAAGACCACCACCACCGAGCGCATCCTGTTCTACACGGGTGTCAACCACAAGATCGGTGAGGTGCACGAAGGCGCCGCGACGATGGACTGGATGGAGCAGGAGCAGGAGCGCGGCATCACCATCACCTCGGCGGCCACCACCTGCTTCTGGAAGGGCATGGCCAACAACTTCCCCGAGCACCGCATCAACATCATCGATACCCCGGGCCACGTCGACTTCACCATCGAAGTCGAGCGCTCGATGCGCGTGTTGGACGGTGCGTGCATGGTGTACTGCGCGGTCGGCGGCGTGCAGCCGCAGTCCGAGACGGTGTGGCGCCAGGCCAACAAGTACGGCGTGCCGCGTCTCGCGTTCGTCAACAAGATGGACCGTCAGGGCGCTGACTTCTTCAAGGTGCACGACCAGATGCGCGCGCGCCTCAAGGCCAACCCGATCCCGGTGCAGATCCCGATCGGCGCCGAGGAAGGGTTCTCCGGCGTGGTCGACCTGATCAAGATGCGCTCGATCATCTGGGACGAGGCCAACCAGGGCACCAAGTTCGAATACGGCGAGATCCCTGCCGAGCTCAAGGCGAAGGCCGCCGAGTGGCGCGAGAAGATGCTCGAAGCCGCCGCCGAAGCCTCCGAAGAGATCATGGAGAAGTACCTCGGTGAGGGCGACCTGTCTGAGGAAGAGCTGAAGAAGGCGCTGCGCGATCGCACCATCAAGGGCGAGATCGTCCCCATGCTGTGCGGCTCGGCGTTCAAGAACAAGGGCGTGCAAGCCATGCTTGACGCGGTCATCGAGTTCCTGCCGGCGCCGGTGGACATTCCCCCGGTCGATGGCACCGACGAGAAGGACCAAGCGGTGACCCGCAGCGCTGATGACGGCGAGAAGTTCTCTGCGCTGGCATTCAAGCTGATGACCGACAAGTTCGTCGGCCAGCTGACCTTCATCCGCGTCTATTCGGGCGTGGTCAAGACCGGCGACTCGGTCTACAACCCGATCAAGGGCAAGAAGGAGCGCATCGGCCGTCTGGTGCAGATGCACGCCAACAAGCGCGAAGAGATCGAAGAAGTGCGCGCAGGCGACATCGCCGCCGCAATCGGTCTGTCGCAGGTCACCACCGGCGAGACGCTGTGCGACCCGGCGGCCGTCGTGACGCTCGAGCGCATGGAATTCCCGGAGCCGGTGATCCACGTCGCCGTCGAACCGAAGACCAAGGCCGACCAGGAGAAGATGGGTCTGGCACTTGGCCGTCTTGCCCAGGAAGACCCGTCGTTCCGCGTGCGGACCGACGAAGAATCCGGCCAGACCATCATCTCGGGCATGGGCGAGCTGCACCTCGAGATCATCGTCGACCGCATGAAGCGCGAGTTCAACGTCGAGGCCAACGTCGGTGCGCCGCAAGTGGCCTACCGCGAAGCAATCCGTGGCTCGGTCGAGATCGAAGGCAAGTTCGTCAAGCAGTCGGGCGGCCGCGGCCAGTACGGCCACGTCTGGCTCAAGCTCGAGCCGGCCGAAGCCGGCAAGGGCTTCGAGTTCGTCGACGCCATCAAGGGCGGCACGGTACCGCGCGAGTACATCCCCGCGGTCGAAAAGGGCCTGATCGACTCGCTGGGCAACGGCGTGCTCGCCGGCTTCCCGGTTGTCGACATCAAGGCGACCCTGTTCGACGGTTCGTACCATGACGTCGACTCGAACGAGAACGCATTCCGCATGGCCGCCTCGATGGCCTTCAAGGACGGCTGCCGCAAGGCGCAGCCGGTCCTGCTGGAGCCGATCATGGCGGTCGAGGTGGAGACCCCGGAAGAGAAGATGGGCGACGTCATGGGCGACCTGTCGTCTCGCCGTGGTGTCATCCAGGGTATGGACGACATGCCGGGTGGCGGCAAGGCCGTACGTTGTGAGGTGCCGCTGTCGGAGATGTTCGGCTACTCCACCACGTTGCGTTCGCTGACCCAAGGTCGCGCCACCTACTCGATGGAATTCAAGCACTACTCGGAAGCGCCGCGCAACGTTGCCGACGCCATCATCAACAAGAAGTAATCACCCAGTACCCAGGAGCACTCATCATGGCAAAGGAAAAGTTCGAGCGGACCAAGCCGCACGTGAATGTGGGGACGATTGGTCACGTTGACCATGGCAAGACGACTTTGACGGCGGCGATCACGACGATCCTGTCGAAGAAGCA
>JAIXXL010000025.1 GCA_027490755.1 Betaproteobacteria bacterium
CTGCGCGAGCAGGGCATCGCCGCCACGCGCCAGCTGGCCAAACGGCAGCTGACCTGGCTGCGGAGCATGGACGACCGCATCGCCATCGATTGCCTCGCGCACGACGCCACCGGGCAGATTGTCGAACAGATACGATCCCTCGTCGATTGACAGTCAGGGACTTTCCGAACATAATACCGGGCTTCGTGGTGATATAGCTCAGTTGGTTAGAGCACAGCACTCATAATGCTGGGGTCGGTGGTTCAAGTCCACCTATCACCACCAAAACACTGTTTCCTGAGGTTTCAGGAAGCCCCAAAACCCGCAGAATTCCTAGAGAATCTGCGGGTTTTTTGTTGCCTGACGTACCTCACCGTGCCTTGGCAGCCCAGAAGTTTGACGGTATTTTTGACGGTATCTGGCCTGTCCGGCCGAGGAGATACCGTCAAAATGCCCAAAATCGTCCCTCCACTCACTGATACCCAGCCGCGCAATGCCAAGGGCAAGGACAAGCCGTACAAGCTCGCCGACGGCGGTGGTCTCTACCTGCTGGTAAACCCGGACGGCGTGCGCTACTGGCGCATGGACTACCGCTTCGGCGACGCAAGACGCACGCTCGCCTTCGGCAAGTACCCGGAAGTCTCGCTCGGCGAGGCCCGCGCCAAGCGCACTGAGGCCAAGCGCCTCATTGATCAGGGCATCGATCCTGGCGAGATGCGCAAGGCACAAAAGGCATCGCGCACCGAGCGAGCGGCCAACAGTTTCGAAGCCGTCGCCCGCGAATGGCTGCTCAAGCACGAGGAGGGATGGGCCGAGTCGCATACCTCGAAGATTGTCGGCCGAATGGAGAGGGACGTCTTTCCCTGGCTGGGTGCGCGGCCGATTGCCGAGATCACCGCCCCCGAGCTGCTGGCCACCGTGCGACGCATCGAGAGCCGAGGGGCGCTCGAGACCGCGCACCGCGTCCTGGCAAACTGCGGTCAGGTCTTTCGTTATGCCGTGGCGACAGGACGCGCTGAGCGCGATCCTTCGGGCGACCTGCGCGGTGCACTGCCCTCAGCACGCGCGCGTCGAAAACACTTCGCAGCCGTCACCGAGTCCAAGCAGGTGGGGGCACTGCTGCGCGCGCTCGACGGGTACCAGGGCAGCCACACCGTGCGGTGCGCCCTCCGGCTTGCACCACTGGTCTTCGTGCGTCCGGGTGAACTGCGCTTTGCGCGCTGGGCCGAGATCGACCTCGAGGCTGCCGAATGGCGCTACATGGTCTCCAAGACGAAGACCCCGCACATTGTTCCGCTGGCGACGCAGGCCGTGGCCCTGCTGCGCGAGCTGCAACCGCTGACCGGCGGCGGGGAGTACGTATTCCCCAGCCCGCGCACGCGCACGCGCCCGATGAGCGACAACGCGGTGCTCTCGGCACTGAGGCGCATGGGCATCTCGAAGGAAGAGATGAGCGGACATGGCTTTCGTGCGATGGCCCGGACCATCCTCGACGAAGAGCTGAAGATCCCGCCACACATCATCGAGCACCAGCTCGCGCATGCGGTGCGCGATCCGCTGGGCCGCGCCTACAACCGCACGACCCATCTGGAAGACCGGCGCGCGATGATGCAAGCGTGGGCGGATCACCTGGATCGCCTGAAATCCGGGGCTGACGTCATCGCGTTCAAGCCCTCCGCAGCGTAAACGGCATTTTGCCGGACGGATTTTTCGTTGGGGGCATGGGGGCAGGCAGAAAAACGCCTGAAAACCCGCATAAATCCTCGTTTTTCTTGTCCCCAAAAATATATTTATTTGTGGGGGCAAACTGGGGGCAAAGTGGGGGCAGCCGACAGTCGCTGCCTGTCGAACTGACGGTCCGCTGGCAAATCGCTGCTCGGCCACCCTCGGCAATCCGCCCCACCGGTGCACAAGCCCCTGCCCCGCTCTTTTCCAGCGTTATCATTCGGTTGCCCCTGCGCTGGAAACTGCAGGGCACATAAAGAAACGCGCGCGCAAGAAATTGCTGCGCACCGCCCGGTGCCGGCTGCCCGCAGATCGACCCTAAGTGTTTGGCCTTAAGCGCCTCTAGAATTGACGATGAAAGCTGATAACCGTTGGCGAGAGAAGCTCGTCGAAGATGTACGTCGGGTGGGCGAACAGTTCGGCGGTCTGGGGCGCTTGTCAGAGGCTATCCGGGTGAGGAATCAACTGGATGAGATTGCCGGCCCTCTGGCGAACGTCACGGGTCTGTGGGACCGCCTCGCCTCTTTCGTGCCAGTCGCCCACCAATTAGAGACACAGCTCGGCCAGTCGCTTGAGACGCTACGCAGATTGCAAGAGCAGGCCCGGGCGCTCGAGCTCGTCCAGCTCGTGGCCAGTGCCCGCGAGGAGACTCGCCCCGCCGAGATCGCCTTTGCTGGCTATATCCGTCGGCACGTTGCGTGCTGGATGGCCACCGCGCTGCGGAAAGGCGACCGCGACCAGGTTGACGCATTGCTGGAAGAGTTCCCAGTCGATTATGACTTCCTGCATGACTTGATCGGGTTTTCCAGCTTGACCGAGCAGCAGGCAGCGCAACAGCTCGCCGAGGAGAACGACAAGCTCCAACAGCTATTCAAGCAGACCGACGAAAAGCTGGGAAGAAGTACGGTCGGCACCACCAACCGGGCTGATGCTGAAGCCAAGGCGCGCTTCAAACACATATTCCTAGAGCTGGAAGGCGCATTCAAGAATATCCCGGAGCTTCGGCGGCATCCGGAGATGGCATGGCTCCCGAAAGACAAATACAACGACGAGACGCTGAGACAGTGGGCGAAGGAAGCCGTCCCCGGCTTTAAATTCAGCGGCGGCCGCGAGCGCAAACAAAAATAGTTCGCCAAAACCTCCCCCTGACGGGGTCAGCCCCAATTTTTCTTTCACGCTGAGTTTTATACGGTTCTGCCTGTGCCGCCCGGTTCCTTCGGTGCGGCCCCAACACAGGAGAACCTGATGAAACGACCGTCCGCCGAAGTGTCCGACCCGCTGCTGCGTCAGCAGTCAGTCTCGATCAAAACGACCCTTTCCCGCACCGAGATCTACCGCCGAGTGAAGCGGGGCGACTTCCCGCAGCCGATCCGCCTCGGGCGCACCATCGCCTGGAAGACCAGCGAGGTCGATGCGTGGATCGATGCCCAGCCGCGCGGGGTGGCGAAATGAGCGGCCGACTTCCTGCCCCCATCGGCATGCTGGTACTCGATGCCACCGAAATCGACCCCAACCATCCGGAGCACGAACCGCCTCGCCGTAGCGTGTTGGGTTTCGAATTCCAGTCGCCGTACCTTTTCCCGAGCCCGATTACGGTGGGCGGTATCGTCGAAAACGGATTTTGCCTGATCCATCCCGACGGCAAGCTCGAAGGCAGCGATGGGCTCATCCATGCCTCCGTCAGGGAATGGATCGAGTTGGCTATCGCGGACGGTGCGTACGTCAAAAAACAATCGGCAGGCGCATGAGCGCGGCGCCCGACGGCCGCGCCGGCAAGGCGCTTGCCACGCCCCTTCCTGCGCGCTATGCTCCGCCCATCGCTGAAAAAGAAGCGATACGGGATTGGCGTCCCGATCAACTGGCGCTGCAAGCCGCGCCCACCTTTGGTTCCGCGGCTTTTGTTTTTGCGTGCAGCGCGCATGGCTTTGCTTATGGCAGGCCGTGTGGGGAGGGGCGCGAGCCCCTGCCGGTTCCAGTTGCCGGTACGCCAACCCCGCACGGTTCTGCCGCCCTTCATTGGCGTGGAGGGCGGCAGGTTCAAAACCTGTCCAACTGGAGTCATCATGGCTGACACCCCTCCGCGCGCGACCTTGCGCGCGCCTGTGCCGCAGCACGCGGCCGTATCCCCTTCCCTGATCAATGAATTTCTCGATGAGCCCGTGCTGTTCATCGATTGTGCCTTCGGCTCGACAGAGTTCTACGGCACGCGCACGCAGCTCGAGGTCGACAGGCTCATTCCTGGTGAAGCGCCGTGGCCCGAGCCCGGGCAGTTTGCGGGCTGGATGGACGGCCCCTGGCACTGGACCCTGCGCCGAGCACTACGCAAGGACTGTCGCGGCAAGCGGTTGCCCATAACCGGAAAGGCCGACTACTGGCGTCTGCGCCGGCACCGGATGGGCGAAGCCCTTGAGGCCTGCGAGATCCGCCTGAAAACCCGCGAGCTGGCCGAGATGATGTTTCGCAGCACCGCAGAGGGCAAGGCCTATGCCGCGCGCGAGAGCCGGCGCTGGTGGGAGGCGCAACAGGATCGGGCCTTTGCCCGCTTCATGTGCCATGTACTGGCCTTCACCGCCCGCAGCACGCGCCATGCGCGTAACTTCAAAGCGCACGGAGGCGGCCATGCGTGAATCTCGCTTGCAGCCTGCGCCATCCGATTTTTTCGATGAGCCGGTTTTCATGCTCGATCCTGAGGCAGGCCGATCAACCTGCTATGGCTCACGCCTCCAGCTCGAGTCCTTGGGGCTGATCCCCGCTGACATACGGTGGCCCAGCGGTCGACAGACCGCGCACTGGATGGCCGGACGATGGCAGTGGACGCTTTCCTCGATCCATCGCACCCGAGGCGAGTGCAAGGAATTCAAGGACCTGCCGATGGCGCGCTCGGCCGACTGCTGGTGCTTGAGCTGGTATCAGGTGCGTCAATCATGGGACTGCCCCGATGAGCGTCGTCTGAAAGAAAGGGATCGGGCCAAAGTGGCCTTCCTGAGTAGCAAGGAAGGCCAAGCCCGTGCCGCGGCTGAGCACCGCCGGTGGTGGGCTGCCCAGCAAGATCAGCAATTCGCCCAGTTCATGCGCGGTGTCGTGGCTTTGTCGTCGGACCGTGAACGGCAGGCAGGAAGTTTCCAGCTGCACGGAGGCCGCCATGCGTAATCCACCCGCACGCGCGCGTCATCTTGAGCTGGTATCCAACGATTCTGCAGCACCGGCCGGCGAAGAAGCGGAGCGCGCGTTAAGGCTGCTCGGTCTGGTCGAAGGCGAGATTGACGCCTTCACACGAATTTTCCCGTGCCTTTCCGAGGGGGCTCGCCGCTTTTGCGTGCTCATCATGCGCTCGGAATTCAACGCTGAAGCGAAAAAGCGTCAAGAGCGCATCCCGGCTGCACTGCCGGTGCGATTGGCTGAGGTGCGCAGTCCTGAGGCATCTGCGACAAAAAGCCGAAAGCCAAGCGCCAAAAATGTCACCGGCGTTGACATTCACCGGACACGAAGCATGCAGGGAGACGACCAAGGATGTGAGTTCAGCTCACAACCCTTGGCGTCGACAGGGAGGCGGCCATGAGTAACGCGACCGGCAAACAACCTGCTCACCTCTTCAAGGAATTCACAAACTTTAAAGAGGGAAGCGACCACCCATCACATGGGCTGATTAGCCGAACGCTGGATATCACCTTAGGGGCAAAGCTCACGCTCGAGATGATTGAACGCGACGAGATGACCGCTGAAGACGGGGACGCTCCGATGCTAGGGGCGTTTCACCGTGCGGTGCTGCTGCGGATGGTCATCGGCTCGCTGGATGCCCTGTCCAGAGAAGCTGACAACTTTATTTTCAGCAGTAACTGCCGCGCGTCCAAAGCCGCGATGCCCTCTGCCAAAAAGAATGACGAGGCCAAAGATGACTAAATCTCCCTTACCGCGTGCACTGCTGCGCGCAACCGGCGAAGCGCACCTGCCGGTGCTCGAGCTCGAGATCAGCGAGCAATTCCAGTTCTGCGTCGACGCCGGCGTCAGCTCGGCTGCCGAGCTGCTCGTCCATCTGCCACGCGTGGCGCTGCACGACCATGTATCGCTGTCGCTGAGCGCTTTCCGTCAGTCGGTTGAGGTGGGCATGGCAGCCTCCGGCGACCATGATGCCGAGCTGCTGCGCGCCTGCATCGATGCTTTCACCGCTGGCTATCTGGGCCACCTGCAGCGTCACCTGATGCAGGCCCGAGGCATTGCCGGCCCCTCGGCCAGTGCATTCGAGATCGCCGGTGCGCGGGGGCACGCATGAACCGCGTCGTGTCGATCGATACCGCCCGCGCTGCACTGGCCCACATTCCGTCCGACGTGCGCGACCTGTGGCTGCGTATCGGGATGGCCCTGAAATCCGAGTTCGGGCAAGAGGGCTTTGCGCTGTTCGACGAGTGGAGCAAGGGGGCTCCGAACTACAAGGCGCGCGCCGTGAACGATAGCTGGAAGAGCTTCAAGGCCGGCGGCGGCGTGACCATTGCCACGCTGATCAGCGAGGCCAAGCAGCGCGGCTTCGACAGCAAGCACCTCACCCCGCTGCCGGCTTTGTCAGACGCCGAGCTGGCCACGCGCCGGCAGCAGCGCGCCGAGCAGCAGCAGGCCGAGGAGGCCGCCAGAGCCGCCGAGCAGGCCGCTGCTGCCGCCAAAGCGGGCGAACTGTGGTCTGCAGCCTCGGCGGACGGATCGTCGCCCTATCTCACGAAAAAGGCCATTGCCGGGCATGGCGTGCGTTATCAGGGCGACACCCTGCTGCTGCCGCTGGTCGACGGGCAGGGCCAGCTGTGGAATGTGCAGCGGATCTTCGCCAATGGCGAGAAGCGTTTCCTACGCGGCGCTCGGGTATCGGGCTGCTGGCACCTATTGGGGACGGTCGACGAGGCCGGCTGGCTGCTGCTGGCCGAGGGCTATGCGACGGCTGCCGCCCTGCATGAGGCAACCGGCCATCCGGTGGCCGTGGCGGTCAATGCGACGAACCTGCCGCATGTGGCGCGCGCGCTGCGCCAGCAGCACCCGGGCGTGCGCCTGCTGCTGTGCGCCGACGACGATACCGAAACCGAGAAGACCACGGGGCGCAATCCCGGCGTGCAGGCGGCCGAGCGCGCGGCGCGCCTGGTGGAAGGCCACTGGTGCAAGCCGCAGGGGTTGCCGGCTGGTGCGACCGACTTCAATGACCTGCTGCTGGCCCAAGGGGCTGAGGTGGTGCGCGCGCAGATCGCCCAGGTCGTGGCGCAGTCCGAACAGAGCAAGTCACCTGCGCCCGCCAAGGACAAGCCTGCAGCCGATACCGGCAGCAGCAAAGCGAGCCGGGCGCGCACCCACGAAAAGGCAAGCGACGCGGCCAGCGTGAGCCGGCCGTTCTTCCGGGTCGACGAGCTGGGCGTCTGGTATCACGGCTTCAACCAGCAAGGCGACGCACTGCCGGCGCAGTGGATCTGCTCGCCGCTGCAGGTGACGGCCAAGACGCGCGACGCGAGCAATGGGGAATGGGGCTACCTGCTCGAATTCTCCGATCCCGATGGCCAGCCCAAGCGCTGGGCGATGCCGGCCAGCCTGCTCTCCGGTGACGGCACCCAGTATCGATCGATCCTCTTGTCAATGGGACTGCAGATCGGTGCCGGTACGGCTGCGAAGAACCAGCTCACGGTCTACATCCAGACGCGACAGACTGATGTGCGCGTGCGCTGCACCGATCGCATCGGCTGGCATGGCGACGTCTACGTGCTGCCGGATCGCACGCTCGGCGAGGGGGATGAACTGGTGATGTTCCAATCGCCGTCCGGCGTGGTCTCGCAGTTCAAGCAGGCCGGCACACTCGAGCAATGGCGCACCGATGTGGCCGCCCTGTGCGCGGGCAACTCGCGGCTGACGTTTTGCGTCAGCGCCGCCTTCGCAGCCCCCCTGCTTCACCATGCCGGCGTGCCCTCGGGTGGCTTTCACATCTGGGGCGACAGCTCGAGCGGCAAGTCGACCGCTTTCAAGGTGGCCGGCTCCGTCTACGGCGGGCGCGACTACCCGCGCAACTGGCGTATGACTGATAACGCGCTCGAGCTGGTGGCCGCCCAGCATTCGGACGCGCTACTGCTGCTCGACGAAATCGCCCAAGTGGACCCGAAGGTGGTCGGCGATACGGTCTACATGCTGGCCAACGAAAGCGGCAAGGGGCGCGCCACGCAGAATGCAACCTCCCGGCGCACGCACACCTGGCGGCTCCTGTTTCTCTCCGACGGCGAGGTGAGCCTCGCCAACCATATGTCCGAAGCCGGCAAGGGCACGCGCGGCGGCCATGACGTGCGCATGGCCCACATCCCGGCGGACGCCGGCCAAGGGCTCGGGGTGTACGAGACGCTGCACGGGTTTGCCGATGGGGCGTCACTGTCGAACCATCTGGTGAACCAGGCGAATCGCTGCCACGGCACGGCCGGCCTCGCATTCATCGAGTGGGCAGTGGCCCATGCGGAAAAACTCTCCGGCACGCTGCGCGAGAAGGTGGCGCAGCTCGTGCAGCAGCTCTGCCCAGAAGGCGCGCACGGACAGGTGCAGCGAGTCGCGTCGCGCTTTGCGCTGGTGGGCATTGCCGGCGAGCTGGCCACGCAAGCAGGCTTGACCGGCTGGGCCAATGGCGAGGCGGTCAAGGCGGCCCGCACCTGCTTTGCGGCCTATTTGGATGCGCGCGGCGGCATCGGCAACAGCGAGCACGATGCGATCCTGCGGCAGGTCAGCGGCTTCTTCCAGCTGCACGGCGATGCGCGCTTTACCTGGTGGCACCGGGCGATGGACGACCACAAGCCCAATACGATGAACCGTGCCGGCTTCAAGCGGCTGCTCAGTCGCGATGGCGAGCCGATCAAGTCCGACAGCGACCATCACCGCGAGTACGGGGAGAAGATGCACCCGGTCGACGGCGAGGAGGCCCAGCTCGAGTACTTCGTGCTGCCGGCGGTGTTTCGCGAAGAGATCTGCAAGGGGTTCAACCCGAAGACGGTCGCGCACCTGCTGGTCGATCGGGGCATGCTGCTTCCGGAAGGAGCAGGCGAGCGGATGCGCGCCGACCGCAAGGAGCGCCTGCCGGGCATGGGAAACACCCGGTGCTACCGGTTCGGGGCGAGGATTCTTTCAGGGGAGTTGGCGGCCTAGGCAGGCCGACCGGTTAACCGGCCGAGGAGTGACAGATGGCCAGCATTATGAAGATCGGCAGTTCGTGGCGCGCGCTGATCCGCCGCAAGGGCCACAAGCCGCAGTGCAAGACATTCAGAAACAAGGCGCAGGCCGAGGTCTGGGCGCGGCAGTGTGAGGCCGAGATCGACCGGGGGGAGGGGGGCCTGGTGGCGGTGCCCGGTGCGCTGACCGTGGGCGACCTGCTCAGCTCTTACCGGGAGTTGCGCGACCAGGCGCGACCGATCGCCGACACCGCCAATGAACACTACATGCTGACGCACCTTGAGGCGGGACTGGGCGAGCGCCGCGTGGGCGCATTGTCGTCGCAGGATCTGGTGGCCTTCTGTCAGATGCGCCGGGAAGAAGGGGCGGGCCCGTACACGATCAACATGGAAGTGAGCAAGCTCGGTACAGCGCTGCGGTATGCCGGCGCGTTCCTGAAGATTGCGCTGCCGGACGCCGTTGGCCACGCCCGGCCGCTGCTAAATCACCTGGGCCTGATCGGCGGCGGCGGCAAGCGCGAGCGACGTCCGACCGAAGAGGAGATCCTGCGCCTGATCGAGCAGCTGAAGCCGCCCTTTGACGACATCGTGCGCTTTGCGATCGCGACGGCGATGCGCCGCAGCGAGATCGTCCAACTGCGCTGGGATGACCTCGATGCCGCCAAGCGGCTAATCCTGGTGCGCGATCGCAAGGACCCGCGCAAGAAGCAAGGTAATGACCAGTGGGTGCCGCTACTGGGTGACGCATGGGAGTTGGTTCACCGGCAGCCAAAGGCTGGCGAGCGGATCTTCCCGGTGCAGGCGCAAGCGCTGTCGAAGGTTTTCAAGGCAGCGTGCGATGGGCTGGGTATCCCGGACCTGCATTTCCATGACCTGCGCCATGAAGGCACGTCGCGGCTGTTCGAGCAGGGTTACGAGATCCAGCAGGTGTCCCTGGTGACGGGCCACAAGAACTGGTCGCATCTGCGCCGCTATACGAATTTGAAGCCGGAGGACCTGCACCGGCCGAACAACGCAGGTGAGCTTGATGGTAGGGGCCGGCACGGTCCGGCGTCTTAGGGCTTCCTTCGGTTATACGGCGACTGGTTCACAGGCTTGAGGGAGATGCCCAGCTCATGCGCCTTGCTGCTGATGGCACTTGGCGTGCGTTCCATCTTCAGTCCGATGACTCGCGTCGGCGTATTTTGCTTGGCGAGCTTGTCCAGCTGGGCTTGTTGCTGCGGGGTCCATGCTTTACCGTGATTTGTGGGCTTCTTAGCCATTGGTAAGTCCCTTCTCCCTATAGCGGGGCGTCAGTTGTTGAACCTCTTGTCCTGTTCATCATTTATTGGGCCTGAAGGGTACGACCTTGGCTCCGGCGTCACTGACGCTTTTTCTGTCGGTACTCGCATCCTTCTTCAACCGCACCGAATCAAGTTCGGCGACACTGCCTTCCCACGAGAAGAAGTCGATCGGCAGGCCGCAGAGCTGTGCACAATCGTTCGGTGCTAGGCCGAGCGCAGCAACCAATGCATCCTTGGTCAGCCCTCCTTCGCTGAGCAAAAGATTTATGGCTCGCGGAAAGAGCCTGACGGGCTCAAACGGAATCTTGTCATCCAGAGGTTCGCCCTTTCGCCATCCGCGGGCGCTGTAGTTTTTCCAAAGCCGGGTCGCATATTCAGAGTCGATGATCTCGAGCTGCAGGCACCGCATGATCATGGCTGCTACCGAAACCTTCCAGCGCGGCTTCAGTGTGATGAATGTATCGAGGCTCGGCCGGGACACTTCTGCCGCGAACGATTCGGCGGGCATCAAAAACGCCCCTGCAAATAAATGCGCTTGGCGCTCGATCTCTGGATACCGCTTTGCAAACTCAACTCCATCGACATTTCGGTGGAGCACAAGGTGACCAAGCTCATGGGCCGCATCGAACCGGCTGCGGACACCATTTGCTTTATCGGAGGCCAAGAAGACGTAGGGGCGACCATCTGTGTCAAACCACATCGACGCCCCGTCCATCTTTGCGTAACCCAGCTCTTCGCGTAGGCAGATCACGCCAGCGTTTTCCATCGCCAGAATGACGTCGGAAATCGGGCCCAAACCCAGATTCCAAGCCTTGCGGCAGTTCAGCGCAGCTTGCTCAATCTCCGAATCGTCGATATTTCGGTGACTGCTCTTTGTCAGGCTCGGCACGTTCACGGTCGGCCAGTCGATCCATCCCTGGAGCGTGACGCTGAGTTCGTTCAACCAGGTCAGCCGGATCTTCGAAATGAGCTGCGCCTCCTTGGTGACGGACGCAGTGCTTCTGAAAAAACAGACCCGGTTCCCATAATCCGGTGTCCGCTTGAGGAACCACGAGGCTGGCATATTGAGCTGAAGAGCGAGTCGCTCCAAGGCCTCCGCTTCCGGAGACTGCTCACCCTTTTCCCATTTCGAAACGGTCCCGGAGGACCGCCCGACCAAGGTCGCCAATGCGGTCTGAGTCATGCCGCGGCAAAGCCGGGCCTGCATCAGCCGCTCACCCTGAAAACCTGATACGCCTGCGCGCATAATTAACCCTCTGCGTCTCCGAGTTGCTTCTTGAGCTTCGCCCAAGCAAGGTCCGGAACGTCGATTTGTTCGGCCGGATTTTGGGCGGCCAGAATTGTACTGAGCGGTTCAAGCAAGTGCCAGCCGCGCAAATTGGTATGGGGAACACCGACGAGAATTGCGGCGGGTAATGATTGGTTCTCCGTCCTGGGGGGATTCACGGTCACAATGAGACACCCGAGTCCATCGGACGGATAGGCCTGATCAGGCCCGAACAACGACATGTTCACCGGCTCGAGGCGGGCATTGAGTGCTGCAATCGCGTCTCGGTGGAGCGCTGGGCGGGGCAAGTTGTTCTTGAATGGCACGCTGGTTCGGGTGAAGCGGATGTCTTGGGCCGCAACCACACTGTATCGCTCCCCTTTCGGATTCGTGTGAGGGGAGGTCGCGACAAGTCCGGCAGCGTTGGCGGCGGTCCGAAGCGCCTCGTTCTGTCGGTAATGGCGAAGCGATCCCAGCACCCGATTCCGCTCCGGCTCTTCGAACGTTTCTGCGTGCTGAAAGGCGGAGTAATAGGCCGCCTCGAGCAACTCCCCGACTCGAGGTACAAAGAGTGAAGGGGTGCGCTGGGCGATGTATTCAACGAGATCGATCTTCAAGGGCGGCTCCGCACCGTTATTCGATATGCGGATTTTATGCATTTTTTTATTCGTTTTCAAGGATTGCGCAAAAAAATCGTGCGAATCCGCTACTACACCGTCCTCCAACACTCCCACCGCACCTGACGGCCGCTCGGGTCCGATCCCTTGTGGCACGCCGGCAAGCAGATGTGCGCCGACCGCAAGGAGCGCCTGCCGGGCATGGGAAACACCCGATTCTACCGGTTCGGGGCAGGTGTGCTAGCCGGAGATCCGGTCGAGACCAGCCTTCGTGGGGAGTTCTGACCAGCGGTGCGGGCGATGAATAAGTAGTCTTTCCTTCGTGCTACGATTTTTTGGTTGACTGGAGGAAATATATGGGACCCCCCGATTTTCAGGAGCAGCACAAGGTTGAAACCTACAAGTCGCTGATCACCATTTCGACCGAAGTCTTCAAATACTTGATATTGCTGAACGGCGGCGCAGCCGCCGGCATGCTGGCCGGGATCGATAAAATCGTTCGGGTCATTGATTCGTCCTGTATTCGTGTTGCGATGATCTGCTTCGTGGTCGGCCTTGTGCTCGCAACGATGGCCACCTTCGGAGCCTACTTTACACAACGAAGGCTGCACGAAGAAAACATTGGTGCCAAGTCTGACGGCGGACATTCGTGGGGGGTTCTTGGCGTCGTGATTGCTTGCTTCAGCAGCCTGGTAGCTTTTTCCTCTGGGGCGCTTGTCGCAGCGCTGAACATCGGTTCTTGAGGGGGGAGTTTTCGGCTGTTGGGTACTCAGGAGGAGTTGGCGACGTCCCAGTCAGGCAAGTTCAGCAAAACATAGCGCCGCTTCCTTGTCCCAACACGAGTCACTGCGACCTTAATCTTGCAAAGGTCGAATAGGTGTCGATTTACCTCATCAGGTCTCTCGACTCCTGCCCCAAAGCGTCCGACGATCACCTCGTCCGTGTCGGCAACCTTAAACTCGAACGTCCGACGCTTGTTAGGCAAAGCCCCTTCGAATGACCCTGTTAATTCTTCAACGGTCTCCTGAAGATTGGCCTCGCTGATGCGAGCCACCGTCTGCTCCACCTGATCACCGTTCTTAAAGCGGAATAAATTTTTCCGAAACTCGATGGCGCATAAAGCTTCATTTGCGCGCAGTGTTTCGACAAACGCGCGGACCTTATCAAGGGCGCGTTGATCCATTTCAGCCGCAGCGTCCGCGAGCATTTCGTCGTCAGATTCAGCGGCGGCTTGGAGAAGCATTTGGGTTCTCTCAAGCGCCTGCTCGACGATTGAGGGCTCGTCGAGCTTTAACTGAGCGCAAGGAAGCTCCTCCAACTCAAATCCGAACGAGCCGAGTGCAGTATTTGTGATTAACAGTTGATTCTGATCCCGGTTGGGGATAGGCCCCATGGAGCGTAAAGGGGCGGTGAGCGAGGCGGCGACAGCCGCAATCGCCTCTGCAAACCCGTTGACGGCCTTCATTCCAAAATCCGCGAAGATGCCGTGCGAGCCGATAACCGGCCGGCCAACAAACGTCAGCTTGGTTCGGGCTGGCTCGCGAATTTCGCCCAGTCGCGTCAACTCGATCTCTACCTGCTCAAGTTTCGCTTGCAAGCTTCCACGATCAATCACGTCCTCGTCAGGGATGCTCTCAATCATCTTCTGCAAGGCAGATCTCTCGGCCAGCAAGGCATTTCGAAGCTGGGTGGTCATGACACTACCCCAGAAGACGATGCCGACGAAGCGGCCAAAGCTTCTTTCATACCCTCGTCGGGAACCGAAGCAAGAGCGTACTCTTCTGCAAGGGCTTTCAACACCTCGATGGCTTGACTGTCCTCTGTGGGGCCGAGATCTACCTCGAGGAAACCTTTCCATGTTTGATCACGCCGGTGCGACCACATGCTGTACCAGTAGGCAGCGCGCGCGACGAGGCGACTAGGTGCGCTGTCTAGCGCAACCGTATAGCCATCAACGTGAAATTTATCTTTTAATGCCGCTTGCTCGGCTGCGCTTCCCGGAAACAACTCAGGTCGCGCACCCTTTAAAGTCAACTGAGTCTGTCCGATCGGCATTTCGAAGAATGTGACAACGTCGATGTCCCCTGGATCCCGGCGTTCAATTAGTTCGATCCGTTCAAGGAAACTACCATCGAGCCACTGGAAACCAGTAGTCATACCCAGCTGATGCAGCTCATGGCGATACCGCAAGAGCCCTTGGAGGATAGCCACCCTCTTACTAGTTGTGCCAAATGCCTGCACGAACTGCCGCAATGAAACCCGGAAAGGTGATCGGTCAGCAGAAGTCGGGGCGATGGAATTTACCGGCTCGATAATCCCGCGGGCGTTCCAACTCGGGACGGGCGCAAGAGAGTTCATCCATGGATGATGCACCGATTGTTCAAGTTTGGAAAGTACGCTTCCCTCCATTTTTCATCCGGCGCGCGGAGGGCGGCTGGGCGAGATCTTTTCGCGCTACCCACGCCTCGATTTCCAGAAAGAGCGGTATGCCGTTTTATGCCATTTGTGCACACAATGAGCCAAAGTGGTCTACTTCAGACTACATTGGTTAATTGTTGACCGCTCGCAGATGGTGTTTACCTAGCAACATTTAACAATTGAAGGAGTGCCACAGAGCACTCAATCGCTGTATCTGCTTATTTTCAAAGAAAGCAGTCACTCACATTCTTCTCTGCCCCCACGTGCCCCCAACGAAAATCGCCGTTTGGGGACAGCTTTTGGGGGCAGCGAAACGCAGTGCTGGTGCGGGTTTTCAGGCGATTTAACAATCTGCCCCCACTGCCCCCAAGAAAAAAAATGCCTCCGGACGGCGGCGTCCCCTCCCCCCCCTGTCTGGGTCCTTCTGGCCCCTTGCTGGTACGGGTAATTCGAACCCCGGTGATAAGCTAGTGGGTGAGTTTCCAAATTGGTGAACGCATTGGTGAACACTTCCAGAGACAGGGATTCCGAATGGATGACGCAAGCGCAATACGCGCGTCATCGCCAGTGCGCGCGCAGTGCCATTCACAAAGCGATCAAGGCGGGACGGATTTCTCTCATCGACGGCAAGATCGATGCGGCCGCGGCAGACATCCAGTGGCTGCGAAACACCCGGCCGCGGATACTGAGCTATCGCTCCCCTGGTGCCGATGTTCCTGTGGCCGGCAACCTGAGTTTCACGGCAAGCATAAGAGCAGGCGAGGCCGAGCCGGTCTCGACCGGCGATGACTATTCGATAGCGCGGGCGCGGCGCGAAGCGGCTGAGGCCCGCATTGCGGAAATGAGGTGTGCCGAGCTCGAGAGCAAGTTGATCCGCGTCGACGTGCTGCAGCACGCGTGGTCTTGCAAGATCGCCAGCGTTCGCGATGCGCTGCTGCAGATCCCGCCACGCCTGGCACCGGTGCTGGCCGCCGAGGACGACATGGAACGGGTGGCAGGACTGCTCGAGGACGAGTTACGGGCCGCCTTGGCCGAAATCAGCCGCGTGGGGTCGGCGTGATCGCGGGCACGGCCAACATGCGTGAGCGGCGCTAAAAGCGTGGTGGATTGACCAGAATCGGTGAGGAGAAAAGTTTTTTGACGGTATTTTTGACGGTATTTTTCTGAATCACCAAGCGGAACACCAGCATTCATGCGGCATATGAAGGCATCTTAAAGGGAACCTATCACCACCAGAAACAGCAAGCCGCGGGTTCTTCCGAACCCGCGGCTTTTTTCATTGGCGCCGTCCGAATTGACGCCACTGCCCGACGGCTTGGACCGGCACGCGAGCCGAGCCTGTACTTGTGATCGCCCCCCGCACGTCAGGCTAGGCAAGCACGAAGTCCGCCACGCCTATCGTGCCCGCGTTGCCAACGCCGACCAGCCGGATCGACGACAACGGATCATTGACCAAAGACAGCAGCGTATCGGCGCCGATGTCGGTGATCACGACCTGCGTGCCGAACGTGTCGGCGGTGATGCCGAACGCCGAGATGTCGATCCGGTCGACCGTGTCTTCGAAGCCGAAGACCCGGTCGTCGCCGCCTCCGACGCCGAACACGAAGCGGTCCGCGCCGGTACCGCCGGTGAGCCGGTCGCGGCCCGCGCCGCCGTCGAGGACGTCGCTGCCTGCGCCGCCGTTCAGCGTGTCGTCGCCCGCGCCGCC
>JAIXXL010000027.1 GCA_027490755.1 Betaproteobacteria bacterium
CCAACGGGCGGCCCCCGTCGGGTGTCCTTTTCGAAGCGACTTTCGAGCGCAGCGAGCAGGAGCGAGAACAAGTGACACCCGAGGTAGTGGGCCGCCCCCACCCCGCCGGTAGGCCCGGCTCGCCACTTCCCCGAGGTAGTGGGCCGCCCCCCACCCCGCCGGTAGGCCTGGCCCGACACTCCCCCGAGGTAGTGGGCCGCCCCCCACCCCGCCGGTAGGCCCGGCCCGCCTCTTCCCGAGGTGGTGGGCCGTCACGCCACCCTCTGCTCAGTGAAAATCCCGCGACGCCACCACCAGCCCACCCAGGCGACTGCTGAGGTCGGTCAGGCGGCCGGCCAGCAGGTGCACCAGCGGCCCGGCACGCTCGACGGTGCCGGTCACGCCCAACAGGCGCGCGTAGAGCAACGGCGCGCGCTGCTGCTCGGCGGTGCTGGCACGGACGATGACGTTGACGGTACCGGTCTCGTCCTCGAGGGTGACGAAGATGACGCCGCTGGCGGTCCCGGGCCGCTGCCGGCAAGTGACCAGGCCGGCCACCCGGCACACCGCGCCATCGCGCGCCGCGCCCAGGTCGGCGGCGGTCCCCCAGCGGCCGCGCTGCAAGCCCGGGCGCAGCAGCGCCAGCGGGTGGCGGCCCAGGTTGACGCCGGTGTGGCGGTAGCTGGCGACGATCTCGCCACCCTCGGTCGGCGGCGGCAGCAGCGGCGCCTGGCGGTCGCCGGGCGCCGCGAACAGCGCGGTCGGCGGCTCGACGCCGGCCACCAGCCAGCGCGCGTGGTGACGGTCGTGACTGAGCCCGGCCAGTGCCCCGGCGGCGGCCAGCGCAGCGAGGTCACGGCGGTCGAGCGCGGCGCGCTGCGCCAGATCGTCGACGCTGGCGAAGGGCGCCGTCGCGCGGGCGGCCACCACCCGCCCGATGGCGTCTGCGCTCAGGCCCTGCACCCGGTTCAGCCCCAGCCGCAGCGCCGGCCGCGCGGCAGCGGGCGGCTCCAGGCTGCAGCGGGCATCGCTCACCGCGACATCCACCAGCAGCACCGTGACGCCGTGACGCCGCGCGTCGTCGACGATCTGTGCCGGGCTGTAGAAGCCGAGCGGCTGGCTGTCCAGCAGTGCCGCAGCGAACGCCGCCGGGTGATGGCAGCGCAGCCAGGCCGAGGCATAGACCAGCAGCGCAAAGCTGGCGGCGTGGCTCTCGGGGAAGCCATAGCTGCCAAAGCCCTTGATCTGCTCGAACAGGCGGTCGGCAAAGCTGGGGTCGTAGCCGCGCTCGGCCATGCCGGCCTTCAGGCGCTGCTCGAAGTGGCCCAGCCCGCCGCGCAGCTTCCACGCCGCCATGGCCCGCCGCAACTGGTCAGCCTCGCCGGCGGTAAAGCCGGCCGCGACCATGGCCAGCTGCATCACCTGCTCCTGAAAGATCGGCACGCCGAGAGTGCGCTCAAGCACGTGGCGCACGTCCGGCGAGGGGTAACTCACCGGCTCCAGCCCCTGCTTGCGACGCAGGTAGGGGTGGACCATGCCGCCCTGGATCGGCCCCGGACGGACGATCGCCACCTCGATGACGAGGTCGTAGAAGGTGGCCGGCCGCAGCCGCGGCAGCATGTTCATCTGCGCCCGTGACTCGACCTGAAAGACCCCCAGACTTTCGCCCCGCTGCAGCATGGCGTAGGTGGCCGGGTCCTCGGCCGGGATGCTGTGCAGCGCCGGCTCGCGGCCGCGCCAGTCGGGGTGGGTGCGGATCAGGTCGAGCCCGCGCCGCAGCGCCGAGAGCATGCCCAGCGCCAGCACGTCGACCTTGAGCAGGCCGAGCGCCTCGAGGTCGTCCTTGTCCCACTGGATCACCGAGCGGCCGGCCATGCGCGCGTTCTCCACCGGCACCAGTTCGTGCAGCGGGCCGCGCGAGATAACAAAACCGCCAACGTGCTGCGACAGGTGCCGCGGCAGGCCGGTGAGGCGCGCCGCGATGGCCAGCCACAGGCGAACCCGCGGCTCGGTGGCGTCCAGCCCGGCCTCGGCCAGTGCCTCCGGCGGCATCAGGTCGTGGTCCCAGCGCGCCAGACCGGCGCAGGCGCGGTCCACCGCGGCGGCGTCGACGCCGAGCGCGCGACCGGCATCGCGCAGGGCGCTGCGGCGGCGGTAGCAGATCACCGTGGCCGCCAGCGCGGCGCGGTCGCGGCCGTACTTGCCGTAGATGTAGGCGATGACCTCATCGCGCCGCTGGTGCTCGAAGTCGACGTCGATGTCGGGCGGCTCGTCACGTTCCTTCGAGATGAAGCGCTCGAACAGCAGGTTGCTGCGCGAGGGGTCGACGGCAGTGATGCCCAGGCAGTAGCAGACCGCCGAGTTGGCCGCCGAGCCGCGACCCTGGCAGAGGATGCCGCGGCCGCGGGCAAAGCGGACGATGTCTTCGACGGTGAGGAAGAAGTGCGCGTAGCCGAGCTCGGCGATCAGGCGCAGTTCGCCCTCGACCTGGCGACGAACGGCGTCGAGTGTGGTCCGAACCGGCGGCGCCCCACCACTAACAGCTTCCAAGCGGTCAGATCGATCCTCGCCATGCCCCTGCAGCGGCGCACCAAAGCGCTCGAAAAAACCCGCCTCGGTGAGCGCGCGCAGGTGCTGGTCGGCGCTCAACCCGACCGGCACCAGCTCCTCGGGGTACTCGTAGCGCAGCGAACCCGGGTCGAAACTGCACAAGCTGGCGATGCGCACACTCTCGGCCAGCCAGCCGTGCGGGAACAGGCCGGCCAGCCGCTCGCGCCGGCGCAGGTGGCGTTCGGCGTTTGGATCCAGCGCGAAACCGGCCTCGTCGACGCGGCAACCCAGACGGATGGCGGTGAGCGTGTCGTGCAGCGGCTTGTCGCGGCGCTCCCGCATGGCGACGTCGCCGATCGCCACCCGCCGCAGCCCGAGCCGCTCGCCAAGCGCGTCCCAATGCGCAAGCCACTCCGCCTCGTCGGCCCACAGCAGGCGCCGTACGCCCAGCCATGCGCGGCCGGGCATGCGCGTGGCCAGCGGTGCAGCGGCCTCGCCCTGCTGCGGTGTGTCGGCGAAGACGATGGCCAGGCAGCCCGGCGCGCCGTCGTCGAGGTCGGCCCAAGCGATGGCGTGGCTGTCCTTGTCGCCGGCCATGCGCACCCGGCTGATCAGCCGGCAGAGGCTGGCGTAGCCGCTGCGGTCCTGCGCCAGCAGCACCAGATGCAGGTCGTCGGCCAGCACGAAACGCGCGCCAGCAACCAGCGCCAGACCGGCCTCGCGCGCCGCCAGCCAGGCTCGCACCACGCCGCCGACCGAGCACAAGTCGGTCAGCGCCAGCGCGCTGTAGCCAAGCTCACACGCGCGCCGCACGAGCTCGGCCGGCTGCGCGGTGCCGCGCAGGAAACTGAAGGCCGAGGCGCAGACCAGCTCGGCATAGGCGGGTGCGGCCGGAGCGTCGGACACCGCAGCACCGGCCGTGGACGGGCGATCTCTGGATACTGTCATTTTGTACAGTATATGCGCTGCTAACATGGCCGTGACCGTTCAACCCGGCCGCGCCCTCCAGCGCAACGCCAACGCCCACACAAGCTGACGAGCCATGCCCCAAGCACCCGCAACACCGCCCGCGATATTCGGCTTCGCCGGCTTCTCCGGCAGCGGCAAGACCACGCTCATCGAGCGCGTCATCCCTTTGCTGGTGGCGCGCGGTCTGCGCGTATCGCTGATCAAGCACGCGCACCACGACTTCGACATCGACAAGCCGGGCAAGGACAGCCATCGCCATCGCGAAGCTGGCGCCAGCGAGGTGCTGGTCAGCGGTGGCCGGCGCTGGGCGCTGATGCACGAACTGCGCGGCGAGCCGGAGCCGGATCTCGCCGCCCTGCTGGGCCACCTCTCGCCCAGCGACCTGATCCTGGTGGAGGGCTTCAAGCACGACCCCATCCCCAAGCTCGAGGTACACCGGCCGGCGCTGGGCCACCCCTTGCTGGCGCTCACCGACCCGCACATCGTCGCCATCGCCACCGATGCGCCGGTAGACTCGCCGCTGCCGCAACTCGACCTCAACGACGCGGAGGCCGTGGCCGGCTTCATCAGCGGGTCGGCCACGCGTCTGGTGTAAGGCAGAATCGCGGCATGCTCCAACTGCTCTACTTCGCCCGCCTGCGCGAGACCTTTGGCGTCGAAGGCGAACGCCTGCCGCTGCCCGAGCCGGCCAGCGTGGCTGCCCTGCTTGACACGCTGCGCAGCCGTGGCGGCGCCTGGGCCAGCGAACTCGCGCCGGGGCGCGCCTTCCGCGTGGCGGTGAACCAGCGCGTCGCCACCACGGATGCGCCGCTGGCCAGTGGTGACGAGGTCGCCATCTTCCCGCCGGTCACCGGCGGCTAAGCCGGGACAAAGACCATGAACCCGGCTGACCGCATCCGCGTACAGATCGAGCCCTTCGACATCGGCGCCGAGCACGCTCGCATCGCCGCGCTCGGTCACGGCACCGGCGCCATCGCCAGCTTCACCGGGCTGATGCGCAGCAGCAACGAGGGCGACACGGTGAGCGCCATGACTCTGGAGCACTACCCGGGCATGACCGAGTCGGCACTTGTGGAAATTGTCACGGCGGCGCGCACACGCTGGGCACTCCAGGCAGTCACCGTGGTCCATCGTGTGGGAAGGTTGCTTCCCGGCGACGCCATCGTGCTGGTTCTTGCGGCGTCAGCGCACCGGGGTGAAGCCCTTGACGCCTGCGAGTTCATCATGGACTACCTGAAGACCCAAGCACCGTTCTGGAAGAAGGAAGACACCGCCGCCGGCAGCCGCTGGGTCGAGGCGCGGACCAGCGACGACCAGGCCGCCGCGCGCTGGCAAGCTGGTGGGTCCGGCGGCGCCGATGTGTCTGGCCAAACCCCGCGCGGCAAAGATGGCGGGGGCCCGGCCTGATGGGCATGTTCGAATGGATCCTCCGCGCTGGCATCCAGGACGCCAGCGCGCAAATGCTGCCTCAGCGCATCGAGTTGCCGGCCATCGACAGCAGCTGGGAGGTCGACTGGCGCCCGGAAAAAGCCGCCGCAGTCGAGTGCTCGCGGGTGCTGGGCCGCCTCACGCTGGGTCACCCGCGCGCCATCGACGCCATCGGTGGCCTGCAGACGTGGCTCAAGGCCGAGGCACGTCGCCACCTGCCGGAGTGGCTGGCGCTGGTCGCCGAAGACACCGGCCACCGCTACAAGAGGGTCAGCGTGCGCTTGCAGCGCGGCCGTTGGGGCAGTTGCAGCACCAGCGGCACCATCAGCTTAAACGCCAAGCTGCTGATGCTGCCGCCGGACGCGGTGCGCTACGTGCTGGTCCACGAGCTGTGCCACACGCTGCACATGAACCATTCGCCTGCTTTCTGGGCAGAGGTGACGCGGCACCAGCCCGACTGGCGCCTGCAGGCGCGGCAGATCCGGGCGCTGCAGCGCGGGCTGCCGGTCTGGACCCGCGTCCAGGTCAGCTGACCGGATCCACCCCCAGCAGCTCAGGCAGAGACATCGGCCCACACCGGCGCATGGTCCGATGGCCGCTCGTGCTTGCGCGGCCCGGTGTCGATGCCGGCGGCCGTGCAGCGCGACGCCAGCGGCGGGCTCAGCAGAACGTGATCGATGCGCAGACCCAGATTGCGGCGGAAGCCGCCCTGCCGGTAGTCCCACCACGAAAAAGTGGCAGGCGGCTGCTCGAACAGGCGGTAACTGTCGACCAAGCCCAGGTCGAGGAAGCGTCGGAACGCCGTGCGCTCCGGCTCGGAGCACAGCACCTGCCCCGCCCACAAGGCCGGGTCGTGCACGTCGCGGTCGTCGGGTGCGATGTTGTAGTCGCCCAGCAGGGCCAACTGCGCGTGAGCGCCCACTTCGCCCTTGAGCCAGTCATGCAGTGCCTGCAACCAGGCCAGCTTGTAGGCGTACTTGTCGCTGCCGACGGCCTGGCCGTTGGGCGTGTAGGCGCAGACCACGCGCACACCCTTCACCGTCCCGGCGATCAGCCGCTTCTGCTCGTCGGCGAATCCGGGGATGCCCATCTGCACATCGTCGATGGCGTGCGGGCTGACGATGGCGACGCCGTTGTAGGTCTTCTGGCCGGTGTAGGCGACCTGCCAGCCGGCCTCGCGGAAGGCCTCTACGGGGAAGTTGGCATCCTCGAGCTTGGTCTCCTGCAGGCACAGCGCGTCCGGCCGCTGCTGCGCCAGCCATTCGAGCACCTGGTCGAGACGGACCTTGAGCGAGTTGACGTTCCAGGCAGCGAGCTTCACGGCGCCGCCAGGCTCAGGCACCGGTCATGCCGTTGTGCCGCAACAGCGGCTCCAGGCTCGGCTCGCGGCCACGGAAGGCCTTGAAAGACTCGATCGCCGGGCGCGAGCCGCCCACCGCCAGGATCTCGCGCCAGAAACGCTTGCCGACCTCGGCATTGAGGCCACCGGCCTCCTCGAAGGCGGCGTAGGCGTCGGCCGACAGCACCTCGGCCCACTTGTAGCTGTAGTAGCCCGCCGCGTAGCCGCCAGCAAAGATGTGGCTGAAGTTGTTGGGGAAGCGGTTGAACTCGGGCGGGTGCAGCACAGCCACCTCGGCGCGCACCTCACGCAGGATGTCCATCGCGCTGCGGCCCGGCGCCTCGCCGTGCAGCTGCATGTCGAACAGCGAGAACTCGATCTGGCGCAGGGTCATCATGCCGCTCTGGAAGTTCTTGGCGGCGACCATCTTGTCGAACAGCGCACGCGGCAGGGTCTCGCCCGTATCCACGTGCGCAGTCATGCCCTGCAGCACGCCCCACTCCCAGCAGAAGTTCTCCATGAACTGGCTCGGCAGCTCGACAGCATCCCACTCCACGCCGTGGATACCCGACACGCCGAGGTCCTCGATCTGGGTCAGCAGGTGGTGCAAGCCGTGGCCGAACTCGTGGAACAGGGTGATGACCTCGTCGTGCGTGAACAGCGCCGGCTTGCCGTCGACCGGGCCGGAGAAGTTGCAGGTGAGGTAGGTCACCGGCGTCTGGATCCCGGGGCCGGCACGACGCCGCGAGATGGCGTCGTCCATCCAGGCGCCGCCACGCTTGGACTGGCGCGCGTAGAGGTCGAGGTAGAACTGGCCGATGAGCGTGCCGTCGCGGTCGGTGAGCTTGTAGAAGCGCACATCCGGGTGCCACACCGGCGCATCGTCGGGCATCACGAACAGGCCGTAGAGCCCCTCGATCACGCCGAACAGACCCTCCAGAACCTTCTGCTCGGGGAAGTACTGCTTCACCTCCTGGTCGGAGAAGGCATAGCGCGCCACGCGCAGCTTCTCGGCGGCGTAGGCCACGTCCCAGGCTTCGAGCGCGTCGATGCCGAGTGAGGCCGCGGCAAACTCGCGCAGCTCGTCCATGTCGCGCTCGCCGTAGGGCTTGGCGCGGGCAGCCAGGTCGCGCAGGAAGCCGGCCACCTGCGCCGGGCTCTCGGCCATCTTCGGCTCGAGCGAGACCTCGGCGTAGCTGGCGAAGCCCAGCAGCTGCGCCTCTTCGTGGCGCAGCGCGACGATGCGGCGGATCAGGTCGGTGTTGTCCCACTCCGGCTTGCCGAATTCGCTGGCGCGGGTGGAGTAGGCGCGGTAGATGGTGGCGCGCAGATCGCGGTTGTCGGCGTACTGCATCACCGGCAGGTAGCTGGGCGCGTGCAGCGTGATCTTGTAGCCGGGCTTGCCGTCGCGCTCAGCTGCGGCACGGCTGGCGCTGACCACGTCGTCGGGCAGCCCCGCCAGCTGGGATGCGTCCTCGGTGAACCAGCCGAAGTCATTGGTGGCGTCGAGCAGGTTCTCTTCGAACTTGGCCGACAGGCTGGCCAGCTCTTCCTGGATCGCGGCGAAGCGCTGCTTCTTGTCAGCCGGCAGCTCGGCGCCGCCCAAACGGAAATCGCGCAGTTCGTTCTGCAGGATCTTGCGGCGCGGCGTGGTGAGGCGCGTCCACTCCGGGCCCTCGCGCATCGCCTTGTAGCGCTGGTGCAAGCGTTCGTCCTGGCCCAGGCTGGCGTAGAAGGCACTGACCTTGGGCAGGATGGCGTTGTAGGCCTCGCGCAGTTCGGGGCTGTTCATCACCGAGTTCAGGTGCGCCACCACGCCCCAGCTGCGGCCAAGACGTTCCAGCGACTCCTCCATCGGCTCGACCAGGTTCTGCCAGGTCGGCGACTCGACCTTGGCGGCCGCCTCCACCGCCGTGCGCGCCTCTTCGAGCAGCGCCTCGACGGCAGGCACCACGTGCTCGTGGGTGATGCGGTCGAAGGCCGGCAGGCCGCGGGGGTGACGGAGTGGGTTGCTGTCTGTCTGGCTCATGGGAGTTTCCGTTGGGAGGTGAGTCTGCTGCCGGGTCCGGGTCGGACGCGGCCCGGCAGACTGAGAGGCACGCAGATTGGAGCCGGTCGGCTGCCGGGCGTTCCGCAAAGTGTTTGCTGCACTGCCGCATTATACTTGCGGGCTTTCAGAAGCTCCCTGCGAGGATTCATGAGTTCGGCCTCAAGTATCCGGCGATTCGAACAGCACCAGCCGCAGGTCGATGCCAGCGCCTGGATCGACCCCAGCGCGGTGGTCATCGGCCAGGTCGAGATCGGCGCCGAGGTGTCGGTATGGTGCAACACGGTCATCCGTGGCGACGTGAACCGCGTGCGCATCGGTGCCGGCAGCAACATCCAGGACCTCTGCATGCTGCACGTGAGCACCCCCAACCCACCGCGCAAGCCGGATGGCGCGCAGCTGATCATCGGCGAGCGCGTCTCGGTCGGGCACCAGTGCATCCTGCACGGCTGCACCCTGCACGACGAGGTGCTGATCGGCATGGGCAGCCTGATCATGGACCACGCCGAGGTGCAGTCGCACGTCATCGTCGGCGCCGGCAGCCTGGTGCCGGAGGGCAAGGTACTGGAGAGCGGGCACCTCTACATGGGCCGCCCGGCCAAGCTGATGCGTACCCTCACCGCCGAGGAGATGGCTTACTTCCCCAAGCTGGCCGCACACTACGTCAAGCTGGCACGGCGCCACGCCGGGGTCTGAGTCGACCCCCACCAGACCCAGACGGCCTGCTACCAGCTCGCCTCGCGCTCGGGCGAGGCGCTGACCTTGTGGATGGTCAGGTCGGCGCCCTCGTACTCCTCTTCGGGGTCGAGGCGCAGGCTGGTCGCCATGCGGATCAGCCCGTAGACAACGAAGCCGCCCAGCAGCGCAACCAGCACGCCACCCAAGGTGCCGGCCACCTGCGAGGCCATCGACACGGTGCCGAGCCCGCCCAGCGACGCGGCGCCGAAGATGCCGGCGGCGATGCCGCCCCACGCGCCGCACAGGCCGTGCAGCGGCCAGACGCCGAGCACGTCGTCGATCTTCCAGCGGTTCTGCGTCAGCGTGAACATGTAGACGAAGAGGAATCCGGCCACCACGCCGGTGGCCAGCGCGCCCACCGGGTGCATGACGTCGGAGCCGGCGCAGACGGCCACCAGACCGGCGAGAGGGCCGTTGTGCACGAAGCCGGGGTCGTTGCGGCCGGCGATCAGCGCGGCGACGGTACCGCCGACCATGGCCATGAGCGAGTTGAGCGCCACCAGGCCGTTGACCACCTCCAGCTTCTGCGCGCTCATGACGTTGAAGCCGAACCAGCCCACCGAAAGGATCCAGGCGCCCAGCGCCAGAAACGGGATCGACGAGGGCGGGTGCGCCGACATGCCGCCATCGCGGTTGTAGCGTCCGCGGCGCGGGCCGAGCAGCAGCACCGCAGCTAGCGCGACCCAGCCGCCAAAGGCGTGCACCACGATGCTGCCCGCGAAGTCGTGGAAGGGCTGGCCGAACTGCGCCTGCAACCACGGCTGCAGGCCCAGATTGTTGTTCCAGACGATGCCCTCGAAGAAGGGGTAGAGCAGGCCGACGATCACCGCAGTGGCCGCCAACTGCGGGCCGAAGCGCGCGCGCTCGGCGATGCCGCCGGAGACGATGGCAGGGATGGCGGCGGCAAAGGTGAGCAGAAAGAAGAACTTGACCAGGTCGTAGCCGCCGTTGGCCACCAGAGTCTCGGCGCCGGCCAGGAAGCTCACGCCGTAAGCGACACCGTAGCCGACAAAGAAGTAGGCGATGGTGGACACCGAGAAGTCGACGAGGATCTTGACCAGGGCGTTGACCTGGTTCTTTTTGCGCACCGTACCCACCTCGAGAAAGGCGAAACCGGCATGCATGGCCAACACCATGATGGCGCCGAGCAGGATGAAGAGGACATCGGAAGAGGTTTTGAATGCATCCATGGTGATCAGTGGGCTCTTGAAGATGGCGGCTCTGGCGGCCGCGTCGCGGGACTGCAACAGAAACTTGAACGGCGTCTGAGCAGCAAGAAACGCGCCAAAAATCCACCACCCGTCACCAGCTTGGTGCGAGGCCTTTGCAAATAAGGGTTTACCTGCACCAAAAAGATTCGGAGCCGACCCTTACCAAGCCTTACGTACCAGCTTGGTGCACAAAGCAGCGCCGGATTGCACCGTTATGGTGCGAACCTGCGCGCCCAAGGCGAGACCCGAGGCTCGCGCTCGGGGCCCCGGCTGACTTAGCATCGCGTCATGCTCAAATTCGAAGTCATCCCGGTCACACCCTTCTCGCAGAACACCACGCTGGTCTGGTGCAGCGAGACACGTGCGGCCGCCTTCATCGACCCCGGTGGTGAGGTCGACCGCCTGCTCGACGCGGTACACGAGCGCGGTCTCGAGCTGCAGGCGGTCTGGCTGACGCACGGCCATCTTGACCATTGCGGCGGCTCGCTTGAACTGCGCGAACGTGTCGGCGTGCCGATCATCGGCCCGCAGCGCGAGGACGCCTTCTGGATCGACGCGATGGCGCAGCAGGCGCAAATGTTCGGTTTCGGCAGCCCGCAAGCCTTCGTCCCCGACCGCTGGCTCGAGGAGGGCGAGACGGTGACCCTGGGCGAGCTCACCTTCGAGGTCTACCACACCCCCGGCCACACACCGGGGCACGTCATCTTCTTCAACCGCGAGGCGGGCTGGGCACAGGTGGGCGATGTGCTGTTCCGCGGCTCGATCGGGCGCACCGACTTTCCGCGCGGCAACCACGGGCAACTGCTGGCGTCGATCCGCGAAAAGCTCTGGCCGCTGGGTCGGGATGTCGCCTTCGTGCCCGGACACGGGCCGATGTCAACGTTCGGGGATGAGCGGGACGACAATCCCTTCGTCGCCGACGGGCAGCGCTAGCGGAGGCTGCAGCGCTGGCCGGCGCGGCCTTACCAGAGACTCAGGCGCTCGCCATCAGCTGCTGGTACTTGGCCTCGAGCTGCTCGCGCGTCTCAGGATGCTGCGGGTCGGAGATGATGCAGCTGACCGGGCAGACCTCGACGCACTGCGGCACGTCAAAATGGCCTACGCATTCGGTGCAGCGCTGCGGCGCGATCTCGTAGATGTCCTGCCCCTGCGAGATGGCCGAGTTGGGGCACGCCGGTTCGCAGACGTCACAGTTGATGCAGTCGTCGGTGATCAGAAGTGCCATGACAACCCAGATCTTTGCAATGAACGAACCGTCAGTCTACCGGCGCGACTGTTACAGAACCTGATCGAACGCAGCGCCGGCACCGCTCACGCACCGCGCGTACGGGCCCGCTTCGCCTCCAGCGCCCGAACCACGCAGGGGTGGACGAACTGGCTGACATCACCGCCCAGCCTTGCGATCTCGCGCACGATGGTGCCCGACAGGAACATGTATTGCTCGGAGGGCGTCAGGAATACCGTCTCGATGTCGGGGCGCATGCGGCGGTTCATGCCGGCCAGCTGGAACTCGTACTCGAAGTCGGAGACGGCCCGCAGGCCGCGCAGCAGGAAGCTCGCACCCTCCTTCGCCAGGAAGTCGATCAGCAGCCCCTCGAAGCCGACGACACGGACGTTTGGCGTGCCGTCCAGCGCCTCGGTGGCCAGCGCAACACGCTCGCCGAGGTCGAACATCGGCGACTTGCCGCTGCTGCCGGCCACCGCCACTACCACCTCGCCGAACATGTGGCTGGCGCGGCGGACAAGGTCTTCGTGGCCGCGCGTCAGCGGATCGAAGGTGCCGGGGTAGACGACGCGCTGGCGGGGCGAGTGCATGTCAGCGGGCCTGCCTCAGCAGCCCGAAGTGCACGCCGCCGGCGCGGTCCTGACGCAGGACCTCCCAGCCGGGCGGGGCCTGAAGGGGCGCGGCATCCTCGAGGTAGACGCGTGCGTCGCTGGCAAGCAGGCGCGGCAGCGCGGCGAGGCACTGCGGCAGCAGACCCAGCGCGTATGGCGGGTCGAGGAAGACGACATCGAAGGCGTGGTCGGGCTGCGCATCACGCAAAAAGTGTAGCGCATCGCCGCGCAGCACCCGCACCGCCGGGCCGGCCTGCAGGGTGCCGCAGTGCGCCTCGAGCTGGCGGGCGGCCGCCGGGTGCGACTCGACCAAGGTGACCGAGGCCGCCCCGCGCGACGCGGCCTCGAGCCCGAGGGCGCCGCTGCCAGCGAACAGGTCCAGGCAGTGCAGCCCGTCGAGGTACTGGCCGAGCCAATTGAACAGCGTCTCGCGGACGCGGTCAGGGGTCGGCCGCAGGCCGTCCACCGCGGCGATGGCCAGCTGCCGGCGGCGCCACTCGCCGCCGATGATGCGCAGCGTGCCGGGGCCGCGCAGCCCGGCCGCTGGCGGCTTACTGCGGGCTGTCGCCACCGGCCACGACCACCGTCGCCATGTGCGCCGGGTCGATGCGACGCTTGAAGGCGTCACGGATCTGGTCGATGGTCACGGCATCCACCGCAGCGGTGAACTCGTCGATGTAGCTGAGCGGTAGGTCGTAGGAGGCGACCATCGCCACGTAGTCGAGGATCTTCCTGTTGTTCTCGATGCGCAGCGGGAAGCCGTCGATCAGGTTCGACTTGGCCGCCTTGAGTTCGGCTGCGGTGGGGCCCTCTGCCATGAACCGCGACAGCGTCTCGCGCACCACCGACAGCGCCTCGCCAGCACTTTCGCGCTTGGTCTGCAGGCCGATCATGAACGGCCCGTTCTCCAGGCGCGGGATGAAGTAGCTGTAGACGCTGTAGGCCAGGCCGCGCTTCTGCCGCACCTCGTCGGTCATGCGCGAGACAAAGCCGCCACCACCGAGGATGTAGTTGCCGACGAACAGCGGGAAGTAGTCGGGGTCGCCACGTTTCATGCCGGGCTGGCCGACCTGGATGTGTGCCTGGGTAGCCGGGTGAGCGATGCGCGCATCGCTGGCAGCGGCCAGCGCCGCCACCGGCGGCAGCGTCCATGGCTGCGGCTCGCCCGCCGGCAGGCTACCGGTCAGGCGCTCGGCCAGCGCCTCGGCACCGGCACGGTCGATGTCGCCGACCAT
This sequence comes from Betaproteobacteria bacterium, assembly GCA_027490755.1. Lineage (GTDB taxonomy): Bacteria > Pseudomonadota > Gammaproteobacteria > Burkholderiales > UBA3065 > UBA3065. The sequence continues at coordinate 13,333 of JAIXXL010000027.1, forward strand.
CACCACCACCGCGCCACCGGCACGGTAACGCTCACGGTAGAAGGACATCAGGTCGTCGCGCGTGATGCGCGCCACCGACTCCGGGTCGGCATCGCGGCCGTAGGGGTGCTGGCCGAACACGGCGGTGCTGAAGGCGCGATCGACCAGCGTCTCGGGCTTGGTCTCGGCCTCCTTCAGGCCGCTGATGGTTCGCGCCTTCTCCCGCTCGAGGATGGCGTCGGGGAACTGCGGCGACGACAGCAAGGTGGCCAGCAGGCTGGTGGACGACTCCAGCTCGGCGGCGCTGCTCAGGGTGCGCAGGCTGAAACCCGCCATGTCGTCGTCGACGGTGGGTGCCATCTGCGCGCCGGTATCGGCCAGCCGGTCGGAGATCTGCTGCTCGCTCATGCCCTTGCTGCCGGCAGCGAACAGGTGCGAGGTCAGGCTGGCGGTACCGGCCGGGCGGGCACCCTCCCAGGCGTGACCGGCACGGAACTGGATGCTCACGTCGAGCATCGGCAGGCCGTGGTTCTCGATCAGGTAGACGCGTGAACCGCCAGCGGTCTGCCATTGCTGGATCGGGAGCTTGGCCTGCGCAAGTGGTGCGAACAGGATGGCGCAGAGGATGATCAGGAGGCGCATGAGGTGTCCCGGAGAGGCGTGAGTGTGAGTTTGGGTCAGTGGCGGACGCCGCTGGGCGGGCCCTTGGGTCGGGCACCGGCCGGCAACGGCTGCGGGTCGAGCACGGCCACGGTCAGCGCGTCGTCGACCAGCAGCTCGCGTGCCACCTGCTGGACCTGCTCCGGCGTCACCTCGCGCATCTTCTGCAGCAGCAGCGCCTCGTTGCGGTAGCCGAGCCCGGCCGACTCGAGGTTGCCGATCATGCCGGCCTGGTGGCCGATGCTGTCGCGGGCGAACACCTGCGAGGCGATGACCTGCGAGCGCGCACGGGTCAGCTCCTCGGGGCGGATGCCCTCTTGGGCGATCAGGCGGATCTGCTCGCGCAGCGCCGACTCGAGGTCCTCGACGGTGCGCCCCGGCGCCGGCGAGCCACCCATAAGGAACAGGCTGGGGCCGCGGCCGATGCCGTCGTAGCCGGCATCCACATCGACAGCGATGCGCTGCTCGCGCACCAAACGGGTGTGCAGACGCGCGCCCGGGTAGCCATGCAGCACGCCGGAGAGCACATCAAGCGCGTAGGGCACCCACTCGCGCTCGGGGTCGGTCAGCGTCGGCGCACGCCATGCCATGGTCAGCGTCGGCTCCTCCGCCACCGCCTTCACCCGCACCCGGCGGATACCGTTCTGCACCGGCTCGTTCTGCGGCTTGCGCGCGGTCAGCACCGACGGCTTGTGCGGGCCGAAGAACTTCTCGGCGAGCTTGAACACGGCCTCGGGTTCGACATCGCCGACCACCACCAGGGTGGCGTTGTTGGGCGCGTACCAGCGCTTGTACCAGGCACGGACGTCTTCGATGGACAAGTTCTTCAGGTCATCCATGTAGCCGATGACCGGGATGCGGTAGGGGTGAGCCTGCAGCGCGGTACCCACCAGCGTCTCGTAGACCAGGCTGCCGGGCTGGTCCTCGACGCGCCAGCGGCGCTCCTCCATGACCACCTGGATCTCCTTCTTGAACTCGGCCTCGTCGAGCACCAGGTTGCGCATGCGGTCGGCCTCGAGCTCGAGCACCAGCGGCAGGTGGCGAGCCGCCAGCTGCTGGTGGTAGACGGTGTGGTCGCGGCTGGTGAAGGCGTTCTCCTTGCCACCCGCTGCCGCCACGCGGCGCGAGAACTCGCCGCTCGGCACCTTCTTGGTGCCCTTGAACATCATGTGTTCGAGCACGTGCGAGACACCGGTGATGCCGTTGGTCTCGTCGACGCTGCCGATGCGGTACCAGACCTGGCTCAACACCACCGGGGCGCGGTTGTCGGGTCGGACGATGACCTTCATGCCGTTCTTGAGGACGGTCTCGCGGGTCTCGGGTTCGGCCTGTACCGCCGGGGCCACGAGGGCGGCGATCAGGGTGATGGCGACGAGCGGCAGTCGCGTCAGTGTGTGCGTCATCCGGCTGGGCATGGTGGAGGGCTACAATCCGTAGGTCTATCGAGACCCCTCCGACCCCTCCGCGCATGGTTAGTTTCTTCGGCAAGACCTCCGCATCGCCAGATACGGGGGCGGACACCCCCGCGCCAGCCGCTGCCGGCGGGGGTTGGCGCGACCGTTTGCGGGCCGGACTGAGCCGTGTCAGCGGCGCGCTGGGCGAGGCGCTGGGCACCGTGGTGCACGGCCGGCGGGCGATCGACGCCGAGGTCTACGACGACCTCGAGGCCGCGCTGCTGGCCGCCGATGTCGGCATCGGCGCGACCCAGGAGCTGCTCGAGGCGCTGCGCAAGACCGTCGCCCGTGACGCGCTGCAGGACGTCGATGCGCTGCGCGGTGCGCTGCGTGACGCGCTGCTGGCGCGGCTTCAGGTGCTCGAGCAGCCGCTCGACACCTCCGGCCACCGCCCCTTCATCATCATGGTCGCTGGCGTCAACGGCAGCGGCAAGACCACCTCCATCGGCAAGCTGGCGCGCTGGTTCCAGAACCACGGCCAGAAACCGCTGCTGGCCGCCGGCGACACCTTCCGCGCCGCCGCGCGCGAGCAACTCAGGGTGTGGGGCGAGCGCAACGGCATCGACGTCATCGCGCAGGAGACCGGCGACCCGGCCGCGGTGGTTTTCGACGCCATCAACGCCGGCCGCGCGCGCGGCGCCGATGTCGTCATCGCCGACACCGCCGGTCGCCTGCCGACCCAGCTGCACCTGATGGACGAACTGGCCAAGGTGCGGCGCGTCGTCGCCAAGGCCGAGCCCTCGGGCCCGCACGAGGTCCTGCTGGTGATCGACGCCCACATCGGCCAGAACTCGCTGGCCCAGATCGCCGCCTTCGACAAGGCGGTGGGTGTCACCGGACTGGTGGTGACCAAGCTGGACGGCACCGCCAAGGCCGGGGTGCTGGTGGCACTGGCCTGCAGTGCGCGGCCAGTACCGGTACGCTTCATCGGCGTCGGCGAGGGCCTGGACGACCTGCAACCCTTCTCGGCGCGCGAATTCGTCGAGGCACTGCTGCCATGATCAATCTTCAGGCCGTCAGCAAGCGTTACCCCGGCGGCAGCGACGTGCTGGCGGGCGTCGACCTGCAGATCGCCGGCGGCGAGATGGTGGTCATGCTCGGCCCCTCGGGCGCCGGCAAGAGCACGCTGCTCAAGCTGATGGGCGGCATCGAGCGCGCGTCTGCAGGCACGGTCGAGCTGTTCGGACAGGACACCGCGCGCCTGGACCCGGGCCGGCTGGCGCTGGTGCGGCAGCAGATCGGCCTCATCTTCGAGGACTTCAAGCTGCTGGCCGACCGCAGCGCGCTCGACAACGTCATGGTGCCGCTGGAGATCGCCGGCTACTCGCTGGCCGAGGCGCGGCGCCGTGCCCGCGCGGCGCTGGAGAAGGTCGGCCTGGGGGCGCGCGAGAAGGCGCGGCCGGCCAGCCTCTCGGGCGGCGAGCAGCAGCGCCTGTGCATCGCCCGCGCGGTGGTGTCGCGGCCGGCGCTGATCCTCGCCGACGAGCCGACCGGCAACCTCGACGCCGGCCAAGCGGCGAGCATCGCCGACATGCTGCGCGCGTTCCACGCGGTCGGCACCACAGTGGTGGTGGCCACCCACGACCCGGTGTTCCGCGACCGACTGCAGGGCCGCGCGGTGCACGTCGAGGCCGGCGCAGTACGCGCCACCGACACCGCCGCCAACCGCAAGGGGGTCACGCGGTGAACGCGCTCAACGGCTGGCTCCGCGCCTACGGTGCCGCGTTCATGCAACTGCTGCGCGAGCCGGTCGCGAACCTTTTCAACCTGATGGCGCTGGCTTGTGCCTTCGGGCTGGGCCTGGCCGCCGTGGTCTGGCTCGGCGAGGCCAGCCTCGGCCTGACACCGACCAAGGGCGCGAGCCTGTCGCCGCAGGTCACGCTGGTGCTGCGCGGCAACGTTGGCGAGGCCGGTCGCGGCAAACTGGAGCGGTCCATCCGCGCCGAGCCGGGCGTGCGTGAGGTCCGCTTCATCGGTCGTGACACGGCGCTGCGGCGGCTGGCAAAGGATCTGGGCGACACGCGCCTGATCGAGGGGCTCGGCGGCAACCCGCTGCCCGATGCGCTGGCGGTGACACTCTCCCCTGACGTGCCGGAGGCGCGCATGGACGAGTTGCTGAAGGGCTGGCAGGCGCGCAGCGAGGTCGACGAGGTGCTGGCCGACCGCGAACTGGTGGAGCGCCTGCGTCGCATCGGCAGCGCCCTGCGGCTGATGGCGCAGGGCGTGGTGACCCTGCTGCTGGCCAGTGGCGCGGTGGTGGTCTTCAACACCATCCGCCTGCAGCTGGCGGGGCGGCAACAGGAGATCGAGCTGATCCGCCTGCTCGGGGCGCCGGCAGCCTTCGTGCGGCGCCCGTTCGTCGCGCGCGGCAGCCTGCTCGCGCTGGCCGGGGCCGGCCTCGGCTGGTTGCTTGCCGAGGTGCTGGTGCGACAGGTCGCGGGCTGGATCGGCCCGCTCGCCACCGCCTGGGGTCTGCCACCGCCGCCAACGTCGGTGCCGGCAGAGAGCGGGCTCGGCTTCCTGCTGGTGGCGCTGCTGATCGGCTGGTCGACGGCGTGGCTGGGGGTGACCCGGCACCTGCGGGCCGCAGACCGACGCTAGCAGACCTCTGCAGTCTCCCTGATCAGGGTCAGCGACTGTGGAACCGGTCACGCGCACAATCATCCAACGCTTAGCACTCGCGGTAAGAGAGTGCTAAATTCGTGTTGTGGATGTGTGGTGCCGCCTGACCGGCCCCGTCCCCTGCAAGGAGATGACATTGCAAGCCACCCTGCCGATGCCGATCCCCAGTGCGCTGGGCAGTTTCGACGCCTACGTGGCGGCGGTGAACCGCCTGCCCATCCTCAGCGCTGACGAGGAATCGCGGCTGGCGCGCGCGCTGCGCGACGCCAACGACGTCGAGGCGGCGCGGCAGCTGGTCATGTCGCACCTGCGTCTGGTGGTCAGCGTCGCCCGCAACTACGTCGGCTACGGGCTGCCGCAACCGGATCTGGTGCAGGAAGGCAACATCGGGCTGATGAAGGCGGTGCGCCGCTTCGACCCCGAGCGCGGGGTGCGCCTGGTGTCGTTCGCGCTGCACTGGATCCGCGCCGAGATCCACGAGTACATCCTGCGCAACTGGCGGCTGGTCAAGCTCGCCACCACCAAGGCGCAGCGCAAGCTGTTCTTCAACCTGCGCAGCCTGAAGGCCGACAGCCGTGCCGTCACCGCCGCCGACGCCGAGATCATCGCGCGGCAACTGGGTGTGCGGCCGGAAGACGTCATGGACATGGACCTGCGCATGAGCGGCGGCGATGTCCAGCTCGACCCGTCCGACGATTCTGATGACGGCATCAACGCGCCGATCCGTTACCTGGCCGACGAGTCCAGCACCCCGGACACGCTGATCGACAACGCTCGCCGCGACCACCTGGCCGGCGAGGGCCTGCAGGCTGCTCTGGCCACGCTGGATGCGCGCAGTCGTCACATCGTCGAGTCGCGCTGGCTGGGCGACGATGGCGGCCCCACATTGCACGAGCTGGCCGCCGAGTACGGCGTGTCGGCAGAACGCATCCGCCAGATCGAGGTGCAGGCCATGAAGCGGCTGCGCGTCGCGCTGGAGGCGCAGGGCGCTACGTTGGATTGAGCAGCGCCTTCAGGTCGGCAGCCAGTTTCTGCGGACCGATGCCGTAAGCGGAAAACAGCCGCACCCTTCCGTTGGTGTCGTACAGGTAGCTGCCGGCGGTGTGGTCGAGCGTGTAGTTCGGCCCCTCCCCGACCTTGCTGGCGAACAGGCGGAACTCCTTCACCGCAGCGTCGGTGGCGGCGCGGTCGCCGCGCAACCCGACGAATCGCGGGTCGAACCCCGGCACGTACTTCGACAGCAGCTCCTGCGTGTCGCGCTCCGGGTCGAGCGTGACGAACAGCACCTGCACCCGCGCCGCGCCATCGCCCATCAGCTTGAGCGCCGCGGCGGCCTCGCCCATGGTGGTGGGGCACACGTCCGGGCAGAAGGTGTAACCGAAGAACAGCATCACCACCTTGCCGCGATAGTCGGCCAGCGTGCGCGTCTGGCCGGTGTGATCGGTCAGCTTGAAGTCGCGGGCGAAGGTGGCACCGGTGATGTCGGTGCCGTTGTAGGTGGCGGGTTGCGGCGTGCAAGCGGCCAGCAGCAGACCGAGCCACAAGGCGAACAGCGCGCGTCTCAATTGTGCGTATCCAAACGGCGGGCTGTCACGAATGCCTGGTTCAACGAAACACCGCACGGTCACGCGGCGGCGTCATGCCGGTCAGCAGCCAGACCAGGCTCATGAGCAGCAGCGCAGCACCGGCGTTGTGCGCGGCAGCAAGGACCACCGGCAGGTGCAGCAGGACGTTGGCCACCCCCAGCGAGAGCTGCCCGAGCAGGAGCAGTCCGAACCACAGCGGCCATGCGCGCAGGCCAGCGGCAGCCAAGCGCCAGACCAGCACGACGATGCCCAGCGTCGCCGCCAGCGCCCCCAGCCGGTGCGCCCAGTGGATGGCGACCAGGGCGGCGTTGCCGATCGGCTGACCGGACGCATCCATGTGCAGGGCGCGTGTCGGGTCGAAGCCCTCGCCGTCCATCTGCGGCCACCAGGCGCCGCCGCAGGTTGGGAGGTCGACGCAGGCCAAGCCAGCGTAGTTGGTGCTGACCCAGCCACCGAGGACGATCTGTACGGTCAGCAGCGCCAGCGCCAGGATGACCAACGGCCGTAGCGCGGCGCGGCGCTGCAGCGCCCAGTGGGTGGCGGGCGGCATCGACAGCGCGGCGCCAGCGGTGAGCAGGGCCAGCGTGGTCATGCCGCCGATCAGGTGCAGGGTTACGATGCCGGGGCGCAGCAGCTCGGTAACCGTGAGCATGCCGAGTGTGGCCTGCGCCAGCACCACCAGGCAGGTCAGCGCGAGCAGCTTGCGCGATGCCAGGCGGGCGCGCCACGCGACCACCGCCAATCCAAGGATGATCAGGCCGAGCACGCCCGCCAGGTAGCGGTGCGCCATCTCTTTCCAGGCCTTGCCGATCTCGACCGCGGCGCCAGGAAAGGCCTGCTCGGCCGCCGCGATCTCGTGCGAGGCCTCCGGCACACCCACCAGCTGGCCGTAGCAGCCGGGCCAGTCCGGGCAGCCGAGCCCGGCATCGTGGATGCGGACGTAGGCACCGAGCACCACCACGCAGAGCGCGAGCAGCGCGGCGAAACGACTGGTCAGGCTGAACATGCGTCTATGGGCGTCGGTTTGGAGTCCGACTAGAGTCTAGACGGCGTCGCGACCCGGCGCTCAGGCCAGCGCACGATCGACCAGCAGCGCGGCGAAGGTGGCCGCCAGGTAGACGATCGAGTAGCGGAACATCTCGCGTGACAGCGCGTCGGTGTAGTGCAGGTAGAGGCGGATGGCGTAGCCAAGGAACAGCCCGTTCAGCACCACCGCAGAGACCAGATACAGCCACCCCGCCGTGCCCATGGTCACCGGCATGAAGGCGGCCAGGGTCAGCATGATGGTGTAGCCGACGATGTGCACCAGGGTGACCTTTTCGCCGTGGGTGACCGGCAGCATCGGCATATCGACCTTGGCGTAGTCGTCGCGGCGATACAGCGCCAGCGCCCAGAAATGGGGGGGCGTCCAGAGGAAGATGATGAGGAACAGGACCAGCGCCTCGGGGGTGACGGTGCCGGTCACCGCGGCCCAGCCCAGCACCGGCGGCATCGCCCCGGATGCGCCCCCGATGACGATGTTCTGCGGCGTCGCCGGCTTGAGAAAGATGGTGTAGACCACCGCGTAGCCGACGAAGGTGGCCAGCGTGAGCCACATGGTCAGGTCGTTGACCCAGGTGTGCAGGATGGCCAGACCAGTGACGCCAGTCAGCACGGCAAACAGCAGCGTGGCAGGCGTGGTCACGTCGCCGCGTGCGGTGGGGCGGTGGCGGGTGCGCATCATGCGCGCATCGATCTGCTGCTCGACCATGCAGTTGAAAGCGGCGGCGGCGCCTGAGGCGAGGCCGATACCTACGGTGGCGGCGACCAGCGTCACCAGCGAGGTCTCCGGCGTCATCGCCAGCAGCATGCCGATCACCGCGGTGAACACGATCAGGCCGGTGACCTTGGGTTTGCACAGGACGTAGAAATTACGGACGCTGACTGCGGCCAGCTGGAGGTTGAAGTTCTGGGCAAGGCTGGTCATGACATCTCCGATCTCGGCTCAGCCGATCCAAGAAAACTTGAGGAGCCGCTCGAGGTCGCGGCGAACGCCGCTGGGGTCGAACGAATCCGGGTAGACCATCATCAGGTTGCCCTGCGGGTCGATGATTGCGAGGCGCGGGCCGCCGGGCCCGGCATCGGGAAGCGCGCCGCGCAGCGAGTCGAGCGGGCCGCGCCAGATACGGGTCTGTCCGATCTGCTCTACGGCCTGCCGCAGCGAGGCCGACGGCGCGTCGGCCACCAGCACGGCACGCTGAAGACGGCTGGCCTCACGCGCCTGCGTCGATTCGATCTGCTGCATCAGCCACAAGGTGTGGCGGCAGGGGTCATCGCACTCGGCCGGCGGCAGCATGGCGAGGGTCCACTGGCCGGGGGCTGGCTCCTCGCCGAGCAGGCTCGACCATTGCGCTGTGCTCAGCACCGCAGGCGGGTCGACCAGCTGGCCGTGCGAGGCCACGCGATCGGGCCGCCAGTTGCCGACGAACAGCCCCCAACCCAGCACGAACGGCAGCGCAAACACGGCGACCAGGCCGATCAGGATGATCTGCTGGCGGTTCATGCGGCATCCCCGCCGCGGGCGCGGCGCCAGCCGTGCCAGCCGTAGATCATCAGCGCTGCCAGCGCGAAGCCGTACCACTGCCAGGCATAGCCGAGGTTGGTGTGCACGCGCTCGGCCGGCTGCGGCCACTCCACGCGCAGCGCACCCGGCGCGTCGCGGTCGATGATGAGCATCCAGTCGGCGACCGGCTCACCGAGGCGCGAGGACAACTCGGGCGCGTCGATCCACGCGTGCACCGCGCCCTCGTTGCTGGCGCCGGCCAGCCGCATACCCGGCTTGGGCAGGGCCACCGCGAGGCCCTTGACCGGCCCGGCGACCGGTCCGGCAATCTGCGGCACCGTATCGTGGTCGCCACCGGCCTGCACCCAGCCACGGTTCACCAGCACCACGCCGCCGCCCTCCAGGCGTAGCGGTGCGATCGCGGCAAAACCGGCGCGGCCGTAGGCGATCTGGTTGTCCAGCAGGAAGGCGGACGCGCCATCGTAGGTGCCGTGCAGTCGGACCGGGCGGTACTCGACATCGGCCAGCGTCGGACCCTGGCGCTTCACGTCCAGCACCGGACCGGTCAGACGCTGCTCAAGCATGGCCTGCCGCGCCAGCTTGGTCTGGGCCTTGCCGTACTGCCAGTTGCCCAGGCTGACGAACACCGGCACCAGAGCCACCACGATCAGGGTGGCCAGCATCGTCGGGCGGAACAGCCGGCGGGGGCCGTGCAAGGCGAGGTTTGCGGTCATGAGGGGCGGGGCCGATAATCAGCCCGGACACTCTGCGAGGCCGGACCCATGAAACTGTTGATCCTGTTGCTGCTGGCGGCCATCGTCGTCAGCCTGCTGTCCGGCGCCATCTTCCTGTTCCGCGACCGCCACGGCGGTGAGAGGACGGTCAAGGCACTGACGCTACGCATCGGCCTGTCGCTGGTGCTTTTTCTGTTGCTGCTGGTCGGCTTCCAGTCGGGTCTGCTGCAGTCGCGCGTGCCGATGTAGGCAACCTGGACGTGCAGGAGGCGGCGCCCAGGGGCACCGCCTCGCGCACGACAGCCTGACAGCTGGCCCACGCGGACTGCCCTACAGCCAGTACACGAAGACGAACAGGCCGAGCCAGACGACGTCGACGAAGTGCCAGTACCAGGCGGCGGCCTCGAAAGCGAAGTGGTCCTTGCTGCTGAAATGACCCTTCAGGGTGCGACCCAGCACCACCGCGAGGATGATCGCGCCGATGGTGACGTGCAGGCCGTGGAAGCCGGTCAGCATGAAGAAGGTGGAGCCGTAGACGCCGCTGCCCAAGGTCAGGCCCAGCTCGGTGTAGGCGTGGTGGTACTCGACCGCCTGGCACGCCATGAACGCGGCGCCCAGCAGCACGGTGGCGGCAAGGCCGAGGATCAGCCAGGTACGGTTGTCGCGCAGCAGCGCCCAGTGGGCGATGGTCACGGTCACGCCCGAGGTCAGCAGCAGGCCGGTGTTCAGCGCCGGCAGGCCCCAAGCGCCCATCGGCGTGAATGCCGGGATGGCGTCGCTTGGCCCCTTGCCGGCCAGCGGCCAGCTGCCCTCGTAGGTCGGGTAGAGCATGTCGAAGCTGAGCAGGTCCGGCACCGCTAGCTGGCGGACGTAGAACAGGGCACCGAAGAAGGCGGCGAAGAACATCACCTCGGAGCCGATGAAGTACAGCATGCCGAGCCGGAAGGCGCGGTCTTCCCAGCCCTTGAAGGTGCCTGACCGGTTCTCGCGGATGACGTCGCCGAACCAGCCGACCACCACGTAGATGATGACGGCGGCGCCCGGCAGCATGGCCCAGCCCGGGACCTTGCCGTTCATGTTGAAGACCGCCGCGAGGGCAAGCGCGAAGAGACCGAGCGCCAGCGTGAACGGATAGTGGCTGTGCGACGGAACGTAGTAGCTGCTGGCGCCGTGGGCGTGCGAATCGCTCATGTGTCTCCCCTTTTAGGCTTCGAGCGGTTGAATCTGACTGGCCTGGCCGGTGGCATGCATGGCGCCGGCTCTGGTCAGCTGCGGCCGGCGTCGCCGGGGGCGGCGTCGACAGCAAAGAATGAATACGAAAGCGTCAGCGCACTGACATCGTCCGGCAGACGCGCATCGACGATGAACGACACCGGCATGTCACGCACCTCGCCGGGGGCCAGGGTCTGCTGCTTGAAGCAGAAGCAGTCCAGCTTTTGCAGGTGAGAGGCCGCCTTGCCCGGGCTCACGCTGGGGATCGCCTGACCGGTGATGGTCGAGGCGGTCATGTTGCGCACGCGAAAGTGCACCGTGGTGATCTCGCCGGGGTGCACGCTGACGCGTGGCTCACCGGCGCTGAACTCCCAGGGCATGCCGGGCATGGTGGTGCTGATGAACTCGACCTGCACCTTGCGGCTGGTATCGACACGAGTGTCGGCCATGGCCACCGCAGCGCCACGCGTCTTGCCGTTGAGGCCGGTGGCCTCGCAGATGACGTCGTAGAGCGGCACCAGCAGGAAGCCGAAGGCGAACGCTGCCGCCACGCCACCGAGCAACCGCAGCGCGAGGGCGCGATTGGCTTGGCTGCGGGCGGCCGGGTTCATGACGCCGGCGTCCAGAACAGGAAGGTACCGGCGTAGAAGGCCACCGCCACCAAGCCAAGGACGATGGCGATGCGCCGGCTGCGCACGGGATCCTGGATCTGCGTGTTCACGCGCGGCCCCTTACTTGATCACCGGCTGGGGATCCCAGCTGTGGTGCGGCGGCGGGCTGGAGAGTTGCCACTCGAGGCCCTTCGAGCCTTCCCAGACGCCGTCGGTGGCCTTCTCGCCCTTGCCGCGCCAGGTGGTCACGACGTTGTAGACGAAGATCAGCTGCGACAGGCCAAGGGCAAAGGCGCCGATGGTCGAGATGACGTTGAACTCGGTGAACTGCAGCGCGTAGTCGGGGATGCGGCGCGGCATGCCGGCCAGACCGACGAAGAACTGCGGCATAAAGGTCAGGTTGAACGAGATGACGGTGAGCCAGAAGTGCGCCTTGCCGAGCTTCTCGCTGTACATGTGGCCGGTCATCTTCGGCAGCCAGTAGTACACGCCCGCCATCACGCCCATGATGCCGCCGGCAAACAGGGTGTAGTGGAAGTGGGCGACCACGAAGTAACTGTGGTGGTACTGCGCATCGGCCGCGACGTCCGCCAGCACCAGGCCGGTCAGGCCGCCGATGCCGAACAGGATGATGAAGCCCAGCGCGAACAGCATCGGCGTCTCGAAGGTCATCGAGCCGCGCCAGATGGTGGCGATCCAGCAGAAGAACAGCACCGCCAGCGGCACCGAGATCGACATGGTGCTGTACATGAAGTAGATCAGCGCCTGCACCGGCATACCGGCGGTGAAGAAGTGGTGCGCCCAGACGATGACTGACAGCGCGGCGATACACACCAGCGACCACACCTGCGCCTTGTAGCCGTACATCGGCTTGCGCGCGAAGGTCTCAAGGATGTGCGGGATGAAGCCCCAGATCGGCAGCAGCAGGATGTAGACCTCGGGGTGGCCGAAGAACCAGAACAGATGCTGGAACAGGATCGGGTCACCACCACCGGCGGCGTCGAAGAAGTGGGTGCCGAAGTGGCGGTCGGTCAGCAGCATGGTGATGGCGCCAGCCAGCACCGGGATGGTGGCGATGAGCAGGAATGCGGTCATCAGCCAGCCCCAGGCGAACATCGGCAGCTTCATCATGGTCATGCCGGGGGCACGCATGTTGAGGATGGTCACGACCACATTGATCGAGCCCATCACCGACGAGATACCCATCAGGTGCAGCGCCAGGATGGCGAAGTCGATGCCCCAGCCGCTCTGCGCCGACAGCGGCGGGTAGAGCGTCCAGCCGGCATCCGCGCCACCGGTCCCGATACCGAACAGGTACAGCACCAGCGGCATCAGCAGGATGGTGCCGGCCGGCGGCAGCAGCCAAAAACCCCAATTATTCAGCCGCGGCAGCGCCATGTCGGGCGCGCCGATCTGCAGCGGCAGCATCCAGTTGGCGAAGCCGGTGGCGGCAGGCATCAGCGCGGCGAAGATCATCACCAGCGCGTGCAGACCGATGAGCTGGTTGAACAGTTCGGGCTGGATGATCTGGATACCGGGCTGGAACAGCTCGGCACGCACGCTCAGGATCAGCGAGCCGCCGATCAGGAACATGATCATCGAGAACATCAGGTACATGGTCCCGATGTCCTTGTGGTTGGTGGTGAACAGCCAGCGCGCCAGCCCGGTGGGGCCGTGGTGCGCGTGGTCGTCGTGGCCGTGGGCGGCGATCGATCCGGTAGACATCATTCGTCTCCTTTTTGTCTGTGATGTCAGGTCAGCGGAGACCCGCCACCTGGGTCGGCTGGATCACTCCGCCGATGGTGTTGCCGAAGGAATTGCGCTCGTAGGTGACGACCGCCGCGATCTCTGCATCAGAGAGCGTGTTCTTGAAGGCCTGCATGGCGGTACCTGCCTTGCCGTTGAGGACGCGGTCGAGGTGGCTGTCCTTGATCAGCTTTCCGGAGGCATCCACCACCGGACCGTTCACCACCTTGCTGCCAGCCAGCGCCGGGAAGGCGGGCGGCAGACCCTGGCCGTTGGCCTGGTGGCAGACCGAGCAGATCTTGGTGTAGACCTCGGCGCCCTGGGTCATCAGCTCGTCCTTGCTCCACTCCTTGGTGGCGCTGGCGGCGAGCTTGCTGGCCTCTTCCTTCTTGGCGACGACCCAGGCCTTGAACTCCTCCTCGGGCACCGCGCGCACCACCACCGGCATGTAGCCGTGGCCGCGGCCGCACAGTTCCTTGCACTGCCCGCGGTAGGTGCCTTCCTTCTCGATCTGCAGCCAGGTCTCGCGCAGGAAACCGGGGATGGCGTCACGCGCCACACCGAACTGCGGCACCCACCAGTTGTGGATGACGTCGGTGGCGGTCAGCAACACGCGGATCTTCTTGTTGGTCGGCACCACCAGCTCGTTGTCGACCTCGAGCAGGTAGTTCTCGCCCTTCGGCGCGCCTTGGTAAAGCTGTTCCTGCGGGGTGGTCAGGTTGCTGACGAACTTGATGCCCTGGGCATCACCGTCCATGTACTCGTACTGCCACTTCCACTGGCTGCCGGTGACCTTGAGCACCATCTGCGCGTTGGTCTTGGTGTCTTCCATCATGAAGATGGAGTGGGCGGCCGGGATGCCCATCAGGATGAAGTCGATGTAGAGCAGGATGCCGAACGGCACCAGCGTCCAGATCAGCTGCTTGCGGTTCTTCGGGCCGGTGAAGTCGGCCGGCTTGTGGCCGACGCTCTTCCGGTGCACGGCCATCGAGTAGAGCATGATGCCCAGCACAGCCACGAAGATCACGATCGTGATGATCATGAACTTGTTGTGGACATTCAGCGTGTCCAGGGCGAGCGGCGTCGCCGGCTCCGGGAAGTTCCACGTGTAGTCGGCCAAAACCACCGCCGGGACCATGGCCACGATGATCGCGACCAGACACTTCCACATCCTGTTCATACGACGTCTCCCTTCACATCAAACCGGCGAACCGGAGTCGCGCAGGTGTCTGCGAAGGGTCTCGGCAAATTCGCCGCGGCGGTCCGATGGCAACCAGACCCCCACCTCCACTTCGCGTCCGCCCGACTGCAGCGCCACGCGACACCTACCCGCCCCCTCCTGCTCCATCACGACCCGCGTCCAGGGGATCTGGAACGCGTGCCGCTCGATCTTTCGCCCCTGCCGCAGGTCGATGGCCACCCTGCCCTCGCCGATGACCACGTACTCGTAGTCGTCGGAGTGCCAGGAGATGAACATCCATGCTCCGGCAAGGCACAGCGCCTCCAACCCCGCAAACGGCAGCACCGGCCAGGCGCCTATCGCGGTCCACGCGGTGCCCACCAGCAGGGCGAACACCGTCAGGAAGACCATGACCCGCAACCGACCTTGTCGCCCCAGCGCGTCGTTCGGTCGCCCCATGGCTGTCAGGACTCCGTTTTCGATCGCCAGCGAACAGGGCATGGCCAATGCTGATTTATATGTTGTCCAAAGATTCTCTTATCTTGAGTCGAAAAGAGCAAGCGCGGGGAACTTTTTTGTTTGATTTCTACACACCGCGTCCGACGCCTGTCTTGGACACAGGTCATGGTCGATGGCGCGGGTGCGCGCTGCGGCGCCCGCGAGGTGGTCGGCAAACAGGGGGCGCAGACGCAGCGCGGCGTCAGTGCAGCGCGGGCAGGCTCAGCCGGATGGCGGCGGGGTCGGGGCTGGGGCCCCAGGGCACTGTGCCGAGCAGGGGCGCCGGCAGACGGGCAAGCAGCGTGTCGATGTTGGCCGCGGCACGCTCGAAGTCGGGGTCGATCCGGTTCGCCACCCAGCCCGCCAGCACAAGGCCCCGCGAAGTGATCGCCTCGGCGGTGAGCAGCGCGTGGTTGAGGCAGCCCAGGCGCATGCCGACCACCAGCACCATCGGCAGGCCCAGCGCCACGGCGAGGTCGGCCAGGGTGTATCGGCCGTCTAGCGGCACCAAGAGCCCGCCCGCACCCTCCACCACCAAGGGGCCTTGCTGTGCCAGCGCGGCAGCGTGGCTGATCAGGCTATCCATCTGGATCGGGCGGCCCGCCTCGGCGGCGGCGACGTGCGGTGCGATGGCGGGCAGGTAGCGGTAGGGCGAGACCTCGTCTTGGCTCAGCATGCGGCCGCTGGCGGCGATCAGACGGCGGGTGTCGTCGTTGATCAGGCCGTCGGGGCTTTCCTCGCAGCCGCTGGCGACCGGCTTGAAGGGCACCGGCGACAGGCCGGCGCGCCGCATGGCGTGAATCAGGGCACAGGCCACCAGCGTCTTGCCGACGCCGGTGTCGGTGCCCACCACGAAGCAGCCACCGTGCGGCGCGTCGATGCCGGCGCGAGGGGTGACGGCGCCGGCCGGGCGTTCGGAGCTGACGGCCACTGGCGCCTGCGCGTTCAGGCCTTGGTGGAAGGCCGGCTGCGGAACTGCACCACCGCAACGCCAGGCTCGGTCGCCAGCGCCGGCTTCCAGGCGTGCCCGTAGACCGTCTCGAAGGTGGCCGGCAGTCGCCCATCGGCGCGGCGGAAGGCCTCGTAGCGCTGGCGCGCGCGCGCCCAACGGCCACGCCCGCCGAGGCCGCGGCTGCGGCCGCCGTGCAGGTAGGTCGCGCCGATCGCGCGCAGGTCGCGGACCACGCCGTCAAAGTCGGCGTAGGTCAGCTCGAGGCGCTCCATGTCGATCACCGGGTCGGCAAAGCGCAGCCGCACCAGCGCATCGCCGATGTCATGCATGTCGGCAAAGTGGTTGACCGCCTCGTGGCCGTCGCCAGCGAAGGCCTGGCGCAGCTCCATCAGCGTGTCGGGGCCGAAGGTGCTGAACATGATCATGCCGCCCGGACGCAGCACGCGCCAGACCTCGGCCAGCGCAGTCTCGGGGTCGGGCAGCCACTGCAGCATGAGGTTGCTCCAGACCAGGTCGAGGCTGGCATCGGCCAGCGGCAGTGCGGTGGCGTTGGCACAGATCAGGCTGGCGGAAGGGCGCCCGATGAGCCGGCGCCAGAAGGTGTCGCGTGCCGCCGCGCTGCGCAGCATGGGCGGCGCGAGGTCGAGCCCGAACATCCGCGCCCCCGCGTAGCGACGCCCCAGCGGGCCCAGCCAGGCGCCGGTGCCGCAGCCCAGATCGAGGATGTCGCGGGGCTGCAGGCGGACGTAATCGAGGCGTTCCAGCATGCGGCCGCCGATCTCGCGCTGGAGGACGGCGGCAGCATCGTAGCTGCGTGCGGCGCGCCCGAAGGCACGCTGCACGCCAGCCGCATCAGACATCGCGGTCGTCGCCGTAGGCGTCGATAAGCAGGGCAAAGGCGTCCGGCCGGGCCAGGAAGGGCACGTGCGAGGCGTCGTCCCAACGCGTCAGACAGCCGCGCGGAAGGTTGTTGGCCATCCACTCACCAACCTCGACCGGGACGATGCGGTCCAGGCCGCCGTGCACCACATCGACCGGACAGTTCAGGCCGGGGATGCGGTCGCGGAAGTCGGCCTCGGCCAGCGTGCGCAGCCCGGCTCGCAGGAAGCCTTGGTGCTCCATCGCCGCACGGCCGGCCTCGCGCAGAAGCTGTCCCGCCGCCGGCGAGGCCTCGCGCCCACCCATCACGCCCAGCGCGGCGAAGCGCTTGAGCGTCTCCCGCGGGTCCTGCTCGAAGAACTGGGTGAAGGTGTCAAGCTCCTGGCGCGACATCCCGTAGGCCCAGTTCTCGCGCCGCAGGAAGCTCGGCGTAGAGGCAGTGAGCACCAGACGCCGCACCTGCTCGGGTGCGGCCAGCGCCCAGGCTTGGGCATAGATACCGCCGAGCGACCAGCCGCAGACCGCCACCGGCCCGGGGAAGCGCTCGCGCAGGGCCGCGACCATGCTGTCCAGGCCGGCGTCGGGCGCCAACTCGAAAAGGTCTGGGGTCTCGACATGGTGGGTTCGCGTCAGGCGATCGCAGACCGGCTGCCAGACCGCGGAACTGCTCCCCCAGCCGTGCAGAAAGACCCATGTGGGCAGGGCGTTAGCCATTACAGAACAACTCCTTCAATGCAGTGATCAGTCGATCGGTGTCCTGCTCGCTATGTCCCGCGGACAGACTCACGCGCAGCCGCGCAGTTCCGGCAGGTACCGTCGGCGGCCGGATGGCCGGGACCCAGAGGCCTGCCCGCCGCAGCGCCGCCATCGCCTCCACCGCCCCGGCATCCGGGCCGACGATGACCGGGACGATGGGGGTGGCGGGCAGGGCCGGCGAACCGCTGGCGTGCTCCGCAGCAGCACCCGCCAGCCCACAAGCCAGGCCGGCGCGGCCGAGAGACTGCCGCACTTCGGACGCCTTGGCCAGTAGACGATGACGTCGGTCGGCGCATTCGGCATCGGCCAGGCGGCCGAGAGCGGCCACCGCGGCCTCGGCCAGCAGGGGCGGCAGCGCCGTGGTGTAAATGTAGGAACGGCCTCGCTGAACGACCGCCTCGATCACCGGGCCGGCGCCCAGCAGCAGCGCGCCGGCTGCACCGGCGGCCTTGCCCAGGGTGACCATGAGGATGACGCGCGGATCGGCGCCACCGCTGGCGAACACATGCCGCGCGAAAGCCGGCTCGTGCAGGCTGCCGCGTCCGTCACCGAGCACACCGAAACCGTGCGCGTCGTCGACCAGCAGCATGGCGTCATGCCGGCGGCACAGGTCCAGCAGCCGGTCCAGTCGGGCGATGTCACCGTCCATGCTGAAGACAGCGTCTGTGAGCACCCACTTCTGCGGCGACGTATCGGCCGCCAGCCATTGCTCCAGCGTGTCCAGGTCACCGTGCTGGTAGCGGCGCAGGCGCGCGCCGGACAGCCGGGCGGCGTCGTTGAGGCAGGCGTGGTTGAGGCGATCGGCGTAGAGCGTGGCGCCGCGCCCGGCCAACGCGGTGACCGCCGCCAGGTTGGCGAGGTAACCACTGGAGAACAGCAGCGCCCGCTCAAAGCCGAGCCAAGCCGCTGCATGTGCCTCGGCGGCCTCGTGCGCGCGCGTATGACCAGACAACAGGTGCGAGGCCGCGCCGCCCACGCCCCAGCGCTCGATACCGGCCGTGGCCGCGTCGCGCAGCGCGCGATCGCCCGCCAGGCCCAGGTAGTCGTTGCCGGCAAAGTTGAGCAGCGTGTCGCCATCCACGCGCACGTTGACACCGTCGACCGCCTCGACAGTGACGCGGCGACGTCGCGAAGCCGCTGCCGGCGGCTTGATGACCGCCCTCAGCCAGTCCGGCAGCGATGCCTGAGGCGGAAGGTCAGTGACCTGCATCGACGCTCATGCCCAGCCGCGCGAACAGGTCTCGGTCGCGCTGCGCGCGGGGGTTGGGGGTGGTCAGCAGCTGCTCGCCGTAGAACACCGAGTTGGCCCCGGCGAGGAAGCACAGCGCCTGCATCTCGTCACTCATCTCCTCGCGGCCGGCCGACAGGCGCACCCGGCTGCGTGGCATGGTGATGCGAGCTGCGGCCACGGTGCGCACGAACTCGAGCGGCTCGAGCGGGTCGGCCGCCGCCAGCGGCGTGCCCTCGACGCGAACCAGATTGTTGATCGGCACCGACTCTGGCTGCGGGTCGAGTGCGGCCAGTTGGGCGATCAGGCCGGCACGCTGCGCGCGGCTCTCGCCCATGCCAAGGATGCCGCCGCAGCAGACATTGATGCCGGCCTCGCGCACCCGCTCCAGGGTATCCAGGCGGTCCTGGTAGTCGCGGGTGGTGATCACCTCGCCGTAGAACTCGGGCGCGGTGTCGAGGTTGTGGTTGTAGTAGTCGAGGCCGGCGGACTTGAGCCGCTCGGCTTGGCCATCACGCAGCATGCCCAGCGTGACGCAGGTCTCCAGGCCAAGGTCGGCAACGGCGCGCACCATCTCGGTCACCTGGTGGATGTCGCGATCCTTCGGACTGCGCCATGCTGCGCCCATGCAGAACCGCGTCGCGCCGGCCTCGCGGGCGGCGGTCGCCGCGGCCACCACCTCGCTCAGCGGCATCAGCGGCGTGGCCTCGACGCCGCCGTGGTATCGCGCGGCCTGCGGGCAGTAGCCGCAGTCCTCCGGGCAGCCACCGGTCTTGATCGAGAGCAGCTGCGACAGCTGCACGGCGTTGGCGTCGAAGTGCTGGCGGTGGACGGTCTGCGCGCGGTACAGCAGGTCGGCGAAGGGCAGATCGAGCAGCGCCAGGACCGCCTCACGCGACCAGTGGGCGGGGGCCGCAGTGTCGGCGGCGATGCCTGCAGGTGCAGCGTCGGCAGCTGCGGGGCCCAGCGGGTCGGTGACTGTGTTCATGGGAGATAACAAGTGGCAGTTGGAGGCGGAGTGTCTGCATGGACCCGCGCAATGTCAATGTCGACGGCGCTCATCCCGACAATCTGCTCATTTATTGAGCGCTCATGGTTGCCGCGTACCTGTTTGCTGTGTGGCGCGGGCAGCCGGTATGCCCTCTGCGAGCCCTGCCTTGCCGAACTGCCGGAGCAGGTGCCTGCGGAGGAGGCATTGGCCGGGGCGATGCCGATCGCGGGCGGGCCGTCGCAGGGCGGGCCGTGCGCTGCGCCGCCCGAGCGAAGCGAGCGGGAGCGAGAAGAGTCGGCCCGAGCAAGGCCCGCTGCACAAAGCGTGACCGCCCACACGCTGTGGCGCTACGCCGAGCCGGCGGACCGCGTGGTGATCGGCTTCAAGTATGGCGGCGACGCCGGCGTGGCCCGGCTGTGGGCGGCGCGGGTGGCGGGCGGCCTGCCCGCGGTCGATGCGCTGATCCCCATGCCGATGCACGCGCAGCGCTTGGCCGATCGCGGCCAGAACCCGGCCGAGGTGATGGCCAGCGCCCTAGCCCGCCACCTGCCCGGGCGTCCGCCACTGCTACGCGCCACCAAAACACGCATGACGGCGCGGCAGCAGGGGCTGGACCGCAAGGGTCGGCTGGCCAATGTCGCCGGCGCCTACCGCATCGACCAGCACCTGCACGGAATGCGCGTGCTGCTGGTCGATGACGTGCTGACAACCGGCGCCAGCCTGAGCGCGGTGGCCGAAGCGGCCTTTGACGCCGGGGCAGACGAGGTCAGCGCCGTAGCCATGGCGCGGGCGGTGCCCTAGTCGCAGGCGATACCATGGCGCCATGTTCCACCTGATCCTGTTCGAGCCGGAGATCCCGCCCAATACCGGCAACCTGATCCGGCTCTGCGCCAACACCGGCACGCAGCTGCACCTGGTCGAGCCGCTCGGCTTCCGCCTCGACGACCGCGACCTGAAGCGCGCGGGGCTGGACTACCACGAGTGGTCGACGCTGCAGGTGCACGGCGATTGGCCGGCCTGTCGTGCGGCGCTGGGCGATGCGCGGGTGTTCGCCGCCAGCACACGCAACTCGCTGCGCTACGACAGCGTGGCCTACGCGCCGGGCGACGCCTTCCTGCTGGGGCCGGAATCGCGTGGCCTGCCGGACGGCGTGCTGGACACCTTCACGCCGGAACGGCGGGTGCGTATCCCGATGCGGCCGGGGCAGCGCAGCCTGAACCTGTCAAACGCGGGTGCAGTACTGGTGTACGAGGCCTGGCGACAGACCGGTTTCGCCGGGGGGGGTTAGTCGCACGCCAGCGCGCAGCGGCCGCGGGACATGACGAGTCGTTGGCGGTTCAGCTGCCGAATTCCGCGCGCGGCTCGCGCGCCAGCAGGGCCGCCACCGCCTGCTGCGCAGGGACACCCTCGAACAACACGCTGTGCACCGCCTCGGTGATCGGCAACTCCACGCCCATCTCGCGGCCCAGACGCGCCACCGCCTGCGCCGTCTTCACGCCCTCGGCGACCTGCCCCAGCGCGGCGGATGCTGCCTCGACAGTCTCGCCACGGCCCACCGCCAGACCCAGCCGCCGGTTGCGCGACAGGTCGGAGGTGGTGGTCAGCACCAGGTCGCCCAGCCCGGCCAGCCCGTAAAAGGTCTGCGACTGGCCGCCCAGCGCCACGCCCAGGCGGGCGATCTCGGCCAGGCCGCGCGTGACCAGTGCGGCGCGCGCGTTGTTGCCAAAACCCAGCGCATCGCTGATGCCGGCGGCGATGGCGATGACGTTCTTCACCGCACCACCCACCTCGGCGCCGATGCGGTCGTCGCTGGCGTAGACGCGCAGCCGGCTGGTGTGGAGCGCCTCCACCTCGCGGCGGGCGGCATCCATGTCGGCGCCGGCCAAGGTGACGGCGGTGGGCAGCCCGCGCCCGACCTCGGCAGCAAAGCTGGGCCCGGAGACGACGAACACCGGGTGACCCGGCAGCTCGGCCTCCACCACACGGTGGGGCAGATCACCAGTGGCCAGCTCAAAGCCCTTGCAGAGCAGGAAGATGCCGGCTGATGCCGGCAGGGCACCTGATCCCGCAATCAGCTGGCAAGCCTGGCGAACGGCGTTGACCGGAACCGCCAGCGCGATGCGCGGGGCACCCGCCAACGCGGCGCCGATGTCAGGCGTGACGTCGACCGCCGACGGCAACGCAACGCCGGGCAGCAGGCGCGCGTTCTCGCGCGCGGTCTGCATGGCAGAAGCTTGGGAAGGGTCGCGGCACCACAGCCGCACCGGGCCGTGCGCGCAAAGCGCGACCGCCATGGCAGTGCCCCAGGCACCACCACCGAGCACGGCAAAGGCCGGGGTCGCGCGGGCGGTCAAGGCAGCAGGCATGGGGGCGGCAGGCTGCCGCCCCGCGTGTCCTTGTTACTGGACCTGCTGTTGCTGCTGCTTGGCAGCTTGCTGTTGCGCGAACAGCGCCTCGAAGTTGACCGGGTTGAGCAGCACCGGCAGGAAGCCAGCACGGGTCACGGTGGTCGAGATGGTCTCGCGGGCGTAGGGGAAGAGGATGTTCGGGCAAGCGATCATCAGGATCGGCTGCAGCTGGTCTTCCGGCACGCCGGTCACGCCGAAAACGCCGGCCTGTGACACTTCGACCAGGAACACGGTCTTGTCGCCGGCCTTGGCGGTGACGGTGACCTTGAGCGACACGTCATACATGTTGTCGCCCAGCGAATTCACGTTGGTCTGCAGCTCGATGGCGATCTGCGGCGGCTCGCGGTCGAGGAAGATCTGGGGTGCGTTGGGCACCTCCAGCGACAGGTCCTTCACGTAGAGCTTCTCGATCGCGAACTGCGGACCGGCTTGCGCGGTCTCGGTGTTCTGTTCGGGGGCGGGGGTGTTCTTTTCAGCCATCGGGATGCTCCGGGTCGTCGTCGGAACGACGTAAGTGATTGTTAAGGGACGCTACAAAGCGCGAAATTGTAGCCGATGCCCGCAGATCCGCCGATACCGGCGACGCTCAGGCGGCAGGATGACCCAGCAACGGCTGCAGCCGACCGGCCACGTCGAGTGCTCGCAGGTCATCGTAGCCGCCAACGTGCGTGTCGCCGATGTAGATCTGCGGCACGGTACGCCGGCCGGTCCGGTTCATCATCTCGACGCGGCGATCGGGCTCGAGGTCGACGCGGACGAATTCGATCTCGGCCACACCGCGAGCATGCAGCAGCTGCTCGGCACGCACGCAGTAGGGGCAGCTCGCCGTGGTGTACATGAGGACGCGCGGCGTACTCATGAGCGCACCGGCAGGCCGGCCTCGCGCCAGGCTGTCATGCCGCCAGCCAGCAGGTGCAGGCGATCGGCGCCGTTCTCGCGCAGGCGGCGGCTGGCCGCCACGGCGCCGGTCGCGCCCTCGCACACCAGCAGCAGCGGCCGGCCAGACACCTTGGCCAGGCGCGACTGCGCCTCGCCCAGCTGCGCCAGCGGCAGGCTGACGGCGCCGGTGATGTGGCCGCGCGCGAACACCTCGGTGCTGCGCAGGTCGACCACGGCGGCATTGTCGCGGTTGATCAGCTGAACCGCCTGCGCCGGGGTCAGGCGCGGCAGGCCGGCCAGCCGCTCGCCAACGATGTCCCACAGCAGCGCCCCGGCGGTGAGCAGCGCGATGCCCACCAGCATCCAGTTGTCGGTCAGGAAATCCATGTGTGTCCTACGGAAGACGGCCCGCCTGTCGCCTACTAGACGCCTGTCGGCGGCCCCGGCGGCTCAGGTGGTACCATCAGTCGGTGATTTGCAGACGCCAGCTCCGGACGGATCACCGCGCCAGAACCAACTCAAGCCGATGATACCGGAAAGGTCCGCCATCCCTCGCAGCAGCGTCACCCCGGCCCTGCTGATCATCCTCGACGGCTTCGGCTGCCGTGCCGCGCGCGACCACAACGCGGTGGCGCTGGCCCGCACCCCCTACCTCGACCGCCTGTTCGGCACCTGGCCGCACACCCGCATCGATGCCTCCGAAGGCCACGTCGGCCTGCCGGCCGGGCAGATGGGCAACAGCGAGGTCGGCCACATGAACATCGGCTCGGGCCGCATCGTCTACCAGGACGTGACGCGCATCGACCACGAGATCGCCACCGGCGGCTTCGACCGCAACCCGGTCCTGGCGGCGGCGGTGGACCGCGCCGCCGACACCGGCAAGGCGCTGCACCTGCTGGCGCTGGTATCCGACGGCGGCGTGCACGCCAGCGAGCAGCACATGCAGGCGATGCTGCGCATGGCCGCCGCCCGCGGCATCGACAACCTTTACGTGCACGCCATCGCCGACGGCCGCGACACGCCGCCGCAGAGCGCGCACCTGTATCTCGACCGGCTCGAGGCCTTCTGCCGCCAGACCGGGCGCGGTCGCGTGGCCTCGCTGATCGGCCGCTACTTCGCCATGGACCGCGACCGCCGCTGGAAACGGGTGGAGCGCGCCTGGCACCTGTTCGTGCGCGGCGAGGGCGACTTCACCGCAGCCACCGCCACCGAGGCGCTGGACGCCGCCTACGCGCGCGGCGAGACCGACGAGTTCATCCAGCCGACGCTGATCGTGCCGCCGGGCAGCCAGCCGGTGCGCATGGAGGACGGCGACGTAGTGGTGTTCCTCAACTTCCGCTCCGACCGCGCCCGGGAGCTCACGCGCGCGTTGGCGACCGCCGACTTCGCCGATTTCGAGCGGCCGGGGCAGCCCACCCTCGGCGAATTCGTCTGCATGACGCGCTACGACGAGTCGCTGGACCTGCCGGTGGCCTACCCGCCGCAGACCCTGTGCAACGGTCTGGGCGAATACATCTCTTCGCTGGGGCTTTCGCAGTTCCGCATCGCCGAGACCGAGAAGTACGCCCACGTGACCTACTTCTTCAATGGCGGCAACGAGCAACCTTTCCCCAACGAGGTGCGGCAGCTGGTGCCCAGCCCGCAGGTCGACACCTACGACATGCAGCCGGAGATGAGCGCTCCGGCGGTGACCGATGCGCTGATCGACGCCATCGAGTCGCGCCGCTACCAGCTGCTGGTCTGCAACTACGCCAACGGCGACATGGTCGGCCACACCGGCAACCTCGAGGCCGCCGTGCGCGCGGTCGAGGCCCTAGACGCCTGCCTGGCGCGGGTCATCCCGACCATGCTCGCCTGCGGCGGCGAGGTGCTGCTGACCGCCGACCACGGCAACGCCGAGGACATGTTCGACGAGGGTTCGGGGCAGCCGCATACCGCGCACACCCTGAACCCGGTGCCGCTGATCTACATGGGCAGGCCGGCACGCATGATCGACGGCGGCCGCCTGGCCGACATCGCGCCCACGCTGCTGGCCATGATGGGACTGCAGCAGCCTCCAGAGATGACCGGCCGGGCCTTGGTCGATTTCGAGTCGGCAGTGCCGTGGAGCAGCCGCTAGCGTCATGAGCGTGCCCACCGGACAAGCCGGCCGGAGCCGCCGCGCGGGCTGGGCGACCGGGGCGTTGGCGGCTTGTCTTGTGGCTGGCCTTGTTGCGCCTGCACCGCTGGCGGCGGCCGATGCGCCGGGCAAGGCTGGCGCGCCCAAGGAAGATCTGGCGGCGGTCCGCAAGCAGATCGAGTCGCTGCAGAGGTCGCTCGAGGCCGCCGAGGGTTCGCGTGCCGAGGTGACCGACGCCCTGCGCGAGTCCGAGCAGGCGATCTCGGCGACCCAGCGCAAGCTGCACCAGCTCGACGGCGAGCGGCGGCGCATCAACCGGCAGCTGGACGAGCTCGGCCGCGACGCCGACACCACGCAGGGGCAGATCGAGTCGCAGCGCGAGCGCATCTCGGGCCTGCTGCAGCGCCAGTACCTGCGCGGCGACGACGACGCGCTGCGGCTGATGCTCAAGGGCAGCGACCCGGCCGACCTGCAGCGCGACCTGGTGGCCTACCGGCGCATCCTGGCCGCACGCAAGCACGAGATCGACCGCCTCGAGGGGCAGCTGCAGCGGCTGGTCGACCTGCGCACCGAGATCGATGACCGACGCGTCGAGTTGCAGGCGGTCCAGCGCGAGGAGCAGACGCAGGCGAAGAAGCTCGAGAAGCAGAAGGCTCAGCACGCGCAGAGCCTGGCCAAGCTGGGCAAGGACATCGAGGTGCGGCGCCGCCAGATCGAGACGCTCAAGCGCGACGAGACGCGCCTGACGCAGCTGATCGAGCGGCTGGCGGCACTCAAGCCGCCGGCGCCCAAGCCCGCCAAACCGAAGGCGCCGGGCGCAACAGCCCCCGGCGGGCCGGCACCGATCGCCAGCGACAACCTGCCCGAGCGCGGCTTCCAGGGCGACTTCGCGGCGCTCAAGGGGCGGCTGCGGCTGCCGGTGCGAGGCGACGTGGTGAACCGCTTCGGCAGCCCACGCGCCGACACCGGACTGGCCTGGAAGGGCCTGCTGATCCGCGCCGACCAGGGCGCGCCGGTGCTGGCGGTGGCGCCCGGCCGGGTGGCCTACGCCGACTGGCTGCGGGGTTTCGGCAACCTCCTCATCATCGACCACGGCGACGGCTACATGAGCCTGTACGGCTACAACGAGAGCCTGCTCAAGCAGCCTGGCGAGACGGTGTCGTCGGGCGATGCCGTGGCGCGCGTCGGCAGCTCGGGCGGCAGCCCGGGCTCGGCCCTGTACTTCGAATTGCGCCGGGCGGGTTCACCCATCGACCCGCTGGCGTGGGTCGGCCGCTAGAGCCGCCGCGCATCTTCGTAACGATGCAGATGCATCGCGCTGCAACCTTCTGCGCAGCGTGGGCTCAAAGCCCTGCCATACAATGACCGAACCGGCCCTGCCGGACACACCACCGGAGCTTATGACAATGCGTGATCGCATCTCCCAACTGGGGCTGCTGGCCCTCGGCGCCATCGTCGGCGTCGCGCTCAGCCTCAATTTCTCGGCAGAAGCCAACAAGGCGCCGGCCAATCCGCTGCCGATCGACGAGTTGCGCGCTTTCACCGAGGTCTTCGGTCGCATCAAGAGCGACTACGTCGAGCCGGTGGACGACAAGAAGCTCATCAACGAGGCCATCAACGGCATGCTGCAGGGCCTCGACCCGCACTCGGCCTACCTCGACCCGGACAGCTTCAAGGAGCTGCAGGCCGGCACGCAGGGCGAGTTCGGCGGCCTCGGCATCGAGGTCGGCATGGAAGACGGCTTCGTCAAGGTGGTGTCGCCGATCGAGGACTCGCCGGCCTCGCGCGCTGGCCTCAAGCCGGGCGACCTGATCATCAAGCTCGACGACACCCCGGTGAAGGGCATGACCATCAACGATGCGGTCAAGCGCATGCGTGGCAAGCCCGACACCGACATCATGATCACCATCCTGCGCAAGGGCGAGCCGAAGCCGTTCCCGGTCAAGCTGACCCGTGCCGTGATCAAGACGCAGAGCGTGAAGGCCAAGATGCTGGAGCCGGGTTATGGCTTCATCCGCATCACCCAGTTCCAGGAACACACGGGTGAGGACTTGGCCAAGTCGATCCGCAAGCTCTACACCGAGAACAAGGAAGACCTGAAGGGTCTGGTGCTCGACCTGCGCAACGACCCGGGCGGCCTGCTGAACGCCGCGGTGGGTGTGTCGGGTGCCTTCCTGCCCAAGAACAGCCTGGTGGTCTACACCGACGGCCGCACCGACGACTCGAAGATGAAGCTCTTCAGCGTCCCCGAAAGCTACGTCCGCGGCGGTGCCGATTACCTGGCCGACTTGCCTGCAGGCATCAAGAAGGTGCCGATGGTGGTGCTGATCAACGGTGGCTCGGCTTCGGCATCGGAGATCGTCGCCGGCGCACTGCAGGACCACAAGCGCGCCGCCGTGATGGGCACGCAGAGCTTCGGCAAGGGCTCGGTGCAGACCATCCTGCCGCTGGGCAGCAACAGTGCCATCAAGCTGACCACCGCGCGCTACTTCACGCCTAACGGCCGCTCGATCCAGGCCAAGGGCATCACGCCGGATATCGCCATCGAGGATCCCAACGGCGAGGGTGCCGGCCGCGTGCGCGAGGCCGACCTGCAGCGCCACCTGGGCAACCCCAACGGCGGTGAGGAGAAGAAGTCGGAGGCGCCCAAGCCCACCGAGGCGGCCAAGCCGGTGGCACCGGCCAACCCGCTGGGCCAGCCGCCGGCCCAGGCACCGGTGGAGTTCGGTTCGCCGGGCGATACGCTGACCAGCCAAGCGGTCAACCTGCTCAAGGGCGTCGCGATCATCAAGCCTTAAGCGACCCGCCGCGGTGGTCATCTGATCCGCCGCGTGGTGTAGTAAGGGCCGGAACCCATCCGGCCCTTTTTATTTCGGCCCTTTTATTGACGATGGACGACGCGCAACTCACCCGCTACAGCCGCCACATCCTGCTCGACGAGCTCGGCGTCGAGGCTCAGGAAGCCTGGCAGCGCGCCACCGTTCTCATCGTAGGGCTGGGTGGTCTGGGCTCGCCAGCTGCGCTGTATCTGGCCAGTGCCGGCGTCGGCCGCCTGCTGCTGGCCGACGGCGACACGGTAGACGCCACCAACCTGCAGCGGCAGGTGGTGCACCGCGACGCTGCGGTCGGTCGACCCAAGGTGGAATCGGCCGCCGACACGCTGCTTGCGCTCAACCCCGGGGTCGCTGTCGAGTGCATCGCCGAGCGGCTGGCGGGCCCGGCACTGCAGGCGGCGGTGGCGCGAGCCGATGTGGTGCTCGACTGCAGCGACAACTTTGCCACCCGCTACGCCCTCAACGCCGCCTGCGCGGCTGCTGGCACGCCGCTGGTGAGCGGCTCCGGTGTGGGCTTTGACGGCCAGCTGGCGGTGTTCGACTTCCGCCGCGCCGACGGGCCCTGCTACCGCTGCCTGTTCCCCGAGGATCTGGAGTCGGAGGAGACGCGCTGCGCGGTGATGGGCGTGTTCGCGCCGCTGGTGGGGGTGGTGGGCACGCTGCAGGCCGGCGAGGCGCTCAAGCTGGTGGCGGGAGCCGGGCGCACCCTGCACGGCCGGCTGCTGCTGGTGAATGCCTTGAGCCTGGAGTTGCGGACACTCGAGCTGCCGGCCGACCCGGACTGCCCGGTGTGCCGGGCGCGCAAGTCAGGCGCTGCGAGCGCCTAGAACGGCATCACGATCCGGCTGCCCTCAGACAGCAGGACCGGCGCCACCTTGGCCCAGCCCTCCAGCGGGTCGCGGCTGAAGCCGGACCGCACCAGCTGCTGCCAGCGGCCCAGCACAAAGCACAGCAGCATGTTGGCGCGTTCCTGGTTGTCGGTGCCGGCAGGGCGGGCCATGCGCAGCGACTGCCGCAGGCTGGCCTCCAGACGGTCGAGCAGCTGGGTGACACGCTGCTGCAGGCGCGGGTCCTCGTGCAGCAGTGCGTCGCCGATCAGGATGCGGGCCATGCCACGGTTGCGGCTGGCGAACCCCAGCAGCAGCACCATGATCTGCTCGACCTGACGGTCTGCGGTGTTCTCGCTCTGCACCTTGTTGACCAGGCTGAACAGGGTCGCCTCAATGAACTCGATCAGGCCCTCGTACATCCGCGCCTTGCTCGGGAAGTGCCGATAGAGCGCGGCCTCGGATACCTCCAGGCGCGCCGCCAGCGCTGCGGTGGTGATCTTGGCGGTCTCGGGCGCCTCCAGCATGTTGGCCAGGGCCTGCAGGATCTCTTCGCGACGCTGTCCGGGTTGTCTGGCCATGGCTGGTCTCAGTAGCCCTTGATCAGCGTGCCGACGCCTTGGTCGGTGAGGATCTCGAGCAGCAGGCAGTGCTCGACGCGGCCGTCGATGATGTGCACAGACTTGACCCCCGACCGCGCCGCGTCCAGCGCCGAGGCGATCTTGGGCAGCATGCCGCCGGACAGGGTGCCGTCGCTCACCATCTCGTCGATCTCGCGCGGTGTCAGGCCGGTCAGCAGCTCGCCCTTCTTGTCGAGCACGCCGGGGGTGTTGGTCAGCAGCACCAGTTTCTCGGCGCGCAGCACCTCGGCCAGCTTGCCGGCGACCACGTCAGCGTTGATGTTGTAGGTGTCACCGTCGGCACCGACGCCGATCGGGGCGATGACCGGGATGAAGTCGCCGGTGTCGAGGAAGTTGATGATGCTCGGGTCGATGCTGGTGATCTCGCCGACCTGGCCGATGTCGATCATGCGCTCGGGGTCGTCGAGGGCCTGCATCAGCAGCTTGCGGGCGCGGATGAACATGCCGTCCTGGCCGGTCAGACCCACCGCCTTGCCGCCGGCCTGGTTGATCAGGTTGACGATCTCCTTGTTGACCTGGCCGCCGAGCACCATCTCGACGATGTCCATGGTCTCCTCGTCGGTGACGCGCATGCCCTGGATGAACTCACCCTGCTTGCCGACCTTCTTCAGCAGGCTATCGATCTGCGGGCCGCCACCGTGAACCACCACCGGGTTCATGCCGACCAGCTTGAGCAGCACCACGTCCTGCGCGAACGAGCGCTTGAGCGCGTCGTCGGTCATGGCGTTGCCGCCGTACTTGACGACGATGGTGCGGTCCTGGAAGCGCCGGATGTAGGGCAGCGCCTCGGCGAGAACGAGCCCCTTCTGCTCGGGGGTGATGTCGATCATCGGTAGAACGGGGTCAGAAGACGAACGCGTTGCGGTGCGGCGCGTTCTCCAGCGCCAGCATGTCGGTCTCGAACAGGTGCGTGTAGGTCACGGCACCCGCGGTGCGGGTGTAGAGGCGGGCGTGCATGGCCGGGCTCTCGCCGACCACGGCGAACAGGCGGCCGCCGTCGTTGAGCTGCTGCAGCCAGGCGTCCGGCAGGAACGGCACCGAACCGGTCAAAACGATGGCATCCCATTTCTCGGCGGCCGCGTTCAGAACTGACACGCCACAGCCCTTGTGCACCTCGACGCGCTCGACACCGTTGTTGACGATGGCGTTGCGGGCACGACGGGCCAGCTCGCCCTGGATCTCGTAGCTGGTCACGCTGGCGCCGGTGGCGGCCATCAGCGCGGCCAGGTAGCCGGAACCGCTGCCCACCTCGAGCACGCGCTCGCCGGTGCGCAGCTGCAGGGCCTGCAGGCAGCGGCCCTCGACGCGCGGCGGCCACATGAACTGGTCAAAGCCCAGCGGCACCTCGGTGTCGACGAAGGCGAGCTGCTGGTAGCGGATGGGCACGTAGCGCTCGCGCGGCACCGCGGCGAGCAGGTCGAGCACGCGGGTGTCCAGCACGTCCCACGGCCGGATCTGCTGCTCGATCATGTTGAAGCGGGCCTGCTCGATGGGCGAGCGCTTGGGCACGTCGGGGGTCAGGGCGGCGGGCTGCATGGGCGTCTCGGCGGTGACTTGCGGTATTGGGTCAAGTCTACACCGAGGAAACACGCTCCACATCCGGTTAGCCGCTCGGCAGTACGCCGCTTGCAAGATGCCCACCTGTGGCATACCTTGGACCCTGTCACCACCGGCTGGGGGCGCCCGCATCTGCGGGCTGAGATGCACCCCTGGAACCTGATCCGGCTCGTACCGGCGTAGGGAAGGCCGAATCGCAGAATGGCACCCGCCGCTGCGACCGATCTGCGTTCCGCCGGCGACCCGCAAAACTGGAGCCCCGCATGAACGCCATCGATCAAAACGTCCACCTCGCCGCCGAGGCCCTCAACGCCACCATCAAGCCGTTCGCGGCGAGCGAGAAGGAGTACGTGCAGGGCAGCCGCCCGGATATCCGCGTGCCCTTCCGCAAGGTGAGCCAGACGGCCACGCGGACCAAGGATGGCGACGTGGCCAACCCGGACATCCATGTGTACGACGTGTCGGGCCCCTACACCGACCCGGCTGTCACGTGCGACCTGAACCGCGGTCTGCCGGCGCTGCGCGCGGGCTGGATCGAGCAGCGCGGCGACACCGAGCAGCTGACCGGCCCGTCGTCGGGCTACGGGCAGGAGCGCATGGCCGACCCCGAGACGGCCAGCCTGCGCTTTGACCACATCCGCGCGCCGCGCCGGGCAAAGGCCGGCGCCAACGTGACGCAGATGCACTACGCGCGGCGCGGCATCATCACGCCGGAGATGGAGTTCATCGCCATCCGTGAGAACCAGCGGTTGGAGGGCATCACCGATGCTGGCCTGCTGGTGCAGCACCCGGGGCAGTCGTTCGGGGCGAGCATCCCCAAGGTGATCACGCCGGAGTTCGTGCGCGACGAGGTGGCACGCGGCCGCGCCATCATCCCGGCCAACATCAACCACCCGGAGTCCGAGCCGATGATCATCGGGCGGAATTTCCTGGTGAAGATCAACTGCAACCTCGGCAACTCGGCGGTGACGTCGAGCATCACCGAGGAGGTGGAGAAGATGCTGTGGTCGATCCGCTGGGGCGGCGACACGGTGATGGACCTTTCGACCGGCAAGCACATCCACGAGACGCGCGAATGGATCCTGCGCAACTCGCCCGTACCTATCGGCACAGTGCCCATCTACCAGGCGCTGGAGAAGGTCGACGGCAAGGCTGAAGAGCTGACCTGGGAGATCTTCCGCGACACGCTGATCGAACAGGCCGAGCAGGGTGTGGACTACTTCACCATCCACGCCGGCGTGCGCCTGCCCTTCATCCCGATGACGGCCAAGCGGACCACGGGGATCGTCAGCCGCGGCGGTTCGATCATGGCCAAGTGGTGCTTGGCGCACCATAAGGAGAGCTTCCTCTACACGCACTTTGAGGAGATCTGCGAAATCATGAAGGCGTACGACGTCAGCTTCAGCTTGGGCGATGGCCTGCGGCCGGGCTCGGTGGCGGACGCCAACGACGAGGCGCAGTTCTCCGAGCTCAAAACGCTGGGCGAGCTGACGCAGACGGCATGGAAGCACGACGTGCAGGTGATGATCGAGGGCCCCGGCCATGTGCCGATGCACATGATCCGCGAGAACATGGAGCTGCAGCTGCAGCACTGCGGCGAGGCGCCCTTCTACACGCTGGGCCCGCTGACCACCGACATCGCGCCGGGCTACGACCACATCACCAGTGGCATCGGCGCGGCCATGATCGGCTGGTACGGCACCGCCATGCTCTGCTACGTGACACCGAAAGAACATCTCGGTTTGCCGAACAAGCAGGACGTGCGCGACGGCATCGTGACGTACAAGATCGCCGCGCACGCGGCCGACCTGGCCAAGGGCCACCCCGGATCCCAGGTCCGGGACAACGCGCTGAGCAAGGCGCGGTTTGAATTCCGCTGGGCGGACCAGTTCAACCTGTCGCTGGACCCGGAGAAGGCGCAGGAATTCCACGACGAGACGCTGCCACAGGAGGGCGCCAAGCTGGCGCACTTCTGCTCGATGTGCGGGCCGCACTTTTGCAGCATGAAGATCACGCAGGATGTGCGGGATTACGCGGCGAGCCAGGGCCTGGCGGAGGACGAGGCGCTGAAGAAGGGGATGGAGGTGAAGGCGGTGGAGTTTGTGAAGGGTGGGGGGGAGGTTTACAAGACGCTGTGACTTTCGCCCTTGGCAGGAGCCAACGTCTCAAGTTTCAACTGGCCCGAAAATCCCGGGGCAGGTCAAGAGCTTGATGGCTGAGGTGTCGGGAAGGGCCTCCCAGAGGGAGCCGTAAAAAGCGATCGGGGGCGGATTCAGGTCCATGCGGGTCCTCGATGGGAAGGAGCCGCCGAATATACGGATGAGCTGGCTCAGGGCGTGAGCCAGTACATGGCGCGAAAGTTGTACTGTCGCCTAACCGATGCTCAAGGACGCGAGGGCTGGGCATTGCGCCCCGTCGGCCCCATTGCCTTTTCACGGATCTCCGCCACGCATTGCCCGGCGAACTCTGCCGCCCTCGTAAGCAACTCAGGCTCGGGGTTCTGACGCGCGTCAGGAGCCACCATGGCCGACTTGTTGCAGAGAACCGCCTTTGCATTGATGGCGACCGCGCCCCCGGGCAAATGGACCTTCACGGGGCGATGCACGAGCAGGTTGATGCTTGCGATGCATCCGCCCGTCAGCGCGGAAGATGGCATTCGCAGGGCATTCACCGTCACATATACGGCCACATCTTCACCTTGGTGCGGCGCCGTAATCGTTACGTTTTGACCGGCGAGCCGCTTCTGGACAGCTTCGACGAACCGGCTGGACCGTATCTGGCATTCGACATGGTGATCATGATCGATCTCGGTGTACACGAATGCCCTTTGAATAACGCCCGTCGACGATGAGGCATCCGCCGCCTGAGCAACGCCATCTGCAAGCGCCAATCCCAGCGCTAAAAAGCGAAGGCAGGACAGCAAGCCTTTCAAAGATTGCCTGCGGAGCGGAGTTGTTGCACCACCGTGTCCCCCGCGAAGCGCGCGGCTTCGTCAAGGGCGTTACGGTAGGCGTCCTCGATATTCGAAGCCCGTCCACGAATGTGCTTCTGGTTGGACCCGATAACAGCAGGGCCAAAGCCTTTGCGTTTGAGGTCGTAGATCTGGACCACCAGATTTGCGGTGACAACATCGAAACCAGTGGTCGCATCCTTGTCGTAGGCATCAACCGTCAGCGACGCCCACACAAAGTAGGCTCGTCCATCCAACTGCGCAGCACACGCGCGAAGGTTGCCAAGCAGCGCTCCCGAAAGATCTGACGGCATCTCGCCTGAGGGTGAGTTTGCGTAGACATCCGAGAAGGAGTCAGGCTTGGGTAGGTTGCATTGCGCCACGGCAGCAACATATGGCGTTGCGGTGAGCTTGGCGTTCACCAGTTGATTTCCAAGTGCGCCGCTCAGGTTGCTGGCATCCCCGACCTTGTAAACCGTCTTCTCGTCCTTTAACGACTGCCTCGAAGAGCTTGTCGCATTCGCTTCTGTCGTGGCTCTCTGCTGAACCAACTTGGCTTCCTCGCGACTCTGCGCTGATCCACTCGCTCCATCCTTTATGGAGTCTTTGACTGACTCGGCGGTCTTCCCGCCCACCTGGCTCTTTATGTCAGTCTTGGCTGCGATGCTGACCTCCGGCCCTTCCCGATCGATGGTGGCGGCGCGTCGCGACAACCCCAGATAAAGCACGCTGACATCGCCCCCCGCAGCCACTTGGGCACCAGCTCCCGCCCCACCACCCCTCAGCAGGTCCGCGACGACCGGCTCGGACACGTTTGCCTTGATGCTGATGACGTAACGCTTCTCCTTCTCCCTGAAGGCCTCGTCCACGACGGTCACATTGACGACGATGTCATCCAGCGCATCGAGAAACTGCTTCTCCTTGGCGCGGATATTCGTCACCTTGGCCTGATCCTGTTTCTGCAGCCAATTCCTCCAGACATTGGTCTTTGCCGCCTTCATGGCGGCAGCCTTCTGTTCCGTACTCGGCTTCCCCGACCAGAAGCCGCCTGCATCGACGGCGCCCTCGCCGCGGTAGAACTCAGCGGCGAAAGCTCCGGCAGAGGCCATCAAACATAGCGCGCAGGCAAGCGCCAAAAAGGCTTTCAAGGTCTTGTTCATCGGACTTTCTCCGCTTTTGCTAGAACAGTGGCAAGGGCAGGACTCTTAGAAAGGGGCAACTTGGCCCCAACGTCGCGCGCGCCGATGCCATCCAGCATCGTTGCGTCCTTGTTAAGCATCCCGGCAAACAACTGGTCGATTACGCCCGTGAAGATCAGGTCGAAACGCTCGAGGTGGCGCTCCGGAACGACCGACTTCTCGTCAGCCGAAATGTCTTTGTCCTCGTCAAAACAAGCGCACTTCAAGAGGACCTGATCGTTGTGATCTTTGAAGACAACACCGATGGTGAGCGACCTGGTCACGTCATGCCACCCCTGCTGCTGGTTACGCCAAGACTTCACCGTGGCACCGATCAAGACCACCTCGACCCTGAAATCAATGGCATCCCCCTCGGGTAGCCGGATGTTCTGAATGGCTGCCGAATCCGAGAAGCGAAGGGTGAAGTCAGCCAGCGCCCTGGTCTCCCTGAACGGGACCACCGGAATGGCCAGACCCCTGCAGAGCGCGGCGCTCGCAGCAAGGCCAAGGCTCTGTTCGGTAAAACGGTCGGCTATCCCGGTCTGCGCAAACACGGTGGCGACCTCTGGCCTTATCTCTACCTTGCTGACCTTGGCGAAGATGTTCCCGAAACCCTCGCGCCAACGACCGAAACGGCCGGTCAGATCGACGAAGGTGCTACGGAAAGAATTGCTCGCCCCGGAAAGAACGTCGGGATACGCGGCCTGAACGGCCTTTAGCAGGCCTTCCGAACCATAGCTGCCCGTTCGCTTGATGTAGAAAGGGAATGAGGAGAGAAGTCTCCAGCCACCATCGTCGAATCCCAGAACAACTCCCTGTCCGGCAAGACGCATGAAGAAGAAATTCTCGCGGAGCCCCTTCACGCTAATCTGCGGAAAATTTACGACATTCTCGTAATCAAGCATCGCTGCAAGCTGAGAAGAGCCTTTGTTCGCGTTCTTGGCCGGATCGACTTCCACGAGATCTGAGACCTTCGCCCGAAGGTCGCCATCGATAGCCTGCGTGACCCACAAGTAGGGTGTTGAACCGCTTTGCAGGGTTTGCGGCAATTTGCTGATGTGAGCGAACCGGACCGGAATCTCCCCTGCCCCCGCCCCGATCCCGAAGCCAAGCCAAAGTGGCTTGGTGAGCGGCCGGGTGCGCTCACCGGAAGCGCTCCGTCCAGACCAAACGAGCCCCGGGCGAAGGCCTATCACGGCCCCCACTCCCATGCGGGCGAGGAAATCGCGACGTGCCAGCATCACTGCTCCCCGACTTAAAAGTTGTCGATCTTGGACGTTGCCGCAGCGGCGGCAGCAGCCTCCGCCTTTGGATCCGGACCAGACAACTTCGCGACCCGGGCAGCTTGCTCCCAAGACGCATAAACCTTGCAACTGCCATAGAAAGCCTCGTTCACGATCCTGATCGCCGGGAGCATGCCTATGGACCTCTCTATATCCCCCGCGTAGCTCAGTGCTTCGTTCAAAACCATGCCACGCGCCTGGGTCACCAGAGACACCGCAGCGGCCCGCTTGGCCATTGCATCGTTCAACTGCGCCTTCTGGGTATCCGAGAGTCTCTCGGCCGCGGCGAGAATCCCTGCCATCTTTCTCTCGGCCTCTGGATCGGGGCTCACCGTGGTCGTGGGGTCGGTCTTTCGTTTCTCCATCAGTTGTCCAAGGCTGCGGATCTGGGCCCGGGCAGTGACTTGGTCCTGCGAAAGGCCAACAATGGCGTTGCCCTGATCGACGGCATCCGCCGAGAGGCGGAGAGCCTCATCAAGCAGTCGCCCATAAGGCTTGGAAGGAATCGCCGCCAGGTTCTGCTGCTGATAGGCCTCTGCCGCCAGGAACATCTGCCGACGACTCGGATCGTGGTCAACGACAGTTTTTGATCGGGTCTCACGAAAGTTCCAGCGATCCATCTCCGCTTTCTGACCACCCCCTCCAATCAAGGGATTCCCCGCTGCGGCTTCTGACCGCACGAGCAGCGCCATGGCCATCTGCGGGTTCTTGGGAACACCCTCCCCAACGGCGGCACGGCGGGCGCGATACACGTTGTAGGTGTAGTGGTCCTGATTGCCGAGACTGTCAAGAAGTTGCTGTCCGCGGCCCGGGGTCTTGGAGGCCTGGGGCATCTGCAGATGAATGAATGCCAACGCGACCTTAGCGTCATTCTGCGTCTGCTGGTCCTTGCTGCTGGTCGCCTCATCAATGATCAAGGCCAGGGTGGCAGGCTCCGGGTAGGCCACGAAAGATGCGTAAAGCGCTTGGATACGCCGCGTCTCAAATTCATTGAGATAGAAGTACGCGTTGGGGAACGCGTAACTGACCGTGCGATTCGCTGCGGCGGCATTCTTGAACTGTGTGAATACCTCCTCCGGGCGCAGGTTGAATTCCTGCTGGACAAGGCCGTCGATGTTCTTCCCCCGCAATTGCTTTTCACCGACGATCACGCCCTCGATCTCGCACTGCATGCGGTTGAAGTCTTTCGCCTGGCCTTGGCCAGGTGGCCCTGATGGGTTGGCGGCAGCCCCCTTCGCAGTTGGAGACATCGCATTTGCACCGCCCTCAACAGGCTGCTGGATGGCCTGCTCCAGCTTTTTAAGAAACCCGCCCAGCCCGCCCTTTTGTTTCTTGCCCGCCGCATCTTCTGCGTGCGCCAGCGAGGATACCGACAGCAGAACTGCGGCGAGAGCCGCTAAACAAGCACTTGGGGCCTTCATTGCTCCATCCGTTTGAGGCGATCTTGGATGGTTTCCGGATGGCGCTCTGCCGGGGCAGCCTGTTGGTTCGGTTCTGGCGCTTCCGACGCCTTTGCACTGCTTGCGGTGTCTGCGCGAGGAGCCTCTGGCTGCGCCTCAACTTGCTGCGTCGAATCCGAACGGATCACGCCATCAAGAAATGAGGTGACATCACCCCAGTACCTGAATAGAAGGACGGCCACCACCACGCTCAATACAAAATTAAACATGCAAGACCCCTTTTTAACGACGCCCAAGACTCGCGAATTGCGGATCGATGCTAGCGGTCACGACGCCGAATCCATCGCATTCGTGTACCTCGATCTCGGAGCGCTTCAAAACGATCCTCTGCTCACCAGCATCTGGAAACAGCACCTTCGCAAGAAGGCTCTGCGCTCGACTCTCGGCGGAATGGGTTCCATGTCGCTGGTCCTTGTCAACCCGCATCCACACCATCACCCGACCCGGCTGCTTTTCAAGCAAGTGGGCGCCGGCTGGCTTGGAACTCATCACCGCGCAAGGGGCTTGTTCCATCGCTGATGAGGCTGGAACGGCCACTGCCAGCACCCCGGCGGACGCCATCCAACGAATGGATTTCAAAACTCGCCCGTGTTCTGCCGCTCAAACACCTCTACCGGCGGTTGCGTCGTCGGGGTGCCCGAAGGCGCCTTTGGCGCGGCCGTACCTGCAGCCGGTTTGCCGGTGCCCGCCGGTCTCGGACCCGCATTGGCAGCGTTGCCAGACTTGATTTGGCCTGCAGCATTCTGGGTAAGACAGGACTGCCCGATGACGGAGTAGGCCGTCTTGCGACCGCCTTTCTCAGCCACGCCGTCTGCAAGGGTCACTGCTCCCGTAAGGATCTGATTGGCTTCACGCGTAACGAACGTCTGGATCGAAGAAGCAAAGTTGCTGCTCTCCACTCCGTCGACGGAAGACTCCTCCAGGAGCTCCTTCGAAGCCTCCTTGGACTTGATGCCAACCTCAAGAAACTCGGCCAGTCGCTTGTAAGCCTGATTCTCTGCACGGCGCAGAGCCCCCTCGAGCGAAACAGCAGAGTTGGCGATAACAGGCGCCTCCCCTTTGCAGCGAACTGCCAGACAACCCTCGCCACCCTTGCTGGCTACCAGTTTGCAGCCGCGTGGATCACCGCCAGCTTTGAACGTGGCTTCGATGACGCCGTCATTCGGCTTGTTCGGCTGATTCCACTCCGAATAGATCTTGTCCGATATGTCCGGGACCGCTGCCGATTCGGCAAACGAGACGGGTGATGCCAACGTGACGAGCGCAGCAAGCGGCACAGGGATCCACAACTTCATTTGTCACCTCCGAGGAAATCGTCAATGTTCTTTTCGACTGCGTTTTGCTGCTGAGCGTCCTCCGCTCGGCGTACCAGGCTCCCGACAGGAGCCTTCAAGGGATCGCCAGTGTCGATTCTCACCACAGATACAAGGGGGGCCGTTCTTACGACCTTGCCACTACCCACCGGCACTTCCAACTGGCCACGTTTTTCGCCGGTGTTGGGGTCTTTGAGCGAACCGCCAAGTGCAAAGACCTGAACAGCTTCCCCCACGCCGAACCGGCTCTCGCCGGCGTCGATGGTCAGTTCTTGGCCCGCCACGCCGATCACGGAGGCAGGAAAGCCGTAATCGACCATCGTCGAGGCCATCATCACGCCAAGACGTCGTGCACTAGCACCGAGGTCGTTTTTCGAGTTCCCGAGCAGAGCGAGACTCGAGGTCTTCGAATAGCGAACCTGCCCGGTCGAATAGTCGAGCAGGGTGATGTTTCCGGCGATACGGCCTGATGCCCCTGACGCCCTGTTGGCCCCAACAAGCACCAAGAAATCTGCAGCCGGTGCAACACCGACGCGCGCCATCTCCTCGACTGGTGTCAGTCCCTCGCGAATGCGCGCAAACTCGCGCTCCGAAGCCTCCGTCTGGCGCCGGTCAAGAACTGCGAACTTGCGAGTGCCTACAAGAAACTCTTCGACAGCCGCCCGGGTTGGGACGGTCAAGGCCGGGTCGCCGTCCGCGCCTTGAGCCACGGCGACTCGCATCCTGGCCAATTGCGCGCTTTTTTTCAGGACAGGCACTTGAACGTCAAGTACTGCCTTGACCAGACCGCTCGACCGGTCTGCGCCCATCGAGACAACTGAGTAGGCTTTTATCGCGCCCTTGGTCCGAGATTCGATCTGGTCGATCACCGTGGCCTTGAAGTTGCTCACCGCCTGGTTGCCAGACGCGGACTCGTCAAGACGCTCACTCGTTGAGAGCACCGACTTCACGTGTACCCCGTTGACTTGGCCAACTGCCCTGGCAAGTGCGTTGTCGGTGGCTTTGACCTCCGATTGCCCGACGCCAATCGAGCGA
Source organism: Betaproteobacteria bacterium (assembly GCA_027490755.1). Classification (GTDB taxonomy): domain Bacteria; phylum Pseudomonadota; class Gammaproteobacteria; order Burkholderiales; family UBA3065; genus UBA3065. The sequence continues at coordinate 53,447 of JAIXXL010000027.1, forward strand.
ACCGTGACGAAGGAGATTCCTTCAGAGGATGCCTGCGGGCTCAGCAGAAAAAGATTGGTCGCGATGAGGAGACGCGCAAACCATGTGCCTGCGAAAAACAAGATTCCCTGTACATGTAGGCGAGACATGTCCGGCCCTTACGGAGGTTGCGAGTGTCCTGATTTCGAAACGGGCTGCAGGGGACCATAGCATACTCAGCAATCCAGCATGCCCGGGGGCAGCCAGGCTTTCGCGCACAGAGAGTTTTGTTCAAAAAGAATTTTTTAGTCCGGCAGATCAAGGCCATCGGCCAGAACGCGGCGCTGCTCGGCGACACAGACGACCTCGAGTCCTTCCTGTTCGAGACGCCGCGCCAGGCGTTGGTGGCTATCAGTGCGAACCTGCGCCGTGTGGTCGACAGCCGCTGCTTCTACTGCGGCGGACACGTGCACGAGGCCGATGTCGACCATTTCGTGCCCTTCTCGCTGTACCCGCGTGACCTCATCCACAACTTTGTCTTCGCTCACACCACGTGCAACAGGAGCAAGTCAGACACGCTCGCAGCGCTAATGCATGTGGAGAACTGGCGCGCGTACATCGACCGCCACGACGATGATCTGCGCAAGATCGCACTCACTGTCGGCCGGCCAGCGGACCTGACCGGCAGTCTGGCGGCGCGCGTTGGGGGTACGGCAACGCGCTGAGTGGCGGTGCGCAGGCGTGGCTGCGCTCGGCCCAGTACACCCCGGTGACGCGGGAGTACCTGGCGGCGCTGTGAGTGGTTTAGGCGGTTTGGGCGATGCGGGACGAGGGCTTGTTAGCCGAATATGGGGTCAGTACGAGACCCCTTGTCCATATTTCCCGTAACCACAATAATGGCCTTTGCAATCGAGTTCGATCAGTCCAAGCGGCTGACCACCCTGCTCGAGCGCGGTCTGGATTTTGCGCGGGCGGCAGAAGCCTTCTCGGGGCGTCATTTCACCGATCAGGATGAGCGCCGCGACTACTCCGAGCCCCGGTTCATCACCATCGGGACTCTGGACGGATTCGCCGTGGTGATGGTCTGGACGCCCCGCGGCGGTGCCCGCCGCATCATCAGCATGAGGAAGGCAAATGAGCGAGAACGAGAGCGTTACCGGGCGGCCCTGGGTCGACCCTGACGATGCGCCCGAGCTCACTGAGGAGTTCTTTGAGCGGGCCGACGAATACAACGGTGAACGGGTCGTCCGGCGAGGCAGACGGCCGGCCGCAGTGACCAAGGTCGCGGTCACCGTGCGCTACGACGCCGATGTGATCGCCGCCTTCCGTGCCATGGGGAAGGGCTGGCAGACGCAGATGAACGATGCGCTGAGGGAGTGGCTAGCGAAACGGGAAGAGCGCCGGTAGCGGTATCGATCGGTCATCCTAGTCGCGCTCAGCCCAGTACACCCTTACGACGCCGGAGTACCTGGCGGCGCTGTAGGTGGTTCAGCCGATGCGCCATCGCTGTCTCTGGTAGACCATCCGGGCGCCCTTGTCTTTTCCTCGCCCGAGAGACGCAGCCTGTCCAGGCAACTATGCCGCACCTCACCAAGACCGCCATGGCCCAGCGGATGCGCCCCAGCCGCGCCCAGCCGCGTAACGGCTGCTTGCCCGAGCGAATCGCCTCAAACCACAAGAACCTCCAACCCTACATCCAGCGCCTTCGCCAGTCGGGCCAGGGTGGCGGCGGACCCTGTGCGCTTGCCATGCTCGATCTGGCTGACATAAGGCTTGCTCACGCCAGCCGCGTCAGCGAGTGCCTGGAGGGTCATGCCACGTAACTCTCGCCAGGCTCTCAGCGGGGTTGCGCCTTCAACGATCGCGTAAACCACAGCCGACGGAAACCTCGCACCATCATCCTCAGCCTTGGCCCGGTCGTAGGCCGCGACATCCTGGGCATCTTCCACGGCATCGCGCACCCGCCCCCAAAGGGAAGCAGGCAGCACGTAGAAAGCGGGCTTGCCATCCTCTTCGATCACCCGGATCTGTTCGATCGCCACGATATCGCTCATCTGTAAATACCCCCTCGAAACACCCCCTCGCGAGCCGATCTGCAGCACACGTACCAAAACACGCCCGGCATCGATAACGAAGATCACGCGCCAATCCCCCACACGCAGCCTGTAGCCCGGACGACCCACCAACGCCTTCACGTTTTGTGACTCGGCAGGTGCCAGCGCCATCTCATCGATCTTGGCCCGAATCAACTCGCGCGCCGGCCGCGGCAACCGGATAAGGGCCCTCAAGGCATCGCGGGAGTATTCAACAGAGTACAAACTCGCACCCGAATGTTAGCTAATAGTTAACTCTCGGGCAACGTGCACTCGGGCCCAATCAGGCCGCGGCCCTCTGCCAAAGTCTGGTTCGTGAAGGGCGCAAGCGGAATCCGGCAGATGGCCGAAATCGCGACAGCCGGCGCTTTTTGCGGCATGGCGCCGCGCCCTCCGGTGACGGATCACCTGGAGGCAACCCGAGCATTGCCTCCGGGATCAGGAGCAGAATCGAGGGCGGGACCCTCGGTGGAGGTTTTGCGTGGACATCACAAAATCACTCGCCACCGCCGTCGGAGCCTTGACTGGCCTTATCGCCTCCGCCGCCATCGCCGCCCCACCCGCCGCACCGCTGGCCAAGGACGGCTCGTGCCCGACCGGCTACTACTCGAGCGGCAACTACTGCCTCGCCAGCTCGGACAGCAACCGGCTGGCCATCCCCAAACGTGGCTCCTGCCCCTCGGGGTACTACAGCAGCGGCAATTACTGCGTGAGCAGTCGTTAGCCAAGAGGAGACTGCCCAGATGATCCGTGCCGCCTTGCAATGCTTGCTGGTCCTACTTCTGACCGCGACCAGTCTCCAAGTAGCCGCCGCCGACCCGGCAGCTGACACTCACGCCGCCGAGACCCTGGTCCGCGACCAGATCGCCGCCTTCTCGGCCGACGATGGCGAGCGCGCCTTCTCCTTCGCCGCGCCCGAGGTGCAGCAGAAGTTCGGCGACGCCGGCCGCTTCATGCAGATGGTCCGCAAGTCCTATCCGGCCGTATACCGGCCCATCTCGCTGCGCTTCCAGCCAGCCAGCTTCCCCGAGGGCGAGAGCGGCGACGTGATGCTGCAGGGCGTCGAGGTGACGGACGCCGGTGGCGGCTACTGGATGGCCACCTATCAGATCGAGCGGCAGCCCGGTGGCGAGTGGCGTATCGCCGGCTGCGCGCTGCGGCGCCTGGTCGGCAAAGCCACCTAGCGCAAGACCCGCCTCAACCGCCCCAGACCCGCTCCCCGGCCATCAGGTGCGCCAGCGTCTCGCGCTCGCGCACCACCTGCACCGTGCGGCCATCGACCATCACCTCGCAGGCGCGCGGCCGCGAGTTGTAGTTGCTGCTCATGCTCATGCCGTAGGCGCCCGCCGACAAGATGGCCAGCAGGTCGCCCTGCTCCAGAGCCAGCCGCCGGCCGCGCGCCAGAAAGTCTCCCGACTCGCAGACCGGGCCGACGATGTCCCACTCCAGCGCCTCGCCGGCATGCGGCGCCACCGGCTCCACGCCGTGCCAGGCCTCGTACAGCGCCGGGCGCATCAGGTCGTTCATGGCGGCATCCACCACCGCAAAGTTCTTGCCCTCGCCGGGCTTCAGAAACTCCACCCGCGTCAGCAGCATGCCGGCGTTGCCCACCAGCGAACGCCCCGGCTCGACCATCAGCATCTCCGAGCGGCCGGCGAACTTGCGCGTCAGCGCGCCACAGTAGGTGGCCAGATCGATCGGCGTCTCGTCCGCGTAAACAATGCCCACCCCGCCGCCCAGGTCGATGTGCTCCAGCTCGATGCCCTCACGGTTGAGCCGGTCGACCAGCGCCAGCACCCGGTCTGCCGCCTCCAGCAGGGGCGAGGCGTCGGTCAGCTGCGAGCCGATGTGGCAGTCGATGCCGGTCACCTCGAGGTAGGGCATGTCGGCCGCGCGCCGGTACAGGTCGAACGCGTCGGTGTACGCCACCCCGAACTTGTTCTCCTTGAGACCCGTGGAGATGTAGGGATGCGTCTGCGCATCCACATCCGGGTTGACGCGAAAAGACACCGGCGCCGCAGCACCGTGCGCCTCGGCCACCTCGTGGATGCGTGCCATCTCGGCGGGCGACTCGATGTTGAAGCACTGGATGTCGGCCTCCAGCGCCTGCTCGATCTCGGCGCGGGTCTTGCCGACGCCCGAGAACACCACCTTGCCCGGCTCGCCGCCGGCCGCCAGCACGCGCGCCAGTTCGCCGCCCGAGACGATGTCGAAGCCGGCACCCAGCTGCGCGAACACGCCGAGGATGGCGAGATTGCTGTTGGCCTTCACCGCGTAGCAGACCTGGTGCGGATGGCCGGCCAGGGCACGGTCGTAGGCCTCGAAAGCCGCCACCAGCGCCGCGCGCGAATAGACAAAGGTCGGCGTACCGAATCGCGCCGCGATATCGGCCAGCGCGACCTCGCCGGCAAAGCGCTGGCCGTCGCGCAGCGGGAACCAGGTGTCGGGACGGGCGGACACAGGCATCATTGCTCTGCCAACTTCTTGGCCGGCTCCTTGCCGGGCAGATACAGCGACCCCTTGTAGCCGCAACCGGCCAGCAAGAACAGCATCATCAGAACCCCGACGACCCTCAATTCAGTTGCTCCCATGTCATCCAACGTACTCGACGAATCCGCCTTCCACCAGCTTGCCGATCAGACCTTTGCCCGCATCGAGAACCTGCTCGACGACGCCGGGCTCGACCTGGAGACCACCGGCGGCGTGCTCACCGTCGAGATGGACGACGGCAGCAAGCTGATCCTCAACCGCCAGCCACCCGTGCGGGAGATCTGGCTCGCCGCGCGCAGCGGCGGCTACCACTTTGGCTGGGACGGCAGCCGCTGGTTCTCGCGACGCGAGGACACCTCTCTCGACGACATGCTGCGGCGCTGCATCGTCGAGCAGGGCGGGCCGTCGCTGCCGACCGGCTGAGCAGGCAGCGCCCCGTCTTAAAGCTCGACCAGCTCGAACTCGTCCTTGCGGGCACCGCATTCGGGGCAGGTCCAGTTGGGCGGCACGTCCTCCCAGCGGGTGCCCGGCGCGATACCCTCGTCGGGCACGCCCTTGGCTTCGTCGTAGATCCAGCCGCAAATCACACACATGTAGGTCTTCATGAACCGCCTTTCTCTGTGGACACCCGCCGAGCCGCGGCTCGCCGGCATGTATAAACTGACTGATTCTAACGTGCCCGAACGCACGGCACCGGCGCCCTGACACTTCGGCACCGGGCCAACGCCCAGACCCATGCCCCAGCCCGCACCACCCGCCATCCTCTGCTTCGCCGCCACCGACCCCAGCGGCGGCGCAGGTCTTGCCGCCGACATCCTGGCGATCTCGGCCATGGGCGGACACGCGCTGCCGGTGGTCACCGCCATCACCGTGCAGGACACGCTGGGCGTGGAGGACGTGCATCCGCTCGAGGCCGAGTGGGTCGCCGACCAGGCCCGCTGCGTGCTCGAAGACATGCCGGTGGCCGCCTTCAAGATCGGCGTCATGGGCAGCGTCGAGATCGTCGCCGCCATCGCCGAGGTGGTCTCTGACTACCCCGACATCCCGCTCATCCTCGACCCGGTGCTGGCCTCGGAGGGCGGCGACGCGCTGGCCAACGAGCAGGTCATCATCGCCATGCGCGAGCTGCTGCTGCCGCAGACCACGGTGCTCACACCCAACGTGCTGGAGGCGAGGCGTCTGGCCAGCCACGACAGCGACGAAGAGGACCCGGACCTGGACGAGTGCGCCGGGCGCCTGATCGGCATGGGTTGCGAGTTCGTGCTGATCACCGGCACGCATGAGTCCGGCCCGCAGGTGACCAACCGGCTCTACGGCAGCGAGGGCCTGATCCAGGCCCTGCACTGGGACCGCCTGCAGGGCAGCTACCACGGCTCGGGTTGCACGCTGGCCGCGTCGCTGGCCGCCGCCATGTCGACCGGCGCCGAGCTGCAGCAGGCCAGCCAGGATGCCCAGGCCTTCACCTGGAACACCTTGGCCCATGCGTTCCGGCCGGGCATGGGGCAGTTCGTCCCCGACCGCATGTTCTGGGCACACGACCCGGAAGAGCCCGGCGACGGCGATGCCTGATGCGGTGTTGCCCGCCGGTCCGCAACCGTCCGGCCTTTATCTGGTCACGCCGGAGCGGCTCACCGGCATCCCGCTGCTGTCTGCCGTCGACGAGGCGCTGGCCGCCGGCGCGCTCTGGCTGCAGTACCGCGACAAGGGCGGCGACGCCACGCTGCGGCGCGCCACCGCGGTCGCGCTGGCCAAGCTGTGCCGGCAGCACGGCGCGCAACTGCTGATCAACGACGACCTCGAACTGGCGCTGGGCATCGACGGCGCCGGCCTGCACCTGGGCCGCGACGATGGCGATCTCGCCGCCGCCCGTGCGCGTCTGGGCGCCGACCGCATCCTCGGGGCCTCCTGCTACGGCGACCTGCAGCGTGCCCGCGATGCGCTGGCTGCGGGCGCCTCTTACGTGGCCTTCGGCGCCATGTACGCGTCCGCCAGCAAGCCGCAGGCGCCGGCCATCGGCACCGGCGTGCTGGGCCAGGCGCGCAGCGCAGGGCTGGGCCCGCGCGTCGCCATCGGCGGCATCACGCTCGAACGTGCTGCGGATACACTGTCAGCCGGTGCTGACGCATTGGCCGTCATCGGCGATGTGTTCGACGCACCAGACATCGGGCAGCGGGTGCGCGAGTGGTGCGCCCTGCTCGACAGCCTCCAGGATCACCCCGACAAGAACACGACATGAGCCGCAACGACACCCTCTTCGCCCGCTCCCAGACCCACATCCCCGGTGGCGTCAACTCGCCCGTCCGCGCCTTCCGCTCGGTCGGTGGCACGCCCCGCTTCTTCGAGCGCGGCGTCGGCGCCCACGTCTGGGACGCCGACGGCAAGCGCTACATCGACTACATCGGCTCGTGGGGCCCGCTGATCCTCGGCCACGCCCACCCCGACATCGTCGAGGCGGTCTGCGCCACCGCGCGCAGCGGCATGAGCTACGGCGCGCCCACCGAGCGCGAGGCCGAGATGGCCGAGACGCTGTGCCGGCTGGTTCCCAGCCTGGAGATGGTGCGCCTGACCAGCAGCGGCACCGAGGCGACCATGAGCACCGTGCGCCTGGCGCGCGGCTTTACCGGCCGCAACCGCATCGTCAAGTTCGAGGGCTGCTACCACGGCCACAGCGACAGCCTGCTGGTCAAGGCCGGCTCCGGCATGCTCACCTTCGGCCACCCCGACTCTGCTGGCGTGCCGGCCGAGCTCGCCGCGCACACGCTGGTGCTGCAGTACAACGACATCGAGGGTGTGAAGCGGGTCTTCGCCGAGATGGGCGACACCATCGCCGCCATCATCGTCGAGCCGGTGGTCGGCAACATGAACCTGGTCGCACCAGAGCCCGGCTTCCTCGAGACGCTGCGCGAGGTCTGCACCAAGCACGGCTCGGTCCTCATCTTCGACGAGGTGATGACCGGCTTCCGCGTCGCCCTCGGCGGCGCGCAGGCGCTGTATGGCGTCAAGCCCGACCTCAGCACCTTCGGCAAGGTGGTCGGCGGCGGCATGCCGCTGGCGGTGTTCGGCGGCCGCGCCGACATCATGAAGCACCTCGCCCCGCTCGGCCCGGTCTATCAGGCCGGCACGCTCAGTGGCAATCCGGTGGCGGTGGCCGCCGGTCTGGCGCAGCTCAAGCACCTGGAGAAGCCCGGCTTCCACGCCGCGCTCACGGCCACCACCCGCGCCCTGGTCGACGGCGTGGTCGCAGCCGCCAAGGGCGCCGGCATCACCTTCAGCGGGCAATCGGTGGGCGGCATGTTCGGCTTCTACTTCAGCGCCGCCATCCCGAAGAGCTACCCGGAGGTGATGTCTGCCGACCGCGAGCGCTTCAACCGCTTCTTCCACCACATGCTGGACGCCGGCATCTACTTGGCGCCCAGCGCGTTCGAGGCCGGCTTTGTGTCGGCCGCACACACCGAGCAGGACGTCGCCGAGACCGTGGCGGCCGCGCGCAAGGCCTTCGCCACGCTGGCCTGAGGCGGCGCACCGAACCAGCGCCGCCGCGCAGCGTCCAAGGCCGGTCACCCGAAACCGGCCGCTGGCCGCACAAGGAGCATCCCATGCGCATGATCGCCCCGCTGCTGTTGGCGACGCTGGCCGCCGTGCCGGCCCACGCCGACACCTACACCATCGACGCGAAGCACACCTTCCCCAGCTTCGAGCTGAGCCACCTGGGCTTCTCGACCCAGCGCGGCCGCTTCAACGAGACCAAGGGCACCCTCTCGTTCGACAAGGCCAACCAGACCCTCACCGCCGACATCCGCATCAAGGCGGCAAGCGTCGATACCGGCCTCGACAAGCTCGAGGAGCACCTGCGCGGGCCCGACTTTTTCAACGCCGAGGCGTTTCCCGAGATCACCTTCAAGGGCACCTCGGCCAAGTTCGACGGCGAGCGCCCGGTGGTGCTTGGTGGCGAATTCACCCTGCTCGGCGTCACCCGCCCGCTCAACCTGACGCTGAACAACTTCCGCTGCGGCATGCACCCGCGGCTGCAGAAAGAGGTCTGCGGCGCCGACGCCAGCGCCACCATCAAGCGCTCGGATTTCGGCATGAAATATGCCCTGCCGGCGGTCGGCGACAGCGTGCAGCTGCTGATCCAGGTCGAGGCGGTCAAGGACTGACCGGGCGGCCACCCCGAAGGTGGCTGACAGTGCGGCGGCTGGCCTTATACTTCGCGGCTTTTCCGGCGCGTGCCGGTGCGTGGAGACGCCGATGAGCAAGCCTCTGGTGGGTGTGGTGATGGGCAGCGACAGCGACTGGCCGGTGATGCAGCATGCCGTCGAGCAGCTCAAGGCCTTTGGCGTGCCCCACGAAGCCGAGGTGGTGTCGGCCCACCGCACGCCCGACCGCATGTTCGAATACGCCGCCAGCGCGGCCGAACGCGGGCTGGTCTGCATCATCGCCGGCGCCGGTGGCGCCGCCCACCTGCCGGGCATGATCGCCTCCAAGACCACCTTGCCGGTGCTCGGCGTGCCGGTCACCAGCAAGGCGCTGGGCGGCCTCGACTCGCTCCTTTCCATCGCGCAGATGCCCAAGGGCGTGCCGGTCGCCACGTTTGCCGTGGGCGAGGCTGGTGCTGCCAACGCAGGCCTGTTCGCGGTGGCGCTGCTGGCGCGCACCGACCCGGCGCTGGCACAGCAGCTGGCCGACTTCCGCCGCCAGCAGACCGCCAAGGTCGAGGCGATGAAGCTGCCCGGCGCATGAAAATGTCTTTGCCCATCCTGCCCGGCGCCATGCTGGGCGTGCTCGGCGGCGGCCAGCTCGGGCGCATGTTCGTGCACGCCGCGCAGGCGATGGGCTACCGCGTCACCGTGCTCGACCCGGACTCGCACGCGCCGGCCGGTGCTGCCGCCGACCGCCACCTCTGCGCCGCCTACGACGACCCTGCTGCACTGGACGACCTGGCCGCCACCTGCGCAGCCGTCACCACCGAGTTCGAGAACGTGCCGGCGGCGGCCATGCAGCGCCTGGCCGAACGTGTCCGCGTGACGCCCTCGGCAGACGCCGTGGCCATCGCGCAGGACCGCATCCTCGAGAAGAACTTCATCCGCGACGCCGGCCTGGGCGTGGTGCCCTTCGCCGTCTTCGGCGACGCCGCCGACATCACCGCAGAAGCCTGTTCCGGCTGCCTACCGGGCATCCTCAAGACGGCGCGGCTGGGTTATGACGGCAAGGGCCAGGTGCGGGTGCAGACGCTGGACGAGGTGCGCGCCGCCTTCGACGGGCTCAAGGGCGTGCCGTGCGTCCTGGAAAAACGCGTCGACCTCGCCTGCGAGGTGTCGGTGGTGCTTGCACGCACCGACGACGGCACCACGCGCTGCTTCCCGGTCGGCGAGAACCAGCATAAGGGCGGCATCCTCGACCTCACCATCGTGCCGGCGCGCGTGAGCCCCGCCATCGCCGCCACCGCGGTCGACATGGCCACCCGCCTGGCCGCGGCGCTAGGTTATGTCGGCACGCTCGGCGTCGAGATGTTCGTGCTCGGCGACGGCTCGGTGCTGGTCAACGAGATCGCACCGCGCCCGCACAACAGCGGCCACTACACCCAGGACGCCACCGTCTGCAGCCAGTTCGACCAGCAGGTACGCGCCATGTGCGGCCTGCCACTGGGCGACCCCGGCCTGATGAGCCCGGTCGCCATGCTCAACGTGATGGGCGACATGTGGGCCGCCGGTACGCCCGACTGGGCCGCGGTGATGGCCCACGACGGCGCCCGCCTGCACCTTTACGGCAAGCGCGAGGCACGGCCGGGCCGCAAGATGGGCCACGTCAACGTGCTGTCCGGCGACGCCGGGCGTGCCGTCGCGGCGGCCGAATCGCTGCGCCGCGCGCTCGAGGGCCAGACCGGCTGATGGACGGCCTCTGGGCCATCGCCCTCATCCTCGGCGCGCTGGAGGGCCTGACCGAGTTCCTGCCGGTCTCCTCCACCGGTCACCTGATCATCGCCGGCCACCTGCTGGGCTGGACCGACGAGACCAGCAAGGCCTTCAAGATCTTCATCCAGCTCGGCGCCATCCTTTCGGTCTGCTGGATCTACCGCGCACGCCTGGTCAGCCTGCTGCGCGGCGTCGCCAGCGAGCCGGTCGAGCAGCGCCTGGCCCTGAACCTGGCCATCGCCTTCCTGCCGGCCGCCGTGCTCGGCGTGCTGCTGCACGGCGTGATCAAGGGGCTGCTGTTCGGGCCGGTCACGGTGGCCGCGGCACTGGTGGTGGGCGGCGTCGCCATCCTGCTCATAGAGCGCCGCAACCTTGCGCCGACCACGCACAGCATCGATACGCTGGACGCGCGGCTCGCGCTCAAGCTCGGCTTTGCCCAGGCGCTGGCCCTGTTCCCCGGCGTGTCGCGTTCGGGCGCGACCATCATCGGCGGGCTCTGGCTCGGCCTCTCGCGTCCGGCGGCGGCCGAGTTCTCCTTCTTCCTCGCCATCCCGACCATGTTCGCGGCCACCGCCTACGACCTCTACAAGAGCCGCGAGCTGCTGCACGCAGCCGACCTGCCGCTGTTCGGCATCGGCTTCGTCGCCGCCTTCCTTACCGGTCTGGTGGCGGTGCGGGCCTTCGTCAGCTGGGTCTCGGCGCACAGCTTCGCGCCATTCGCCTGGTACCGCATCGGTTTCGGCCTGCTGGTGCTGGCGACCTGGTGGACCGGCACGGTGGCGTGGACGCCGACCTGAGCCGCGCCGCGTGATCCGCCTCGAACCCTACCGGCGGACCCTGTCCGAGGCTGGCTTTCGCCGCTCGCTGCTGCCATCGGTGCTGGCGCGGCTGCCGCTGGGCATGGCATCGCTGTCGCTGCTGCTGGCGATCCAGGCACAGACCGGCGACAACACGCTCGCCGGCCTGGTCAGCGGCCTCTACGTGCTGGGCCTCGGCATCGTCGCGCCGGTGGTCGGTCGCGGCATCGACCGCTTCGGCCCCGCCCCCCTGCTGCGCCTGACCGGCGTCCTCTACCCGGCGGTGATGGCACTGTTGGCATGGGCCGTGGCCACCGCGCAGCCGGTCTGGTCGTGGATGCTGCTGGCCATGCTGGGCGGCATGACGCTGCCGCAGATCACCGCGCAGATGCGCAGCGCCATCCCGAAACTGCTGCCCGGGCGCGCCGAGCAGCAGGTCGCGTTCACCATCGACACCCTGGTCATCGAGGTCGTGTTCATGCTCGGCCCGCCGCTGGCCGGGATGTTCCTGGCCTTCGGGCACCCGCTCGCGGCCACGCTGGCAGCCGGCGCCTGTGGCGGCCTCGGCGCGTTCTGGTTCCTGCGCAGCCCGGCCGTGGCGGCCTGGGCCCTGCACCCGGGCCGCGCCACCGAGCGCTCGGCGCTGGGCGCGCTGCGCGAACCGGGCCTGCGCGCCATCCTCTTCAGCTGCCTGTTCTTTGCCCTGTGCTTCGGCCTGTTCGAGGCCGGCATCGCCACCTACTGCAAGCAATTGGGGGCACCGGAGCACACCGGCTGGGTGCTCGGGCTGACCAGCATCGCCAGCGCCAGCGGTGTGCTGCTCTATGGCAGCCGCGAATGGCCAGGCTGGCTCGGCCTGCACTACCGCCTCGGCATGCTGGCCACCGGTCTTCTGCTGCTGCTCTGCGGCCTGGCTGGTGACCTGATATCGCTCTACCTGCTGGCTGCATTGGCCTCGACCCCCATGGCAACCGTCCTTGCGGCGCAGAACATGCTGGTGGTCAAGGTGGCCCCCGCCGGGCGCGTCGCCGAGTGCTACACCTGGGTCGGCACCGCGCTGCTGTTCGGCGTGTCGGCCGGCCTGGCCATCGGTGGCGCCATCAGCGGAACCGATTCGGCGCCGCTGGCCATCGCCGCCGCGGGTATCTGCGCGCTGCTGGCAGCCATCGCAGCAATACGCATATCGCCCCAGTAAAGTGCGGCCGGCCGGCTAATTGCACCACTATGGTGCATATTTGCGCCCTTCACCTTTTTGCCGACTGGCACGGCAAAACGCTTGTGGCACAATCGCGAGCCGATTCTCCGGTGGCATGCGCCGCCGGACGTCGCCGCCCCTTTGCATCCACACGTCATCGGCTGCCGGGGGTGGAATGATTTCTGCTAGAGAACTTCGGTCGCGGTGGCGTACACGCCGCGCCGGGGTGACCCGATCCAGTACAAACCCGTCCGCACAAACCAGAGCTTAAGGAGCACAGCATGGCAGTCGCCAACGTCATGAACCTGATCAAGGAGAACGAAGTCCGTTTCGTCGACTTCCGTTTCACCGACACCCGAGGCAAGGAGCAGCACGTCGGCGTGCCGATCTCCGCGTTCTCGGAAGACAAGTTCACCGAGGGCCACGCCTTCGACGGCTCCTCGATCGCCGGCTGGAAGGGCATCCAGGCTTCCGACATGCTGCTGATGCCGGATGCCGACTCGGCCTACATCGACCCGTTCATGGACGAGACCACGCTGGTGCTGACCTGCGACGTCGTCGAACCGTCCGACGGCAAGGGCTACGACCGTGACCCGCGCTCGATCGCCAAGCGCGCCGAGGCTTACCTCAAGAGCAGCGGCATCGGCGACACCGCCTACTTCGGTCCCGAACCCGAATTCTTCATCTTCGACAGCGTCGAGTGGAAGGTGGACATGTCGGGTTCCTACTGCAAGGTCTTCTCGGAAGAGGCAGCCTGGTCCACCGGCGACAAGTTCGAAGGCGGCAACCTCGGCCACCGTCCGACCGTCAAGGGCGGCTACTTCCCGGTTCCCCCGGTCGACAGCCTGAACGACATCCGCGCCGCCATGTGTATCGCGCTGGAAGAGATCGGCATCCCGGTCGAGGTTCACCACCACGAAGTGGCGACCGCCGGCCAGTGCGAGATCGGCACCCAGTTCTCGAGCCTGACCAAGCGTGCCGACTGGACGCAACGGCTCAAGTACGTGGTGCACAACACCGCCGCCGCCTACGGCAAGACCGCCACCTTCATGCCCAAGCCGATCGTCGGTGACAACGGCTCGGGCATGCACGTGCACATGTCGATCTGGAAGGACGGCAAGAACCTGTTCGCCGGCAACGGTTACGCCGGCCTGAGCGAGTTCGCGCTGTACTACATCGGCGGCATCATCAAGCACGCCAAGGCTCTGAACGCCATCACCAATCCTGGCACCAACAGCTACAAGCGTCTGGTTCCCGGCTTCGAAGCCCCGGTCAAGCTGGCCTACTCGGCACGCAACCGTTCGGCCTCGATCCGCATCCCCTACGTGCAGAGCGACAAGGCCCGCCGCATCGAGGTGCGCTTCCCGGACCCGACCGCCAACCCGTACCTGGCCTTCACCGCACTGATGATGGCCGGCCTCGATGGCGTGCAGAACAAGATCCACCCGGGCGAAGCCTCGGACAAGAACCTGTACGACCTGCCGCCGGAAGAGGATGCAAAGATCCCGACCGTCTGCGCCAGCCTCGACGAGGCACTGGCCGCGCTGGACAAGGACCGCGAGTTCCTGACCCGTGGCGGCGTGTTCAGCAACGAGATGATCGACGCCTTCATCGAACTCAAGATGGAAGAGGTCACGCGTTTCCGCATGACCACGCACCCGATCGAGTACGACATGTATTACAGCCTCTAAGGCTTGATCTGCCTGGGCTGGCCCGCAAGGGCATGCCCATCGGCCAGATGACGGGGGCGACGCAAGTCGCCCCCTTTTTCATGCGCCGGCGCGGCGCGCACCCCCTTAATATCGGGGCATGCCCAAGCGCACCCTGCCACCACTCGCCGCTGCACTGTTGCTGACCCTCGCCAGCATGGCAGGCGCTGCCGACAGAGCGGCCACAAGCGACGCCGGGAAGCCCATGGCGGCCGAACACACGCCAGCACGTCCGCAACCGCTCTACCGCTACAGCGCCCCGGCGGGCGGCACCTTGTACACCAACCGCCCGCCGCCGCCCGGCGTGCAGGCGCGGACGCTGCCCTACGCGCCGTCGCCGCCACAGCGTCCGCTGCCGCCGGTCATGCCGCAGCCACCCGCGGTGGCGCCGGCGGGCGGCCTGCCCGCCCCGCAAAGCCCGCAGCGCAGCCAGCAGCAGGTGCTGCTGGAACAGCTGGCACGGCAGATCGGGTCGCTGCAGACCGCGCGCAATGCACTAAAAGAGGGCGAGGCTGTCAGAAACGGCGACGAGCGGAACTACCAGCGCTATCTCGACAGGGTGCAAGGTCTGCGCGATTCGGTGACCCGGCAGGAGGGCGTGGTCGAGGCCCTGCAGGACCAGTTGCGGCTTCTGGGCTCGGCAAGCCTCGGCGAATAGCCGGGCGGCGCGGCCGGCTGCCGCCCGGCACGTGCGCGAACCGGGCCCCGCTCGGCCTGAATCTTGCTACGAACTTGCCGGACCCGATCATGACCATGGCACCTCAACATTTCGCGCTCGACACCCTCGCCACGGCCGTGCTGTTCGTGGACGCCGAACTGCGCATCGTCTACGCCAACGCCGCCGCGGAGAACCTGCTCCGGGCCGGCTCGCGCACGCTGGTCGGCGCGCCGCTGCCCAAGTTCTTCCTCGACTGCTCGCGGGTCAAGCAGGTGGCCGAACGCGTCTCGGCCGAGAGCTGCCCGCACACCGAGCACGAGCTGCTGTTCGCTCGCGCAGACAACGACGTGCCGGCCTCGCTCACCATCAGCCCGATGCAGAACGCGCTCGGCGCCTTCGCCATCGAGCTGCGCCCGCAGGACCAGCACCTTCGGGTCGAGCGCGAAGAACGTCAGCACAACCTGCAGGAGGCCAACCGCGTCCTGTTGCGCAATCTGGCCCATGAGATCAAGAACCCGCTCGGCGGCATCCGTGGCGCGGCCCAGCTGCTGCAGCGTGAGCTACGCGACGCCGACCAGCGCGAGTACACCGAGGTGATCATCGGCGAGGCCGACCGGCTGCAGTCGCTGATGGACCGTCTGCTCACACCGCACCGCCTGCCGCGCATCGAGTCGATCAGCATCCACGAGGTGCTGGAGCGGGTCCGCGCGCTGCTGCTGGCCGACAGCACCATGGCGCACGGCGACGGCATCGAGGTCGAGCGCGACTACGACGTCAGCCTGCCGCAGCTGCTGGCTGACCGCGAGCAGCTCATCCAGGTCTTCCTCAACATCGGCCGCAACGCCATGCAGGCGCTGGCCGGCCGCGAGAACGGCCGCATCACGCTGCGCACGCGCGCCGCCCGCCAGGTCACGCTGGCGCGGCAGCGCCACCGCATCGCGCTCAAGGTGCAGGTGATCGACACCGGCCCCGGCATCCCCAGCGACCTGCGCGAGCGCATGTTCTACCCGCTGGTCTCCGGCCGCGTGGATGGCAGCGGCCTGGGGCTGTCCATCGCGCAGACCTACGTGCACCAGCACAACGGCCTGATCGACTGCGAGAGCGCGCCCGGCCGCACCAGCTTCACCGTACTTTTGCCCTTCAACCATCCGCCCGCCGGAGGCCAGTGAGCATGCCCTTCAAGTCCGTCTGGATCGTCGACGACGACCGCTCGATCCGCTGGGTCTTCGAGAAGGCGCTGCAGCGCGAGGGCATCCCCTGTCGCCTGTTCGAGTCGGCCAGCGACGCGCTCGAGCTGCTCGCTACCGAGCCGCCGCAGGTGGTGGTGAGCGACATCCGCATGCCCGGCATCTCCGGCATCACGCTGCTGGAGCGCCTGCGCGCCGAGCAGCCACAGGTGCCGGTCATCATCATGACCGCCTACTCCGACCTCGAGAGCGCGGTGTCGGCCTTCCAGGGCGGCGCCTTCGAGTACCTGCCCAAGCCGTTCGACGTCGATGCCGCCGTCGAGCTCATCCGCAAGGCGCTCGAGGAGAGCCGCCGCAATACCGAGGAGAGCACCCCGGAGGAACCGGTGCCCGAGATGCTCGGGCAGGCGCCGGCTATGCAGGAGGTGTTCCGCGCCATCGGGCGGCTGTCGCAGTCCCACGCCACCGTGCTCATCACCGGCGAGTCAGGCTCCGGCAAGGAACTGGTGGCGCGCGCCCTGCACCGTCACAGCCCGCGCTCCAACCGTCCATTCATCGCCATAAACACCGCCGCCATCCCGCGCGATCTGCTGGAGTCCGAGCTGTTCGGCCACGAGCGCGGTGCCTTCACCGGGGCGCAGGCGGCGCGTCAGGGCCGCTTCGAGCAGGCCGAGGGCGGCACGCTGTTCCTCGACGAGATCGGCGACATGCCGGCCGAACTGCAGACGCGCCTGCTGCGCGTGCTGTCCGACGGGCACTTCTACCGTGTCGGCGGCATGCAGCCGATCCGCTCCAACGTGCGCGTCATCGCCGCCACCCACCAGGATCTGGAGCAGCGTGTCGGCGACGGGCTGTTCCGCGAAGACCTCTACCACCGCCTCAACGTGATCCGCCTGCGCCTGCCGCCGCTGCGCGAGCGGGCCCAGGACATCCCGCTGCTGGCGCGCCACTTCCTGCAGCACAGCGCACGCGAGCTGGGTGTCGAGGCCAAGCGCCTGTCTGACAACGCGCTGCGCTACCTCAGCGGACTGACCCTGCCCGGCAACGTCCGCCAGCTGGAGAACCTCTGCCACTGGCTCACTGTGATGGCACCTGGCCAGACGGTGGAGATCGCCGACCTGCCGCCCGACCTGCGCGGCACCACCGGCAGTGGCTCGGCGGTGGGCGGCGCCGCCCCCGACTGGCTGGCGCAACTCGACCGTCACGCCGACGAGTCGCTGCTGCGCGGCGAGCGCGGCATCATCGACCGCCTCACCCGCGACTTCGAGCGCACCCTCATCACGCGCGCGCTGCAGCACACCGGTGGCCGGCGCATCGAGGCCGCGCAGCTGCTCGGCCTCGGCCGCAACACGCTGACCCGGAAGGTGCAGGAACTGGGCATCGGCGAGACCGCCGAGGAGGAGTAAGGGGCGGGGCCGGTCGACGGCCTCAGCCGACCGCCACGCCTAGCGCGCGCCCGATCACCCAGGTCATGCCCGCCGCACCCAGGCCGATCAGCAGCATGCGCAGGGCCGCGGGTACCGCGCGACCGCCGGAGAACAGCGTCACCACGGCACCGACCAGCAACAGCGCGACCGCCGAGACCAGCACCGCGGCGTGCAGGGCCGTGGCACCGGCAGCGAACGCGTAGGGCAGCAGCGGCAACACGGCGCCGATACAGAACGACAGGAAGGAGGCGATGGCGGCCCGCCAGGGCGAAGCCAGGTTGTCCGGGTCGAGGCCCAGTTCCTCGCGGGCCAGCGTGGCGAGCGCGCGATCGGGGTCGGCGATCAGGGCATCCGCGGCCCGGCGCGCCGCCGCAGCATCCATCCCGCGCGCCTCGAAGATGGTCGCCAACTCGCCCGCCTCTGCCTCCGGGTAGAGCGCCAGTTCGGCCCGCTCCAGCGCGATCTGGTTGTCGTGCAGCTCACGCTGCGCGCGCACCGAGACGTACTCCCCGGCCGCCATCGACAGGCTGCCGGCCAGCAGGCCGGCGAATCCGGCCAGCAGCACCGGCTGGTCGCCGGCACCAGCCCCGGCGACACCGCAGATCAGGCTCAGGTTGGAGACCAGGCCGTCGTTGACGCCGAACACCACAGCGCGCAGGTCGTTGCCGCCGGCCAATGCGCGATGCGGCCGCTCGGCATCTGCATCGTGCGCCGTTGGGGCATACACCGAGAGGCCGCGCACCTTGAGCGCGGCCAGCAGCGGCCGCAGGGTCATCGGGCTCATGCGGCGCAGCAGCAGCGCCACCAGCCGCGCCCGCAGCGGGGGGCGCCAGTCCGGCAGCGGGATGCCGCGGCGCGCCAGCTCGCCAGCCCACGCCGTGGCCTGACGGTCCGCCGCGGCGGCGAGTTCGAGAAACAGGTACTGCCGGGCGTGGCCCGACTCGGCGTCGGATACGTGGCGGTAGAGCCACGCCGACTGCCGCTCCTCGGCCCACGACTGCAGCAGGCCGGCGGCGTCGCGATCTCTTAGATCAGCTTCCAGAACATCCACCAGGCGGGGTCGTCCTCCCTGCCCTGAAGATACTTGCTCTGCGGAAAGTTCTTCTCCAGCACGCGCAGCGTGTCGTCACGCAGGTCGGCCATGCCCATCTCGTTGTAGGCGCGCACCATCAGTGCCAGCGCCTCCTCGTTGGCGGGTGCCTGCGGGTAGTTCTGCATCGAGTACTGGGCGCGGTTGACCACCGCGACGAACGCACCGCGCTTGAAGTAATACCGCGCCACGTGCACCTCGCCCGAGGCCAGGGCGTTGACCAGGTAGGTCATGCGCGCGCTCGCATCCTCGGCGTACTTGCTCTCCGGGAATCGCGCGACCAGCAGCTTGAACGACTCGAACGACTCGCGCGCGGCCTTGGGGTCGCGCTCGGTGGGGTCCTGGCTGCTGACCAGCCGCATCAGGCTGCGGTCGTCGATGAAGTTGGCCAGACCCTTCAGGTAGTACGCGTAGTCGACGTTGGGATGGTTCGGGTGCAGGCGAACGAAGCGGTCGGCAGCCGCCAGCGTCTGCTCGATCTCGCCCTTCTTGTAGTACACGTAGACCAGCTCGAGCTGAGCCTGCTGCGCGTAACGCCCGAACGGATAGCGGGATTCAAGCTGCTCGAGATACTTGGCGGCGCGGTCGTAATTGCCGTCGGCCAACTCGGCCCGCGCCTCGGTGTAGAACTTCGACGCCGACCAGCCTTTGGTCTTGTCATCCTGCGGCGTGGTGCTGCCGCAAGCCGCCAGGAAAGCCACGAGGGTGATTGCCAGTAGACTACGCTTCATGCGCGAGGCCTTGGATGAGTGGGACGATTATAGCGAAAGCGACGTTCCGGCCCCGGCGGCGGCGGAGCCAGCCAGCATGCGCCTGACGGTACCGCAGGGCGCCGGCGGCGAACGCCTGGACCGCGTCATCGCGCAGCTGCTGCCAGATTACTCCCGCAACCGCTTGCAGACATGGATCGAGGAAGGCCGGGTCAGTGTCGACGGCGCATCGCGGCCTGGCAAGTACCGGCTGTTCGGCGGCGAGGCCCTGCAGGTGACGCCCGCCACGGAGATCGCCGGGCTGGCGGATGCTGCCGAGGATATCCCGCTGCGGGTGGTCCACGCCGACGCCCACATCATCGTCATCGACAAGCCCGCCGGGATGGTTGTCCACCCCGGCAGCGGCGTCGCCGGCGGCACCCTGCTCAACGCCCTGCTGCACCACTTCCCCGAGACATCGGGCGTACCGCGCGCCGGCATCGTCCACCGGCTCGACCGTGACACCAGCGGTCTGCTGGTGGTCGGACGCACCCTGCGCGCGCAGACACGACTGGTCGAGGCGATGAAGGAACGCCGCATCGGCCGCACCTACAGCGCGCTAGCCACCGGCCGCCTCGAGTCGCGGCAGTGGGTGGACGCGCCGGTCGGCCGCGACCCGCGCCACCGCACGCGCATGGCGGTGGTGCCGTCGGGGCGCGAGGCGCGCACCCTGATCGAGCCGCTCGAGTTGCTGCCCGGCGCCACCCTGCTGGACTGCACCCTCGAGACCGGCCGCACCCACCAGATCCGGGTGCACTGCCGCCACATCGGCCACGCGCTGGTCGGCGACCCGGTCTACCTGGCGCGTAAGCCGGCCTCGCCCGTGCTGGCGGCCTTTGCGCGGCAGGCACTGCACGCGCGGCGGCTCGAGTTGCCGCACCCCGACACCGGCGACCTCTGCGCCTGGGACAGCCCGCTGCCGGCCGACCTGCAGACGCTCCTCGAGACGCTGCGCGCCGATGCCCTCTAGGGCTGCCGGCGGCCCACGCCCGGCCGCCTGGCCCGGCGACTGGCTGGTGCCGGACTGGCCGGCGCCCTCCAACGTGCGAGCGCTGTGCACCACCCGCGCCGGCGGCACCAGCCGCGCGCCGTGGGCCGCGCTCAACCTGGCCGCGCACGTCGGCGACGATGCCGCCGCGGTAGACACCAACCGCGGCCTGCTGCGGTGCCACCTGCCTGCGGCGCCAGTGTGGCTGAGCCAGGTGCACGGCACACGCGTCATCGACCCGGCGCAACACACACCCACCGCCCCCCCACCCGAGGCCGACGCCGCGCGCACCCGTGCGCCCGGCGTGCCCTGTGCCGTGCTCACCGCCGACTGCCTGCCGGTGCTGCTGTGCGACCACGGCGGCGGAGCATCGCCAGGCAGCACTCTGGCCACCGAGGTCGCCGCGATACATGCCGGCTGGCGCGGGCTGGCCGACGGCGTCATCGAAGCCACGGCCGCCACCATGCAGACGCGGCCACAGGATTGGCTGGCATGGATCGGGCCGTGCATCGGCCCGGCCGCCTTCGAGTGCGGCGACGACGTGGTCGCGGCCTTCTGCGACGAACATCCGCAAGCGCGCAGCGCATTCCGCCCGCACCCGGCCAGCCCCGGCAAGTGGCTCGGCGACCTGCCCGCCATCGCCCGCATGCGGCTGGTCACGCTCGGCGTCCCGCCTGCGTCCATCCATGGTGGCGAGCTCTGTACCGTTGCCGAGCCCTCGCGCTTCTACTCGTTCCGCCGCGACGGCGTGACCGGCCGCATGGCCAGCGTGGTCTGGCTCGAAGCCTGAGCGGCCGCGCTACAATCGCGCATGCCTGAAAGTCCTTTCGCCCTGCAGGACGCCGCCCTGCAAGGCATCGTCGTCGCCAGTCTGGTCGCCGGCACGCTCAGCGTGCTGGCCGCCACCAGCGTCGCCCGCCTGCTGCAGCCGGCGTCCTTGCCGCTGCTTGTCAGTTATGCCGTGGGCGCCCTGCTAGGCGCGGCCTTCCTCGAGGTGCTGCCGCACGCGGTCGAGGGCCCGGTGCCGGCGTCGAACGTCATCGTCACCGTCCTGGTCGGGATCCTCGGCTTCTTCGTGCTGGAGAAACTGGTGCTGTGGCGCCACTGCCACCACGAGCACTGCGAGGCACACGAGCCTTCGCACGCGCCAGACGCCCACGCCGGCGGGCCCCTGCTGATGCTCGGCGACACCGTGCACAACTTCATCGACGGCGTGATCATCGCCGGCGCCTTCCTGACCGACACCACGCTGGGCACGGTCACCGCGCTGGCCATCATCGCCCACGAGATCCCGCAGGAGGCCGGCAACTATCTGGTGCTGCTGCACTCCGGCTACTCGCGCAGCGAGGCGCTGCGCTTCAACCTGGTCTCCAGCCTGGGCACGCTGGTCGGGGGGCTGCTCGGTTACATGCTACTGGCGGAACTCGCTGCCGGCCTGCCCTACCTGCTGGCGATCGCCGCCTCCAGCATGATCTACGTCGCCGTGGCCGACCTCATCCCCGGCCTGCACGAGCGACGCGACATCGGCACCTCGGCCCGCCAGATCGCCCTCATCGGCCTTGGCCTCGGCACCGTTGTGCTCACCGGCCAACTCGCTTAGACGCCGTCTCTTTTTTCGTTGCCGGGTAGTACCGATGTAGGCAATGATGGCAACCGGAACCAGCCCATAGAACACAAAGCTCATGACCGACCCCACAACATTGGGCTCGGTGGCTGCAACCATCAGGGCGACATAGAGCCAAGCGATCAGAACGACGTGCATCGGTGCAGCATAGACGAGCGCCCAGCGGACGTCCTGTAGGCCAGACAACCGCGCGTTGACAGCGGTTTTTGTGCAGTGCACAATCGCAGATTGCGAAAAGCGATCGACCATTGACGGGAGTGGCTTGATGAGTGAAAGGGACGGTTCGGGCTCGGCACAACAGGCGGGCAACCACCATCGGCGCAGCACCGACAACCTGCTGGAGCAGCTGCAAGAAGCGCAATCGCGCTTCTTCCGCGACTTCATGGACAACGCCACCCCGGCGCAGAACGCCGACATGGTCGGCATGTACCAGACGCTCATGCAGCAGCTGATGCAGAACCCCGAGCAGCTCGTTCAGCAACAGGCCCGCTATACCCAAGCCCAGTTCCAGCTTTGGCTGAACTGGGTGTCGCAGCAGGCAGGCCAGGAGAGCAAGCCCTTCATCGAGCCCGATGGCAGCGACCGCCGCTTTGCCGCGCCCGAGTGGAGCACCTACCCGGTGTTCGACTACCTCAAGCAGTCCTACCTGCTGGCCGCCAGGTTCACCAGCGACGTGGTGTCGCAGTCGGCGCTGGACGACGAGACCAAGAAGCGCATGACGTTCTATACCAAGCAGTTCGTCGATGCCTGGTCGCCGTCCAACTTCTTCGCCACCAACCCGGAAGCGCTCAAGGCTGCCATCGACAGCAACGGTGAGACTCTCAGCAACGGCCTGCGCAACTTCCTGCGCGACCTCGAGCAGGGCCGCATCTCGATGACTGACGAGTCACGCTTCGAGGTAGGCCGCAACCTGGCCATCACCCCGGGCGCCGTGGTCTTCAAGAATGATCTGTTCGAGCTGATCCAGTACACGCCGACAACCGAGACGGTGAACGAGCGCCCGCTGCTGATCGTCCCGCCCTGCATCAACAAGTACTACATCCTCGACCTGCAACCCGAGAACTCCTTCGTCAAGTACTCGGTGGACCAGGGCAATACGGTGTTCCTGATCTCCTGGCGCAACGTGCCGCCCGAACTCGGCAAAGCCACTTGGGACGACTACATCGAGGACGGCGTCTGCAAGGCACTCGACGCAGTCCAGAAGATCACCGGCGCCAAGCAGATGAACGCGCTCGGCTTCTGCATCGGCGGCGCCCTGCTCAGCTGCACGCTGGCGGTGGAAAAGGCCCGCAAGAAGGACCGCGTCGCCAGCATGACGCTGCTGACCACCATGCTCGAGTACACCGACGTCGGCGAGATCGGCATCTACCTGGACGAGAAGTTCGTCAGCAGCAAGGAAGCCGAACTCAAGGGCGGCAAGGTGATGGATGGCCGTGAACTGGCCACCACCTTCGCCAGCCTGCGCGCCAACGACCTGATCTGGTTCTTTGTTGTGAACAACTACCTCAAGGGCAAGACGCCGGACGCATTCGACCTGCTCTACTGGAACAGCGACAGCACCAACCTGCCCGGCTGCATGTACGCCTGGTACCTGCGCAACACCTACTGGGAAGACAACCTGGTCAAGCCGGGCAAGGTCGAGATCTGCGGCACCAAGCTTGATCTGGGGCAGATCAACCTGCCGACCTACATCCTCGCCACCCGCGAAGACCATATCGTTCCGTGGCACACCGCCTACGGCAGCCTGCGCCACCTCAGCGGCGACATGACCTTCGTGCTGGCCGCATCGGGCCACATCGCGGGCGTCATCAACCCGGTGTCGAAGAACAAGCGCAACTACTGGATCGGTGGTCCGCAGGAAGGTGCCGCGCATGACTGGCTGGCCGGCGCCGAGAGCCGCCCCGGCAGCTGGTGGAGCAACTGGGCGGAGTGGCTGAAGGGCCGCGCCGGCAAGCAGATCCCGGCCCCGGCCGTTCTGGGCGACAAGGCCCACCCGCCGATCGAAGCGGCACCCGGTTCCTACGTGCGCGTCCGCATCGTCTGAGCCGGCAAGCCCCGGATACATATCGTCACTACTGGAGGAGCACCATGCAGGACGTCGTCATCGTCGCAGCCGGCCGTACAGCAGTCGGCAAGTTCGGCGGAAGCCTCGCCAAGATCGCCGCGCCAGACCTCGGCGCCATCGTCATCAAGGGCCTGCTGGAGCGCACCGGCCTCAAGCCGGAGCAGATCAGCGAGGTCATCCTCGGCCAGGTTCTGACCGCTGGCTCGGGCCAGAACCCGGCCCGCCAGGCCGTGATCAAGGCCGGCCTGCCCAACAGCATCCCCGGCACCACGCTGAACGTCGTCTGCGGCTCCGGTCTGCGCGCCATGCACCTGGCAGCGCAGGCGATCGCGCTGGGCGACGCCGACATCGTCATCGCCGGTGGTCAGGAGAACATGTCGGCCAGCCCGCACGTGCTGCCCGGCTCGCGTGACGGTTTCCGCATGGGTCCGGCCAAGTTGATCGACACCATGGTCAACGACGGCCTGACCGACGCCTACGACGCCATCCACATGGGCGTGACCGCCGAGAACATCGCCAAGAAGTACTCGATCAGCCGCGAAGAGCAGGACGCGTTCGCCCTGGCCAGCCAGCAGAAGGCTGCCGCCGCCCAGGATGCCGGCCGCTTCAAGGACGAGATCATCCCGGTGGTGATCCCGCAGAGGAAGGGCGACCCGGTGACCTTTGATGCGGACGAGTACATCAACCGCAAGACCGATGCCGCCGCGCTGTCTGGCCTCAAGCCCGCCTTCGACAAGGAAGGCTCGGTCACCGCCGGCAACGCCTCGGGCATCAACGACGGCGCCGCTGGTGTGGTGATGATGTCGGCCAAGCGCGCCGCCAAACTCGGCCTCAAGCCGCTGGCTCGCATCGCCGGCTACGCACTGTCAGGCTGCGACCCCAAGATCATGGGCATGGGCCCGGTCGCCTCGACCCAGCTTGCGCTGAAGAAGGCCGGCTGGAGCCTCGCCGACCTCGACCTGGTCGAGGCCAACGAAGCCTTCGCCGCGCAGGCCCTCGGCGTCGGCCGTGAGCTGCAGTGGGATACCGCCAAGGTCAACGTCAACGGCGGCGCCATCGCCATCGGCCACCCCATCGGCGCATCGGGTGCCCGCGTGCTGGTCACTCTGCTGCACGAGATGCAGCGTCGCGACGCCAAGAAGGGCCTCGCCACGCTGTGCATCGGCGGCGGCATGGGCGTCGCGCTCGCCGTCGAGCGCTGAGCCGCGTCCTTCCTGACCCGCACTGAACACAACATCACATCCTGAGGAGAACCGCATGAGCCAGAAAATCGCTGTCGTCACCGGTGGCACCGGTGGCATCGGAACCGCCATCTGCAAGAAGCTCGCCGCCGCCGGCCACAAGGTCTGGGCCGCCGACATCCTCGATGACGCCAAGGGCGCCGAGTGGGTCGCCGCGCGCAAGGCCGAGGGCTTCGACTTCGGCTACGTCCGCGCCGACGTCACCGACACCGAAGGCTGCGCTGCCGCGCTGGCCAAGGTCGGCACCATCGACATCCTGGTGAACAACGCCGGCATCACCCGTGACGCCGTGTTCAAGAAGCTGACCAAAGTCGACTGGGACGCCGTCATGGGCACCAACCTCGACAGCGTCTTCAACATGACCAAGCCGGTCATCGACGGCATGCTCGAGCGTGGCTGGGGTCGCATCATCAACATCTCGTCGATCAACGGTCAGAAGGGCCAGTTCGGCCAGACCAACTACTCCGCCGCCAAGGCCGGCATGCACGGTTTCACCAAGGCCCTGGCGCAGGAGACGGCGAAGAAGGGCATCACCGTCAACACCATCAGCCCGGGCTATATCGGCACCGACATGGTCATGGCGATCAAGGAAGAGATCCGCGACCAGATCATCGCCGGCATCCCGGTCGGTCGTCTGGGCAAGCCGGACGAGATCGCCGCGCTGGTGACCTACCTGGCCTCGGAAGACGCCGGCTTCATCACCGGCAGCAACGTCGCCATCAACGGCGGCCAGCACATGTTCTGATCCCCGCCGGGTGATCGCAGAAGGGCGGCCCGCGGGCCGCCTTTTTTCTGGCCGGCCAGGTGGGCACCGGCGCCGGTCCGGCTGCGCGCCGGCGCCCACACGTTCCAGCGTTTCAGGGCCCGCTTTTGTCAGTGGATACGGCCACTTGGGCCTTGGGAACAGACCCCTGCATGCTAATATTCAAGGTTATCCGCGGCACCTGCCGCGACTTTTTTATCTGAAGCCGCAGCCCCGCCTGCGCCACCGCTCATGATCGAACGTTTCCTCAAGAAGATCTTCGGCAGCCGCAACGACCGCCTGGTCAAGCAGTACGGCCGGACCGTGCGCCAGATCAACGACCTCGAGCCGCAGATGCAGGCGCTCGACGACGACGCGCTGAAGGCCAAGACCGAGGCATTCCGCGAGCGCGTCGCCGGCGGCGAGACGCTCGACGCGCTGCTGCCGGAGGCCTTTGCCGTGGTGCGCGAGGCCTCGCGGCGGGTCATGGGCATGCGCCACTTCGATGTGCAGCTGATCGGCGGGATGGTGCTGCACAATGGCCGCATCGCCGAGATGCGCACCGGCGAAGGCAAGACCCTGACCGGCACGCTGGCGGTCTACCTGAACGCGCTGGCCGGCAAGGGCGTGCATGTGGTCACCGTCAACGACTACCTCGCCGCCCGCGACGCCGAGTGGATGGGCAAGCTCTACAACTGGCTCGGCATGAGCACCGGCGTCATCGTCAGCCAGCAGGACGCCGCCACCAAGCAGGCCGCCTACGCGGCGGACATCACCTACGGCACCAACAACGAGTTCGGCTTCGACTACCTGCGCGACAACATGGAGTACAGCCCGTCGACGCGACGCCAGCGGGGCCTGGCCTTCGCCATCGTCGACGAGGTCGACTCCATCCTCATCGACGAGGCGCGCACGCCGCTGATCATCTCTGGCGCCGCCGATGGCAACACCGAGCTCTACGTCCGCATCAACACCCTTATCCCCGGCCTGACCAAGCAGGAGAAGGAGGACGGCGAGGGCGATTACAGCGTCGACGAGAAGCAGCACCAGGTCCTGCTGACCGAGGCCGGCCATGAGAAGGTCGAGCAGCTGCTCACCGGCGCCGGCCTGCTGCCCGAGGGCGCCAGCCTGTACGACCCCCACCACATCAGCCTGGTGCACCACTTCTATGCCGCGCTGAAGGCGCACGCGCTTTACCACCGCGACCAGCACTACGTGGTCCAGGATGGCGAGGTGATCATCGTCGACGAGTTCACCGGCCGCCTGATGGCGGGTCGACGCTGGTCCGAAGGTCTGCATCAGGCGGTCGAGGCCAAGGAAGGCGTGGAGATCCAGCGCGAGAACCAGACGCTGGCCTCGATCACCTTCCAGAACTACTTCCGCATGTACGGCAAGCTCGCCGGCATGACCGGCACCGCCGACACCGAGGCCTATGAGTTCCAGCAGATCTACGGCCTCGAGACCGTCATCGTGCCGACGCACCGGAACATGGTGCGCAAGGACGAGCTCGACCAGGTCTACCAGACCGCCGCCGCCAAGTATCGCGCCGTCATTCGCGACATCCGCGGCTGCCACGAGCGCGGCCAGCCGGTGCTGGTCGGCACCACCAGCATCGAGAGCAACGAGCTGCTGTCGAACATGCTGAAACAGGAGGGCCTGCCGCATCAGGTCCTCAACGCCAAGCAGCATGACCGCGAGGCTCAGGTCATCGCCGAGGCCGGGCGCCCGGGCGTGATCACCATCGCCACCAACATGGCAGGCCGCGGCACCGACATCGTCCTCGGCGGCAACCCCAAGTCCGAGATCGCCGCCATCGAGAACGATGAGTCGCTCTCCGACACCGAAAAGCGCGAACGCATCGCCACCATCGACGCCGACTGGCAGAAGCGCCACGACGCGGTGCTGGGGGCCGGCGGTCTGCACATCATCGGCACCGAGCGCCACGAGTCGCGCCGCATCGACAACCAGTTGCGCGGCCGCGCCGGCCGTCAGGGCGACCCGGGCTCGAGCCGCTTCTACCTGTCGCTCGAGGATCCGCTGCTGCGCATCTTCGCTGCCGAGCGCGTCGCCGCGATCATGACCCGACTCAGCATCCCCGAGGACGAGGCGATCGAGCACCCGTGGGTGACGCGCTCGATCGAGAACGCGCAGCGCAAGGTCGAGTCGCGCAACTTCGACATCCGCAAACACCTGCTCGAGTTCGACGACGTCGCCAACGACCAGCGTCGCGTCATCTACCAGCAGCGCAACGAGATCATGGAGGCCGAAGACCTGCGCGAGATGGTCAGCGGCCTGCGCCTGAGCGTCATCCAGAATCTGGTCGGGCAGTTCATGCCGGAGGGCTCGGTCGAGGAACAGTGGGACCTGCCCGCGCTGGAGGGCGCCATCGGTCAGCAGATGGGCCTTGCCGTGCCGGTCACGGCCTGGCTGCAGGCCGAGCCCGAACTCGACGACGAGGGGCTGGTGGCGCGCATCGCCGAGGCTGCCACCGCCGCCTACGCGGAGAAGATCGAGCCGGTCGATGCACAGTCGATCACCGACTTCGAGCGCTCGATCATGCTGCAGACCATCGACGCGCGCTGGCGCGAGCACCTGGCCGCGCTCGACTACCTGCGCCAGGGCATCCACCTGCGCGGTTACGCGCAACAGAACCCCAAGCAGGAATACAAGCGCGAGGCGTTCCAGCTGTTCAGCGACCTGCTCGACACCATCAAGTCGGAAGTGACGCAGACGCTGATGCTATTCCGCGTGCGCCCGGCCGAAGAGGTGGCACCACCGCCGCCAGTCGCTCCGATCGAGGTCAGCGGCTCCGACCTCGACGAGAACGGCCTGCCGCGCGTCGGCCGCAACGACCCCTGCCCATGCGGTTCAGGGAAGAAGTACAAGTCCTGCCACGGCAAGCTGAGCTAGCCGCGCCCGACAAACGCGACGCCTGAGGATCCGGTCATGCCCGTGCGCTATGCGACCCCCGACGCCTCCGCGCTGCACCCCGTTGATGGGGTCCGTCTGGGCATCGCCATGGCCGGCATCCGCAAGGCCGATCGCCGCGACCTGTTGCTGGTCGAACTGGCCGAGGGCAGCTCGGTCGCTGCGGTCTTCACGCAGAACCGCTTCTGCGCTGCGCCGGTCACGGTCTCCCGCGAGCATCTGGCCGCAGGTGGCATCCGCGGACTGGTGATCAATACCGGTTGCGCCAACGCCGGCACCGGCGAGCCGGGCATGGTCAACGCCCGCCGCATGGCTGCCGCGGCCGCCGCAGCGCTGGGCATGCCCGCCAACGCGGTGCTGCCCTTCTCCACCGGCGTGATCCTTGAGCCGCTGCCGATCGAACGCATCGAAGCCGGCCTGCCTGCAGCTGCCGCCGACCTGCGCTCGGACAACTGGCACGCCGCCGCACACGCCATCATGACCACCGACACGGTAGCCAAGGCGGCCTCGCTGCAGGTCGAGATCGGCGGTGCATGCGTCACCATCACCGGCATCTCCAAGGGCGCCGGCATGATCAAGCCGAATATGGCGACCATGCTCGGCTACGTCTGCACCGACGCGAATGTCGAGCCGGCGGTGCTGCAGGACATGCTGGCGCGCGCGGCGGATGCCTCGTTCAACAGCATCACCGTGGATGGCGACACCTCCACCAACGACTCGCTGGTGCTCGCCGCCACCGGGTGCGCGGCCATGCCACGCATCACCTCGGCAGGCAGTGACGCCGGGCGTGCGCTGTATGACGCCATCGAGCGGGTCTGTATCGAGCTGGCGCAGGCCATCGTTCGCGACGGCGAGGGCGCCACCAAATTCATCAGCATCGTCGTCGTCGGCGGCCGCGACCGCGATGAATGCCGCAAGGTCGGCTACGCCATCGGCCACTCGCCGCTGGTGAAGACCGCGTTCTTCGCGTCCGACCCCAACCTCGGGCGCATCCTCGCGGCGATCGGTTACGCCGGCATCGGCGACCTCGACGTCGACCGCATCCGTGTGCATCTGGACGACGTGCTGGTTGCCGAGCACGGTGGACGTGCCGCCAGCTACCGCGAGGAGGACGGCGCCCGGGTGATGAAGCAGGACGAGATCAGCATCCGCATCGACCTCGCGCGCGGCGACGCCACGGCGACGGTCTGGACCTGCGACTTCAGCTACGACTACGTCCGCATCAACGCCGACTACCGGAGTTAAGCGTGTCGGCCGCCCCTGCAGACGGTCTGGATCCGCTGCTGCAACGGCTGGACCGGATCGCCGACGCGCTCGAGGGGCGCAGCCGATTCGATGCACCCGACTGGGACGCCGCGGTGGCGTTCCGCTGGCGCGGCGGCCGCTGCGAACCGGTGCACCATCGCCATGTCATCCGGCTCGACGATCTGCTCGGCATCGACGACCAGAAGGCACTTTTGGCCCGCAACACCGAGCAGTTCGTAGCGGGCAGGCCGGCCAACAATGTGCTGCTCACCGGCGCACGGGGCACCGGCAAGTCGTCGCTGGTCAAGGCGTTGCTGGATCGGCACGCCGCCGACGGCCTGCGCCTGATCGAGGTCGATCGCGAGGAGCTGGCACAACTCCCCGACATCGTCGACCGTGTTGCCGGCAGCCCACGTCGCTTCATCGTCTACTGCGACGACCTGGCGTTCGACGACGCCGAGCCGGGCTACCGCGCGCTCAAGGCGGTACTCGACGGCTCGATCGCAGCCCCCGGCGACAACCTGCTGATCTGCGCGACCTCCAACCGCCGCCACCTGATGCCGGAGTACCAGGACGAGAACCTGCCGCTCATCCGCGGCGGCGAGATCCACCCGCGCGAGGCGGTCGAGGAAAAGGTCTCGCTGTCGGAGCGTTTTGGGCTGTGGATCAGTTTCCACGCCTTCGATCAGGACGAGTACCTGGCCATCGCCAGCCACTGGTTGGCGCAGTTGGGTTGCGATGCGGCCATCGAATCATGGCGTGGCGAGGCGCTGCGCTGGGCGCTGTCACGTGGCGCACGCAACGGGCGCGTCGCCGCCCAGTTTGCCCGCGACTACTGTGGCCGCCAAGGCTGACGTCCCGACCGTCGATGTTGTCTGCGGGGTGATCTGGTCCCCCGCGGGGGACCGATACCTGCTCGCCGAGCGTCCCAAGGGGCGCATCTGGGATGGCTACTGGGAGTTTCCGGGCGGCAAGATCGAGCCCGGCGAGGCGCCGGCGGACGCTATGGCGCGCGAACTCCACGAGGAGCTCGGCATCCGCGTCCCACGCGCCGACCCCTGGCTGCTGAAGGTGTTCGAGTACCCCCACGCGCGGGTGCGACTGCATTTCTTCCACGTGCGGCAATGGTCCGGTACGCCTGCGGGACTGGAAGGTCAGCGTCTCTGCTGGCAAGCGCCGGGTACGGCGTGCGGCGTCGGCCCCCTGCTCCCGGCCAATGCCCCGATCCTGCGGGCGCTCGACATGCCGGCGCTGTTGCCGGTCACGCCGCCACCCGAGGTCGGGCATCAGGATGCGCTTGCCCGCGTCGACGCCGGTCTGGGCCGCTTGGCGTTCGGTGGCGCCGAGCGCTGGCTGCAGGTTCGCCGCGGCAGGCTGACGCCGGCTGAGTGGCGGGACTGGGCCGATCTCGCCTCACAGCACGGCGTCCTTCCAATTGCCAACACCTCAGCCGCGGACGGCCTAACCCTCGGCGCCGAAGCAATCCATTTGAGCGCCGCGCGCCTGGTGGCGATCGCTGCACGCCCACCGGCGATTCTCGTCGGCGCCTCGGTGCATGACCGGGCGGAGATCGCCCACGCCGCAGCCTTGGGCCTCGACTACGTCATACTGGGCAGCGTGAACGCCACTTCGACACACCCCGGACGTGAGGGCCTCGGCTGGACGGCCTGGTCGGACATCGCCCGCTGGTCAGCGCTGCCGGTCTTTGCGATAGGTGGTCTGCAAGCTCAGGATCTGGAACAGGCACGCCGTCACGGGGCTAGCGGCATCGCCATGATCGGCGGCGCCTGGGGCAGATGATGGTGCGAAACCCGGGACACATGACAACACGAAGCTTGGCAGCAGCGATGGTGGGCAGCCTGCTTTCCAGTTGCGGGCTCGGTTCGACGCCGCCCCAAGGGGTCGAGATCTGCAAGGACCCGGCATCCACCTGCGTGCTGGGCAACGGCATGTCGCTGCAGACGCAAACCAAACCAAAAGTGCTTGAGTCCATCGGGGTCAGCGTGCGCGATGTCTCGACCTCAGCCACCGCGGTCCGGCTCGAGGCCACCATGGCCGGCATGTCGATGCCGCCAGTGGCTGTCGACTTGCGCGGGTCCGGCCCCAGCGAGTGGTCGGGCCAGTTGATCCTGCCAATCTGCAGCCAGGGCCGCAGCGACTGGCAGTGGACGCTCATCACTCGGGTCGGTAGCGGCGAACAGCGCACCACCATCCAGGTCGAGGCCGCGCAGCGCTGATCGTGCTGTCTTGTGTTAACCGGGCCCGGCAGTCTGCGCCCGCGTTAAAACGATGCCGGACACCCGGTTCCCTTACGTAACGCACTGAGATCCGAAAAACAAAAAAGCCACCCCGAAGGGTGGCTTTCTCGTTCTTGTAAGAGCCTGGCGGTGACCTACTTTCACACGGGAACCCGCACTATCATCGGCGCGGAGGCGTTTCACGGTCCTGTTCGGAATGGGAAGGGGTGGGTCCACCTCGCTATGGCCGCCAAGCGTAACTGGCGTCGCACAAGCAGCGACATAATCTGGCAAGAGGTTGTTTTCGTTCAGGATTGCAGCACGTCCAAGCACTCTACAGAGTTATAGGATCAAGCCGCACGGGCAATTAGTACTGGTTAGCTACACGCATTACTGCGCTTCCACACCCAGCCTATCAACGTTGTGGTCTTCAACGACCCTTCAGGGGAATCAAGTTCCCAGGGAAGTCTCATCTTGAGGCGAGTTTCACGCTTAGATGCTTTCAGCGTTTATCTCTTCCGAACTTAGCTACCCGGCAATACCACTGGCGTGATAACCGGTACACCAGAGGTTCGTCCACTCCGGTCCTCTCGTACTAGGAGCAGGCCCCCTCAAACTTCCAGCGCCCACGGCAGATAGGGACCAAACTGTCTCACGACGTTTTAAACCCAGC
>JAIXXL010000015.1 GCA_027490755.1 Betaproteobacteria bacterium
GACATGCCGACGACGACGATCCGGTGTCGCGCGATGGCCGCCTGCACTTCATCGACGGTCTCCCGGAAATGCGATGCCACCGTGTGCCTGATGGCGGGATGAATGCGGGCTTCATCCAGTATCTGTCGTGCCATGCGGTTCTCTTCCAGACGTTGAACAGGGTTGATGACTGCACCCATTCTAACGACTCGGGGATCCCTCTGGCCGCCTGTCGGGTACGGGCGGCTTTTTTCTGTTTTCGTTTATTTCGTTTATTTCGACTATACTCCCTGCACGATGCTGTTTTCAGCTCTCGGGAGGCCGCCATGACCACACACTATCCAAGCCATTCGTTGCCGACGGCCGAAGAGGTCGCCATCGCCCGCGATAGCGGCCGGGCACTGTCCGCCTTCTTGCAGACGCGAGCGGAAACCCAGCAGATCGAGATCTTCGACGACAAGGGCGGGGCTCATCCGGTCCGCGTCCCGGTCTCGGCGCTGCGACTGCTCATCGACGCCCTGACCGAAATTGGTGAGGGCAACGCGGTCAGCATTATCCCGATCCACGCCGAACTGACGACACAGGATGCAGCGGATGTGCTCAACGTTTCGCGGCCCTTCCTCGTGCAGTTGCTGGAGCGCGGCGAGATTCCGTTCCACAGGATCGGCTCACACCGCCGCGTTCGCTATCAGGATGTGATCGCATACAAGGAGCGGATCGATGCTGAGCGCAGCAAGACCCTGGATGCCCTGGCCGAGCAAGCTCAGGCGCTCAAGATGGGCTACGAGTGAGTGAGTTCTAACGCCACCGTCATCTACGACGCATGCGTACTCTACTCGGCGCCATTGCGCGACCTGCTGATGCGCTTGGCGCTGACCGATCTGTACCGGGCGCGTTGGACGGACATGATCCACGACGAGTGGAATCGACGGTCACTGAAGAACCCGCCCAAGACGGTTGAAGAGTACCTCGACACACTGCTCAAGCAGGGACTGACGCAGACCGTCAGCCAACTGCGGGAGTGGAAAGTAGCTACGGCAGGCGCGACTCGGCCCGCCTCAGTACCAGCAGCGCGGCGTCCCGGCGGCCGAGCAGCGCGAGCAGTCGGATATCGACCTGACGGGCATGCGCATAAGCCGCCGCCGGCACCGTGATGCCGTAGGCCTTGAGTTTGTCCAGCTCGTCGATCAGGTCTTCGGTACTGTTCAAAAGCTGCATTTGCCCACCCGTCAGACCCCCGTGTCGATCAGCTGCCCTGCCGCTCCGGCCGCCAGCGGCTGCAGCTTGCCGGTCTGGTCGTACACCAGCTTGCGGAAGATCTCTCCCGAGACGCGGTCCGACATCATGACAACGATCGAGTTGCTGCCGACGTCGATGTTGAAGGCGACATTGAACGAAGGTATGGATGCCAGTGCTTCGACGCGCTCGTGCAGCCGGTTGTCGCGGGCGGCATCGACCACGGTCGGGCGTGCCGGCGCGGCATGCGCCGCCGGCGTGACCGGCCACAGCGGCGCCGTCGAGGCATGCGACACCATCATGTCGGCGCCGCCCTCAGAACCTGACCCACAGCCAGTAGCCGTTGGCGCACAGGAGCATGCTGGCCATGCCGATGGCCGTCGAGGCATGCAGCATGCGCCTCGAGCGGAACAGCATGCCCCAAAGTGCGAGGCCGAGTGCCAGCGACACGATCGACTTGGCCGTGGCAAACCAGTGCTGACGTTCGGCCGCGAGGGCGCTGGCGGACGCATGCCTGTGCGACAAGGCTGCCAGTTCGTCCCGGCGCTGCTCGAGAAAGCGGCTGGCCTTCTCGTGGTCCGAGAGGTCGGTCCCGGCGGTCTCGGCGGCTCCGAGGGCCGCAGCTGTGGCGGTGGCAGCGATCGCGCCCGATTCCGGCGCCAGCTGGTGCAGGGTGTGCTGCAGGCTCGCCATCCGGTGCACGGTGCGGGCGTCGGTGGCGAGGTGGCCGTTTTCAATGAAAGCCTGCCCCGACAGCATCTCGCAGATCAGGGTCGCTCCATAAATCAGCAACAGCGTCGGCAGCAGCAGAACGCCGAGGCGACGCAGCGTGCGGTTCAGCGCGATGTCTTCCCGGGTAGCCGGGGCGGTGTCCAGGTTCACAAAAGGTCCTCCTTCATCAGCGGCCAGCAATGGAAACCGTCCTGTTTCACTGTGCATGGCCTCGTCGTCTGCGTCGTCTGCGTCAAGCGTGAGCGCCCTGGCCGAGGCCCGGTCGGATGTGCGGTCGGATGCGCGGTCGGCTTCGCGGTCGGGCCCGGCCTCGATATCGATCGCGCCGGTCGCACTGCGTGAAGCGGCGAGCGCGCCGTCATGCGAGCCGTCATGCGAGCCGTCATGCGAGCCGTCATGCGAGCCGTCATGCTGGCCGTCGTTCGGCCCCTGTGCGTCGTTCCCGGCGTCCTGCCGGCGCGCCGGGGCAGCAGGCCGCACCTCGGATACCCACTCCGGCAGGGCCGGTATCCGGCAGGCTTCTTCGATGGATCGCGCCGCCAGCATGGCCTCGATGTGGTCGCTCAGCGTGCGGGTTCGATCCACGACCGAGTCCATGCGGGCGACGGTCTGGTCGTCCCATGGCCCCGTCGCGGACTCGCGCCCGGTCGCGCCGAACGCGCTGCGGTCGTCGACGATGTGCCGACCCGCGCCCGAGAACTTCGTGTCCGAGAGCGTGCGCCGCTCGTCCGGCTGCGACCGGCCTCGCAGCGCCGATGCCGACCCCGCCGCGCCTGCCGCTGCAGGGATTGCTTCATTGCCGGACTGTCTCGCATCGCGATACGCACGCAGGTCGGCCGGGCCGTCGGCTGCGGCACCGACGCCATCGACCGCTGCCCCGCCGAGCGCGGAGGACAGTCGCCGGGTGGTTGCCTTGACGCGCGCGATCCGCTGATCGAGTTCCGGCGACAAGCCGGAGCGCAGCGGGAGACTCTGTCCGCCGTCGCGCGGCGCGCCTGCGGCGGCGGCGCCGGGCGTTGCGCCGTCCTCCATCCACTGGTACTTGCGATCGAAGACGGCTGCCCCGGGCGCGCGCTTGTCGGTCTCGTGCGGGACATCGTTTTTCAGCAGGATCAGGTTGAGGTAAGCGTCGAACGCCCGGCCCTCGAACCCCAGCGCGCTGCGCATGCGCCGGAACAGGCTGCGCTCGGTATCGGTGACGCGCTCGCGCATCATCAGGTCGCAGACATTGAGCAGGACGCCGAGCCGCTGCCGTTCGTCGAGCAGCTTCGCGGCAGACTCGATGAAATCCGGCAGGCGCACCCGGGCCGAGTAGCGCGATGCGGCATCCATCAATGCGCCCGAGGCGGCGAAGCGGGCATCGAGACCGACGCCATCGTCCCGACCCGGCCCGCTGCCGGCAGACAGCATGCCGGTCAGGGCGACCACCAGCGCCATCGGCGGCGTCAGGCGGTCGCCGGCAGGAGCTGCATCGAAGCTGCCGAGGATCGACGGACTGTTCTTGACGACAATGGCGTCGACATAGGGCTGGAAGCGCGCCTTCGACTGCCCGAGTGCTGCAAGCAGCCGGGTGAAGCGCGCATCCCGGCCGCGCGACAACGGCGCCTCCGACCACAGCGCGTCGCAGACATTGAGCAGCAGGCAGAGCCGGGTATCGGTGTCGAGCAGCGACGGCAACTGCGACAGGAAATGATCGAAGCCATGGATCTTTGCGTAGCTCTCCGCTCGCCGCTGCGCCGAGGCGTCCGACGCCGCCAGCGGCCGCAGCCTCCCTTGTGTGCCGCCGGCCGGCTCACCCTCGTCGCCCCGCACGAACAAGGTGGCGATAAAAATTGCGAGGTAGCTCGTAAGGCGCAGCTCGTCTGCTCCGGCCGCCGAAGTGGGCGCGGCGGCGGGCGCGGCGGCGGGCGCGGCGTCGGGCAGCGGTGCATTGAGCAGGGTTGCCGCAGCCACCGCTTACTCCGTCATGCCGCCCCGCAGGCAAGCGCCCGCCGGCGGCAGGCGCCGCCGCGAGTCCGTGCACTGCGCAGTCGGTTCGATGGCTGTCATGCGATGCACTGTAGGGCCGGCCACCGGCACGGACGATGACAATCGCGTAATGAGCGCGAAGAATGACAGGATTGTCATGCAGGCCGGGCACGGCACACGGCAAACCGCGCGCGCCGGCGACCGATTGCGCAGATGACGCCTCTGCTGAAGATAACGACGATGTAATCGAATCCATTGGCATTGCGACTAAGATGTCGGCTATCCAGAAGGCAAGGCAAGCGCCGGCCCGTGATGCGCGAGGCAACAGGCGCTGACCATCATGAACGACTTATCAAATTCGGAACACCATCACGGAACACGCGCGCCGAGGCTGCTGCTGGTCGAAGATGAAATCCGCATCGCGGAGTTCGTCCTCTCCGGCCTGCGCGCGGCCGGCTTCGAGGTTCGCCACGTGAAGGACGGCGCCAGCGGACTGGCAGAGATCCTCAATGGCGAGCATGACCTCGTGATCCTCGACGTCATGCTGCCCGCGCTGAGCGGCTTCGAAGTGCTGGCCAAGGTGCGGGACATGGGCGATCCGGTGCCGGTGATTTTTCTGAGTGCGCGCGGCGAATTGCCGGACCGCCTGCAGGGTTTCCAGATGGGCGCCGACGACTACCTGCCCAAGCCCTTTTTTGTCGAGGAGCTCGTCGCGCGCATCCGCGCCGTGCTCGCGCGCAAGAGCGGACACGTGCTCGACGAGATCTCGGCCGGCGACATGACGCTCAACAAGGTCAGCCACCACGCCACCTGGCGCGGCACCGTCGCGCAGCTCAGCCAGCGCGAATTCCATCTCGTCGAATGCCTGATCCGCTCGCCGAACCATATTTTTTCCCGCCAGCAGTTGCTCAAGCATGTCTGGGGCATCAGCTTCAATCCCGAAACCAATGTGGTGGATGTATGCATACAGCGCATCCGCAAGAAGCTGAACTGCCAGCCGCGCGAGGGCCGCATGTTCCCGATCGAGACCATTCGCGGCGTCGGCTACCGCTTCTGCCTGGACGAGGGCATGTGAAAAAATCGCTGCACTGGCACCTGTTCGTCCGGATCTTCGTGGCGACCGCGCTGATCTTCGTGGCCAATCGCTTCATCGCGCAATACCTGACCGGCACGCACATGGTCGGACGGATCGAAGCCAGCGTCGCCGCCGTCATCGACCAATGCAGCGGCGATGCGGTCGATGCGAGCCGCTTCCACGCCTGCTCCGCACGCAGCCACCGCGAAGATGCGCTCGCGAACATCAGCGAGTTT
The DNA here is from genome assembly GCA_027490755.1 of Betaproteobacteria bacterium. GTDB lineage: Bacteria > Pseudomonadota > Gammaproteobacteria > Burkholderiales > UBA3065 > UBA3065. The sequence continues at coordinate 5,227 of JAIXXL010000015.1, forward strand.
TTCGTGCTGTGCGCAGCGCCGGAACCCGGACGCTCGCTGCCGAGGGACGCCGTCTGCGACCGCATGCCCACCGCCGCTTCAGGCACCGCGGACGGCGGCGAAGACATCGGCCGTTCAGCGCGCCTGACGCGGGCCACGATCGATGGCGAGCCATGGCTGGTCTTCGCGGCCAGGCAGGATCCGCGGGCGCTGCAGATTCTGGTGCGGCAGGCCGATATCGAGCAGTACGTGGACAGCATCTACGTGCTGCGCAACCGCATGCTCCGCTATCTGTCGCCCGTCCTCGTGCTGGCGCTCGCGTTGCTCACGCTGTACATGACCCGCGCGGCGATGCAGCCGATCCGGCAACTCGAAACGTCGCTGCGAGGGCTCAGCTCGAGCAATCTCGACAAGCCGCTCGACCTGCTGCCGCCTTACCGCGAGTTCGAGAGCTTCGTGACCGTGTTCGAGCAGCTTCGCGAGCGTTTGAACCAGAGCTTCCTGCAGGCGCGCCGCTTCGCCTCCGACGCATCGCACGAGCTGCGCACGCCGCTGACCATCCTGCGCGGGCACTCGGAGCAATTGATCGAGGATCTGCCCACCGGATCGGAAGCGCAGGTGAGGATGCGGCTTATTGGGGACGAAATCGAGCGCCTGATCGAGATCACGGAAAAACTGCTGCTGCTCTCGCGCGCCGATGCCAACAGCATCGTCCACACGATGGAGCCGGTTCGCCTCTCCGCGCTCGTGACGGAACTGGCATTCGACGCGATGGCCTTCCACGCCGGGCTGAAGATCGACAGCGAAGTCGAGCCGGAGATCTGGTGCATCTGCGACCAGAGCCTGATGCTGCAACTGGTCTACAACCTCTACAGCAATGCCGCCAAGTACAACGTGCCGGACGGCTGGATCCGGTTTTCGCTGGAGAGCCATGGCGAGCGCTTCGTGCTGAGCATAGAAAACCCCTGCGACAACGTCCCAGCCGACCTCACCGAACGGGCCTTCCAGCGCTTCTACCGCGGCGAAGCCGCACGGAGCCGGAAAATCGACGGCGTCGGCCTGGGCCTCAGCCTGTGCCGCGAGATCGCCCGCCTGCACGGCGCCACCCTCACGCTGCAGGTGTCGGCGCGCAAGACCGTGATCGCGCGGCTCGAGGGGCAGCGCTTCATTCCGCCGGCATTGCCGGACTGACAGGCAGCAAGCCGCGCGACCCGGCACGCGACTTCATGACCCAGATCAAGCGAGCCTGCGGCATGAGCTTCGGGTATGGCTTGTGTCATCAACTGTCCATATTCGACGGCTACGATGCGCCCTTACCTTGATTCATTCCGTAGGGAGCATCTGATGCACGACACCAACGAACCCGCATTGCGCTCGGCGCTGCTGGCGGAACTGGCCCGCATGAAGAAGCTGGGCTTTCTGGTCGTCGACGAAGCCTTCGAAGTAGCGCAGACCGCCGACC
>JAIXXL010000039.1 GCA_027490755.1 Betaproteobacteria bacterium
GACCGTCAGCGGAGCACCCTGATCCATCGCTGGGCGGCCCCCGTGCGGGGTCCTCGCCGAAGCGACTTCCGAGCGTAGCGAGCAGGAGCGAGGGGAGGGCACCGCAGGTAGTGGGCCGCTCCCACCCCTTCGGTAGGCCCGGCCCGCCACTCCCCCGAGCTGGTGGGCCGCCCCCACCCCGCTGGTCGGCCCAGCCCGCCACTCCCCCCGAGCTAGTGGGCCACCAACCACCATCCTGAGCTCGCACTCCGCCCTGTGGCAAAATAGAAGGCTTTTCAACGCAAGCGGATGTGACCCGCCATGGCCGCCAAGACCCTCTACGACAAGCTCTGGGATGACCACGTCGTCCGCGTCGAGAACGACGGCACCGCGCTGCTCTACATCGACCGGCACCTCGTCCACGAAGTGACCAGCCCCCAGGCTTTTGAGGGGCTGCGCCTGGCCGACCGCCAACCCTGGCGTATCTCCAGCATCGTGGCCACCGCCGACCACAACACGCCGACCGACCACTGGGACCGCGGCATCGAGGACCCGGTCTCGCGGCAGCAGGTCGAGACGCTGGATGCCAACATCCGCGCTGTCGGCGCCAAGGCTTACTTTCCGTTCAAGGATGCGCGTCAGGGCATCGTCCACGTCATCGGACCGGAGAACGGCGCCACGCTGCCGGGCATGACCGTGGTCTGTGGCGACTCGCACACATCGACGCACGGCGCCTTTGGCTGTCTGGCGCACGGCATCGGCACCTCCGAGGTGGAGCACGTGCTGGCCACCCAGTGCCTGCTGCAGAAGAAGATGAAGTCGATGCTGGTGCGCGTCGAGGGGCCGCTGGGCAAGGGTGTCACGGCCAAGGACGTCGCGCTGGCCATCATCGGCCACATCGGCACCGCCGGCGGCAACGGCCACGCCATCGAGTTCGCCGGCTCGGCCATCCGCGGCCTGAGCATGGAGGGCCGCATGACGCTCTGCAATATGGCTATCGAGGCCGGCGCCCGCGCCGGCATGGTCGCCGTCGACGACACCACCATCGAGTATGTCCGCGGCCGCGCCTTCGCGCCGAAGGGTGCCGACTGGGACCGCGCCGTGTTGCACTGGCGCACCCTGCACAGCGACGAGGGTGCAAGGTTCGACCACGTCGTCGAACTCGACGCGCGCCGTATCGCGCCGCAGGTGACCTGGGGCACCAGTCCGGAGATGGTGGTCGACGTGAACGGCACAGTGCCGGACCCGGCCGCCGAGAAGGACCCGGTCAAGCGCAACGGCATGGAGAAGGCGCTGGCCTACATGGGCCTGCAGCCGAAGACGCCGATCAAGAACATCCGCATCGACAAGGTCTTCATCGGCTCCTGCACCAACAGCCGCATCGAGGACCTGCGCGCCGCCGCTGCAGTGCTCAAGGGCCGCAGCGTCGCCGCCAACGTCAAGCTGGCGCTGGCCGTGCCCGGCTCCGGGCTGGTCAAGCGGCAGGCCGAGGAGGAGGGGCTCGACAAGATCTTCGTCGCCGCTGGCTTCGAATGGCGCGGTCCCGGTTGCTCGATGTGTCTGGCCATGAACGCCGACCGTCTGGAGCCGGGTGAGCGCTGCGCCTCGACCAGCAACCGCAACTTCGAGGGCCGCCAGGGGCCGGGTGGCCGCACCCACCTGGTCAGCCCGGCGATGGCCGCTGCCGCGGCGGTGGCCGGCCACTTTGCCGACGTCCGCGACGTCCTCTGATCCCTAGCGAGGAACCCATGCGACACATCACCCTGATCGCCGCCGCGCTGTTCGCGCTGGCGACGCTGTCTGCCTGCAACACAGTCCGCGGCATCGGCCAGGACATCCGCAAGGGTGGCGAGGCGCTCGAGAAGGCGGCCAAGTGATGAAGCCCTTTACCGTGCTTGATGGTCTGGTCGCGCCGCTGGACCGCCCCAATGTCGACACCGACGCCATCATCCCGAAGCAGTTCCTCAAGTCGATCCTGCGCTCGGGCTTTGGTCCCAACCTGTTCGACGAGTGGCGATACATGGACGTCGGCCAGCCCGGCGTGGACAACAGCGGGCGGCCGCTCAACCCCAATTTCGTGCTCAACCAGCCGCGTTACAGGGGCGCCCAGGTGCTTCTGACGCGCGATAACTTTGGCTGCGGTTCCTCGCGCGAGCACGCGCCGTGGGCGATCGAGGATTACGGCTTCCGGGCGCTGATCGGCCCCAGCTACGCCGACATCTTCTTCAATAATTGCTTCAAGAACGGATTGTTACCCATTGTTTTGCCAGAGAATGAGGTGGACATTCTGTTCAAGGCCGTCGAGGCGACGCCTGGCTTCCGCCTGCGCATCGACCTCGACGCGCAGACCGTGAGTGCGCCGGATGGTCGCGCGTTGCGCTTCGACATCGACCCTTTCCGCAAGGAGTGCCTGCTCGGCGGGCTCGACGACATCGGCCTGACATTGCGCCACGCCGACCACATTCGCGAATTCGAGGAGCGCCGTCGCGCCACCCAGCCCTGGCTGTTCGCCTGACACAGCCATCCAACGGAAAGACCCGAACCATGAAGATCCTTGTCCTGCCGGGTGACGGCATCGGCCCCGAGATCACTGCCGAGGCGGTGCGTGTGCTGGAGGTGCTGTGCGCCGATGGCGTCAAGATGGAGTTCGAGGAGGGCCTGCTCGGCGGTTGCGCAGTCGACGGCACCGGCAAGCCCTACCCGGAGGCCACCAGCCGTCTGGCCCGCGATGCCGACGCCATTCTCTTGGGCGCAGTCGGTGGCCCGCAGTGGGACACATTGCCCCGCGAGCAGCGCCCGGAGCGCGGCCTGCTCGGCATCCGCGCGGAGCTGGGCGTGTTCGCCAACCTGCGCCCGGCCATCCTCTACCCGGAACTGGCCAATGCTTCGTCGCTGAAACCCGAAGTGGTGTCCGGTCTCGACATCCTCATCGTGCGTGAGCTCACCGGCGACATCTACTTCGGCCAGCCGCGCGGTATCGAGGAACGCGAGACGCAGTGGGGCCGGCAGAAGGTGGGCTGGAACACCATGATCTACGCCGAGGAGGAGATCCGCCGCATCGGCAAGGTCGCCTTCGAGGCTGCCCGCAAACGCGGCAAGAGGCTGTGCTCGGTCGACAAGATGAATGTGCTCGAGTGCACGCAGCTGTGGCGTGACACCATCACCGCCATGGCACCGCAGTATCCCGACGTCGAACTGAGCCACATGCTGGTCGACAACGCTGCCATGCAGCTGGTGCGCGCGCCGAAGCAGTTCGACGTGGTGGTCACCGGCAATATGTTCGGCGACATCCTCTCTGACGAGGCTTCGATGCTCACCGGGTCGATCGGCATGCTGCCCTCGGCCTCGCTCGACGCCAACAACAAGGGTCTCTACGAGCCGAGCCATGGCAGCGCGCCGGATATCGCAGGGCAGGGCGTGGCCAACCCGCTGGCGACCATCCTGTCGGCGGCCATGCTGCTGCGCTACAGCGGCAACAACGAGGCCGCCGCGCTGCGCGTTGAGAACGCGGTCAAGCGCGTGCTTGCGCAGGGCTACCGCACTGGCGACATCTACGAGCCGGGGACGAACAGGGTCGGCACCCGCGAGATGGGTGACGCGGTGATCGCGGCGCTCAAGGCATAACAGGGCCTACAGGCCAGACAGGACACGGTGGAGTCGGGAATGAAAAAACTGGGGATGGTGGGTTGGCGCGGCATGGTCGGATCAGTGCTGATGGACCGCATGCGCGCGGAGAACGATTTCGCGCGGGTCGACACCACCTTCTTCACCACCTCCAGTGCCGGCGCTGCCGGGCCCGACGTGGGGCAGGGCAGTGCGCCGTTGCAGAGCGCCAGCGACATTCAGGCACTGGCCGAGATGGACATCGTCATCACTTGTCAGGGTGGTGACTACACCAACGACATCTACCCCAAGCTGCGAGCTGCCGGATGGACCGGCTACTGGATCGATGCAGCCAGCGCGCTGCGCATGGCCGAGGACGCCGTGATCATCCTCGACCCGGTGAACCGGGCGGTGATCGACCGGGCGATGAATGACGGCATCAAGAACTACGTCGGTGGCAACTGCACCGTCAGCCTCATGCTGATGGCGCTCGGCGGCCTCTACGAGGCTGGGCTGGTCGAGTGGATGAGCGCCATGACCTACCAAGCTGCCAGCGGCGCCGGCGCCCAGAACATGCGCGAGCTCATCAGCCAGATGGGCGCCGTCCACGCCGCTGTCGCCGACAAGCTGACAGACCCGGCCTCGGCGATCCTCGACATCGATAAGGCGGTGGCCGAGACCATGCGCGGCAAGGACTTCCCCACCGAGAACTTTGGCGTGCCGCTGGCCGGTTCGCTCATCCCCTGGATCGACAAGCAGCTGGAGAGCGGGCAGAGCAAGGAAGAGTGGAAGGGCCAGGCCGAGACCAACAAGATCCTGGGCCGCAGCGCCGACCCCATCCCGGTCGATGGCATCTGCGTGCGCATCGGCGCCATGCGCTGCCACTCGCAGGCATTGACCATCAAGCTCAAGCGCGATGTCTCGCTGCCCGACATCTACCAGATGCTCGCCGCCCACAACGACTGGGTGAAGGTGGTTCCGAATGACCGCGAGATCAGCATGCGCGAGCTGACGCCGACGGCTGTCACCGGAACGCTGAAGGTGCCGGTCGGTCGCCTGCGCAAGCTCAACATGGGCCCGGAGTACCTGGGCGCGTTCACCGTCGGCGACCAGTTGCTTTGGGGCGCCGCCGAGCCGCTGCGGCGGATGCTGCGCATCGTTCTCGCCGGCTGACGGCAATCGGTGTCAGCCCCATCCAGATGGGTCCAGTGATGATGGTTCGTGCTTTGGACGCCGCCGCTACGGCGGTGTAGTCTCTCGCCATGCTCGCTGCGTCCGCCATGTCAAGCTCCCGGTCATCCCTGTCGCTGCTCCTCCTGCCGGGCCTGCTTGCCGCCACCTTTGCGGCGCGTGCTGCCGATCTCGGTCCGATACTGCTCACGTCGCCTGCCGGCGAGCCCTTTCAGGGGCTCGTCTCGATGTCCCTCGCGGGCGAGGAGTCTGCTGAGGATCTGAACGTCGCCATCGGCAGCCCCGCCGAATACGGTTGGCTCGAGATCGCTCGTCCGTCCTGGGTGGATGACGTCGAGGTGCATGTCGCAAGCGAGGAGGAGGGCGGGCCCAAGGTGCGCATCTGGACTGCTGGGCCGCCTCCAGACCGCCAGTTCTCGCTTTTGCTTGTCGTCTCCTCGCCTACCGGCCGGAGCCTTCGGCAGTACGACGTGGTCTTGCGCGATGCCGAGGTGCTGCTGGCGCCCGCAGAGCCGCAGGCAAACGCTGCCGAGGTCGCCGCCAAGCGGCCTGGCGAAGCTGTCGGTTCTGACCCCGCAGTGTCTGGCAGCGAGTCAGCGCCGGTCGCGCGGCCTTCCCGCCGCGTCGGTCAGGTGCCGGAGCGGGCCGATGCCGAGGTTCGTCGCAATCTCTCGATCTCGTCCGCAACCTCTCGGCCGCAGGCTTCCGCGATCAAGCGTCGTGCGCAGCGTCTGGAAGAGGATGCCGCTGCGCAGCGGCGTGCGCTGAATGAGGCCAACACCCGCATCAGTGTCCTGCAGGGTCAGGTGGAGAAGCTTGAGAAACTGTTGACGCTGAAGGGTGCATCGCCGCTGGCCGATAAGGCTGTCCCCGCACCCGCCGCCCCTGAACCGGCCAAGGTGGCCGCGGCAGCCGCGGCAAAGCCGGCCGACCCCGCTACCGTGGCCAAACCGGCGGCAGATGCCGCACTGGCGCAGTCCGCTGCACCGGCTCCCGCGGATGCGACTGCCCAACCGACGCCACCTTCATCTGCCGCTGCCCCGATGGTCGAAGCCGACCCCGTAGCTCAGGCGCCCCAGCCGGCGCAGCCGCCCGCGGCCGACGTCGCCGAGAAGCCCGCCGAGGGCCAGAAAGCCGAAAATGCCGCCGAGCCAGCGGAGCAGGACGACGGCCTAACCGGTCTGCTTATGACTGTCGGCGTCGTCGTTCTGGCGCTTGCGCTGGCGACACTGGGGGCCGTCTGGTGGCGTCGGCGTCGCGCCCAAAAGGCGCAACTGGCCGAGGCCTTGGCCGCTGCTGCGGCGCCGGCCGCAGCAGAGGGTTTTGCCGGGGAGGCTGCTGCTCAGCCCGACACGCCAGCCGAGTCCAAGGCTGAGGCCGATGCCGCGCCGGCAGAGCAGGCACCAGCAGCGCCTGAAGCGGCCACCCTGGAGGCCGTCGATGCCTCGATCGCTCAGGCGCTGGACGCGCCCATGGGGGATGCCACGCCTTTGGAAGCCGCGCCGCCCGCCGACGTGCCCGTCGCAAGTCTGGAGTCGGTCACCGCCGAGCCTGCCCAGCCCGCTGGCGCGGACGACCTCGATGCCATGTTCAGCGACGAGGCCATCGCCGCGGCACAGGCGGCGATCCAGGCAACGGTCGCTGCCGAATCGGCGCCTGCTGCGGAGGCCCCGGCCGAAGCGGCTGAGGGCGCCACCGCCGAGGCTGTTGACGCCGATGAGGATGCGGACGGGGGCGACAACGAGGCCGATCTCGAGGATGTCGAAGTCAACCTGGCTAAGGCGTACATCGACATGGGTGACCCGGATGGGGCCCGCGCCATCCTCGAGGGCATGATGTCCGACCCCGACGATCCGGATCGTGCCGCCCTGGCTCGGCGCACCATGCGCCGGTTCGGCATGCGGCCGGGCGCGCCACCCGCTCAGGCTGCCGCCACCGAAGGCTGATGCGCCGATGCGCATCGCGCTGGGCGTCGAGTACGACGGCAGGTCTTTCTGTGGCTGGCAGTCGCAATCTGATGTCGCGAGCGTGCAGGACGACCTGGAGCGCGCGATCGCCAAGATCGCAGGCGAACCGGTCCGCCTGCATGCCGCTGGCCGCACCGACACCGGCGTCCACGCCCTGCAGCAGGTGGTGCACTTCGATACGGTGGCCGCGCGGCCGGATTCTGCCTGGGTGCGCGGCGTCAACCGCCATCTGCCTGACAGTGTGGCCGTGCTATGGTCGCACCCCGTTTCTGAGGACTTCCATGCGCGCTTCTCGGCCACCGGCCGTCACTACCGATACCTGCTGCTCAACCGACCGGTGCGGCCAGCGCTGGCGAGCGGCCGTGTCGGCTGGTTCGCGCGCCCGCTGCAACTCGATGCGATGCGCGCGGCTGCCGCGATGCTGATCGGCGAGCACGACTTTTCGGCATTCCGTGCCGCCGAGTGCCAGGCGAAGTCGCCGGTGAAGATTCTGCATCGGCTTGATGCCTGCCGGGAAGGTGAACTGATCGTCCTCGACCTGCACGCGAGCGCCTTCCTGCATCACATGGTGCGCAACATCGTCGGAGCCCTGGTCTACATCGGTGCCGGGCGGCAAGCGCCGGAATGGATGGCGCAACTGCTCGAGGCGCGCGACCGGACCCGCGCCGCGCCGACCTTCGCTGCTGACGGCCTCTACTTCGCCGGCGTCGATTACGACGCGGCCTGGGGCCTGCCGGCCACCGCGCCGGGCAAGGGTCTGCCGGCATCCCTTACCGGCGCAGCGTTCGCCGTCTAGCCCATGAGCAGCCCTTCTTCTGACCATCCCTTGCAACGCACCCGCATCAAGGTTTGCGGTTTTACCCGCGTCGATGATGCGCTGGCAGCCGTCGAGGCCGGTGTCGATGCCATCGGACTGGTGTTCTACCCGCCGAGCCCCCGAAATGTCAGCGTCGAGCAGGCCGCCCAGATCGTGCGCGCGCTGCCGCCCTTCGTCACCAGCGTGGCGCTGTTCGTCGACGCCGACCGCGACACCGTGCGCGCGACGCGTGACGCGGTCGGCTTCGATCTGGCCCAGTACCACGGGGATGAGACGCCGGAGGCATGTGCAGCCACCGGCATCCCTTTCATCAAGGCGCTGCGGGTAAGGCCGGGGCTGGATTTGCTACACTGCAGCAAGGCGTTCCATCAAGCGCGCGGCCTGCTTCTCGATGCCTTCCAGCCGGGCGTCCCCGGGGGTACCGGCCACCGCTTTGACTGGACGCTCATCCCCGACGGTCTGCCACTGCCGCTGATCTTGTCTGGAGGCCTCGGCCCGGACAATGTTGGTGAGGCGGTTCGTCGAGTTCGGCCCTATGCTGTGGATGTCTCGAGCGGTGTCGAGCGAGAAAAGGGTATTAAGTGCGCGGACCTGGTCCGCGACTTCGTCAGAGGGGTTCGCAATGAAGATGTATGACCTGCCGGACGCACGGGGCCACTTTGGCCCCTACGGCGGCGTGTTCGTCGCCGAAACGCTGGTGCGTGCGCTTACCGAGTTGCGCGAGGCCTACGAAGAGGTCGGCAGGGATGCCGAGTTCCAGGCCGAGCTCGCCTACGAACTCAAGCACTTCGTCGGCCGCCCGAGCCCGATCTACTTCGCCCGCCGCCTGACCGAGCACGCCGGCGGCGCGCGCATTTTCCTCAAGCGCGAGGACCTCAACCACACCGGCGCGCACAAGGTGAACAACACCGTCGGCCAGGCGCTGTTGGCCCGCCGCATGGGCAAGAAGCGCATCATCGCCGAGACCGGCGCCGGCCAACACGGCGTGGCTTCGGCCACCGTGGCGGCGCGCTACGGCATGGAGTGCATCGTCTACATGGGCAGCGAGGACGTCGCCCGTCAGTCACCCAACGTCTTCCGCATGAAGCTGCTCGGCGCCACCGTGGTGCCGGTCGAGAGCGGCAGCAAGACGCTCAAGGACGCGCTCAACGAAGCCATGCGCGACTGGGTGACCAACGTCGAGAACACGTTCTACATCATCGGTACTGTGGCTGGCCCGCACCCGTACCCGATGATGGTGCGCGATTTCAATTCGGTGGTCGGCAAGGAATGCGTGGTGCAGATGCCGGAGATGATCGGTCGTCAGCCTGACGCGGTGATCGCCTGCGTCGGTGGCGGCAGCAACGCCATGGGCATCTTCTACGACTACATCCCGCACGAGAAGACACGCCTGATCGGTGTAGAGGCCGGCGGTGACGGTGTCGAGACCGGTCGCCATGCCGCCCCGCTGTCGGCCGGCACGCCCGGCATCCTCCACGGCAACCGCACCTACCTGATGCAGGACGAGGACGGCCAGATCATCGAGACGCACTCGGTTTCGGCCGGCCTCGATTACCCCGGCGTGGGCCCCGAGCACGCCTGGCTGAAGGATTCCGGTCGCGCTGAATATGCCGCCGCCACCGACACCGAGGCGCTCGAGGCCTTCCACCTGCTGTGCCGTACCGAGGGCATCATCCCGGCGCTCGAGTCGAGCCACGCGGTGGCGCATGCCCTGAAACTGGCGCCGACCATGGACAAGGACCAGGTGATCCTGGTCAACCTGTCCGGCCGCGGCGACAAGGACCTCAACACCGTGAGCCGGCTTGCCGGCATCACGCTCTGAGGTCTGCGCCAGCACAACGTCTCTTCCGGCCGCCAGCCGCCACTTCGCAAGGTCTTCTGTGTCCCGCATCGCCAGCGCCTTCGAGCGCCTCAAGCTTGAACGCCGCGCCGCCCTGATCCCGTTCTTCACTGCGGGCGACCCATCGGTCGAGCAGACCGTCCCGCTGATGCACACGCTGGTCAAGGCCGGCGCCGACATCATCGAGCTGGGGGTCCCGTTCTCCGACCCGCAGGCCGACGGCCCGGTGATTCAGCGCGCCAGCGAGCGCGCACTGGCGCGCAAGGTCAGCCTGCGCAAGGTTCTGGAGATGGTTGCCGACTTCCGCCGCAGCGACACCACCACACCGGTGGTGCTGATGGGTTACGCCAACCCGATCGAGGCGATGGGCCGTCAGAACTTTGCCGCGCTGGCCAATCGCGCGGGCGTTGACGGCGTCCTCGTGGTCGACATCCCGCCCGAGGAGTCCGAGGACTGGGTGCGCACGGTGCGCGCCAACGGCCTCGACCCCATCTTCCTGCTGGCGCCGACCTCGACCGAAAGCCGGGTGGCGCAGGTTGCGCGGCTGGCTTCGGGCTTTGTGTACTATGTCTCATTGAAGGGTGTGACCGGCGCGGCCCACTTGGACCAGTCCGAGGTCGCCGAGCGATTGCCTTTGCTCCAGGCGGCGATCCCGCTGCCGGTGGGCGTCGGTTTTGGCATCCGCGATGCGGCTTCTGCCTCAGCGGTGGCGCGGGTGGCGGATGCCGTGGTGGTTGGCAGCCGGATCATCCAGGAGATCGAGGGCTCGACGCCCGAGACGCTCCACGAGCGGGTCGGTGGGCTGGTGTCGGGGCTGCGCGATGCGGTCGACTCGGCCCGCGCGGCCTGAGGTCTGAACGTCAGGAGGTCGGATGAGCTGGCTTACCAAACTGCTGCCGCCCAAGATCAAGCGCGATGCCGGCCAGGTCCGCAAGTCGATGCCGGAGGGCCTGTGGCACAAGTGCCCGGCCTGCGAGGCGGTGCTCTACGCCACCGACCTCGAACAGAACCTGCAGGTCTGCCCCAAGTGCGGCCACCACCATCGCATCAGCGCCCGCGTGCGTCTGGACTGGTTCCTTGACGCTGGCGGCCGCTTCGAGATCGGCGCTGACGTTATCCCCATCGATACGCTGCGTTTCCGCGACAGCAAACGCTACCCGGACCGCTTGGCCGAGGCCGTGGCGTCGTCGGGCGAGACCGACGCGCTGGTGGTCATGCAGGGCACGGTGATGGAGTTGCCACTGGTCGCCGCAGCCTTCGAGTTCCAGTTCATGGGCGGTTCGATGGGCTCGGTGGTGGGTGAGCGCTTCGTGCGCGGCGTGCGCGTGGCCATCGAGCAGCGCATGCCCTTCGTCTGCTTCACCGCCAGCGGTGGCGCGCGCATGCAGGAGGGCCTTCTCAGCCTGATGCAGATGGCCAAGACCAACGCCGCCATCAAACAGCTGTCGGATGCCGGGCTGCCTTTCATTCCGGTTTTGACCGACCCGACCATGGGCGGGGTGTCGGCCAGTTTCGCTTTCATTGGCGACGTGGTGATCGCCGAACCCGGCGCACTGGTAGGGTTTGCCGGCCCCCGCGTGATCGAACAGACGGTCCGTGAGACCCTGCCCGATGGTTTCCAGCGCGCCGAGTTCCTGCTCGAGCACGGCGCCGTGGACATGATCGTCGACCGCCGCGAGATGCGTGAGCGCATCGCCCGTCTGCTGGCGCTGATGACCGGCCAGCCCGAAGTGACCGGGCAGGGGGCCTGAACTGAGCGTTGCCGTTCCCGGCGCCATCGCGCCGATGCCGGCCCGTGCACCTGGCGCGGGCGCTGCGCTCGCGGACTGGCTCGCCTGGCTGGAGAGCCAGCAGCGCGGTGCCATCCTGCTCGGCCTCGATCGCGTGCGGCGGGTCGCCGAGGGCATGGGCCTGCGACCGTCCTTCCCGGTGTTCACCGTGGCCGGCACCAACGGCAAGGGTTCCACCTGCGCGCTACTGGGCGCGATGCTGCGTGCCGCCGGTTACCGCGTCGGCAACTATTACTCGCCACACCTGTTGCGCTACAACGAGCGTGTGCGCGTCGATGGCGAGGAGGCCAGCGACGCCGACCTGGTGGCGGCGTTTGCCGCCATCGAGGCAGCCCGCGGCGACGAACAACTGACCTATTTCGAGTTCGCGACACTGGCGGCGATGTGGCACTTCATGCGCGCGGGCGTCGACTGCGCGGTGCTGGAGGTCGGCCTTGGCGGGCGCCTCGATGCCGTCAATGTCTGGGATGCAGACTGCGCCGTGGTCACCACCATCGGCCTCGACCATACCGAGTACCTTGGCGACACGCGCGAGGCGATCGCGCGCGAGAAGGCCGGGGTCTATCGCGGCGGCCGCCCGGCGATCTGCGTCGATCCTGACCCACCGGCAACGCTGCTCGCGCATGCCGCCGAGATCGGCGCTGGCCTGCTCTGCATCGGGCGCGATTTTCGCTACGTCCGTCAGGAACGGCAGTGGTCATTCGAGGGCGCTGGCTTGCGCCTTTCCGGGCTGCCGATGCCGGCCTTGGTGGGCGAGCACCAGCTGCAGAATGCTGCCGGCGTGATAGCCGCGCTGGGGACCATGCGCGAGCGGCTCCCGGTTGCCGCAGGTGCCATCCGCGAGGGCCTGATGAATGTCTCGCTGGCTGGCCGCTTCCAGGTGCTGCCGGGGCGGCCGATGGTGATCCTCGATGTTGCGCACAACGCACATGCGGCCAGCATCCTCGCCCGCAATCTGCGTGCCATCCCGCCCAGCGGACGCACCCATGCCGTGTTCAGCATCCTTTCGGACAAGGACGCGGCGGCCACCGTCGCCGCGCTCGGTGACCTGATCGACGTCTGGTGGGTGACCGGCCTTGCCGGTCCGCGCGGGCGCCGTGCCGAGGACCTGGCCGCCGAGGTCGCCGGCGTGGCGCAGGGTCGCATCGAGACCGCGCCGACGCCTGTCGGCGCCTGGCACCGCCTCCGTGAGGCCCTGTCCGACGATGATAAAGTCGTGGTGTTCGGGTCTTTCCTGACGGTGGCCGAGGTCCTCGCCGAGGTGCGTGGCCGATGAAAGCCCCTGCCTTCAGTGGTGCCGGGTCTTTGGAGACTTCATGACCGTAGAGCCTGATGAGATCCTGCTGCGCAAGAAGGCCCGTCGTCGCCTGATCGGCGCCATCTTGCTCACGCTGGTGGTGGTCCTGAGTCTGCCGCTGGTCCTCGAGGACCCGTCGCGGCCGCTCGGCGATGGGCCCGAGATCGTCATCCCCGAGCCGGCAGCGCTTGAGCCGCCGCGCGCCAACGTGGTCCCCGACTCGCTGCCTGACGACAACGTCGGCGACGAGGCGCTGCCGGTCGAGGCCGGCGGGTCGTCGCCGCCGCTGGCCACCTCGGCGGCCACCACGCCTGTCCCGCCCAAGCCGGCAGCGCAAGCGCCTGCTGCCGTGCCCGGTCCGGTCAAGCCGGCTTCGGTCAAGCCCGAACCCGCCGAGCCTGCGGCCAGCACGGCCGAAAGCCCACGCACTTACGTGTTGCAGTTGGGTGTGTTCAAGGAACGCGCCAACGCCGAATCGGTCGCCGCAAAGGCCTCCGCCCTCGGCCTGCAGCCAGCCATCGCCCAGACCGAATCGGGCTCCTGGCGCGTCGGGCTCGGCCCGTACGCCGACAGATCCAAGGCACTCGCCGTCCGCGACAAGGTGCGTGAAGCCGGCGTGGCGGTGGTCGTCAAGACGCCGTGACCGGTTTCGACTACGCCGTCATCGCTGTCATCGGCGTCTCCACGCTGCTGAGCCTCTGGCGCGGCGCGGTGCAGCAACTGTTCTCGCTGGCCGGCTGGCTGCTGGCCTTTGCAGTTGCAAACCATTTCGCGCCGCTGGTGCAGGATTGGGTCCCAGAGTCCGCCGGCGGCGAGACCATGCGCTACCTCATCGCCGTGGTCGGGGTGTTCCTTGCCACCCTGGTTGCGACCCTGCTCGCCGGGCGTCTGTTGGCCGGGGCGCTGCGCGGCCTGGGACTGGGCGTGGCCGACCGTCTGCTGGGTGTGCTTTTTGGGTTCCTGCGCGGCGTGCTGCTGGTCCTGCTGGCGGTCGCTTTGGCCGGGATGACGCCGCTGCCGCAGACCTTGGTCTGGCGCGATGCGGTGAGCAGCGCGTGGTTCGTCGGCGTGGTGGAGTGGGCGAGACCCTCTCTGCCACAGGCCTTCGCCAGCCGGATACGTTACGATTAGGTCGCGCCGGCTTGGGTGTCGGCAGGCAGAAGTCAGTCAGGGAGACGTCTGAATGTGTGGGATCCTTGGGGTGGTGGCGCGGACGCCCGTGAACCAGCTTCTGTACGACGGGCTGCAGGTCCTGCAGCACCGCGGCCAGGACGCTGCCGGCATCTGCACCGTGGACGACTCGGTCTTCCACATGCACAAGGGCCCCGGCCTGGTGCGCGACGTGTTCCGCACCCGCGACATGCGCAACCTGCACGGTTGCTCCGGCATCGCCCACGTGCGCTACCCGACCGCCGGCTCGGCGATGAACCCCGCCGAGGCGCAGCCGTTCTATGTGAACTCGCCATTCGGCATCGTGCTCGCCCACAACGGCAACCTCACCAACACAGCTGAGCTCAAGGAAGAGCTGTTCCGCCAGGACCTGCGTCATCTCAACACCAACTCTGATTCCGAGTTGCTGCTCAACGTGCTCGCCCACGAGCTGGCGGCACAGGCCCGCGGTGCAGAGCTTGACGTCGAGGGCATCTTCGCCGCGGTGGCGGCGGTGCATCGGCGTTGTCGCGGCGCCTACGCGGTGGTGGCGCTGATCGCCGGCTACGGGCTGCTGGCCTTCCGCGATCCTTATGGCGTGCGTCCGCTGGTCTACGGCTCGAACATGACCGACGACGGCCCCGAGTTCCTTGTGGCCTCAGAGAGCGTGGCGCTGGACACCCTTGGATTTAGTCTGGTGCGCGACATCAACGCCGGCGAGGCGCTGTTCATCGACTTCGGCGGCAGCCTTTACACGCGCCAGTGCAGCGAGACACCGGCGCGCCTGCCGTGCCTGTTCGAGTTCGTCTACTTCGCGCGCCCGGATTCTGTGATCGATGGCCTCTCGGTCTACCAGACCCGTCTGGCCATGGGCGAGCAGCTCGCGCGCAAGATGCGGGACATCGGCGGCTTCGAGGACGTTGACGTGGTGATCCCGATCCCCGACTCCAGCCGGCCCTCGGCGATGGAGCTGGCCAAGCATCTGGGGGTGGATTACCGCGAGGGCTTCGTCAAGAACCGCTACATCGGTCGAACCTTCATCATGCCGGGTCAGGCCAGCCGCAAGAAGTCGGTGCGGCAGAAGCTCAACGCCATCGCATCCGAGTTCGAGGGCAAGAACGTGCTGATCGTCGACGACTCGATCGTGCGCGGCACCACCAGCCGCGAGATCGTGCAGATGGCTCGCGATTCCGGTGCGCAGAAGGTCTATTTTGCGTCTGCCGCGCCGCCGGTGCGCTATCCCAACGTCTACGGCATCGACATGCCGACCAGCAGCGAGCTGATCGCGAGTGGCCGCACCGACGCGCAGATCGCCGCCGAGATCGGAGTCGACCGGCTGGTCTACCAGGACATCGACGCGTTGATGCGCATGCTCGGCGAGGCCAACCAGCAGATCGACGGCTTCGAGGCGTCCTGCTTCACCGGCTGCTACCTGACCGGCGAGATCACGCCCGACTACCTGGATGCGCTGCAGGCCAGCCGCGGCGATGCCTCGGTGCGCGCCGCGCAGCGACAGCTCGACCTCACGCTTGCTGAATCGGACTGAGCCCGTCACGCATGACCGATAGCCGTACGCCACTGCCGCCCGACCTTCAGCCGGAGACCCTCGCCGTCCGCGCTGGCATCGACCGCAGCCACCATGGCGAGCATTCGGAGGGTCTTTTCCTCACCTCGAGCTTTGTCTTCCCCAACGCGCACGAGGCCGCTGAGCGCTTTCAGGGTCGCACACCCGGCAATGTCTACTCGCGCTTCACCAACCCCACCGTCACCGCCTTCGAGGAACGTCTGGCGGCGATGGAAGGTGCCGAGATGTGCGTCGCCACCGCCAGCGGCATGGCGGCGATCCTGTCGATGTGCATGGGCATGCTCAAGAGCGGCGACCACATCGTCTCCTCCGGCAGCATCTTCGGCTCCACCGTCAACCTGTTCGCCAAGTGGCTGACGCGTTTCGGCATCGAGACCACCTTTGTCGCCGGGCAGGACCCCGCGGCGTGGCGCGCGGCGATGCGGCCAGCCACCAGGCTGGTCTACCTCGAGACACCCTCGAACCCGATGACCGAGGTCTTCGACATCGGCGCCATCGCGCAGGTGGCGCATGAGGGCGGCGCGCTGCTGGCGGTCGACAACTGCTTCTGCACCCCTGCCCTGCAAAAGCCGCTCGAACTCGGTGCCGACCTCATCATCCACTCGGCGACCAAGTACCTGGATGGGCAGGGCAGGGTGCTGGGTGGCGCGGTGCTGGGCCCCAAGGCCCTGCTGCATGACACCGTCTACCAGTTCCTGCGCACCGCCGGCCCCAGCATGAGCGCGTTCAATGCCTGGGTCGTTCTGAAGGGCCTGGAGACGCTCAAGGTGCGCGTCGACGCGCAGTCTGCCAATGCGCTGGCTGTGTCGCGCTGGCTCGAGGCGCACCCGGCCGTCGAACGGGTCTGGTACCCAGGGCTGCCCTCGCATCCGCAGCACGCGCTTGCCATGCGGCAGCAGCGCAGCGGTGGGGCCATCGTCTCGTTCGAGGTCAAGGGCGGTCGGGAAACTGCCTGGCGCGTGATCGACCACACGCAGGTCTGTTCGATCACTGCCAACCTGGGCGACACCAAGACCACCATCACCCACCCGGCGACCACCACGCACGGTCGCATCAGCGCCGACGAACGGGCCGCGGCCGGGATCACCGAGGGACTGATCCGCCTGGCGGTGGGCCTTGAGTCGCCGCAGGACCTGATCACCGACCTCGGCCGTGGGATGCGTTGACCCGGGGCTGACCTGACGCACGGTCGGGCGACCGCAGCCCGACGAGAATCGGTGCATGTCCAGGTGCACCATCAAGTCTCTGTCCCGATCGTCGGGCTCTCGCGGCGACGGGCGCACTCGGCCGCAGGCCGGACAGCTTTTCGATGAGCTGAGTGGACTGGCCTTTGCCGCGCCCGAGCAACTGCTCGCCGACCTTGGCGCATCTGCAAGCGGGCTGAGCACTCAGGCCGCACTGGAGCGTCTGCGCACCTGCGGACCCAACACCCTGCAGATGGGGCAACGGCCAACGGCACTGATGGAACTGCTGCGCCTGCTCGTCTCGCCCCTGTCCTTGCTGCTGATGGCGCTGGCGGTGGTGTCGTGGTTGACCGGCGAGATGCGCGGCGCGGTGGTCATCTTTGCCATGGTGCTGCTTTCGACCCTGCTTGGTTTTGTCCAGGAGCGTCGCTCGAGCCGCGCCGCCGAGAAGCTCAAGGCGCTGGTGAGCACGCGCGTGCTGCTGCAGCGCGATGGTGGGGCGCGCGAGGTCGACCTCGCCGAGGTGGTGCCCGGCGATATCGTTCACCTGGCGGTGGGCGATCTGGTGCCGGCAGACCTTCGCCTGCTCGACAGCAAGGACCTGTTCGTCAACGAGTCCTCGCTGAGCGGCGAGTCGCTCCCCGCCGACAAGCACCACGCCCCGCCCGATCCCTCTGCCAGCGGCGCCTTTGAGCTCAACAACCTGTGCTTCATGGGTAGCCACGTGGTGTCGGGGACCGCGCAGGGCTTGGTGCTGCGTACCGGTGCGGCGACCTTTTTTGGCCATGTTGCCGATGAGACCACGCGGCAGCGCAAGCGCTCCGCCTTCGATCTCGGCCTCGAGCGCTTCACCACGCTCATGATCCGCTTCATGGCGGTGATGGTGCCGGCGGTGTTCGTCATCAACGGACTGGTCAGGGGCGACTGGTTCGAGGCTGCGCTGTTCGCTGTCGCCGTTGCGGTCGGTCTGACGCCCGAGATGCTGCCGATGCTGGCTACCATCAACCTGGCCAAGGGTGCCCTGGCGATGGCGCGGCGCAAGGTCATCGTCAAGCGCCTCACGGCGGTCCAGAACATGGGCGCGATGGATGTGCTCTGCACTGACAAGACCGGCACCCTGACCCAGGACTGCGTGATCCTTGAGCGGCACGTTGACGTCAGCGGCGCCCCGGACCTGCGGGTGCTCGAATTCGCCTACCTCAACAGCCACTACCAGTCGGGCATGCGCAACCTCCTCGACGAGGCGGTGCTGCGGCATGTCGAGGTGCACGAGAGGCTGCACGACATGGACAGCTACCGGCGCATCGACGAGATCCCGTTCGATTTCGAGCGGCGGCGCATGTCGGTGGTGGTCGAGAAGAACGACCGCAGCCACATCCTTATCTGCAAGGGCGCGGTGGAGGAGGTGTTCGCCTGTTGCAGCGTGGCACAGGTGGGCGACGACCTGATCCCGCTCGACGAGTCGCACCGCCAGCGCCTCGACCGCGTGGTAGCGGACCTCAACGCCGAGGGCTTTCGCGTGATCGCCGTGGCCGTCCGCGAGGAGCCATCGATGCCGCATGAATATGCGGTTGCCGATGAGGTGGGCCTGACCCTGCTTGGCTACGTCGCCTTCCTCGACCCGCCCAAGGAGTCGGCGGGGCCGGCCATCGCCGCGCTGCGTGATGCCGGCGTGGCGGTAAAGATCCTCACCGGCGACAACGAGCGTGTGACCCGCAAGATCTGCCACGACGTCGGCCTGCCGGTCGAGCGCATCGTGCTCGGCCACGAGACCGATGCGTTGGACGAGGCGGCGCTGGCGGCGCTGGCCGAGGCCACGTCGGTGT
The DNA here is from genome assembly GCA_027490755.1 of Betaproteobacteria bacterium. Lineage (GTDB taxonomy): Bacteria > Pseudomonadota > Gammaproteobacteria > Burkholderiales > UBA3065 > UBA3065. The sequence continues at coordinate 18,229 of JAIXXL010000039.1, forward strand.
TCGCCAAGATGACGCCCGAGCAGAAGTCGCGGGTGATCCGCGCGCTGCAATCGCGCGGCCGGGTGGTCGGCTACATGGGCGACGGTATCAATGACGGACCAGGCCTGCGGGCGGCCGATGTCAGCTTCTCGGTGGAGTCCGCGGTCGACATCGCCCGCGAGTCGGCCGACATCATCCTGCTCGAGAAGAGCCTGATGGTGCTGCAGCAGGGCGTGACCGAGGGCCGCAGGGTGTTCGGCAACCTGATGAAGTACATCCGCATGTCTGCCAGCTCCAACTTCGGGAACATGTTCAGCATGCTCGGCGCTAGCGCGCTGCTGCCATTCCTGCCGATGGCGCCGGTGCAGATCATGCTCAACAACCTGCTCTACGACGTCTCGCAGACCGCGGTGCCGACCGACACGGTCGACGAGGCCTACCTGCGCCAGCCACGTGCCTGGGACATCGGCGGCATCGCCAGGACCATGTTCTTCATCGGCCCGGCGAGTTCACTGTTCGACTACGCGACCTTCGCGCTGATGTGGTTCGTGCTCGGCGCCACCACACCCGCAGATGCGGCGCTGTTCCAGACCGGCTGGTTCGTCGAGTCGCTGCTCTCGCAGACACTCATCGTCCACGTGCTGCGCACCTCGCGGGTGCCATTCCTGGAGAGTGCGCCGAGTCCCGCGCTGTTGGCGACCACCCTGGGCGTGTGCGCTATCGGCGTGCTGCTGCCCTACACGCCGGCTGGCGCCACCTTCGACCTTGTGCCGCTGCCGACCGAGTACTGGCTGGCACTTGCTGCGATGCTGCCGGCTTACATGCTGCTGACGCAGTGGGTGAAGAGCCGCCTGCTGGGTGCCGTGAGCTGAGGCGCCGGCTCAGCCCTTGAGCAGGGCGATGGCGCGGCTGGCCGCCTCCGCCACCGGCCAGTTGCCGCCCTCGCCGCTGCGGCGGCACTTGTACTCGACCTCACCGTTGGCCAGCGCGCGGTCGCCCACCGTGATGCGGTGCGGGATGCCGATCAGCTCCATGTCGGCGAACATCACGCCCGGCCGCTCGTCGCGGTCCTCGAACAGCACGTCGACGCCGGCCGCCTGCAGCTCGGCGTAGAGGCGCTCCGCGGTCTCCCTGACCGCCGCGCTCTTGGCCAGGCCCAGCGCCACCACGACCACCTGGAACGGCGCCATGGCGGCGGGGAAGGTGATGCCCCGCTCGTCATGGTTCTGCTCGATCGATGCCGCGACGATGCGGCTCACGCCGATGCCGTAGCAGCCCATCTCCATCACCTGCGACTGGCCGGACTCGTCGAGGTACGTGGCGCCCATCGCGCTGGAATACTTGTTGCCAAGCTGGAAGATGTGACCGACCTCGATGCCGCGCGCGATCTCGAGCGTGCCCTTGCCGTCCGGGGACGGGTCGCCGGCCTCGGCGTTGCGCAGGTCGGCGACCTCCGGCTCCGGCAGGTCGCGGCCCCAGTTCACGCCGGTGAGGTGGTAGCCGTCCTCGTTGGCGCCGCAGACCCAGTCGGCCATCGCCGCGACGCTGCGATCCGCAACCACGCGCGCCTGCAGACCGACCGGACCGATCGAGCCGGCGCTGCAGCCAGCCGCGGCCCGCACCTCAGCCTCGCCGGCAAAGCGCAGCGCACCGCTGAGCCCCGCCAGCTTGCCGGCCTTGACCTCGTTGAGGGTGTGGTCGCCGCGCACCAGCAGGGCGACTGTAGTGCCGGCCTCGTCGACCATCAGCAGGGTCTTGACGATGCTGCCGGCGGCAACCTTGAGACCCGCCGCGACCTCCTCGATCGAGTGCATCTTTGGTGTGGCGACCTTGGCCATGGCGGCCGATGCGGCAGCGCGCGGAGCTGCCGGCACGACCGCCTCGGCCAGCTCCACGTTGGCGGCGTAGCCGGACTGCGGGCACCAGGCGATGGCGTCCTCGCCGCTGTCGGCCAGCACGTGAAACTCGTGCGAGCCGGAGCCGCCGATGGCGCCGGTGTCGGCTGCCACGGCGCGGAAGTGCAGACCGAGCCTCTCAAAGATGCGCGTGTAGGTGGCGTGCATCACCGCGTAGGTCTTCTCCAGGCACTCGCGGTTGCTGTGGAACGAGTAGGCGTCCTTCATCAGGAATTCGCGCGCGCGCATCACGCCAAAGCGCGGCCGGATCTCGTCGCGGAACTTGGTCTGCACCTGGTACAGGTTGATCGGCAGCTGGCGGTAGCTCTTCACCTCCCGCCGGACCAGGTCGGTGATGACCTCCTCGTGGGTCGGCCCGAAGCAGAAGTCGCGCTCGTGGCGGTCCTTGATCTTCAGCATCTGCGGGCCGAACAGCGCCCAGCGGCCGGACTCCTGCCAAAGCTCGGCGGGCTGCACGGCGGGCATCAGCAGCTCGTTGGCGCCGGCGCGGTCCATCTCCTCGCGCACCACGGCCTCGACCTTGCGCAGCACGCGCAGGCCCAGCGGCATCCAGGTGTAGAGGCCGGAGCCGAGGCGGCGGATCAGGCCGGCGCGCAGCATCAGCTTGTGCGAGACCAGTTCGGCCTCGTTGGGCGCTTCCTTGAGCGTGGTGATGAACAACTGGCTGGAGCGCATGGTCGGCGGGCCTGAACAAAAGCCGGTATTTTAGGCGGCTTTGCGTCCGGCCTTGGGGCCGGTCGTGGTCGGGAGCAGACATGGCATTGCGCGGACGCCTGCGCGGGGGTGGGCAGGGCATCGAGGTGAGCGAGCGCGACGGCGTTCGCTATCTGCACATCGGCTCCACCGACATCCAGAGCGCGATGCGCGTCGACCGCCCCTACGACCTCGAACTCACCTACAGCCGCTGCGTGTTCGCGCCGCTGCTTTTCGCGCCGGTGCCGCGGCGGGTGTTCACCATCGGTCTGGGCGGTGGATCGATACCCAAGTTCATCCACCACCACATGGCCGACGTGGTGCAGACAGTGGTCGAGATCGATCCGCGCGTGGTGGCGGTGGCTCGCACCCAGTTCATGCTGCCGCCCGAAGACGAGCGCCTCACCCTGTGGATCGGCGACGGTGCCGAGGCCCTGCGGCGGGAGACGGTGCTGCAGGACTGGATCCTGCTCGACGGCTTCGATGGCTCGCAGCAGTCGGATGGCCTCACCACCGAGGACTTCTACGCCGAGTGCGCGTCGCGACTGACGCCGGACGGCGTACTGATCGCCAACATCTGGAGCACTGCGTCAAGTTACGACGCGCAGATCGACCGCTTGCGGCGCATCTTCCCCGAGCGCCTGCTGTTGCTGCCCGCCGGCTTCAAGAGCAACGTGCTGTGCTTGGGCTTTGCAGCGCCGCCGCGACCGCTGGATTGGGCGGCGCTGCGCATCGCCGCGCGCCAGTGGCAGGCGCGGCTGGGCTTGCCCTTCGACCAGTTCCTTGACGACCTGAAGCGCCTGAACAGCTACGACCCGCGGCGGCTGATGCCCTGATCGCCGTAATGTGGTAAGAATGGCGTCAGACAAAAGATTCGGCACCGTCCGCAAGGGTGGCGCCCGCAGTGAAAATGATCGATCGGGATGGATACCGCGCCAACGTCGGGATCATCCTGTGCAACGCCAGGGGCGAAGTGTTCTGGGGCAAGCGTGTCCGCCAGCACTCCTGGCAGTTCCCACAGGGTGGTATCAAGCGTGGCGAGTCGCCGGAACAGGCGATGTATCGTGAACTCCACGAGGAAGTCGGCTTGTTGCCGCAACACGTCCGCGTGCTAGGGCGCACCCGCGAGTGGCTGCGCTATGACGTGCCCGAGCAATGGCTCAGGCGCGACTCTCGCAGCAACTACCGTGGCCAGAAGCAGATCTGGTACCTGTTGCGGTTGGTGGGCCGCGACAACGACGTGTGCCTGCGCGCCACCGAGAAACCCGAGTTCGATGCCTGGTGCTGGAGCGAGTACTGGTCGCCGGTGGACGCCGTGATCGAGTTCAAGCGCGAGGTCTACCGCACGGCACTTGGCGAGCTGCGGCACCTGCTTGCGGCTGCCGGCAGGCCGCAAGCGCAGGCATCCGGGTGGCGTAGCCGCGACCGTGCCGCCGAGGCGTCGTGAGCCGCCCGCACAACTTGACCGCTGCGCTCGGACACTCGCTTCTGGTTTTGGCGTTGCTGCCCTTGGCCGCGTTGGCGGCCGGCCCGAACCCCTTCAACCCGCAGTCCGCGCCGTCCCGCTACGTCGAACCGGAAAAGAAGCCGGAACAGGAGCTGGCAGTGGCTTTGCCGGCGTACCCGGACAATCCCGAGCGCTGGATCCGCTTCGAGACCACCGCGGTGACCAAGAACCGATTCTTTGTCGATCGCGAGTCCCTGCAGATCGCCGACGACCGCAGCATCCGCTACGCGCTCATCATCGAATCGGCGAGCGGCGTCCGCAACGTCAGCTACGAGGCCATGCGCTGCAGCACGGCCGAGGTCAGGACCTACGCCTACGGCACCAGCGAGGGCAAGTGGTACGCGGTGAAGACGCCGCAGTGGCAGCCGATCCGTGCTGACCGCATGAATGGCCAGCACGAGACCCTGTTCGAGCGCTATTTCTGCGAAGCCGCCAGTGGCGCGCGGACGGCTGCCGACATGATCCAGCTGATGCAGCAGAAGGACCGACGCACGCCGACTACGGCGAATCCGCTGCGGCTCTTTCAGTAGCGCGTCCGGGAAATTAGCGCGCCGTTTTCAGGCGGTCGCCTTCTCCAGCGTCTTCGGGATCGGGAAGACCACATCCTCCTCGACCCCGGCAACATCTTCGACCACGCTCGCGCCGAGCTCGCGCAGACGCGCCAGCACTTCCTGCACCAGCAGCTCGGGTGCCGAGGCGCCGGCGGTGACGCCGATCGTCTCGATGCCGTCCAGCCAGGCCGGGTCGATATCCGTGGCGCCGTCGATCAGGCGCGCCGGGGTGCCGACATCGCGCGACACCTCGCACAGGCGGTTGGAGTTGCTGCTGTTCTTCGAGCCGACCACCAGCACCAGGTCGCACTTGGGTGCGAGCGACTTGACCGCGTCCTGACGGTTCTGCGTGGCGTAGCAGATGTCGTCCTTCTTCGGCCCGACGATCTTGGGAAAGCGTGAGCGCAGCGCGTTGACGATGTTCTGTGCGTCATCGACCGAGAGCGTGGTCTGGGTCACGTAAGCCAGATTCTCCGGGTCGGCCACCGGCACACTGGCCACATCCTCAGCGGTCTCGACCAGGTGCATGCCGCCGCTGCTCTGGCCCATGGTGCCCTCCACCTCGGGGTGGCCGGCGTGGCCGATCATGATCACCTCCTGCTGCTTTGTGCGCAGGCGGCCGACCTCCACGTGCACCTTGGTCACCAGCGGGCAGGTGGCGTCAAACACCTGGAAGCCGCGGCGGGCGGCTTCTTCGCGGACGCCAAGCGATACACCATGCGCCGAGAACACCAGCACGGCGCCTGACGGCACTTCCTCAAGGTCTTCGATGAAGACGGCGCCCTTGGTGCGCAGGTCGTCCACCACATAGCGGTTGTGGACCACCTCGTGGCGCACGTAGACGGGTTTGCCGTGCAGCGCCAGCGCGCGCTCGACGATCTCGATGGCACGGTCGACGCCGGCGCAAAAGCCGCGGGGGTTGGCGAGAAGGACTTTCATCTGGGCCTCGTCAGGGTGCTGGTCGCGCCGGCGCGGGCTTGCGTGGCGATCGACTGTTCCGGTGGGGATTGTCGCGCAGTCGCCGCCGACTGTCAGCTTTCGCTGACACGAGGCTTGCGCAGGCTGTCGAGGATCACCAGCGCCGCGCCGACGGTGATGGCGCTGTCGGCGACGTTGAACGCCGGCCAGTACCAGCCTCCGGCATGAAAGGACAGAAAGTCGACCACTGCCCCGATCTGGAGCCGATCGATCAGATTGCCGACCGCACCGCCGAGGATCAGGCCCAGCGCGTTGCAGAACAGCGTCTCGCGGCGATGCCGTGCCAGCAGCCAGACGATGACGGCGCTGACGCCCAGCGCCAGGGTGACGAAGAAGATGTGCTGCCAGCCGGGCTGATCGGCCAGCATGCTGAAGGCCGCGCCGCGGTTGAAGGCGAGGACAAGGTCGAAGAACGGCGTGTAGGCGCGGGCGTCGCCTGGGGCCAGGCTGGCCAGCACCCAGGCCTTGCTCCACTGGTCGGCGATCACCACCGCCAGCGCGAGCAGCAGGTAGCGGCCCGGTCCGAGCCGGTCGATCAGGCCCACTGCCGTGCTTCGGTCTCGCCGCGCAGGTGGCCGGCGCAGCGGGCGCAGACCTCGGGCTGCTCAGCGACGCTGCCGACGCTGTCGCTGTAGTGCCAGCAGCGGCCGCACTTGCCGGCAGTCGCAGGTCTGGCGCCGATGCCGAGCCCACCGTCGATGCGCGACAGCGAGGCCTGCGAGGTGATCAGCACGTACTTGAGCTCGCCGCCGAGGCTGGCCAGCGCAGCGTGCTCAGCCTGCGGTGCGTCGATGTGCACCTCGGCTTGCAGCGAGGCGCCGATGTCGCCGGCGGCGCGCAGCTGCTCGAGTACCTTTTGCACCTCGGCGCGCACTGCGCGGATGCTGGCCCACTTGGTCGCCAGCGCGGCGTCGCGAGGCAGGCCAGCTGCGAGTTCGTCCCAGGTGCGCAGCATCAGTGAGCCGTGTGGCTCACCGGTAAGCGCCTCCCAGACTTCTTCGGCTGTGAAGGGCATCACCGGCTCGAGCAGGCCGGCGAGTACGCGCGCGGTGTGCCACAGCGCCGTCTGCGCCGAGCGGCGCGGCAGGCCATCGGCGGTGGTCGTGTAGAGGCGGTCCTTGAGGATGTCGAGCCAGAACGCGCCGAGGTCCTCGGAGCAGAAGGTCTGCAGGCGCTGCGCGATGCGGTGGAAGTCGTACTCGGCGTAGTGCGCGGCGCAGTCCTGCTGCAGCTGCGCGACCAGGTGCAGACCGTAGCGGTCGATCTCGACCAGCTGGTCGAACGGGACCGCGTCCCTGGCCGGGTCGAAGTCGGCGGTGTTGGCCAGCAAAAAGCGCAGCGTGTTGCGGATGCGCCGGTAGGCCTCGACCACACGCTTGATGATCTCGTCCGAGATGCTCAGCTCGCCCGAGTAATCGGTGGCGGCGACCCACAGGCGCAGGATGTCGGCACCGTAGGTGTCCATAACCTTTTGCGGCGCGACCACATTGCCCTTGGACTTGGACATCTTCATGCCCTTGCCGTCGACCACGAAGCCATGGGTGAGCAGCGCCTTGTAGGGTGCGCGGCCGTCGATGGCGCAGCCGGTCAGCAGGCTCGACTGGAACCAGCCGCGGTGCTGGTCAGAGCCCTCGAGGTAGAGGTCGGCCGGGTAGCCAAGGTCATCGCGGCCGCGCAGCACGGCAAAGTGCGTAGCGCCGGAGTCGAACCAGACATCCAGCGTGTCCGGCGCCTTGCGGTAGGTCGCCGCCTCGGCCCCGAGCAGTTCCGCCGCATCCAGCGAGAACCACGCCTCGATGCCGGCCTTTTCGATGCGCTGCGCGACCTGCTCCAGCAGATCGGCCGAGCGCGGGTGCGGCTCGCCGGTCTCGCGGTGGAGGAACAGCGTCAGCGGCACGCCCCAGTTGCGCTGGCGCGAGACGCACCAGTCGGGGCGGTTGCCGATCATCGCCTCCAGCCGCGCGCGGCCCCAGGCAGGGAAGAACTCGGTGGCGGCGACGGCCTCTCGCGCACGGTCCCTCAACGAGGCCGACGATGCCGTGGGTCCTCGCTGCGACTTTTGAGCGGAGCGAGCAGGAGCGAGGGGATCCGACGCGGCGGCGGCCTCCTCCACCGCCTTGTCCATGGCGACGAACCACTGGTGCGTAGCGCGGAAGATGACCGGCGTCTTGTGCCGCCAGCAGTGCGGGTAGCTGTGCTGAAGGCGCTTGGATGCGAACAGCGCGCCGTTGGTCTGCAGCCGCTCGATGATGAGTTTTTGGGCTTCCCAGATGCCCATGCCGCCGAACTCGGGCACGCGCGAGACGAATCTGCCGTCGTCTGCGACCGGGTTCTCGACCGGCAGGCCGTAGCGCATGCCGACCGTGTAGTCCTCCAGACCATGCGCCGGTGCGGTGTGCACGCAGCCGGTACCCGCATCCATCGTCACGTGCTCGCCAAGGATGACCGGCACGGTCTTGTCGAGGAAGGGGTGGCTCAGGCGCAGGTTCTCCAGGGCGGCGCCAGCGCAGCCGCCAAGCGTACGTGCCAGCGTGCCCGGCTCGAGCACGCTGGCGATGTCGGCGATGCGCTCCTCGGCGAAGACGATGATCTCGGGGCCCAGGTCCTGAGCGATGTAGCGGGCCTGCTCGTTCAGGCACACCGCCTCGTTGGCGGGCAGTGTCCACGGCGTGGTGGTCCAGATGACCACCGAGACGGGCTTGCCGCCTGCCGCAAAGCCCATCGCCTTCTCGAAGGCGGCGGCGTCCACAGCGGTGAAGCGCACGTGGATGGCCGGCGAGTTGCGGTCCTCGTACTCCACCTCTGCTTCCGCCAGCGCCGAGCCGCAGTCGACGCACCAGTGCACCGGCTTGGCACCGGCCACCAGGTAGCCATTGGCCTGGATGCGGCCGAGGGCGCGGACGATGTCGGCCTCGGTGCGGTAGTCCATGGTCAGGTAGGGTTGGTCCCAGTCGCCCAGCACGCCAAGACGGATGAAGTCGGCCTTCTGCCGCTCGACCTGCTCGGCGGCGTAGGCGCGGCACAGCTCGCGGAACCTGGCCGGGGGCAGGTCCTTGCCGTGGGTCTTCTCGACCTGCAATTCGATCGGCAGGCCGTGGCAGTCCCAACCCGGCACGTAGGGTGCATCGAAGCCGGCCAGCGTGCGGGAGCGGACGATGATGTCCTTGAGCACCTTGTTGACGGCGTGCCCGATGTGGATGTCGCCGTTGGCATAGGGCGGGCCATCGTGCAGGATGAACTTCGGCCGGCCGGCGGCCTTTTCGCGGATCTGCTGGTAGAGGCTGCGGGCGGTCCAGGCCTTGATCCACTCCGGCTCGCGCTTGGCGAGGTCGCCGCGCATCGGGAACGGGGTGTCGGGCAGGTTCAGCGGGTGTTTTTGGTCGGCCATCAGTCTTGTGTCGTTGTGACCGCCAGCGCGGGGTGCGCGGCGGGTGAGTCTGTCAGTTGTCGACCCGGCCCAGCAGCAGGAACTCCATAAGCGCCTTCTGCGCGTGCAGGCGGTTCTCGGCCTCGTCCCAGACCACGCTCTGCGGGCCGTCGATGACCTCGGCCGTCACCTCCTCGCCGCGGTGGGCCGGCAGGCAGTGCATGAACACGGCATCGGGCGCGGCCACCGCCATCATGTCGGCATCGACCTGCCAGTCGGCAAAGGCGGCCGCGCGCTCGGCGGCCTCGCCCTCCCAGCCCATGCTGGTCCAGACATCGGTGGTGACCAGGCTGGCGCCGCGCGCGGCGTCCATCGGGTCGGCGTGCACGCTGAACACATCCCCCAGGCCGGCCGTGAGCTTGGGGTCGAGCGAGTAGCCGGGCGGCGTCGAGATGTTGACGTGGAAGCCGAACACCCGCGCCGCCTGCAGCCACGTGTAGCACATGTTGTTGCTGTCGCCGATCCAGGCCACGGTGCGCCCGGCGATGTCGCCACGGTGCTCGAACCAGGTGTAGAGGTCGGCGAGCACCTGGCAGGGGTGGTACTCGTTGGTCAGGCCGTTGATGACCGGAACCCGCGAGTGCGCGGCGAAGCGCTCGATGATGTCCTGCTGGAAGGTGCGGATCATGACGATGTCGGACATCCGCGAGATGACCTGCGCTGCGTCTTCGACCGGCTCGCCCCGACCCAGCTGGCTGTCGCGCGTGTTCAGGTAGATCGCGCTGCCGCCGAGCTGGTGCATGCCGGCCTCGAACGAGAGCCGGGTCCGCGTGCTCTGCTTCTCGAAGATCATCACCAGCGTGCGGTCGGTGAGCGGGTGGTAGGGCTGGTAGCCCTTGAAGCGGCCCTTGATGATGCGCGTGCGTTCGAACACGTGAGCGTATTCGTCACGCGTCAGGTCGGCGAACTGCAGGTAGTGGCGAAGCGCCGGGCGTTGGGTCATGTCGGGTGGTTCGGTTGCGATTGCCAGAGCCCGTTTCAGGCCGCGCTGCGTCCGGCCAGGAATTCGTTGACGATGGTGGAGACGCCATCGACCAGCTCGCGTGCGTCATCAGCCGTCAGCACCAGCGGCGGCACCAGCCGGATGATGCTGTCTTGGGTGACGTTGATCAGCATCCCGCGACCGAGGGCGACCTTGACCAGTTCCGGGCAGGGGCGGTCGAGTTCGATGCCGATCATCAGGCCGAGACCACGCACCTGCTTGACGCCCGGCAGACCGCCGATGCGGTCGCGGAAGGCCTCGACGATCCACCCGCCCAGATTCTGCGCATGCGCCAGCAGCCCGTCGTCGTGCATCACCTGCAGGGTGGTGAGCCCGGCGACGCAGGCCAGCGGGTTGCCGCCAAAGGTGCTGCCGTGCTTGCCCGGGCTGAAGGTGGTCGCCGCCGCGCCGCGCGCCACCAGTGCGCCCACCGGCACACCGGAGCCGAGGCCCTTGGCGAGTGTGAGGACGTCGGGCAGCACCGGCGTGTGCTGGAAGCCGAACCAGCGGCCGGTGCGGCCGATGCCGGTCTGCACCTCGTCGAGCATCAGCAGCCAGCCGTGGTCGTCGCAGATCTCGCGCAGGCCCTGCAGATACGCCGGCAGCGGGGCGGGGATGCGGATGCCGCCCTCGCCCTGGATCGGCTCGACCAGGATGGCGACCACGTTGGGGTGCTCCGCTGCGACCCGACGCACCGCATCAAGGTCGTCGTAGGGGACCCGGATGAAGCCCGGCACCAGCGGCTCGAAGCCGGCCTGCGCCTTGGGGTTGCCGGTCGCGGTGAGCGTGGCCATGGTGCGGCCGTGGAAGCTGCGCTCCATGACGATGATGGCGGGCGACTCGATGCCGCGGCCGTGGCCATGCAGACGGGCAAGCTTTATGGCGCCCTCGTTGGCCTCGGCGCCAGAGTTGGAGAAGAAGACGGCGTCCATGCCGGCACGTTCGCACAGCAGGTCGGCCAGCGCCTCCTGCTCGGCGACGCGGTACAGGTTGGAGACGTGGATCAGCCGTGCGGCCTGCTCGCTGATGGCTTGCACCAGACGCGGGTGTGCGTGACCGAGTCCATTGACTGCGACGCCGGCCACGGCGTCGAGGTAGCGCTTGCCGTCGGTGTCCAAGAGCCAGGCGCCTTGGCCATGGCTGAAGGTGACCGGCAGGCGGCCGTAGGTATTCATGACGTGAGACACGCGAAGCTCCGGGAAGCCGACGCACGAGCCAGCGTCCGTGTCGCTGTGGCGTCGTCCGGGCACCGGCCCGGAAAACCCTTGATTGTTCAAGATTCGCGCGCAGTGCGCAAGGCCTCGACAGGCGGTGAGGGCGGCGTAATATGAACATCCGGACCATTTTGGATGACATCCAAAATGTCACCCGGACAGGCCAGCACAACCGGCTCGCAAGCGCCGGCGCAGGTGCCCGCCGTCAAATCGGCGGACCAGACAAAAGGCGGCCCGAGCCGCGACAAAGGGGGAGTCAGCATGTCAAGCAGCGTCAAGCAGATCCTCGCCGGCAAGCCGGCCGGCCTCGTCAGTGTCTCGCCCGACGACACTTTGCAGTCGGCGATGCGGACCATGGTCGAGCGCAACATCGGCGTGCTCCCGGTGTGCGAGGGCGACAAACTGGTGGGCATCCTCTCCGAGCGCGACTTCCTCCGGCGGGTCCTCTACAAGGGCGTCTCGCTCGAGTCCGAGGTGCGCGAGATCATGACCGAGAAGATCTCCACGGTGAGCTCCGGCGAGTCGATCCAGCGCTGCATGGAGCTGATGACCGAGCTGCGTGTACGCCACCTGCCGGTGGTGGATGGCGGCAAGCTGACCGGCATCCTCTCGATCGGTGACGTGGTGCGGGTCAGCCTCGACGACCAGCGCGCCATGATCGAGCACCTCGAGAGCTACATCCGCGCCTGAACCAGCCAGCAGCCGGCGGACCTGCTCAGCCGGCGGGCCGCTGCGCCGATTTGGGGCGGAATGCGCTACAGACCGCCGGGTCGGTCTCGACCCATTCCGCGCCGATCAGGTCGAGGCAGTAGGGCACCGCGGCAAATACGCCGTCGAGCGTCTCGCGGATCGCCTTGGGCTGGCCCGGCAGGTTGATGATCAGCGAGCGGCCCCGCACCGCGCCGACCTGACGCGACAGGATGGCGGTGGGGACGTACTTCAGGCTCACCGACCGCATCAGCTCGCCAAAGCCCGGCAGCTCGCGGTCGGCCACCGCCAGCGTGGCATCGGGTGTGACGTCGCGCGGCGCCGGGCCGGTGCCGCCGGTGGTCAGTACCAGTCCGCAGCCTTCGCGGTCGCAGAGGTCGATCAGGGTGCGCTCGATCAGCGGCTGCTCGTCCGGGATCAGGCGCGTGACCGGCTCCCAAGGTGTGGTGAGCGCACCGCCCAGCCACTCCAACAGGCCCGGGACGCCCTTGTCCTCGTAGACGCCGGCCGATGCGCGGTCGCTCACCGAGACGATGCCGATACGCAGCGTGGTGCTGTCGAGACTCACGTCGCCTCCGCGGCGCCTCTGGCGCCGGCCTGGCCCCCGCCAATCACGCTGCTGAGCGCGCGGAACAGCGCCCGCGCTGCCCGTGGTGGTTTGCCGTGCGCCGACTCGGCCTGCGCCTCGCCGACCAGGCGGCGCAGCGTGTCGGCGTCGGCCGCGGGGTGCTGCCGCATGAATTCACCCAAGCCGGCCGGCTCGCCGAGCAGCCGGTCACGCCACTGCTCGACCTGCTGGAAGGCCAGCGCGGCGCGGCGCACCGCGTCGCGGTCGGCACCCAGCTGGCGACGGATCTCGGCGGCGTCGAGGTCGCGCATCAGCCGGCCGATGTACTGCCGGTGCCGGCGCAGGGCCTCGCGGCTGCTCATCTTCTGCCCCTCGATGAGGGCCTCGTAGAGTTCTTGCGCAAGCCCCAGGCTGCGCAGCTTCTCCGGCTTGAGCCCGAGCAGGGTCTCGCCCAGCGATTGCAGTTCGTGGGCGTCGCGCTTGCGGCGGGTCTTGCTTGGTGGGCGGGTATCGTCGGTCATGCCGGTATGATAGCGGCTCACCCGACTGCCTCTTCCCTGTGCCAGAACATCGTTTCGGTCTGAGCGCCGACCAGCTCCGCGAACTCGCTCGCCACGCCCTCGACACCGCATCCCGGCTCGGCGCCACCGCCGCCGAGGCCGACATCGGGCTCGGCCATGGTCTCGACGTGAGCGTACGCCTGGGCGAGGTCGAGACCCTCGAGTACGCCCGCGACCGCGGCATGGCCATCACCGTCTGGCAGGGCCAGCGGCGCGGCCACGCCAGCACCTCCGACATCTCTGAGGCGGCCATCGTCGAGACCGTCGGCGCCGCGCTGGCGATCGCCCGTCACACCGGCGAGGACCCGTTCACCGGCCTGCCGGAGGCCGACACGCTGGCGTGGTCACCCGCCGACCTCGACCTGTGTCACCCCTGGTCGCTGGAGAGCGAGGCCGCGATCGAACTCGCCTGCAGCATGGAGGCTGCGGCGATGGCGGTCGACCCGCGTATCGACAACAGCGACGGCGCCTCGGTCTCGACCCACGTCAACCGTTTCGTCTACGCCAATTCGCTGGGCTTCTTCGGTGGCTACGACTCCAGCCGGCATTCGCTCTACTGCTCGGTGATCGCCGGCGAGGACGACACCATGCAGCGCGACGACTGGTACACCGTCGCGCGCAGCGCCGATGCGCTGGAGGTTGCGGTCGCGGTCGGCCGGCGCGCGGGTGAACGCACTGTCGCCCGGCTGGGTGCGCGCAAGATCGCCACCTGCGAGGTGCCGGTGCTGTTCGAGGCCCCCATAGCCGCCAGCCTGATCGGCCACTGGGCCGGCGCGGTTAGCGGCGGCAGCCTGTACCGCCGCTCGAGTTTTTTGCTCGACAGCGTCGGCCAGAGCGTCTGGGCGCCTTGCGTCACCATCGAGGAGGTGCCTGACCTGCCGCGTGCGCTGGGGAGTGCGCCCTTCGACTCGGAGGGCGTTCTGCCGCAGCGGCGGATGATGGTCGACGCGGGCGTGCAGCAGGGCTACTTCCTCTCCACCTACTCGGCGCGCAAGCTCGGCCTGCGCACCACCGGCAACGCCGGCGGCCCGCACAACCTGCTGGTGCGGCCCGGCCAAGCCGGTTTCGACGACCTGCTGCGCGAGATGGGCCGCGGCCTGCTGGTCACCGAGCTGATGGGTCAGGGCGTGAACTTGGTCACCGGCGACTACTCGCGCGGCGCCAGCGGCTTCTGGGTCGAGGGTGGGCGCATCGCCTACCCGGTCGAGGAGATCACCATCGCCGGCAACTTGCGCGACATCTTCCGCGGCATCCGTGCCGTCGGCAGCGACGTTCTGGTCCGCGGCGGGCGGCAGTGCGGGTCGATCCTGGTCGACCGCATGACAGTGGCGGGCAACTAGCCCGGACAGCTGTTCAGGCCGTCGCCAGCCAGTGGACGATGCCCTGCGCGTTGAGGTCGATGTCCATCTCCAGCAGCGCCAGCGCGTCGTTCTCCGCCAGCGCGTTACCGTGTGACTCGAGCTCGCGCAGCAGGTAGCCACGCAGGTCCTCGGCCACCGCGCGGTAGCGGTCATCGGCGGTCTCGAAGCGCGACGCCTCGCGGCCGATGCGAACGTGTGCATCGAGCCTGCGCAGCAGGTCGGCCTTGAGCGCCGGAACCTTGTCGACGCGGCCGAAATGGGTCAGGTACAGGCACTCCGGCCGCAGCGCCGACATCCGCTCTACCGACTCCCGCATCGCCTCCGGCTCGAACTGCACCGGCGTCGTGGTGGGGATGACGAACGGGCGGCCTTCGACCGTCAGGTCGGGGTAGGCCAGGCCAAAGGTGTCGCCGGTGAAGATGCCCTGCGAGGCCGAATCGTGGATGGCGTGGTGGTGGCGGGCGTGGCCCGGTGTGTCGAACAGCGTCCAGCGGCGTTCACCGAAGTCGACCTGCATGCCATCGTGGCTCTCGACCACGCGCTCGGCCGGGATGGGGATGATGTCGCCGTAGGTCTCGCGCATCGTCTCCTCGCCATAGACCGAGGTGGCGCTGGCGACCAGCCGGGACGGGTCGACCATGTGCCGCGCACCGCGCGGGTGGACCAGCAGTCGAGCGTTGGGCAGGGCGCGCATCAGCGCACCGGCGCCGCCGGCGTGGTCGAGGTGGATGTGCGTCAGCACCACCCACTCGACATGCTCCACCGTCAGCCCGCGCGCCTCGATCGCCGCCATCACCGAGGGCAGCGAGTGGCTGGTGCCGGTATCCACCAGCGCCAGCCGGTCGCCCGACTGCAGCAGGTGGATCGAGGCCATGCGCGGACGAACCAGGTCCGCGTCGATGGCGGTAACGGCGTGCGGATAGTCGAAGCGTTCGGCCATGCTGTCCTGTGGATGCCGGGGCTGCGGACCACCGCGGCGGAGAGTCTTCTGGGCGGCCGATTCTACGCCAGCGAGGCCGGTTTTGTGCGGCGCAACAATCAGCCGATCTGCTCGAGCCCGGGGGCGATCACGGCGAAGATGTCGCTGGCGGCGGCCAGGCTGGCCGCCTGCAGCTGCTCCGCCGGCACGATGCCGCCGCCGGTGGCAGGCAGGTCGCGCGTGGCGGTGGCGTTGGCGACGATGGTCGCGGCGTAGCCCAGGTTGAAGGCGCCGCGTGCCGTCGAATTGATGCAGGCGTGGGTCATGAAGCCGGTCAGGATCAGGTCCTTGATGCCGAGCCTCTTCAGCGTCTCGTCGAGCGGGGTCTGGATGAAGCTGTTCGGGTACAGCTTGGTGATGACTGTCTCGCTTGCGATCGGCGCCACCGGGTCGGCGATCTGGCCGATCGGGGCGGTGACGTCGTAGGGCGAGCCGACGCCGGCGTCGTGACGGATGTGGATGACCGGCCGGCCGAGTGTGCGGGCGCGATCGAGCACCAGGCGCGCCTGGACCAGCGCCTCCTCCACGCCCTTGAGGCGCATCACGCCCTCGCGGTAGGTGTTCTGCAGGTCGACCATGATCAGCGCCGAATCCTGCAGCCGGGCGGGGGTGGTGCCGAGGCCGGCGACTTCGCGGAGGGTCTGGACGCTCATGGGGTGCTCCTGAGGATCTAAAAAGGTTTCGACAGCGCCTTGCGGCGGTCAGGGTGGCGAGTATGCCGCAAGCCCGGTGGCCCGCGCACCGCGCTCAGGCCGCGGCCGGCTCGCCGATGACACACCCGGCTGCTACCTCGACGCGGCGGTCCACATGCTCGAACGCGCTCGGACGATGGGCCACCACCAGCACCGTGCGGCCGCTGGCGTGCTCGGTCATCAGGCCCGCCAGCACGCGCGACTCGGTGGCGGAATCCAGTGCGCTGGTGGCCTCGTCCAGCAGCAGGATAGGCGCATCGCGCAGCACCGCGCGGGCGATGCCGACGCGCTGGCGCTCGCCGCCAGACAGCACGTGGCCCTTCTCGCCGACCAGCGTCTCGACGCCGTCCGGCAGCCGCGCGATCAGTTCATCCAGGCAGGCGATGCGGCAGGCGCGGCGGAAGTCCGCCTCGCCGACCTTGCGCGACAGGGTGATGTTCTCGCGCAGGCTCAGGTTGAACAGCTCGGTCTCCTGCAGCACGACCGCGATCTGGCTGGTCAGCGCCTCGTGCCTGATGTCGGCAAGGTCGGTGTCGCCGATGGTCAGCCGTCCCTGCTCGACCGGGTACAGGCCGAGCAGCAGCTTGACCAAGGTGCTTTTGCCGCTGCCGGAGGGGCCGGCCACGCCCAGCGACTCACCGCGACGCAGGCTCAGCTCGACCGGGCCGAGTTCGCGGCCGCCGGGGTAGGCAAAGCGCACCCCCTGCCAGCGGATGGCGTCCCAGTCGGCGGGGAACGGCGCGCTGCCGCCAGTCGGCGCGCGCGTCTCGAACACCGGCATCATGCGGCCCAGGTTGGAGGTGCGCTCGATCATGGTCTGCACCTTGTCGGTCATGTCCATGCTCGCCTCGCGCAGGGTGTTGAAGTAGGCGGCATAGGTCAGCACCATGCCCACCGAGAGGCGCTGGTCGAGCACGGCGATGGCCACGCCGAGGATGTACAGCGCCCAGGCCAGCGCGGAGTGCATCTGAAACGCCATCCACTTGCTGTTGGTCAGGCGCAGCCGCTGGTAGGCGAAGTCGCGCGCCAGCGACTCGCGCTCAGCGACCTTGCCGGTCAGGCTGCCGGCGGCGCCCATCGCCTTGACCGAGAGGATATTCGCCGCGCTCTCGACGAAGCTGCCGGAGGCGTTCTCCTGGCTGGCGTTGATGGCGTCGGAGAGGCGTGCGATGCGGCGGTAGAAGAACCACTCCAGCCAGATCAGCACGCCGACGAAGTAGACGAAGAACAGGCCCGACGCTGGCCACAGCCACATGCAGGCCACCAGCGAGCCGAAGAAGGCGGCGATGGCGACGAACAGGTTGTTCATCAGGTCGGCCGACCACTCGCGCACCGCCTCGGCGCCGGTGATCACGCGCTGCGCCTTGTTGCCGGTGCTCTCCTGCTGGTGCCAGGCCAGCGAAAAGTCGAGCAGCCGCTCGAAGCCCCAGACCTTGGCGCGGTAGCGCGCGTCGATGCTCATGCGGCCGATGACGCGCTTGGTCGAGAGCCGGATCATGGCCACCACCGCGTGCGCCACGCCCAGCGTCGCCACGGTCCAGTACATCGGCGTCAGGCTCTCGCCGGGCTTGTGTTGCAGCAAGAAGTCGGCAACGCGGCCGATCAGGTAGGGCGGCAGCAGCGTGTAGAACTGCACCGCCAGCAGCACCGCCGAGAACCACAGGTAGCGCTTCCGGTCCTCGCCGAGGAAGTACAGCAGCGCGCGCGGCACGCCGAGCAGCCCGAGGGCGCGCGGGCGGGTACCTGATGCGGTGGAGAGGGGTGGGGCAGACACGCGCCGCATTATGGGCGAGCGCGCTGCGGGTCGCTCAGCCGGGCGCAGCATCCCCTCGCCGGCTGGCGTCGTCGGGGTCGTCGGCCAGCTCGAGCCAGGTGGCGCGGCCGATGGCCGTCAATTCCACCTCGCCGCCGCCGTCCTCGCCCAGCCGCACGGCTACCAGGCCGGCGTCCTCCAGCAGCGCGAGCGTGCGCCGCAGCGTGCTCTGACGCACCTCCAGGCGGCCGGCCAGGCGCGCCAGCGAGCACGGCTCGTTCTGCCGCCGCGGGTCCTCGACCAGCGCGAACAGGATGCGCACCGGCAGTTCGGCGATCCCGTCCTGGTCGCGGTCGGCGTCGTCTGCTCCGCTCATGTCCGGTCAGGCCTGTCCGGTCAGGCCGCCTCGACCAGCACCGGCACCGACTTCGAGGTCGGCGTGCGCGCCTTGTCGGCGAAGCTCGACAGCGGCACCAGCGGGTTGGTCTCGGGGTAGTAGGCACCCAGACAGCCGGCCGGGATGTCGTACTCGACCAGCTTGAAGCCGTCGGCGCGGCGCTCGATGCCGTCCTCCCAGACCGCCTTCAGGTTCACCATCTGTCCGGCGGCGAAGCCTAGCCGCTGCATGTCGATGGCGTTCATGAACAGCACGCGACGCTCGCCGAACACACCGCGATAGCGGTCGTCCAGCCCGTAGACGGTGGTGTTGTACTGGTCGTGCGAGCGGGTCGTCATGAGCACCATCAGCTGTTCGCCGTGCAGCGCGCGGGCGCGGTGGATCGGCGTGTCGGTGGGCACCGCGTGCACCTTGAACACCGCCTTGCCCTCCGGCGTCTTCCAGACGCGGTCACGGGACGCAACACCCAGGTGGAAGCCACCCGGCTTGGTCACGCGCGCGTTGTAGTCGCCAAACTCCGGATAGACGCGGGCGATGTCGTCGCGGATCAGGCTGTAGTCATTGGCGTAGTCGGACCAGCGGATGCCGGCATCGGGCAGCAGCGCCGCTGCCATGCCGGCGACGATGGCTGGTTCCGGCAGCAGGTCGGGCGAGGCCGGCTTGTTGATGCCGTAGCTGATGTGGACCATGCTCATCGAGTCCTCCACCGTGACGCCCTGCGCACCCTTCGGCGTGGCATGGATCTCGGTGCGGCCCATGGTCGGCAGGATCAGCGCGTCGCGGCCGTGGATCAGGTGGCTGCGGTTGAGCTTGGTGGTGATGTGCACGGTGAGCTCGCACTGGCGCAGCGCCGCCTCGGTGCGCGGCGTGTCGGGCGAGGCCTGGACGAAGTTGCCGCCCAGCGCGAGGAACACCTTCACCTCGCCGCGCAGCATCGCCTCGATGCTGCCGACCACATCGTGGCCGTGCGCGCGCGGCGGCTCGAAGCCGTAGACGTCCTTCAGACGGTCGAGGAATTCCGTTGTCGGCTTCTCGTCGATGCCGACCGTACGGTCGCCCTGCACATTGGAGTGGCCGCGCACCGGGCACAGGCCCGCGCCCTTGCGACCGATATTGCCGCGCATCATCATCAGGTTGGCCAGCATCTGCACGTTGGCAACGGCGTTCTTGTGCTGCGTCAGGCCCATGCCCCAAGTGGCGATCACCGCGCGGCCGTTGGCGTAGATGTCGGCCAGGCGATGGATGTCGGCCAGCGGCACGCCCGATTCCCGCACCAGCAGGTCCCAGGGCTCGGCGCGCAGGTCGTCGGCGAAGGCCTCGAAGCCGGTGGTGTGCTGTTCGATGAAGTGCGTGTCGAGGACGCGGCCGGTGCCGTTCGTAAGTGCCTCGTCGTCCATCTCCAGAACCCGTTTGGCCACGCCCTTGAGCAGTGCGAAGTCGCCGCCCAGGGTCGGCCGGATGAACACCGAGCTGATCGGCACCCCGCCCGGCTTGAGCATGTCGCCGACGTGCTGCGGGCTGGCGAAGCGTTCCAGACCGCGCTCGCGCAGCGGGTTGATGGAGACGATGGTGGCGCCCCGTTTGGCGCACTCGCGCAGCTCGCCGAGCATGCGCGGGTGGTTGGTGGCCGGGTTCTGGCCGAACAGCAGCAACGTGTCGGCGTGGTCGAAGTCCTCGAGCAGCACCGTGCCCTTGCCGATACCGACCACCTCCGGCAGGCCGACCGAGGTCGGCTCGTGGCACATGTTCGAGCAGTCGGGGAAGTTGTTGGTGCCGTAGCGGCGCACCATCAGCTGGTAGAGGAAGGCGGCCTCGTTGCTGGCGCGTCCCGAGGTGTAGAACGCCGCCATGTCGGGCGAGGGCAGGGCGCGCAGGTGCTTCGCGATCAGCGCGTAGGCATCGTCCCAGCTGATCGGCACGTAGCGGTCGGATGCGGCATCAAACACCATCGGCTCGGTCAGGCGGCCGTGGTTCTCCAGCTCGTAGTCGGTTTGCTCCAGCAGGCTGGTGACGCTGTGGCGCGCAAAGAACTCGCGCGTGACGCGCTTCGCCGTGGTCTCGGCAGCTACTGCCTTGACCCCGTTCTCGCAGAACTCGAAGGTGGAGGTGTGCTCGCGGTCTGGCCACGCGCAGCCCGGGCAGTCGAAGCCGTCCGGCTGGTTCTGTGCCAGCAGGGTCAACGCACCTTTGCCAGGCACGCGTTCGCGGATCAGCGCGATGGCGACGTTCTTCAGGGCGCCCCAGCCGGCCGCGGCCGATTTGCGCGGTGGCTCTGACGCAGCGGGTTTGGACGGGTGGGACACGGGATCGAGGGTTTCCTGGCTCATGGCAGCTCCGAAAACAAAACGCCCGGCACGGGGCCGGGCGTTGTGCACTGCCGCTATTGTGGCGGAGCCGCGGTATTAGTCATAATGATTTAGAGGAATCTTATTATCCACCGGGCTTATATACCTCCGCTCACGCCTTGAACTGGTCAAGGATGGCCGGGTTCTCCAGCGTCGAGACGTCCTGCGTGATCTCCTCGCCCTTGGCCAGCTGGCGCAGCAGGCGACGCATGATCTTGCCGGAGCGGGTCTTGGGCAGGTTGTCACCAAAGCGGATGTCCTTGGGCTTGGCGATCGGGCCGATCTCCTTGCCGACGTGGTCGGACAGCTGCTTGATGGTTGCTTTGATGTCGTCGGCCGAGGGGCGCTTGCCCTTGAGCACGACGAAGGCCACGATCGCCTCGCCAGTCACCTCGTCGGGCTTGCCGACCACGGCGGCCTCGGCCACCAGCGGGTGCGACACCAGCGCCGACTCGATCTCCATGGTGCCCATGCGGTGCCCCGAGACGTTGAGCACGTCGTCGATGCGGCCGACGATGGTGAAGTAGCCGGTGTCCTTGTCGCGGATCGAGCCATCGCCTGCCAGATACAGCTTGCCGCCCAGTTCCGGCGGGTAGTAGCTGTTCTTGAAGCGCTCGGGGTCGTTCCAGATGGTGCGGATCATGCTGGGCCACGGCCGCTTGACCACCAGAAGCCCGCCCTGGCCGTTCGGCACGTCGTGGCCGGCCTCATCCACAATGGCCGCAGCGATGCCCGGCAGCGGCAGCGTGCACGACCCGGGCACCAGCGGCGTGGCGCCCGGCAGCGGCGTGATCATGTGTCCGCCGGTCTCGGTCTGCCAGAACGTGTCCATGATCGGGCAGCGCTCGTGGCCGACCTCGCGGTGGTACCACATCCAGGCTTCCGGGTTGATCGGCTCGCCGACCGAGCCCAGGATGCGCAGGCTGTCGAGTTTGAAGTTGCGCGGGTGCGTGGCCGGGTTCTCGTCGTTGGCCTTGATCAGCGCACGAATGGCGGTGGGCGCGGTGTAGAACACCGACACCTTGTGCGCGTCGATCATGCGCCAGAAGCGGCCCGCATCCGGGAAACTCGGCACGCCCTCGAACACCACCTGGGTGGCACCACAGGCCAGAGGGCCATAGGCAACGTAGCTGTGGCCGGTGATCCAGCCCACATCGGCCGTACACCAGAAGACGTCGGAGGGCTTGATGTCGAAGGTCCACTGCATGGTGAGCATCGCCCACAGCAGGTAGCCGCCCGAGGAGTGCTGCACGCCCTTGGGCTTGCCGGTGGAACCGGAGGTGTAGAGCAGGAACAGCGGGTGCTCGGCGTTGACCGGCATCGGCGCGTGAGTCTTGGGCTGGCCGGCGATGGCGTCATGCCACCAGACGTCGCGGCCCTCGGTCCAGGCGGTGTCCTGGCCGGTGCGTTTGAAAACGATCACGTTCTTGATCGTCTCGCAGCCGCCCATGGCGAGCGCCTCGTCGACCGCGGGCTTGAGTGGGATGGCCTTGCCGCCGCGCTTCTGGCCGTCGGCAGTGATCACCAGCGAGGCGCCGGCGTCGTGGATGCGGTCGCGCAGCGACTGCGCCGAGAAGCCGCCGAACACCACCGAGTGCGTGGCGCCGATGCGGGCGCAGGCCTGCATCGCGGTGACCGCCTCGATGCTCATGGCCAGATAGATGACGACGCGGTCGCCCTTCTTCACGCCGACCGCGGTCAGCGCGTTGGCTAGCTGGCAGACGCGCGCGTGCAGGTCGGCGTAGGTCGAGACAGTGACCTCACCATCGTCGGCCTCGAAGATGATCGCCGGCTTGTCGGCCAGCGCGGGCAGGTGGCGGTCCAGGCAGTTGTACGAGACGTTGAGCTCGCCGTCGTTGAACCACTGATAGAACGGCGCCCTGGATTCATCCAGAACCTTGGTGAAGGGCTTGGTCCACACCAGTCTCTCGCGCGCCAGGCGCGCCCAGAAGGCGTCCGGGTCGCGCTCCGCCTCGGCGCACAGCGCCTTGTAGGCGTCCATGCCAGAGACGGCGGCGGTCTTGGTGATGGCGGCGGGGGGCGGGAAGATGCGTGTTTCGTGCAGCGACGACTCGATGTTCTGGGACACCGGTATTCCTCCAGGGCTACTGCAGTCGCTGGGGCCGGTCTTTGCCGTGCACGCTCTCGCGACTTCCTCTGAACAACCTCACTGGTCGTAAGTCTATCGCGACCATGGGTAAACGTGCCAGACCGCTGCGCTGCGATGGATCAGGCCGCGCGGGCTCGACCCTATAATCACGCTCCCGTTTTTAGTGACTCTCAAGGGAGTCTTCGCCATGACCACCATCCGTCAGCAGGACCTGATCGACAGCGTCGCCGGTGCGCTGCAGTACATCAGCTACTACCACCCGGTCGACTACATCACCAATCTCGCGCGCGCCTACGAGCTCGAGCAGAGCGTGGCGGCCAAGGACGCGATGGCGCAGATCCTGATCAACTCGCGCATGTGCGCCGAGGGTCACCGGCCCATCTGCCAGGACACCGGGATCGTCACCGTGTTTGTGAAGGTCGGCATGAACGTGCGCTGGGAGGGCTTTGCCGGCAGCCTGGACGATGCCATCAACGAGGGCGTGCGCCGCGCCTACATGGACCCCGACAACAAGCTGCGCGCCAGCATCCTTGCCGACCCGGCCGGCAAGCGCGTCAACACCAGGGACAACACCCCGGCGGTGATCCATCACGAAGTGGTGCCCGGCGACACGGTCGAGATCACCGTCGCGGCCAAGGGCGGCGGCTCCGAGAACAAGAGCAAGATGGTCATGCTCAACCCGTCCGACAGCATCGTCGACTGGGTGCTGAAGACCGTCCCGACCATGGGCGCCGGCTGGTGCCCGCCGGGCATGCTCGGCATCGGTATCGGTGGCACTGCGGAGAAGGCGGCGGTGCTCGCCAAGGAATCGCTGATGGACCCGATCGACATGCAGGAGCTCATCGCGCGTGGCCCGCAGAACCGCATCGAGGAGCTGCGCATCGAGTTGTATGAAAAGGTCAACGCGCTGGGCATCGGCGCGCAGGGCCTGGGCGGTCTCACCACCGTTCTGGACGTGAAGATCCGCGACTACCCGACCCACGCGGCGAGCCTGCCGATCTGCATGATCCCCAACTGCGCGGCGACGCGGCACGCTCACTTTGTGCTGGATGGCTCCGGACCGGTGTACCTGGACCCGCCGAGCCTGGCTGACTGGCCAAAGCTGACCTACGACACCAGCAAGGGCAAGCGTGTTGACCTGGGCAGCGTGACGCCGGCCGAGGTTGCCAGCTGGAAGCCCGGCGACGTGCTGCTGCTCAACGGCAAGATGCTGACCGGCCGCGATGCCGCTCACAAGCGCATCACCGAGATGCTGAACAAGGGCGAGACCCTGCCGGTCGATTTCCGCGGTCGGTTCATCTACTACGTCGGCCCGGTCGATCCGGTGCGCGACGAGGTGGTGGGCCCGGCCGGTCCGACCACCGCCACCCGCATGGACAAGTTCACCGAGCAGGTGCTGGCGCAGACCGGCCTGCTGGGCATGATCGGCAAGGCCGAGCGCGGCCCGGCGGCGATCGACGCGATCCGCAAGCACAAGTCGGTCTACCTGATGGCGGTCGGCGGCGCGGCGTATCTGGTCTCCAAGGCGATCAAGGAGGCGCACGTGGTGGCGTTCCCCGAGATGGGCATGGAGGCGGTCTACGAGTTCACCGTTCAGGACATGCCGGTGACGGTGGCGGTGGACTCGGCCGGCACCAGCGTGCACCAGACCGGGCCGAAGGAGTGGCAGACCAGGATCGGCAAGATCCCGGTCGTGGCCTGAGGCTTTCGCTGTGGCGACAAGGCCCGCGTTTGCGGGCCTTGTCGCTCTTGAGGCGCGGGCTCGAGCTGGGCGTCAGCCGCGTTGCGCGGCCGCCTCGCGTCTCTCGACATTTTCGGTCCGCTTCACGTGTTTCGCGCCATCGTGAACGAATTTGTGTGAAAATTTCCCGCAATCAGGCCGTCAACATATGTCCTCCTTGCAACCTTCCCCCGCCCTGACCCGCGCGTTCTGCGTCGTGGTGCGTCCGCTCGTCCGTTTGCTGGTGTCCCGCGGGCTGACGTTGCAGTCAGCGGTTGAGTTGCTAAAGCGCGCCTATGTGGAAGTTGCGGTGAACGACCTCGGCATCTCGGAGGGGGAGTTGACTGATAGCCGGATCTGCCTCCTTACCGGCGTTCATCGAGCTGAAGTGAAGCGCCTGCGGGCGCTCGGTTCTGAGCAAACGAGTCTGCCCAAGGGGCTCTCTATGGGGGCTCAGGTTGTCAGTCGCTGGCTCACCGAGGCCGGCTGGCAGGATCCTGAAGGCCGGCCTCTGGCGATTCCGCGTCTCGCGAGCAAGGGGGGTAGCCATTCTTTTGATGCGCTGGTGGCGGGTGTATCCCGCGACATCCGCGCGCGCCCGCTGCTGGATGAGTGGCTCCGCCTTGGCATTGTCGAGATCGATGCGGAAGATCGCGTCAGTCTGGTCACAGAGGGCTTTGTACCCTCCTATGGGGTCGACGAAAAACTCGCGTACCTCGCGCTCAACGTAGGTGACCACGCCCGCGCGGCGACCGCGAATGTTCTGGGCGAGGGCGAGCCCTGGTTCGAGCGCAGCCTCCATTACGTCGGCTTGACGCCAGAGCAGGTATCGGAGGTGCGCGCTGCGGCCGCAGACGCCGGTCAGCAGGCGCTCCTGCGGATCAACCGGATGGTCGGTGACCAACCGTCCGAGGCGTCTTCCGACGCCAACCAGAGGTTCACCTTCGGTGCCTACTTCTACGCCGAGCCGATTGCGCCGGGTGACGCTGCGTCGGCTGACCAAGGCTTGCCCCAATCGACCGGGAGGGCGTTGCAGTGAGGCCTTGTCTCACCCCGATTCTCTTGGCACTCCCGCTGCTGCGCAGTGTCTTGGGTGTCACCTTTGCCGGTGTGGCGCTCGCGCTGGCCGGACCTGCAGCCGCGGTCCCGGTGTGTATGGATCCGGAAGGCGGGATCGGCGGAACCGGGGTTCGCGTCGAAGCGCCGGGTGGCATCGGCGGTACAGGCAATT
Source organism: Betaproteobacteria bacterium (assembly GCA_027490755.1). Classification (GTDB taxonomy): domain Bacteria; phylum Pseudomonadota; class Gammaproteobacteria; order Burkholderiales; family UBA3065; genus UBA3065. The sequence continues at coordinate 43,900 of JAIXXL010000039.1, forward strand.
CTGGTGAGGGCGGAATAGGCGGTACCGGCAACTCGGCTGGCGGGATTGGGGGTACCGGATTGGCGCCGGGCGGGATCGGTGGGACCGGTTCGCAGGCTCGTGTCACCGACGGCGCTGAGTTGCGCATGGCCAAGGGGGCAACGCTTGGAGTGATCGGCACCGTCACCGGGTTTGCTTCCGTCTGCGTCGCGGGGCTTGAGATCCACACCAGCTCGCAGACCGAGTTTTTCGAGAATGGTCGTCGGGTAACGTCGGCCTCTGTGGCGGTTGGCCATGTGGTCTCCGTCGAGGCAGTCCGCACCGCCACGGGTTTTGTGGCGAAGGACGTTCACATCGTTAATTTGGTGGAGGGGCCGGCACGACGCGAAGCCGACGGCAGCTTCAAGGTGATGGGCCAGACCGTGCGTCTGGCGTCCGGCGCCCGGCTTGTCGGCCCCGTCGAGAAAAATCAGGCGGTCAGGGTGAGTGGGCTCAGGGCTCCAGACGGAAGCATCCTTGCGTCCCGCGTCGAGGCGGCTCCGGGCTTGCGCGAGGCGAGCCTGATCGGCCAAGTCTCCGGCAAGGCACTGGCAGCATTCAGCGGTGGCACGCCGCTGGTTGGGCGGGTTCCGGAAGGCAGCCAGGCGCGTATCCTGCGCGGCACCTGGAATGGCGAGGCGCTGGTTGTCTCGAAGCATCAGGATGATGGGCGCTACCGGTTCGTCGGGCGGGCAGACCGGGTCCTGGTCGAGGCTGTCGCCGAACGTGCGTCAGATGGTCGCGGTTTCCGAATCGACGGCAGGCCAGTCTCCCATTCTGGGACGGCCCCGGCCTCTGGTGAGCGTGTCCGGGTCTTGGGGCGGATCGATCGGGATGGCGGACTGCGCGCTGAAAGTGTCGAGCGTATCGGCGAGGACTCAGAGCGTGGCCGGGATAAAGTCGAGCCGCAGTCTGGGGGTGCCGTAGGCGGCGATGACAAGCCGCGAGTCGAAAATTCAAAGCAGGGAGAGACTTCGGGCAACAACGACAAAGCGGAGAAGGCCGAGAGGTCCGAGAAGGCCGAGAAGGCCGAGAAGGGCGATAAGGCCGAGAAGACCGAGAGGTCCGAGAGGTCCGAGAGGTCCGAGAGGTCCGAGAGGTCCGAGAGGTCCGAGAGGTCCGAGAAGGCCGAGAGGTCCGAGAAGGTCGAGAAGGTCGAGAAGGTCGAGAAGGTCGAGAAGGTCGAGAAGGTCGAGAAGGTCGAGAAGGTCGAGAAGGTCGAGAAGGTCGAGA
>JAIXXL010000006.1 GCA_027490755.1 Betaproteobacteria bacterium
CGCACTGCGCGTCGCCCGCAACTGAGGTTTGTTTTTAGAATCACTGCAAGTTTGTGGGGGAAGGTCGTAGGGTCCACTCCGATGGCCCTATTACCGGATCGCCGTCCCGCCTTCGGGTGGGGCGGCTTTTTTTGCTTTTGCGGCAGGACATTCCGGTGCGCCGCTACCGGTCAAGCTTTGCTATAATCGCGGGCTTCGTCCAGGCTGCCCAGCCTGCAACGCATCCGGAGAGATGGATGAGTGGTTTAAGTCGCACGCCTGGAAAGCGTGTATAGGTTCATAGCCTATCGGGGGTTCGAATCCCCCTCTCTCCGCCAAGACAAAAAGCCTAAGCCCTTGATTTCAAAGGCTTAGGCTTTTTTCTTTGGGGTCTGATTTGGGGCCAAATGGGGTGATATTGGCATTGAAATGACAGCTTTTTTGCCAGCATTTCAGCCCGCCCTAGCCGCAGTCGTCTCCGCTGAAAACATCGCCACGGCTTTGTTGCCAGCCTCCGGCAGCGCATCCTTGATCCACTTGCCATACACGCGCGCAATCATCGTCCAGTCGCGATGCCCCATCTGCTGCGCGACCCACATCGGCGACTCGCCGGCCGTCAGCATCATGCTCGCGTACGTGTGCCGCGTCTGATACGGGCGACGGTAGCGCACCTGCGACAGTTTCAGCGCGCGCTTCCATGCCTCGCGGATGACCAGGTCCCCACTCCAGCGTTTTCCCGTCCGTGGATTGGTGAAGATCAGCTCGCCCCCCACAAAGGTGAACGTCTTCTGGTCCTTCAAGGCGGCCAGCGCGGGCGCCAACAATTTCACCTCGCGCTTGCCCGAGCGGGTTTTCGGCGTCTCGCCTTCGCTCTTGGTTGCAATTGCCGCGCGGGTCAATGCCCGACGCACTTGCACCGTGCCGCGCTGCCAGTCGACGTCGCCCCATTGCAGGGCGACGAGCTCGGACGTGCGCAGCCCGGTCCAGAACGCAAACTGGAACAGGTTCTTTTCCTGGCCTGAGAGCTTGGCCAGAATCGCCTGCTGCTCGTCCGATGAAAACGGATCGACGTCGTCGTCGCCGGATGGCGCTTCCTTGCGCGTCCATTGCCAGCCATACAGCGGATTAGTCTCGATTAAATCATCCTGCACTGCGTCGCCGAGCGCTGCGCGCAAGACCGACAAGCGATTTTTGATTGTTTTGTTCGATGTCGTCATCCCCGCACACCAGTCCTTGATCGCTGCGCGCTTCAAGTCGGACAACAAATACTTGCCCAGTCCCGGCGCCAGGTGGTGAATGATCGTCTTGCGGTAGCCGTCATAGGTCGATGCCTTCAGGTGCGCGCGCTGTCGCTCGAGCCACTGGTCCAGATACTTGTCGACGGTCAGCACATCGCCCTGACGTTCGGCAAAAAAGGCCGCGCGCGGGCTGTCGGGGAAAGTGACGCGATAATTGAAGGTCCCCTTCATGATCGCGTCGAGGATGGCCGCGCGGTGCTGCGCGGCGCGCTTCAAATTCGCAGGGGTGGGGGCGAGCTTGATGCGTTCGCGGCAGCGCTGCCCACGATAGGTAAAGGTGATTTCGATGGACGTTTCACTGGCGGCTGTGACGCCCGAGCCTTCTCGACCCATTGGTAGTACCCCTCGACATCGATGAGGCGCCGACCATCGGGCGCCTTGATCCAGACCTGATTCTCCAGCCACACGCCATCGCGAATCTTGCTGTTGATCGCGTCGGGCGTGTAGCCGGATTCAGCTGCAAATTTTGGAATGGTCTGGTAGCGTACCATGGCGCTTTTGGAGATCAGCTTGCGCCTTCTGTGGCTTTAGCGATAGCTGCGCTGGCTGCTGCGTACAAATGAGGCTCGACATTGCAGTGAGCCCCATTGCTTACGATAGCTTGCAATACTGCAAGCAAATCAGGAGCAGCGGCAATCAGCCGGGCGTTGGCCGTTATTTCGCGATATGTTCGGCCAAAGTGCTCTTGTCCCATAGAGGCTGGATTACAGTCACAAATATCAGCTACTTCATCATCAGGGTGTTCAACCCAACAGCCGACGGCAATCCAATTCCCTTTTGTATGCTCAAATTTACGTTTAGTCATTTGTGGATTCGCGAAGATGTATAAGCAGTTTTATTTTTTCTGTACACCTCGCGGTAAGGAATCGATCCAAGCATCGATCTCGCTGGTCTTCCAGGCGATGGTGCGCCCGATTCGGATCGGCTGAGGGAATTCACCGCACTTCACGCGGCGGTAAATCTCAGTGCGACTCAAAGTCGTCTTAAGGGATACCGCCTGCTGGCGCATCAGCGGATCAAGAATTTTTTCGTGCGGAATCTTCATTGAATTTTCCTAATTAAAAAAGGTATTTTTTGCTCGTGTTTTACAAGCGCTAATTTGCGTTAATCGGCTTTTATTACTCGAGATGGAAGAGTAGCCATCGTTGGGCGTGATGCGTCTTCAAATAACCGGTTCGGCAACGCATCGAGGAACTGCACGAGATTAGTCGTCTGATCACGCGACAGCAGCAGGCGCTTGCCGCCTACTTCGATCTGCAGCTCGCCGGTGGTAAAGACGCCGACCTTCATCTTCGGGCTGCAATCATCGTGAGCCTTCTTCGTGCGCGTCGACTGGCCAAAGTTTGGGGCCGCCAAGCAGTCACGACCGCTGGCGCTCAGCAGGTAGGTAAATGGCTTGATACCGACCTGATTAACCAGTCCGTCCTCGGCCAGCTCCCGCACGATCTTGTGAATGTTTTGCTCGACCGTGCCAAGTTTGGCGGCAATCTCGGTAGTTTTCAGCGCTACCGTCGTCTCCGCCAGCGCCTGCAGAATCTGATCGCGTCGGTTCATTTCCCCGTTCCCCTTTACTCTGTGCTCATCTCGTACACCACGCCGCGCTCGATGCGCACGTGCACTTCAATCAATGCGGCGCGCAGCTGCGCCTTGCTGGCCACGGCGATCTGCTGGTCGTGCAGTCCCAATGCCGCACGGATGGCCAGCAGTGCATCGCCATCGAAGCGCCATATGCCCTTGTGCTGCGCGCGTACCTTCGCGCTGAATGCACCATCGAGCGCGGCAATGAAGTCGGGCTCGTACTCGGTGCCCACACCCTGTTCGGCCAGCACCAGTGCCACGTTCAGCGCACAGGTGACGACCGACCATTCCTCTTCGCCGCTGGTGCCGCGCGCCATCGCATCGAGCGCCAGCCAGTAGGCGGCGGCCAGATCCGTCACCTGGCCACCGGCCAGTGGCTGCTGGTCTTCGGTGCGAACGATCGCCGCCAAAAGCGCTCCCAGTCCGGCGTCAGGTGCCAGAGGTCGTGGTCGGTAGCGCTTGCCGCGCGCTTTTCGACTGATCGGCATCGTCAGGCCCGGGCTGGCTGCAACTGCAGTTGCTGCAGCGGCACTTTCCACGGCATGCCGGCCATGCCGTGGTCGATCTCGATGACGGCAAACGGCTGACCATTGCCGACGTCGCGCGTGATGGTCAGCACCGTGCCGGTTTGCGGACCGAACTCGCTGTCGAATTCGACGCGCGCCCCCGGATCAATCGTCGTCATGGCGGCCGGCTTCATGGCTTCCCCATCAGCACCGGCACGCCGGACTCGCTGGCTTTGGTGATGTAGGCAGCAAAGGCGTCCTCGATGGCGTTCTCGGGCCTGTCGAGCTCGTACCAGAACTTGAGCTTGCCGCCGCCCAGGCGGTACTTCAGACGCGCCTTGAGCTTGTAGCCGTCGCCGTTCTTGAAAATGCGCACGCCGATGCAGAATTCGCGCGGGATCTCGATGCTGCCGGCACCGGCGCGCGCGTCGATTGTCTCGGAGTAGAGGATCTGCACTTGGCCATTGTCGAGACGCCGGCTGCTATTGAAAGCGACCTCCGTCTTGGCCTGTAGCGTGAGCGCAATCGCGAGTAGCTCTTCCCCGGTCGGCGCGCATACATCGGCGATGTTGTCTTCCAAGAAGACAGCAAACTCCTCCTGTTCTTTGACCTTCTTGTCGTTGGCCACCCAGGCGGAAAACTCGCGGCTGAGTTCAGCGTGGTAGACGGCGCGGAAGTCGCGCCAGCCCGGGTGGTCACCCGAGCCAAAATCGTGATCATTGAGCACGGCCGTCAGACGGCGCGATTCCGGGTCGGCATAGATGTACGAGTGGCCTTCGGTGGCCTGATCGGTGACGTACTGGTTGAAGCTGTCGATGCTCGACAACTGCACCTGACCGCGCTTGCGGCGCGGGCAATGATCCGCAGCCTCGACCTTGTCGGTGATGTCAATGTGCTTGAATTCGGGCGGCACCAACAGGTGAACCGAGGCGCCGACTTTCTTGACCTCGAGCGCGGCGGTGGCCAGTTCCCGGATCTGCTCGACCTGGCTGATCTGGTCGGAGTAATTGCTGTTCATTTCGTGGCTTCCTTGAATTGAGTGGGTTGTGTGGCCGGGACTTCGCGCAGCTCGAGCGACTGCTGCTTCGGGTGGTTGCGCGTCAGATCGTTGTCGTCGGTCAGCCAGAAGAAGTCCTCGCCGCGTTCCGGCTGCGGCAGGTCGACGCTGATGTGGTCGGCAATGACGACCTTGTCGACGTCGCCGCGCGAGGCCGGCTTGATCTTCAGGGTCAGCTTCAGGCTGCCGCCCTTGTGCGTCTCCCTGACCTTGGTGATCAGATGGTCGAGTTGCTCGGACAGCTCGGCATGCGCTCGTCCGTCGCGCAGGTCCTGCAAAAAAACTGAAAATGCCTTCATGGGCCTCCTTAGTCGGCATCTGCCGCTTGCAGCTTTTTGAGATCCGCCTGCGCGCGGCGCTGCATGTGCCGGCGCGCGACGTTGTGAAGAATCAGCGATAGTGGCCGCGAGGCCAGCAGCTGCTCAAGCGGCACGTCCGTGCGCAATAGCCGGTGCGCGACCTCGAGCGCGGCGCGATCCGGTTCAATGCGCGGCCGCATGAGGTTCCTCATCGATCGGCCAGTGCGCCACGATCGCCTGCACGGTGGGCAGCAAGCGCTGCTGCACGCACGGGTCGCACTGGCAGTCGCCGACCAGGCGCAGCGATTTCGGTCCCAGCCTCGGTGCCAGGCCGCGCGCGGCAATGTAGGCGTGGCCTTTCAGACCCGCGAACGGGTCTGGCAGCGTGCAGCGCACGCGGACCGTCAGGATCAGATCATCCATTCGATCACCTCCGGCACGAGCAAGGCGGCCGCCAACACCAGTGCGATCGTCGCGCCCTGGTGATGCGCGATCCAGTCATCGTCAGCCGTCAGGAAGGCGGCCAGCCGCCCTGGCGCACGTGTGGGCGCACCGGCGGCCCCGGCATGGTTCATCGGTATATTGGCTGTACTGATCATGGGCATGGTCAGACTTTCAAATAGGAGAACAACATGGCTGAATCGAACGGAACACGCGCGCACAATCAGGCGATTGACGCTTCCACGGATTACCTGAGGAACGCCGTGCGAGTGATCGACGAAGTGTTTGGAAAGGGGCATGCAAAGGCCCATCCCGAACTGGTAATCGCCTTCATGCAGACGTGCGCGACGGAGTATCCGCACCTGCTCTGATGAAAAAGGCGCCAGCGGGACCGCATTTACCACCGGTGTCTCGCATGGTCCGACAGTAGTTGAGGTATTCGCCTGTCACGAGATCCAAGCTCTCGATGACAGGCGCGGCACATTCGTAAAACTTGCCGCGCGGGCCGAGGAAATGCGCACAGTCTCTGCAGAATTTCGGCTCGGTGGTGGATTGGGTCATTGCAATTTCCTGATGGTTGTTTTCTCGACGCGCCGGTTGGCTGCCCCGTCTTCCCTGTCGGCCGCGTATGCGGGGCGTCTCGTACGGGAGAGGTGTCGATGATTTATCGTAGCACCATGCTACATCTAATGCAAGCACGAAGCTACTTTAAAGATAGCTTCAAGGTATTTCTGTGCGAAAAATCCTCCTTTACGGGGGCAGGGGAGATTTTCGGGAGCGACGGGGCTGGTAGCAGGATCAGGCGCCATGATGGACGCGGGTTGACTTTTGTATTCGTTCGAATACAATCAAGATCATGTATACGATCAAACCGCTGCCGGAATTTTCGAATTGGCTTGCAGGTCTGAAAGATCCGCTTACCCGGGCGCGGTTGATTCGACGGCTGGAAAAGGTCGGACGCGGTTTGATGGGTGACATCGAGCCAGTCGGCGAAGGCGTCAGCGAAATGCGGGAGCACTTTGGGGCCGGCTGGCGCATGTACTACATCGAGCGCAATGGTGCGCTGATTGTGCTGCTTGGCGGCGGCAACAAGGCCACCCAGCCGGCAGACATTGCGAAGGCGATCGCCCTCGCAAGGACGATTGAGGAGTAAGTGATGAGCAAAAAAATTCGCGTGGCGGATCTGCCGGATTTCGACCCGGCTGAGCATCTAAAGGACGATGCCGACATTGCAGCCTATCTGTCCGCGGTCATCGAAGAAGGGGATGCGGGTGAGTTGGCGCATGCGCTGGGCGTGGCCGCCCGCGCCCGTGGCATGTCGCAGATTGCCGAGGAAACCGGCCTCGGCCGCGAGGCGCTGTACAAGGCGCTGCGTGCGGACGCTCAGCCTCGCTTCGATACCATCTCGCGGGTCTGCAAGGCGCTGGGAGTCAAACTGGTCGCCCAGCCGCTACAAGCATGAAACCAGCGAAAAAAATGCTCCACACGCATGACACAAGCGAAAAAATACTCCAGCCAGATGTTAGTCGACTGACACGAAAGGAACTGCTTGAGGCGGTGAAGGCGCCGCCGTCCGATGGCTACTTTGTGTGGGACGGACAGGACGAGGATGAGCGTCCTGCAATAGCTGAGGAGCTACGCACGATGATCATGAGACGGCGTACCGCATCATCAGCATGAGTAGAGTCGAGGAAAGAGAAATCGAAAAATTCTCCTTGCGTCTGAAGGGATTAGGATCATGCGCCGGAGTTCGCGAATGACTTCTTGGGGTAACATCCAAAGAAGAGGTGAAATATGAATTCGAGCGGAAAACTTGTCTTTAGGATAGACAGCTTTACCCCTGAAACGTTACCCATGGCTCGACTGGCTGAATACCTGGTGGAGTTGGCGCGCCTGTATGGAAATGAAAGTGCTGTCCATTTTGATAAGGTGAAACGTGGCAGTGCACTCCTTCAAGTGAATATCGACGAACCTGCCGTACCGCTCGTCGTACGTCGGCTTAAAATGGTGCCAACTTCCGAAGGTGATACCCAAGCAAAAAAAGCTTTTCAGGCAATTGATAAATTGCTGAGGGTGGACAATGCTGTAGGTTCGATTACTGCCGGTACTAGGTCCAAAATTCTTGAATTTCCAGGTAGGCGTGCAGCAGAAGATTTGGTATTCCTTGTTTCTCAGCCAACCACGATCGATGGGGTGGTAATAAAAATTGGTGGTAAAGACGAAACAATTCCTGTGATGCTTCGAGATCAGGAGGGTGTCGTATTTAATTGCCAAATTAAAGGACAAGCTCGGGCAAAAGAGCTTTCGCGCTTCTTTTTAGGGGCGCCTATTCGAGCACATGGCACGGGGAAGTGGAAACGATACCCTGACGGCCGATGGGAGCTGGATTCGCTATTTATCCAAGATTACGAAGAATTGGATAATTCCCCGGCAGAAGAAGTGCTATCCGCAATTACCCAGATCGCAGGCAACGGCTGGAAAAGCATGGAAGATCCGCTTGGTGCTTGGCGAAAGCTAAGGGGCGTCGAATGATTATTTTCGATGCCAACATCTTGATTAGTCTGGCCCAGGGATCTGAGGGAGAAGATACCTACGAAAGAATTACGGGTCTTGTTCAAGATCTGAATCAAAAAAAACAAGTGATTGGTATTCCAACTCCCGCATGGGCAGAATACCTCTGCGGCTCCGACATAGCGAGTGTTCAGATAATCGAAGCGATCAAGAAAAAACGAGCGATCAGAATTCTTCCTTATGATGAGAAAGCTGCCCTTGAAACTGCCCTGATTCAAAGAGCAGCGGCATCATTCGGAAAGAAGAAAGCGGTGAATAAGGCGCCTTGGCAGCAAGTAAAAATAGATCGCCAAATTCTCGCTGTGGCGAGATGCAATCAAGTAACTACGATCTATACAGATGATAGCAATATGATTGCAGAGGCAAATCGGCTTGGGATACAAGCGATTCGTTCTTCCGAAATTCCTTTAAAGCCTAAACAAAAAATATTAAAACTGGATTCTGAAGAGGTTTCTGAAGCCGCTGTAGATGATAAAGGAAGGTGAGTTTCAGCTTTTTCCTGAAATGAAACCATCAGCCGCCGATCAATGTGGGCTTGGTTCGGAACGAAGTTTTCGCCCTAGGCTGGCGAAACCGGGGGAAGGACGAAATGAAAGGCGCCAAGTGTTTCTCCGACGCATGAGCATAACCTGTGGGTCGATTTGGCAAGGCGATGAGACACTGAGAAGAAATCTTTCAAACCACAAATATTTCGGCTTATACTGTATATTCATAAAGCAATTGTCCACCGTTCCCCGCTAGGCGTGCCGCCTGAACAACGGATGGGCTTGACCGGGGAGGGCGCGTGCTGAGCGACGATGAGATGATGCTGATTACCTGCTTTCGGCACCTGACGCCGCGCAGTCAAGACATCGTGTGGCATTCAGTGGTGCACACGTTGCCAAAACAAAGGGACAAGTCACCGCTGCTGACGGTCATTCCTGGTGGGCGTGCTGGTACGGGTGGCGGCTTCCAGAACGCCCAAAATATGATCACGCCCCTTTCTGTCAGCTTGCGAGTACAGAGTGATGAGGCGAATTAGCTCCGCCGGCATGATGTAGCCCTGCGGTAGGAAATCCTGAAATTCCTTTTCATGATCCATCCATCCTCGCTCGAGTTTCAATTCCTTCTCTATTTTTCGAGCAAGATCGTCTCCAATGTTTTTTGGAGTACCGGCAGCAGTTTTTACGCCTGACAGGATCTGGTAGAGCACCGGGCGGCTGAGCTTTCCATTGGCTTTCGCAATAAGGTTGCTGAGGCCCTGCGCCTCATCTACCAAGCGCCGCAAATTTTCCAGCCGGACTTCGTCGCACGTCTTCATTCCTAGCATTGTGCTATTTCCCAAGGTAGCGCGGTGCTTGCAAAATCAGTAGCTTGAAGCTACTATAAGTAGCATGAAGCTACTCGAATACATTTCAAGGCAGCGCGGTTTGGCAAATCGGCTCGCCGAAAGCATTGGGGTTCCTCCTGTGCTGATCAGCCAATGGGCCAACCAAAAGCGCCCGGTACCGCTGGACCGGTGCGTGCAGATCGAGCAGGCCACCGACGGGCAAGTCACCTGCGAAGAACTTCGCCCGGACAAGGCAGGGTACTGGTCCTACCTGCGTACGACTTGCGCGCACATCGCCGCATCACCTGCTGCCGTCGAGGAGCGCATGCCATGCGCCTGCCGCTCAAGGAATTCCGCGGAAAGATCACGGTGGAGGCTGACGCCGTCATCTCGACGCTGGCTGAGCGCGAGGGCCAAGAGAAGCAGGAGATCGTGCGGGACATTCTTCATCGGTGGGCTCTGGAAAAAATCAATGAAGCCAGATTAATCGGCCAGTACCTGGAGCGCGAGGGCTTGGAGGGGATCCTGAAGGAGCGCCGGGGCGTTCAGCGATCGCCTTGACTCTGTAGCGCACCTTACTGCCCAACCCCGCTTCCCGCATCGCCAAAAGACAAGGACCTTTGACATGACCGTGCGTTATTCGGACACCAACCAGCACGACGCGCTCTACAAGGTCGCGCGCACCTACCCGGGCGGGATCGAGGCGCTCGCGCAGCGCATGTGCAAGACCGCCAGCGTCCTCTACAACAAGCTGCGCCCGGGCGTCGTCACGCATTACCCGTCGTTCGAGGAAGTCTCGGAAATCGTTGAACTGTGCACGGCCGCCGGTGTGCCGCACGCGACACTGCCGATCGAGGCGATGTGCCAGCGGCACAACCTGGTGGTGTTTGCATTCCCGGCGCTGGCGCACCTGTCAGATGCAGACCTGACGCAATCGGTATGCAAGGCGATGCAGGAGCTGGGCGACGTGACCGGCGCCATTGCGTCGGCGCTGGCCGACGATGGCGGTATCTCGCTGGCTGAGCTCGATGGCATCGAGCGCGAGATTCAGCAGGCACTGGGCGCCATTGGCGCGCTGCGCGAGCGGGTGCGTGCGCAGGTCAACCGTCCGGCTGCTGCGCAGAAGGTGCGGCCATGATTTATTTCCCGTTGAGCGTACCCGCCAAGGCGCTGATGCTCAATCGGCCGGCGATGGCATTGATGGTCGATCTGCCCTGTTTCGAGAACGAGTTATGGGTGGCGATCGTCGCCGATGGCAAGCATGAGAGTGAGGCCCATCCAGTGGTCGGCTACGTGCGGCTCGAAAAGCGGCTCACCCAGCACTCTGCGCTAACCACTTATGCAGTAGTGGAAGCGCGTCCTGCCAGTGATCCACCGCCCAATCGAGCATCTTTGACGACAATTTTTCAATGGCCTTCGCTGGCAGATTACGAACGGCTGCAGCGAGAGAGGAGCGCTCCTCGTGACTGAGGTTTTCACTTTGTTCGATACGGCTGGCCAGCAGTTCGGCCCACTGGCCGGCATCGATGCGAACCTTGACCACGCCAAGAATGGCGCTCAGCCCACCATCGTCCTGCAGGAAGTCGAGTCCGGCTGCAGTGATCGAGGTTTCGCCGGCATGCTGGAACGTGACACTGGCAAACGTGCTGATGCGGCGAAAGCCGCTGACCAGCAATCCGTGCTCGGCGAGGTAACTGGCGTTGGCTACCAGCCGGCGTTCGCTGTCGGCATCCATTGCGAGCAACTGAGCCAAGTCACGCGTGCCACCCGGGTACATCAGCGACAGCGTCGAGAGAATCTGGCGCTGAAGCGAGCGGTCGAGTAAGTCGGTCAATGGGAGCTCCTTCAATGCGGATGGAACGGACAAGAAATTTCACTGTAGCACGCAGGGTCTGGTGCTCTGTTTGATAACAAAAACAACGAGACGATGAGCAAGAACTACGGTCCGCGCCGCGGCAGTGCCGCTTACCAAGCGCTTGAGCAGCTGATTGTGAACGGCGGCATGGCCACGCGGGCGCAGCTGTCGACGGCGCTGCCGTCGCATTTCCGTTCCGCGTCGCGCTTCGAGCAACTGGTCGTCGAGCTGCTGGTCGACAACAAGATGGCGCGTAAAGTCGGCGACGACGCCATCGAGATCACGCTGGCCGGGCGCGCGCATGTCGACGCATCGATCCTGGCACCGGCCCCCGCGAAGAAGTCCTCTAAGCCGGTACCGGCGCGCAGCGCGCCGGAGTTCAAGCCGCTGCGCCCGGAGCGCTACGCATTGATGCAGGAGACGCGCCCGGGCGCGCTCGACTACCGCAAGTACCCGTCGCTGATGGGCGGCGAGCGCGTGCCGTACTGGGCTCGGAAGCCATGACGACGCTGGCACAAGTAGTCGACCAGATGCAGCACGCAGGCCTGCCATTGCCGCCGCCTGGTCATCCGATCCTGGATGGCAAGGTGCACCGGTTCGGTCCGCAGAAAAAGGCATGGTACGTGCTGCGCGAAATTCCGTTGAAGTCCGGCCAGTCCGTCATTGGTGGCGCGTTCGGGCGCTGGCAGGGCACCGAGAACAATGCGACGAAGGTCGACGTCGACTGGGCACGGATCTCGCCCGAAGAGCGGGCCGCCGCCGAAGCTCGCCAGCGCGAGATCGAAGTGCGCGAGCAGGCCAAGCGCGCGCGGCTGGCGCGTTTTGCGGCCAATCGCGCCAAGCTCCAATGGGAAGCCGCTGAGCCGGCCCGCTTCAATGCGATCCCCTACCTGCAGCGCAAGGGCATCCACCCCGAGTCGGCGCGCTGCACTGATGACGGCACGCTGCTGGTGCCGATGGTGCGCTACGAGCCGGAGGGCCGGCAGTTGGTCGGCCTGCAAAAGATCGCAGCGGACGGCAGCAAGCGCTTCAACCGCGGCACCAAAAAGGCGGGCGCGTCGTTGCGGCTGGGGGTGATCGATGCGGCCACACCGGTGGCGATCGTCTGCGAAGGCTATGCAACGGGCGCCACGATTCGCATGGCGCTCGAGCGCTCGGTGCCAGTCGTCGTGGCCTTCGATGCGGGCAACTTGAAACCGGTGGCCAGTGCGCTGCGCACGCAGTTCCCATCGCTGCGCCTGGTGTTTGCCGCCGACGACGATGACCAGCTCGAGGGCCGCTATGCCGCGTGGCTCGATGACGAATTCCAGTTGGCTGACGCCCCGCCGGTCGACGCACAGGAGCACGCATGGCCGCGCGCTACCGATGGCGAGCTCGTCACCGTCACCGCACGGCGAGATGTCAACGACCAGGGCGTGCCGATGATCGTGGCAGATGCGCGCTGCGGCCGGCTTGTGCTGTCGCGGCGCTTCGAGAATGCCGGCGTATCGAGAGCCACCGAAGCGGCGCGCCTTGTGGGGGCGGCTACTGTCGCAGTGCCCGTATTTGCGGAGCGGGGCAGCCAAAAGCTGACCGACTTCAATGACCTGCATGCAACCGCCGGTCTCGAGGCCGTGGCGCAGCAGCTGCGCCAGGCGTTGACCGGGGCGGATCGTCCGCCGCGCACGCCGCTGTCGCTGGTCAAAACTCCCGCCCCCTCCACGAAAGAAGACCGGAGCGACGAGGACGGGCCTGATGCGGCGGCCGGGGGCGGTGGGAAAAGGCGTCGGCCGAAGAAGGAATTCACGCAGGCGCACTGGGATGCGGTCAACCACCTGCTCGCGCATTTCGTGCTCATCTATGGCACCGACACTGCGTGGGACGAGGTCAACCGCATCATCATCCGCGTCAACCACTTGCGTCTGGCGTATGGCTCGGATGCGGTCAAATTCTGGCTCAACAATGCCGAACGCCGGATGGTCAACCAGGATCAGGTCGTCTTTGACCCGACCGAAACGTGCGACCCGGCCACGACGGTCAACTTGTTCGATGGTTTCAAGCTTGCGCCGAAAAAGGGTGACTGCCGGCAGATCGTCGAGCTGATCAAGTTCCTCTGCAACGACGACGCCAACGTGCTGGCGTGGGTGCTGCGCTGGCTGGCGTACCCACTGCAGCATCCGGGCGCGAAGATGAAGACGTCGATCATCATCCATGGCGACGAGGGCAGCGGCAAGAACCTGTTCTTCGAAACCGTCATGCGCGAGATCTACGGCGAATACGGCGCCGTGATCGGCAACGCGCAGATCGAGGGCCAGTTCAACGAATGGGCCTCGAAAAAGCTCTTCGTCGTCGCCGACGAGGTCGTCACCCGCTCGGAGCTGCGGCAGTTGAAGGGCAAGCTGAAGGCGATGGTCACCGGCGACGTCATCATGATCAACCCGAAAGGGATGCCCGAGCGCGCCGAGTCTAACCACATGAACTTCGTGTTCCTGTCCAACGAGCTGCAGCCGCTGGCATTGGACAAGTCCGACCGTCGCTACCTGGTGCTATGGACGCCACCGAAGCGCGAGCCGGAGTTTTACCGGGCTGTGGCCGAGCAAGCCGCCGCCGGCGGCATCGCCGCGTTCTACCACTTCCTGAAACACGAGGTCGACCTGGGCGACTTCACCGAGCACACCAAGCCGATCGAGACCGATGCGCGCGAGCGGCTGATCTCGCTGGGGCTGTCGGCGCCGGAGCGCTTCTTTCGCGAATGGTCCGGCGGCTTCCTGCCGCTGCCGTTCATCTGCTGCTCGGCCATGCAGCTGTACCTGGGCTATGCGCGCTGGTCGCACTTGAACGGCGAGCGCTTCCCGGTCAGCCAGACGATGTTCGGGCGCTCGATCGACCGGGTCGCCGCGGGCCTCGTGCACCGGACCGTCATCAAGTACGAGCTGGCGGCGGACGTCAAGCAGCGCACCGTCTATCTGGTCGGCGAGCAGCCGGCCGATCGGTCGCGGGTCGAGTGGGTTGAGGGGGCATCGTCGTTATTTGACGACGCATTGAAGAAGTATCGGCACGTATTTGACCAGGCCAGCGAATGAAACCCTTCAACCCTTCAACAACTGTTCAACAAGAAAACCCGCATGAATGCTGGCGTTGTGGACTGTTGAAGAGTATGGACAGTTTTTTTCCATGACATTCGCGTGCGCGCGCGCGTGAGCGCAACAAAGGAATGCTGTGAATAAATCATTGGGTCAACTTCACTTTAAACCCTTCAACACTTCAACTATCCACAAAGCTAGTACTGGTGCGGCTTTTAAAGGGGAACAGTAGTTGAAGGGTTGAAGGGTTTCAGTAAATGAAACAAAAGGAACTGCGCGAAAAAATGCCGACCATTGCCGACTGGGTTGACCAGATGGTGACGGCCTTTGGCAAGGAAGCGATTCATGGCCAGATCCGCCGCGGACTGGCCGGCGAGCCTTGCTTTGTCGCGCGCGAGAACGGTCACGTGATTGGTACGGCACCTACACGCGGCAGCTACTGCGTGCGCTGGGACGAACGCGACGCGGCGCGCGTCGAGCCGATTGAAGCACCAGCCAGGGAGGGATGATGGACTTTCAGATCCGCACGCAAGGACTGCAGAAGGTCAGCCAACTGCTGGCGAAGATGAGCGGCGAGCAGTTCCGCGAGGCAGTCGCCACTGCGATGACCGACACAGCGTTTCAGGTCAGGCGCGAGATGCAGGACGAGATTGCCCGCCAGTTCGACCGACCGACGCCGTACATCCTGCGCAGCGTGCAGGTCAAGCGCGCGACGAAGGCAGCGCTGGTGGCCGAAATTGCCCCGACCTATTACGGCAAAGCTGGCACCGACCCGCAGTCGATTCTGAAGGCGCAGGTCGACGGCGGACGCCGGCGCTTGAAGCGCAGCGAAGTGGCGCTGCGCAATGCCGGCATCCTGCCGCCGGGCTTCATGACCGCCATTCCCGAGACGCCGCTTCCCGGCTCCGACGATGGTCGCGGCAACCTGCGTGGCCCGTTCGTCGTGCAGCTGCTGTCGTACTTTGCCGCATTTGGTGAGCAGGGTTATCGCGCCAACATGACCGAGCGACGCAAGAAGAACCTCGCGCGCAAGAACAACGGGCTGGCGTTCTTCGTGTCCTATGGTGCGATGCGCGACAACCGTGCATCGCACCTGGCCCCGGGCATCTGGGCGCGGCAGGGCGCGTATGGCGTGGACGTGCGGCCGGTGCTGATGTTCGTGCGCGAGCCCGACTACAAGCCGCGGCTGTCGTTTGCGGCCGTATTGAAAGGCGCGCAGGCGGACGCGTACTTCGAGCGCCGGCTGCGCTACCGGATCCGCAAGATGATGGGTGTGTAAATGAAAGCGATTGCCTGTGCCTGCACGTGGCGCTATGCCTGCGATGCACCAACCCACCAGTTGACGCCATCGGGCGGCAGCTTTGCCAAGGAGATGTCATGAACCAATCCCGCTTTTACGGCGGCGGCGGGCCCGACGATCAGCGCGTCATGCTCGAGATGTGCGCCGATGTTCAAGGGCTCGTCCGATCCCTGCGTGGCCTCGTTGACGATCTGCGCATAGCGTTGCGCATCGAAATCGAGACTCTTCCCCCACTCGACGAGGCGCTGGTGGTCGGCAGCCGGCGTGCCGAAAGTCCAGTGCAACGGATGGATGAGAAACCGGCTGTGCGGACAAGCGAAGCGGCGCTCTCCGGCGAGAAACACCACGATGCCGATTGATTCGACGCTGCCTATGTTGTGCGTGATAACTGGGACAGGAAGCGAATGCAAAAAGTGATACAGCATAAACCCCGCACTCAAATTGCCACCTTCAGTCGACAGGTGCAGGGAAATCTGCGTCGGTTGGCGACTAAGTACATCAAGGGTAACGGCAACCAGTCGCTCTGCCGATATCGGCATGATAGGTCCAGAAAAATGAATCGTATGAATGGTCATATCGAAACCTCGGTCAAGAATCGGAACAACGATAACCGACTTGGCCATCAGCGTCGATCGAGCGGTCGACGGGTAGGCGATCCCCCCGGTTTGGGTCCTTTGGTAAAGCGCCGCATACGGGTAATTCGAACCGCGATATCACGCTAGTGAGCGATTCGGCAATTAGTTAAAGGGGAAGTTAATCCATGGGCAAAGTGCAGCTGATGACTAAGTCGGAGTACGCACGGCATCGCGGCGTCTCGGCCGTCGCTGTGCACTATGCGGTGCAGGAAGGCCGCATCTCGCTCATCAATGGCAAGATCGATGCGGCCGTGGCCGACATTCAGTGGCAGCGCAACACGCGCACGCGTGCGCCCAACCGCCCGGCAGTCGACACTGACGTGCAATCGACGACGGCTGGCGCAGGTAGCGGCGCAGAGCCGGCTGCTGCCGGCGACGACTACTGGGTGTCGCGGGCGCGGCGCGAAGCGGCCGAGGCGCACATCGCCGAGATGAAGCGCGGCGAGCTCGAGGGCAAGCTGATCCGCGCCGACGTGCTGCGCCAAGCATGGTCGCGCAAGGTCGCCAGCGTACGCGACGCGCTGCTGCAGATTCCGCCGCGCATGGCGCCCGTGCTGGCGGCCGAATCCGACATGGAGCGCGTGGCTACCCTGCTAGAGGATGAGCTCCGCGCGGCTCTGGCCGAGCTCAGCCGCGAGCAAGGTCCGGAGGAGCTCGCCGCATGATGGCCGTCGACGATAACCTCGACTGGCTCAAGGCGCAGCAGCTGGTCGACGCGCTGTTCGCCGAATTCATGCGCCCTCCGGCGGCCACCACCGTCAGCGAATGGGCCGATGCTTGCCGCATGCTTTCGGGTAAAGCCTCGTCCGAGCCGGGGCCGTGGCGCACGCACCGAACGCCGTACCTGCAGCAGATCATGGATGACCTCTCGGCCCGAAGCGCAGTGCAGGAGGTGGTTGTAATGTTCGCCGCGCAGCTGGGCAAGTCGGAGTCCGGCATGAACTGGCTCGGCTACATCATCGACAACGAGCCCGGGCCAGTGATGGTCGTGCAGCCGACAACCGACATGGCCAAGCGCTTTTCGCGGCAGCGCATTGCGCCGATGCTCGAGGAGACGCCGGCGCTGCGCAAGAAGGTGCGCGAGAACCGCTCGCGTGACGACGCCAACACGACGCTGATGAAGGACTTTGCCGGCGGCGTGCTGGTGGTCTCGGGCGCAAACTCCGCCGCCGGGCTGCGCTCGATGCCGGTGCGCTACCTGTTCCTCGACGAGATCGACGCGTACCCGTTGGACGTCGACGGCGAGGGTGATCCGGTGATGCTGGCCGAGAAACGCACCAGCACCTTCGCGCGGCGAAAGGTCCTCAAGGTGTCGACGCCGACCACCCGCGACTTCTCGCGCATCGAGGCGGCCTACCAGCAGACTAACGCGTGCCAGTACTGGGTGCCGTGCCCGCACTGCGACCAATTGCAGCCACTGGTGTGGGGCACCAACCACGGCCACGGCCTGCGTTGGGACAAGTTGGATGACGGCAGTCCGAACCCGGCCAGCGTGCACTACGTCTGCCGGCATTGCGGCGCGGCGATTTTTGAGCACCACAAGCCGGCGATGCTGGCCGCCGGCCAGTGGCGATCGACCAAGGCGGCTGCACGCACAGGTCGCCAGACCGGCTACCAGCTCTCGGCGCTGTACGCACCCTTGGGCTGGATTTCCTGGGCGGATCTAATCGTGCAGTGGCATGAAGCGATGGTCGCATCGCGCAAGGGAGACGTGTCCAAACTAAAGACGTTCACCAACACGGTGTTGGCCGAGACCTGGGAAGAGCAGGGCGACAAGGTCCAGCACCACGAGCTGGCGCGCCGCGCCGAAAACTATGCGCTTGGGATGCTGCCGGCCGGCGGCCTGATGCTGACTATGGGCGTCGACGTGCAGCCCGACCGCCTCGAGGTGCGGAGCTGGGCGTTTGGTCGCGGCGAAGAATCGTGGCTCGTCGACCGGCATGTGCTCTACGGCGATCCCAACCTCGACGAGCTGGTGCCCGAGTCGCCCTGGGCGCGCCTGACCGAGCTGCGCCGGCAGGGGATGGCACACGTTAGCGGCCGGCAGCTGTCCGTCGAAGCCTGTGCGATCGACACCGGCGGCCACAACACGCAGGCGGTCTACCAGTACTGCCGCGCGCATGCGGCCGAGCATGTGCTGGCCATCAAGGGCGCCAGCCAGGGTAACCGGCCAATCATCGGCAAGCCCTCTGCCGTCGACGTGTCCTGGCGCGGCAAGGTGATGCCGCGCGGCCTGAAGCTCTGGATGGTCGGCACCGACACCGCAAAGCATTTGCTCTATGGCCGCTTGCGACTGGCCCAGCCCGGGCCGGGCTTTGTTCACCTGCCGGCGGCGCTGGTGAGCACCGACGAGTTCGAGCAGCTGACTGCGGAGCGGCTGGCCACCAAGTACATCAAGGGCCATGCCAAGCTCGAATGGTTCAAGCCGGCCGGGCGTCGCAACGAGGCGCTCGATTGCGCCATCTATGCGTATGCGGCGGCCTGCTATTTGGGCATCCAGACGATGCGCGAGCCGGCATGGGCACGGCGCGAAGAACGCATTGCGCCGCGTGTAGCTGACCTGTTCGCGCCGCCTAGCTCGACGCCGGCAGCGCTTGCGTCACCGGCGCCGGCTGTCCCGCCGGAGCCGCCCAAGCCGCCGCCTGCGCGCCAGATGACGAACCGCCGACCAATGACAGGACGAACATGGTGAGAACGAAGAAGATCGCATTTGCCGACGACATCTTGGGCGACATGGCCCAGCACGTGGCCAGCGCGCTGTGCCAGGCGTTCGACCTGCCGCCGGAGCAGGTCGCGCAAGTGGTAAAGCGCGTGGAAAAGGGCCGACGGCAAGAATGGGCGGGCGACTATGCGCGGGTCTGCTACATCGCGCATAGGGACGACGAGGTGCGCAGCGACCGCAACGAGCAAATCGTGCGCGACTACCTGTACGGCGAGCGGGTGTCGCTGCTGTCGCGCCGATACGGGCTCTCAGAGCGGCGGATCTGGCAGATCATCCACAGCCTGACGCGCCAGTGAAATCGACCGCATGACGCATTTCAGTCAAGGCACGCGATACTCGCCCCAAACACCCGAAAAGCGCCCATGGCATTTCCCATTCCTTCCCTTGAACCCGCCCGCGTCATTGCAGGCGACACGATCCAGTGGACCCGGTCGCTGCACGACTATCCGGCCGGCGATGGCTGGACGCTGGCCTATACGCTGATCAATGCTGCCGGCAAGGTGACGATTGCCGCCTCGGCGCAGGGTGACGATTTCCTGATCAACGTGCCGGCAGCCACGAGCGCCCTGTGGTCAGCGGGCGACTATACGTGGCGCGCGCAGGTGTCGAAGGCCGGGCAGATATTTACTGTCGCGTCCGGGCGCATCACGATCGAGCCAGCGTTCTCCGCTGCCACGCTCGATGACCGCAGCGCGGCGCGCAAGATGCTCGATGCGGTCGAGGCAGTACTGGGCAACCGGGCCAGCAGCGAGGTGGCCGAGTACGAAATCAATGGCCGGCAGCTGAAGTACCTGTCGATTCCCGATCTATTGAAGCTGCGCGACCGGCTACGGTTTGACGTGCAGCGCGAGGATGCGGCACTGGCCGCCGCCCAAGGCCTGCCGCCGCCGAATCGCATCTTTGTCAGGTTTGGCCGATGAAAATTCCTTTGCTCGACCGTGCCCGTCGCCTGTTTGGCGCCAAGCCGACCATGGCCGTGCGCCGTTTCGAGGCCGCGCGCATCGACCGGCTAACCGCCGACTGGATCGCTACGGCCAACTCGATCAACCAGGAGCTGCAGTACGACCTGGACAACCTGCGCCGCCGGGGCCGCCAGCTGGTCAACAACAACGACTATGCGGCCAAGTTCGTTCGCATGTGCCAGAACAACATTGTCGGTCCCGCCGGCGTCCGGCTGCAGATGCGCGTCGAAGACAAGCCGGGCGCACCGGACCGGCTGGCCAATGATGCTATCGAGGCCGCCTGGCACGAATGGAGCCGGCAGTGCGACGTCACGGGCCAGCTGTCATTGCGCGACCTGTGCGAATCGATCATCGGCGCGCTGCCATCCGATGGCGAATTCCTGGTGCGGCTGGTCAAGGGCCCTGATGCGCGCAACCGCTTCAACTTTGCGCTGCAGGTCATCGACGTCGATCGCATCGACACGACCTACAACGGGCTGTATGGGCAAAACACGGTGATCATGGGCGTGGAGGTCGATGCATACCGCCGACCGCTGGCGCTGCACCTTTTCGAGGCGCACCCGAATGATGGGGCGCGCACGAATCGGCGGCGCATTCGCGTGCCAATCGACGAGCTGCTGCACAAGTTCCGCATCGAGCGCGCCGAGCAGATGCGCGGCATTCCGTGGATGGCGCCGTCGATGCTGTCGCTGCATCACCTGGGCAACTTCAAGCTGTCGGCGCTGCTGGCGGCTGAGCACGGCGCCAACCACTACGGGTTTTTCACGACGCCCGATGGCGGTAGCCCCGGCATTGGCCAAAACGAGCACGGCGAGACGATTACGACCAGCCAGCCCGGCGTGTTCGACACGTTGCCCACCGGGGTGAGCTTTCAGGCATACGATTCGAAATACCCGAACGAGGTCTTCGGGCCGTTTGTGAAAACCACGCTGCAGCGCATTGCCACCGGCTGGCGCGTCGCGTACCACTCGCTGGCCAACGACCTCGAGGGCGTGTCGTTTTCATCGATCCGATCAGGCACGCTCGAGGAGCGCGACCGCTGGGCGGCCGACCAGGAATGGTTCATCGGCTGCTTCATGGAGCCGGTCTTTAACCACTGGCTGCAAATGGCGCTGCTGTCGGGTGCCATCACAATGCCTAATGGCTCAGCGCTGCCGTATGCGAAGCTGGCCAAGTTCACCCGTCACGAATGGCAGCCGCGGCGCTGGGATTGGGTCGATCCGAAGAACGACATGGAAGCCAAGATCCTGGGTGTCAAGGCCGGCCTGATCAGTCCGCAGAATCTGTCGGCCTCGATGGGCTACGACTTTGAGGACACGCTGAAGGACATCGCGTCTGCCCAGAACATGGCGCGCGAGTATGGCGTGAACCTTACCGCCTACGATGGCGCCCCCGGTGCGCAACCGGCTATGCAGCCAGTGGACGCAGCGACCTGAACAGGTTGCGACACTGAAATCCAGCGCATGACGGATTTCAGTCTTCGTGCGGTGAAATGTCCGCATGAGCAAAAAATCCTCTTCCCCAGTCCCGGCCACGCTGCGCCAGCATCTGAAGGATGCCGGCGGCAAGCTCGCCCGGGCGTTCGTCGTCCATCGCGCTGCGATCGATCCTGAAGGCCGCACTGCCGAACTCGCGTTCGCGTCCGAGACGCCGTACGAGCGCTGGTGGGGCGTCGAGATCCTCGACATTTCAGCCGCCGCCATGCGCCTGCAGCGTCTCATGGGCGGGGCCAACCTTTTGTGCGACCACGACATGCGCGATGTCGTGGGCGTGATCGAATCTGTGAGCATCGATGCGGACCGGGTGGCCCGCGCGGTGGTGCGCTTCGGGAGAAGCGCGCGCGCACAGGAAGTGTGGCAGGACGTCGTCGACGGCATTCGCAAGAACGTGTCGGTCGGCTACCTGATCCACCAGGCAGTACTGGTCGAGACACGAGACGGGCTGGAAACCTATCGCGTGACCGACTGGGAGCCGTTTGAAATCTCGCTTGTCTCCGTGCCGGCGGACGCGACTGTCGGCGTGGGCCGCAGCGCGGATCTTTCCGAAACCAACGACGCGCGCAGCGCCGAGATCGATCGGGTGGAACCGATCGAGCCATGTGTGCCGCTGCTCGACGACGGGCCTGCGCTTGCCGAGGCCGCATCGAAATCCACCGAACTCACCAAGGAACCCATCATGACCGTTGAAGTCACCGAACAGCGCAACCACGCTGCAGAAATCACCAAGATTGCCGCCTCGATCCCGGGCGGCGCCGAGCTCGCACTAAAGGCCATCCAGGATGGCAAGACCGTCGAGCAGTTCCAAGCTGAGGCCATCCGCGCGCTGTCGACCAAGCCGCTGCCCACCGCCGACATCGGCATGGACAAGCGCGAGGTGCAGAAGTATTCGGTCATGCGCGCCATCAATGCGCTGGCCAACCCGACCGATGCCGCCGCACAGCGCGCCGCTGCGTTCGAGCGCGAGTGCTCCGAAGCCGTTGCCTCGAAGATGGGCAAGGCCGCCCGCGGCTTTTTCATCCCGTCCGAAGTGCAGCGCCGTGATCTGAATGTCGGCACCGCCTCCGCCGGCGGCAACTTGGTTGCCACCGACCTGCTGACCGGCAGCTTCATCGACGTGCTGCGCAACGCGATGGTGATCGATCGGCTGGGCGCGCGCATGCTGACGGGCCTGGTGGGCAACATCGCCATTCCGAAGCAGACCGGCGCGGCCACTGCGTACTGGGTGGCTGAGTCCGGCAGCCCGACCGAGAGCCAGCAGACCTTTGGCCAAGTGACGATGTCGCCAAAGACGGTTGGGGCCTACACCGACATCTCGCGTCGCCTGATCCTGCAGAGCTCGATGGACGTCGAGGGCATGGTCCAGACTGATCTGGCCACCGTCCTGGGTCTCGCCATCCAGCAGGCCGCCATCTCCGGCAGTGGTTCGTCGAACCAGCCATCGGGCATCCTGACGCAAGTGACGCCGTCGGTGGCCGGTGGCACCGATGGCGCCGCGCCGACCTGGGCAAATCTGATCGAGCTCGAGACCGACGTGGCTGTCGCCAACGCCGACATCGGTACGCTCGGCTATCTGACCAACGCCAAGGTACGCGGCAAGCTCAAGGGCACCTCGAAGGTGTCGGGCCAGACCGGCTTCATCTGGGAAGGTGGCGATTTCCCGGTCAATGGCTATCAGGTGGGCGTCACCAATGCGGTGCCGAGCAACCTGACCAAGGGCAGCGGCACGAACCTGTCGGCCATCATCTTCGGCGACTTTAGCTCGCTGATCGTTGGCATGTGGGGCAGCCTCGACCTGATGGTCGACCCATACAGCAACTCGACTTCCGGCACCGTGCGCGTTGTCGCGCTGCAGGACGTCGACATTGCGCTGCGCCATGCCGAGTCGTTCGCGACGATGGTCGATGCGGTGACCGCCTGAGTGATCCGATGAGCCTGTCCGAGAACCTGGACGTGTTTTTCAAGTCGGGCGAGTTTGCGGAGACCGCAACGCTTGACGGGACAACCGTTCGGGGTCTGGTCGACGCCGGGTTCGAGAACGCGGCGCTCGACGGCTGGGGCGGTGGCGGATCGTCACCGCGCTTCACGCTGCCGTCGGCCGCTGTGCCGGCGGTGGCTGAAGGCAAAACGCTGGTGATCACCAGTGGGCCGGCCGCGGGCAGCTATCGGATTGCCAATGCGATGCCAGATGCCAGTGGCTTGACCACCTTGCATCTGCTTCAAGCCTAATTTGGAAAGGAAAACATCATGACTGTACGATCAAGCGCAGGAACGACCATCAAGATCAGCGCAAGCCAGCCGGCCACCTACGATGGCTCCGGTTATGCGGCGCTGACGATGACGACCATCGGCGAGGTCACCGACCTTGGCGAATTCGGTCGCGAATTCAATCTCATCACGCACAACCCGATCGGTAATCGCGGCACGGTCAAGTTGAAGGGCAGCTTTAACGAAGGCTCGATCTCGATGCAGCTGGGCCTCGATACCGATGACGCCGGCCAGATCCTGGCCAAGGCCGCGTCGCTGTCGGACAACGACTACTCCTTCAAGATCACCACGCAAAACGGCGACGCTTACTACTTCCAGGCGAAAGTCATGAGCTTCAAGGTCGGCGTCGGTTCGGTCGACTCGGTGACTTCGGCCACGATTGCGCTGGAACTGACGACGAATTCGGCAGGCGTGGGCATCGTTGAAGTGTTGTCGGCGTAACTAGGATTTGGCCAAGAGCCAAAGCAGCGCACCGACTTCGACCCGTTCGCCTTCTTCGCGGGGGGCGGCGGGTCGGAGCACGGGCAGTAGTCAGTTTCCTCCTCGCGAAAAGGAATCCTCCATGTTCGAAATTACTAACCTTGCAGCCAAAGAGACATTCACGCTGGAGCTCTTCAACGGCAACGACGAACCGCTTGTCGGCGACGATGGCAAGGCGCTGTCCGTGACCGTCTACGGCCCCGGTTCGAAGGCATACACGAAGGCGCAGGCTTCGCGCACGCAGCGCATGCTCGACCGCATGGCCAAGAAGGGAAAGATCAAGTTGAGCGCAGAAGAGCAGCAGCGCGAGAACGCAGAATTCCTGGCCGCGTGCACCGTGTCCTTCAACGGCTGGGCCTACAAGGGCAAAAACGATGCCGAGGCATTTGAAGCCGCCTACAACGATCCGACGATCGGATTCATTGCCGAGCAGGTCGGCAAGGCGATTTCGGACTGGGCAAATTTTACGAAGGACGCATAGAGGAAGTTTCGCTCTATGTGAAGCAGCTGGCGTGGCTGCATACCGCACCACGCGAAAAGAAGTCCCTACAGAAGAACGCGCCGACCAAGCAGATGTCCCGATTGCAGACCATCACCGAAGCAGGCACGACCCCCGCGTTGCCGGATGCAGGCGCCGCCGGTCATCTGTCGGCCTACCTGTTCGAATGCGGTCCCGTTGCCTATGGCGCGATGGGCGCAATACCGTTGTCCTGGCACGATATCCATGCGTGGCAGCAGGCGGTCGGCATTGATTTGGCCGCCTGGGAGGCGCGCGCGCTGCGCCGGCTGTCGGCTGACTACCTGCATCAGAGCCAACTGGCCGAGGAGCCCGATTGCCCGGCACCGTACATTGATCGCGACAGCGAGCGCCGCGCAGCCGTCGCCAGTAAGGTGCGCGCCATCTTTGGCGGGAGGGCGGCGTAATGCAGACGGCGGACCTGTCGATCAAGCTGGTAGCCGATATCGCCGACCTGCAGCGCAAGATGCTCGAGGCGCAAAAGTCGGTCAACGGCGCGATGGCCAACATCAGCAAGTCCGTTGACCTGGCCAAGGGCGCGCTGGCTGGCTTGGGCGTGGTGCTGTCGGTCGGGGCGTTTGCCCAGTTCATCAAGTCGGCGATCGATGCCGGCGACGAAATGAATAAGCTGTCGCAGAAGACCGGGGTGGCCGTCGAGCGGATCGCTGGCCTGCAGCTGGCGTACCGGCAGGCCGGGCTCGATTCAGACAAGCTGCAATCGTCGTTATCAAAACTGTCGGTTGCGATCACCAGCGGCAACGATGCATTGAAAGTGATGGACATTGCCACGGCCAATGCCGACGGTTCGCTGAAGTCAACCCGCGACGTGCTGGGACTGGTGGCCGACAAGTTTGCCAGCTATCGCGATGGCGCCGAAAAAACCGCGCTGGCGGTGCAGCTCTTTGGCAAGTCCGGTGCGGACCTAATCCCGCTGCTCAACCAGGGCGCGGGCGCGCTCGACGAGTTCGACCGGCTCGCGCAACAGCTGGGCCTGACGATGGATGCGAAGACGGCGGCAGCCGCCGAGAAGTTCAACGACACCATCGACCTGGTGGGGCAGGGAGCGCAGGGCGCGGCTCGCAAGCTGGCCGCCGAGCTGCTGCCGACGCTACAGTCGTTGGCCGGTGCATTCCTGACCGCGGCCAACAACAGCAGCCTGATGAAAACCGTTGGCACCATACTGAAGACGGTTTTCCAGACCGTGACGGTCATGGGCAGCGACGTCGTGTTTGTCATCTACCAGATGGTCAAGGGCGTCGTTGCGCTGGGCGAGGCGGGATGGAATGTTGTGAAATTCAACCTAGCCAATGCCAAGGCGGTCATCGACAAATACAACGAAGAAGCAGCCGATGCCCGCGTCGAACTGGACCGGTTCCAAGAGACGGTCATGGGCACCGGATCAGCCGCCGTCGAATCGATGGCAGCCATTACGTCTAGCGGCAAGCAGGCCGCGCCGGTCGTCAATGACCTGGCTGACAAGGCAAGAAAGGCGCGGCAGGAGTTTGAAGCGCTGGCTTCGCGCATCACCGGCAAGGACAGCGGTCTGGATGCCGACTTCTTCAAGAACCTGGCGACACTGAAGGATGGGCTGGACAAGGCATACGTGAGCCTCGAGCAGTACGTGCAGCTGGTCGAAACCTACATCAAGCAGCAGAAGTACTACCAGGACCAGCTCAAAGCCGAAGCGGATCTGATCAAGGAATTCGAGCGCGACGCGGACGAGCGCGCCAAGCAGCGCGAGAAGGAGATCGAAGACCGCGCCAAGCAGATCAAGTCGGTCGAGGAAATGATCGATCAGATCCGGTTTGAAGCCGATGCGCTGAAGATGACGAATGTCGAGCGCGAGACGGCCATCAAGCTGCGCGAGCTCGAGAACAAGGGTATCGCGCAGGGGACAAAAGAATACGAGCAGTATGCCGAGCAGATCCGCCAGGCAGTCGAAGCCAGGGAAGCGACCGAGGCATCGATCAAGCAGCAGCAGGAATACGCCAAGCAGTGGGAAAAGATCACTGACCAGATCGGTCAGGCGTTGGCCAACAGCCTGATGGACGGCGGAAAATCGGCGTGGGAATACCTGAAGAACCTGTTCAGGACGCTGGTACTGCGCCCGCTGCTGGACCCGATCATCCGTGGCGTGACCGGCACGATGGCGGGCACGATGGGAATGTCTGGCACGGCGTCGGCGGCCACCGGCAGCAGCGTGGGCGCGGTCAATGTGATGACGGTGCTAAACAACGGCTACAACCTGCTGAAAACCGGCTTTGCATCGATGACGGGCGCACTGGGCGAGCAGATCCGCAACGTCGCCGACTTCTTCATCCAGTCCTCTAACACGACGATTGCCGAATTTGGCAACGCGATCTACCGCAACTCCGAATTCCTCGCCGAAGCGGCCGGTACGCTGGGCAATGCCGCGGCCGCCTATGGCATCCAGAAGTTCATCTCCGGCGGCTACAAGGTTGGCGACGGCAAGGTCGTCGATGTGCTGACTGCCGTCGGTGGCGCGATCTTCGGGCCGATCGCTGGCGTCGTGACCGGGGTATTCAACCGTGCGTTTGGTCGCAAGCTGGTGGCGGCCGGCATCATGGGCGACTTCGGCGGCGCCGCGGGCTTTGCCGGCTCCAACTACAAGTTCGAAAAGGGTGGCTGGTTCCGCTCGGACAAGACCTCGACGTCGCCGCTAGACCCGGTTGTGCAGGATGCGCTGGCCAAGCAATTTCTGTCGATCCAGGGGGCGGTCAAGTCGATGGCCAATGCGCTGGGCAATGCGGCTAGCCAGGTCGACGGCTATACGAAGGCGATCAAGGTCAACCTGATGGGCCTGAGCCCGGAAAAGGCGCAGGCCAAGCTGCAGGAAGTCTTTGCCGACATTTCGGAGGAACTGGCCGTCGTCGCACTGCGCCAGATTGCCGGCGCCGAATTGAAAGCCACCGGCCGCCTGAATCAGGGCTTTGTCGCCAATGGGCTGGCCATCGGTGACTACATCAAAGGCTTCCAGCAAAGCGGAGAGACTGCGGCCGACACATTAAAGCGACTGTCGACGGCCATCAGCGTGGTCAACCAGGCTTTCGACACGTTGGGCTACACGCTGCTGCAGGCGAGCCTGTCGGGCGCAGATCTGGCCAGCCAGCTGGCTGATGCGTTCGGCGGCGTGGAAAACTTCACGAAGGCGATCAACAGCTTTTACGGTGAGTTCTATGACGAGGCTGAGCGCACCACGATCGCCACGCGCCAGCTGACGCAGACGTTTGCGGCGATGGGGCTGCAGCTGCCGGCCACGCGCGACGCGTATCGCTCTCTGGTCGAGTCGCTCGATGTCACCACCGACAAGGGCCGCAACCTGTTTGCCGCGCTGGTACAGCTGGCGCCGACCTTTACGTTGATTACAAAATCGGCAGAGCAGCTGCGCCAGGACGCGATCGATGCGGCGCAGGCCGCCACCGACAATGCGCTGCGCGCGTTGGAGCAGGCCATCGATGCGCAAAAAGCCAGCATCGAGGTCACGCGACAAGTCGCGCAGGAGTCGGTCAGCAACCTGAAGTCGATCTTCGACGTGTTGAGTGGAGCCATCAACGAGCTGACCGGGCAGATCGGCGGCATGACGGCGGCCCAAGGACAGGCGTTCATCGACCAGGCCATCAGTATGGCCCGGGCCACCGGGTATCTGCCGGACAGCGGGCAATTATCGAATGCGATTGCGGCCGTGCGCGGCGGCATGGGCACAAGGAGCTATGCCAGCGCATTTGAAGCCGAGCGCGACCGCCTGCTATTGGCCGGCAAGTTGAACGATTTGCGCGGGCTGACCAGCGACCAGCTGACGGTGGCGGAACAGGCGCTGCAAAAGGCCGAAGACCAGCTCGCCGCGCTCGACGCGCAACTGCAAGCGGCACGCCAGCAGATCGAATCGATTCGCGGTCTGGCCATTCCGATTCTGTCGGTGACCGATGCCGTGAACCTGATGAATGCCACGGTCTCGAGCGAAATCCGCGTATTGAATTCCACGGTCGCGTCATACCAGGCACAAAGCGCCGCCCAGGCGGCAACGGCGACGGCCGCGCAGTCGGCTAGCACGCAGGTCACGCCGCAAACGATGACGCTGGTGCAGGCCGTTGCCAAGCTCAAGGAAGCGGGCATTGCGTACGGGGGGCAGGCCGGCAGCACGCTGCGTACCACGCAGGACATTGCCAACTATTTCGGTGCGACCCTCACGTCTTCGTCAGGCAGCGTGCTGAAGACGCCGCAATACGCCGCCGGTGGTCTGTTTGACGGCGGCATGCGCCTGGTTGGGGAAAACGGTCCCGAGCTGGAAGTCACCGGGCCGGCCCGCTACTACAGCAGCGCCAATACGGCAGCCATGCTGGGGAGCGGTGCAGAAGTGGCTGACGAAATCCGGCAAATGCGAGAAGAGAACCGAGCGCAGTCGCGGGCGCTGGTCGGCCTGCAGAACCGGATGACAAAGCTACTTGAGCAGTGGGACGGTGACGGCATTCCCGAGACAAGGAACGTGGCAGCATGAGCAGCGAACTGGCCCTGTCGATCACGCAGCCGGTGCAGTTGACCGATGCGATGCTGATTTCGACCGATATTCCTGAAAACGACTATGCGGCATGGTCGGCAGGCACGACCTATTCGCTGGGCGCGCGCGTGATCCTGACCAGCACGCATGCCGTGTACGAATCACTGCAGGCATCGAACCTGGGCAAAGACCCGACCGCTAATCCGACCTGGTGGATCGAGGTTAGCCCCACCAATCGCTGGAAGGCGTTCGATTATTCCAACAGCACGCAGACCGTCACCGCCGGCGGTGCCACGCCAAAGATCAGCTACACAATCCGTCCCGGCGCGTCCATCTCGAGCGTCGCGGTGCTCAACGTGGCGAACGCCACGTCGCTGCTGCTGAAGCTGACGGATCCTGTCTATGGCGTCGTCCACAGCCGCACGGTCGACTTTACGCCACTGCCGCTGCAGGCGAACTGGTGGTCATGGTTTTTTGGGCAGAAGGTCACGCCGACGCAGTATGTCGCTACCGATGTGCCGGCCTACCCAAACGCCGACTTGTTGGTGCAGCTGTCTGGTAACAGCAGCTTGGCTGTTGGCGTGATTATGTTTGGCCAGCAGAAGAATTTTGGCCTCGGTGTGTCCTACGGGGCCCGCGTCGGCATTCAGGATTACTCGGTCAAGCAGACCAACGAATTTGGCGACACCGAGCTGCTGGTGCGAGCGTTTGCCAAGCGCGCCAATTTCTCGATGCTGGTCGAAAAAGGCGAAACCGACGCGCTGCAAAATTTCCTTGCCGAGGTGCGTGCGGTGCCATGTCTGTGGATTGGATCGACCGACTACGAAAGCACCACGCTGTTTGGTTTTTACAAAAATTTCGATGTGCTGATCTCGTACCCGCAGCATTCCGAGTGCGATCTTGAGATTGAAGGACTTACCTGATGGCAATTACTCCCCTACCCAGCCCGCCGCAGCCGACTGATACCACGGCGGAATTTAATTCCAAAGCTTTCGCTTTGGTTGCTGCGCTCTCAACGTTTGTTACCGAAACAAACTCGACGGCAACCAATGTAAACACGCAATCAACAGCTGCAACGACAAAAGCGGCTGAAGCTTCGACGAGTGCAACTGCCGCAGCGAACAGCGCGACAAACGCGGCAAGCAGCGCCACGGCAGCGGCTAGCGCAAAGACGGCGGCAGAGTCGGCACGCGATGCAACGCTGGCGGCATTCGACAGCTTTGATGATCGATATCTCGGAGCAAAGACATCCGACCCGACCGTTGATAACGATGGCAATCCGCTAGTGTCGGGTTCGCTGTATTTCAATACGGTTGCCGGAATAATGAAAGTGTACACGGGCAGCGCATGGGTTGCTGCTTATGTTTCGCCGACCGGGTTGTTGGCACTTTCTGGCGGCACGATGACAGGAAACATCACCTTCAATGCAGGGCAGACGTTCCCCGGCACGGGTGATGTAACTACTACTGGCACGCAGACGCTGACTAATAAAACTATCAGCGGCGCAAGCAACACCCTTACCGTTGATGGAACAAATGGTGTTGGCTTCCGAGAAGTTCCACAGAACAGCCAATCAGCCAATTACACGTTAGTTCTTACAGACTCTGGTAAACACATTCTGCACCCCAGCACAGACACTACGGCTCGGACGTTCACCATTCCTGCAAATAGTACGGTTGCATACCCAATTGGAACCGCAGTCACTTTTGTAAACCAAAACGGCGCGGGAGTAGTAACGATTTCGATCACGACAGACACGATGAGTCTTGCTGGCGCGGGAACTACTGGATCGAGAACGCTTGCTGCAAATGGTGTTGCGACCGCAATCAAGATCGCTAACACGGAGTGGATTATCAGCGGAACGGGGCTGACATGAGCGGAATTTTACAAGGCTTAATCGCAAGCATTGGCAGCGCATTGCCTCCTAGCCAAATTGAGTATTTGATTGTTGCTGGTGGTGGAGCAGGTGGTGGGAGTGGCGGTGATTCAGGCGGTGGCGGTGGTGCTGGTGGATTAAAAACTGCAACAGGTTATTCCGTTTCAGTAGGTTCTCCGATAACGGTGACGATTGGCGGAGGTGGCGCTGGCGCATCAACAGGTGCTGGCGGATCGGGGAGCTCTTCCGTTTTTGGGGCTGTATCAACCACTGGCGGCGGTGGTGGCGGGGGCAGTCCCGGCGCAGTCACTCCTGCGACTGGCGGCTCTGGCGGCGGTGGAGGCTCTCAAGCAAACAGAGCCGGAGCTTCTGGAACTAGCGGAGAAGGAAATGCTGGCGGCAGCGGTCTTGATCAGAGCCCTGCATGGGGTGCTGGCGGTGGCGGCGGTAAAGGTGGCGTTGGCGCTAACGGCAACTCGTCATTTGGCGGCAGCGGTGGCGCTCCTTTTTCCTCCAGCATTTCTGGCGCATCTGTTAGCTATGCCGGTGGTGGCGGTGGTGGAGCGAACGCAAGTGTTTCTTCTGGTGGCTCGGGATCGGGAAGCGGCGGCAACGGCGGTAACGGTGCTACCGCTCCGCAAAACGGGGTTGCTAATACTGGCGGCGGTGGCGGCGGCATGGGCGTTAACTCGTCTAAAAACGCAGGCCCGGGGCCGAGCGGAAACGGTGGCTCTGGCATCGTCATTATTCGCTATCCAGACACATTCGCTGCGGCAATATCAACAACAGGCTCTCCGACTTACACCGTTACCGGCGGCTATCGCATTTACCGCTGGACTGGTTCCGGCAGCATCACATTCTGAGGTTAGCTATGGCGCACTTCGCACAACTGGATAAAAACAACCTCGTCACGCAAGTCATCGTCGTTCACAACAACGATTGCATGGTCGATGGCGTGGAGCGCGAGGAGGTTGGCATTGCCTTCTGCCAGTCGCTGTTTGGCGCGGATACCCGATGGGTGCAGACCAGCTACAACGGCAACATGCGTAAAAACTTCGCTGGGATAGGCTACCAATATGACGTACAGCGCGACGCATTCATCCCGCCGCAGCCGTATCCAAGCTGGTTATTGGATGAATTGACCTGTCAATGGAATGCGCCAGTCCCGTATCCAAGCGACGGCAGCGTTTATCGCTGGGATGAAAGTCAGAAAAATTGGGAAGCTGTGCCAATTGAAAATCACGCTGAATAAGGTGATGTGATGGATGAGATTGGCGGCGATCTGTTTACAAAAATTGGCGCAGGTATTGCAGCAGTCGCTGCTGGATTTTACGGCGTATTTCGTTTGTTTAAAGCGGATCGACGCGAGGATACAAAAGCCGACCTGACTGATGGTGCCATGGCGCAAGTAATCCAGACGCTGCGCGAAGAGGTTACGCGCTTATCGGAGCGGCTAGAGCGCGTTGAGGCGGCTAACCGGGAGTGCGAAGAGCGCAATGCCGAGCTGCACCTAGAGATCATCGCACTGAAGCAGCAGTTGCATCTGGCCTGACCATGCTCGATCCGGTCACTCTCACTGCAGGCATCGCCACTGCAAAGGCAGTCATTTCGGGCGTAAAGGGGGCGCTCGAGATGGCTAGGGAAGCAGTCGCCGAGATCCGCGAATGTGCGCAAGCCGGATCGGACGTGGTCGACTCCGTTGGCGCGCTCGGCAAGTTCTTTGCCGCGGCCTCAAAAATCGAAGAGGGGGTCGCCACCGCCAGGGAATTGCAGGCCAATCCGCCGGCCGTGGTCGATGGACAACCGATCAAGTCCGACCACGAGCTGGTGATCAATGCAATGGTTGCTGAGCGCCAGCTGAAAAACTTCTACACGGAGTTGCGCGAGATGTTCACCTACCAGTTCCAGGAACCGGGCCTGTTCAATGAATACATGGTCCGGCTCGAAAAGCTGCGCGAAGACCGCCGCCAGCTGGCTATGGAAGCTCGCCTGAAAGTACGTGCGGCGGAGATGGCGGTACGGCGAAAGAGACAGCAGCAATGGCAAATGATGGAAAACGCGTTTGCGATCGTTCTAGGCTGTGCGGTATCGGCAGCGATCATCGTCGCGGTCGTCTGGATGTTTAAGGTTGGAGGTCCCTGATGCTTACGTTGATCAGCACGTTCCTGTCATTCCTGTCCGGCGGCTTGCCCAGCCTGCTGAATTTTTTCCAGGACCGGCAGGACAAGCGCCATGAACTCGAACTAGCGCGCATGCAGGCCGAACGCGAGCTGCAGATGGCCAAGGAGGGGTTCATCGCGCAGCAGAAGGTCGAGGAAATCCATACCGAGCAGCTGCAGATCGAGACGGCCGCGCAGGAGCGTATTGCGTTGTACCAGCATGACATCGAGATCGGCAAGGGCGCATCGCGCTGGGTGATCAATGCGCGCGCGATGGTGCGCCCCACCGTCACCTACGGGCTGTTCTTCCTGCTGGTGGCGATCGACGTTGCTGGCGTCTGGTATGCGTGGACCACCGGGGTGCCGTTTGAGCAAATGATGAACCTGGTGTGGGACGACGACACGCAGCAAATATGGGCAGCCGTCATCGCCTTCTGGTTCGGCACCCAAGCATTCAAGAAATGATCTCGGATCGCGCCATTGTCCAGATCAAGCACCACGAAGGCGTGCGGCTGCGGCCGTACCTTTGTCCCGCGCAGCTGTGGACTGTGGGCGTCGGGCACGTGCTGTATCCGGAGCAGGCAAAGCTGCCGGTGGACGAGCGGCGGCGCTATCCGCTGAGCCTGGCGGATAACCGAACGTTTTCGCAGGAGGAAGTCGATGCAATTCTCAAAGCTGATCTGCGCCGCTTTGAGATGGGTGTGCGCCGCCTTTGTCCCGGGGGCCTGTCTCAGCCTCGTCTGGATGCACTGGCATCGTTTGCATTCAATGTGGGGCTAGGCAACCTGCAGCGCAGTCAGATCCGGATGCGGCACAACCGCGGCGACTTTGATGGCGCCGCCGACGGGTTCCTGGCATGGACCAAAGCGGCCGGCAAGGTGCTGCCCGGACTGGTCAAACGGCGCCACGACGAGCGGTTGCTTTACCTGTCACCGAACTTTAGTAAAGTGCTCCCGGGTACGGTGCGGTGATCTCCTCTCGCTGCAGTCTCAGCCGTGCCCGACTTGGCCCCGCAATTGCGGGGCCTTTTTTATGCAGCATGCGGCTTTAGAACCGCAATGCCATTGCCATTGGCGGGTAATCGCATTGCAGTCCTAGCTGACTTTTACAATGAGTTGAGGCACGTTCAGTTAATGGATCCGACGCAAAGCCAGTATTGCAGCAAATGACAGCTTTTTGCCAACATCATCTGGAAAGCCTCATTAATCCATTGACTTTGGGATATTCGAATCCCCCTCTCTCCGCCAGTATTCTCCAAGTCATTGAATCGCCTCAGAACGTAGGCGCAACGCGGGTTCTCAAGGATTGTCGGCTCTTCCCCATTAACGGGGGAAGAGCACCCATCAAATCCGGTTGATCCTGGCGATGAACCGGCCCAAGGCAGTCAAATGGCATGCCCGGTGCCGAGCAGTTGCAATAAAAAACCCGCCACGTGGGCGGGTTTCGCTTAGCGAGCACTCGGAACCTGGCGATCTGCCGGGTGCCAGGGCACGCACGGCCGCCCCACACATTCTCCGTATGGGGCTGAGTATTCAGATCACCTGGACACTGGTTGCTTTTTCGCCTTTGGGACCATTGCCCTTGGCGTAGCTCACGCGCTGGTTCTCGGCAAGACTCTTGAAGCCGTTGCTCACGATGTCCTGAAAATGGACGAACAGATCAGCGCCGCCTGCGTCGGGCGTAATGAAGCCGAAGCCCTTTGCGTCGTTGAACCATTTGACGATACCGGTCTGGTTACTCATGGTGTTTTCCTTCATGTCGGAATTGGATTGGATGGCGACGCATCGCAGAGCGATGCATTCGCCGCGCGCACATCCTGCAAGAAAGAAAAATACGGGGGAGTCAGACGGGAATCGCTCTACGGGAGAGCCAGACAGGAAAGAGACCTACGGTGATCAACTTGAAGAAGTACAGACGGAGGGTACATCACTTTGGGTGGATCACCTA
>JAIXXL010000026.1 GCA_027490755.1 Betaproteobacteria bacterium
ACCAACCGGATCTTTTCCTGCCTCGAGCGGCTGGGCAAGGGCGCCGGCGGCGAGATCCAGCTGACCGACGGCATCGAGGCGCTGATGCAGTACGAAACCGTGCTCGCCTACCGCTACCAGGGCCGCCGCTTCGACTGCGGCTCCAAGCTCGGCTACCTGCAGGCATCGGTCGAGATCGGTCTGCAGCATCCGGAGACGAGAGCAGCGTTTTCCGAGTGGCTGGCGCAACGGGGTTGATGCCTTTCCGTCCTCGGACGACCGCCGGCTTCCGAGCGGAACGCCACCCCCGGATTCGTCATCCTGGCGAAACAATGCGTCATCCTGACGAAAGTCAGGATCCAGCGACTTTGAACGATCGCGCAAGCACAATGGAGAAAGCATGCCCATCCGCGACATCCTGAAAATGGGCGACCCGCGCCTCTTGCGCATCGCCGAGCCCGTGACTGATTTCGACACGCCCGAGCTGCACGCGCTGATCGCCGACATGTTCGACACGATGCACGCGGCCAACGGCGCCGGGCTGGCTGCGCCGCAGATCGGCGTGAACCTGCAACTGGTGATCTTCGGCTTCAAGCAGAATGAACGCTACCCGGACGCCCCGCCGGTACCCGAGACCGTGCTGCTCAATCCGGTGCTGGAACCCTTGTCGAACGACATGGAGGACGGCTGGGAAGGCTGCCTGTCCGTGCCCGGGCTGCGCGGCGTCGTGCCGCGCCATACGCGGCTGCGCTACCGCGGCGTCGATCCGTCGGGCCAGCCGATCGTGCGCGAGGTCGACGGCTTCCACGCGCGCGTCGTCCAGCACGAGTGCGATCACCTGATCGGCGTGCTGTACCCGATGCGTATCCGTGATTTCTCGCGCTTCGGATTCACCGACGTGCTGTTTCCCGGGCTGGATCCGGGCGCGGACGACTGACACAGTCCAAACTTCGCTTCAGCGGGCTTGATTTCTTCAGAAATAAAACTAAAATAAAATTTCTGAAGAAAGGAATCGTATGATTGCATACACGCAAGTATCGGCCGAGCAGCCCGAGGCGGCCGCCGTGCTGGGCAAAGCGGTCGTCCGGGCGGCGGATCGCCTCGACATCTCGCATGCCCGGCTGGCGAAAATCCTCGGCGTCAGCGCCGCCACCATCACGCGCCTGTACAGCGGCGATTACCGGCTCGACCAGCGGCGCAAGGAATGGGAACTGGCATTGCTGTTCGTGCGCGTGTTCCGCTCTCTGGATTCCATCGTCGGCAACCAGCAAAACGCGCGGCAATGGCTGGCCAGCCACAACCTTGCGCTCGGCAGCCGCCCGATCGATCTTCTCCCCGCCGCCGAAGGACTGGTCCGTGTCGTTCACTATCTGGACGCCAGCCGCGGTCTCGTCTGAGGCCCGTCGCTGGCGCGGCGGCGCGTGGCGCATGGTCGAGTCGCAGCACATTGCCGCGACGATGAAGCTGGTCGATACCCGCGAAGAGCAGGATCTGCTGGAGACGCTGCTCGACCGCTCCAAGCCCTCGCTGCGCAGCGACGCCGAGGGACTGGATTATCTGTTGGCCACCCCATTCCGCTACCCGCCGCGCGCCGGCGGGAGCCGCTTTCGCAGCGCGGCCGATCCGGGGGTGTTTCATGCTGCCGAGTCGGTGCGTACCGCCGCGGCGGAGCTGGGCTACTGGCGCTGGCGCTTCCTGCGCGATGCCGTCGATCTGGACGCCCTCGAGCCCGTGCCGCATAACGCTTTTGCCGCCAGCCTGTCGGTGCAGGCCGTCGATCTCCGGCGGCCGCCGTTCGACGCCGATGCCGATCTGTGGCAGCACCCGACGCAGTATGCGGCGACGCAGGACTTCGCTCGCGTCGCGCGCGAGGCAGGCGTCGGCGCGATCATCTACCGCTCGGTGCGCGATCCGTCGCCTGCCTGGTGCGTTGCCCTGTTATCGCCGGCCGGGTTCGCCGAGACCCGGCCTCTGCCCGGGGCGCAGACCTGGTATCTGGCAGTGTCGCAGCGGGCAGTAACCTGGCGGCGCGAGGCCGAGGCGATGACCTTCTTGGTCGAGACCTGGCAGGATGGTGGCCAACGTCCGCCACATTAGGGGTCGAGCTTAAAACGCTTCGTCGTCGGCGAGGTAGCGCCACTGCCCGACCGGGAGCTTGCCCAGCTTCACGCGTCCTATGCGCACGCGCTTCAAGCCGATCACCCTCAGTCCGACCAGTTCGCACATGCGCCGGATCTGGCGCTTCTTGCCTTCGCGTAGCACGAAACGCAGCTGGTCGTCATTTTGCCAGGTGACCTGCGCCGGCAGCAGCGGCCTGCCGTCGAGCGAGAGGCCGTGGTTCAGCCGCCTGAGCTCGGACTCGGGCAGGCGTCCCGGCTTCTGGTAGGTCACGCGCACCAGATATTCCTTTTCGATGCTGGTGTCCTCGCCGATCAGCTGTTTCGCGATGCGGCCGTCCTGCGTGAGCACCAGCAGTCCGACCGAGTCGATGTCGAGCCGGCCGGCCGGCACGAGGCTCTTCAGCTGCGCGGGCGAGAACTGCAGCGGCGACTTGTCCTCGGCCCAGCGGCTCTCGGACCGCACCAGCGTGAACGCAGGCTGGTAGCCGTCCTCGGCCTGGCCGCTGACGTAGCCCATCGGCTTGTTCAGCAACACCGTCACGCGTTTTGCCTGCTGGTCCCGGGCCTGCTTTTCGATCGTGATCTTCTGGTGCGG
>JAIXXL010000037.1 GCA_027490755.1 Betaproteobacteria bacterium
GCGCGGAATTCGATCGTCGACAAATCCAGCAGGCCCGGCTTGACCGACAGCACGCGCTTGCGCACCTCGGTCGGATAACAGCCGACATAGCGCGGCATCTCGGCGCGCG
Source organism: Betaproteobacteria bacterium (assembly GCA_027490755.1). Classification (GTDB taxonomy): domain Bacteria; phylum Pseudomonadota; class Gammaproteobacteria; order Burkholderiales; family UBA3065; genus UBA3065. The sequence goes on from JAIXXL010000037.1 coordinate 110, forward strand.
GCCCGACCATCGAAAAATCGCCTCTCAGCACATCGAGCAGCATCGGCCAGCGCGCCAGACCCGTCTTGCGCAGCAGTGCGCCGATGCGCGTGACCTGCTCGCCGTGACAGCCGCCCACCGTTTCCATCGCATCGGGCTCGGCGATCGCGGTGCGGAATTCATGCACCTTGATCATGCGGCCGTTGCGGCCCACGCGGTGCGGCCGCGCCAGCACGGGGCCGCGGCTCTCGAGCCGAATCAGCACGGCGATCGCCAGCCACCCGGGCGCGGCCAGCAGCAACAGGGCGGAGGCGATCAGCAAGTCGGCGGTTCGTTTCATGGTGTGGGCGGCAGCATCAGGGCCGCACATGATAACCAGAATTGCACCGTCTTCGTGCCGTGCCTGCGCGCTCCCCCCGCAGCGGCCGCTGTGACCGCCGTCACATTGGCAAATTGCCGGGGAGTAATACAATGACGAAAAATTCATATATGCAGCGTCGCGGGCGGCCCGCGACGCCGGCTACGACCCGTCCGCACAACCACCCGAGACGCCATGCCTACTGACCCACCTCGCGCCCAGCCGCACCGACTGCTCGCCGGTTTCGCGCTTGCCCTGCTGGGCGCGACCGCGACCGCGCCCGTGCAGGCGCTGAGCCTTGCACGCGCCTACCAGGCGGCACTCGACAACGACCCGGTCTACCGCGGGGCCCGGTTCGACCGGGCCGCCGGGGAAGAATTCGAAGCCATCGGGCGCGCCGGCCTGCTGCCCAGCGCGGGCGTGTCGTACAACGTCAGCAAAAACGATGCGGACCGCACGATCACGCTCGCCAACGGCAACCGGCAGCGGGACACGCCGCAATACGACAGCCGCGTGATGAACCTCTCCGTGCGCCAGCCCCTGCTCAACCTCGACGCGTGGCAGCGGTACCGCGGCGGGCAGGCGCAGACGAGTTACAGCGAAGCCAAGTTCGTCGGGGTCGCGCAGGAACTGATCCTGCGGCTGACGACCGCCTACCTCGAGGCGCTGCTGGCGGCCGACCAGTTGCGTCTTGCCATGGCCCAGCGCGATGCCTACGAGCAGAACCAGATCAGCAACCAGCGCCTGCTCGAGAAAGGCGCCGGCACCCGCACCGACATGCTGGAGACCCGCGCGCGCTTCGAACTGGCACTGGCGCAAGTGGCCGAAGCCGAGAACCAGGTCGCGCACAAGCGCAATGAACTCGCAGTGATCATCGGCATGGAGCCGGGAACCCTCGACACCCTGGCGGGCAGCCTGCCCAACCTGCCCCTGATGCCTGCCACGCTGCCCGAGTGGGAACGCATTGCGCGCGAGCGCAGTCCCGAGATCCGCGCCCAGCAGTACTCGGTCGAGTATGCCGACGCCGAGGCCAGGCGCAGCCGGGCCGGCCACTATCCGAGAGTCGACCTCGTGGCCTCGCACAGCCAAAACACCGCCGACTCGCTGTTCACGTTCAACCAGCAGTCGACGGTCAACTCCGTCGGCGTGCAGATGTCGCTGCCGCTCTACAGCGGCGGCGGCGTGGATGCCCAGACCCGGCAGGCCGCCGCCAAGCTGTCCGCGGCGCGCGCCGAGCTCGATGCGACGACACAGAAGGTACTGGTGGAGGTTCGCCGCCAGTACCAGCAACTGCTCAGCAGCCAGGTGCGGATGCAGGCCATGGAGCAGGCCGAGCGCTCGGCCGCCGAGGCGGTCGAGGCCACCCGCAAAAGTGTCGCCGGCGGTCAGCGCGTCAACCTCGACGTGCTGACCGCGCTGCAGCAGCTGTATCTGACCCGCCGCGACCTGTCCGAGGCGAGGCACAGCCACCTGCTGGCCTACCTGCGCCTGCATGCGGCAGCGGGCATGCTCGACGCCGAGGGGCTGGACCGGATCGCTCCCTGTTTCCGCGCGGCAGAGTGAGCAGCATCTCCACCCACGAGGCGACCGATGCCGCTTGCGACCCGGCGGGCACGCAGGTGAGCGGGCCGCTGGTCATTCCCCTCGATACCACCGCCGAGCTCGCCGCGCAGCTGACGCAACTGCAGGGCGCATTTGCCGAGGTGTGCAACGCGATCGCTCCTGTCGCGCGCGAGACGCGCTGCTGGAACCGGGTCGCGCTGCACCACCTCGTCTACCGCGGGCTGCGCGAGCGCTACCCCCAGATGGGGTCGCAGATGGTCTGCAACGCCATCTACTCCGTCTCGCGCACCTGCAGGATGCTGTTCCAGAGCCCGGCCAGTCCCTTCAACCTCGCGCGGCTCGGCGAGCGGCCGCTGCCGCGCCTGCATTTCGCGCCCAGCGCGCCGGTCTATTTCGACCGCCACACGCTGAGCATCCGCAGCGGTGTCGTCTCGATGTACACGCTCGACGGAAGAATCCGCTTCCGGCTCAGCATCAGCGCGGCCGACGAACTGCGCTTCCAGCAGGAGAAGCTGCGGGAAATCGTCCTCTCCAGCGACGGCCGCCAGCACCGCCTGAGCTTCCTGTTCGCCCGGCGCGACGACGAAGCCGGCACGCCAGCCGACGGCGCCCTGCCCGAATACGTGACGCTGCTCGACGAGAGCGGCGCCGACACCCCTGACCCGATGGGAGAAGCCGCATGACACCCAACCCGCCGAACCCGGCCAACCCGGCGCCAGCCTTGCTGCGCAGCGCCGTGCGCGCGCAGATGCCGATCTACCGCAAGGCGGTCGGCTTCAGCCTCGTCACCAGCCTGCTGGTGCTGACCCCGACCGTATTCATGCTCGAAGTCTATGACCGCGTCGTCAACAGCCGCAGCAGCACCACGCTGCTGTCGCTGCTCGGTTGCGTGATCGGCCTCTACATCCTGATGGAGGTGCTCGAGATGCTGCGCGGCCGGCTGCTGCAGCAAGCCGGCTGGCGCGTCGATGCCGCGCTGCGCGAGCACCTGCATGACGCCACCTTCACTGCCAGCGTTCGGCACGGCGCGGCCAGCGTCCAGCCGTTCAACGACCTGCGCACGGTACGCGAGTTCATCGCCTCGCCGGCGGTGACGGCGGTGCTCGATGCCCCGTCGGCGGTCATTTTCCTGGTACTGGTCTCGATCATCAATCCATGGTTGGGCATCGTCGCGCTGCTCGGCGCCATCATCCAGGTAGCCATCGGCATCAGCACCGAACGCAAGACCATGCCGGTGCTGACCGAGGCCAACCAGGCCGCGATCGCGGCGCAGAACTTCGCCAGCGGCCTGCTGCGCAATGCCCAGGTCATCACGGCCATGGGAATGAAAGACAGCATCTACCGCCGCTGGATCGCGCGCCAGAGAAAATTCCTCGTGCTGCAGGCCAGCGCTTCCGACACCGCGGGCGGCAACTCCGCCGTCTCCAAGTTCATTCAGACCATGCAGGGCTCGCTGATCCTGGGAATCTCGTGCTGGCTGACGGTCAAGGGCCTGCTGCTGGGCGGCGGCGGCATGATGATCGTCGCCTCCACGCTCGGCGGGCGCGTGCTGACCCCGCTGGTGCAACTGGTGGCGCAGTGGCGCTCGGTGGTGAATGCGCGCGACGCCTTTGCCCGGCTCGACCAGTTCCTAGGCATGACGCCGGCCGAGCAGGCGCGCATGCCGCTGCCTGCACCGCGCGGCCAGCTGTCGGTCGAGGGGGTCGTGGCCGCTGCGCCGGGGGCCAACCTGCCGATCATCCGGGGTGTCAGCTTCGCGCTGCAGCCGGGCGAGGTGCTGATGCTGATCGGCCCCTCCGCCGCGGGCAAGACGACGCTGGCCCGCCTGCTGATGGGCATCTGGCCGGCCGCGAGCGGCAAGGTCCGGCTCGACGGCGCCGACATACACGCTTGGGACAAGGACCAGCTCGGCCCCTACCTCGGCTACCTGCCGCAAACCGTCGAACTGTTCGACGGCACGCTGGCCGAAAACATCGCCCGCTTCGGCGACATCGACCGCGACGCCGTGCGCGCGGCGATCGAGCAGGTCGGCCTGGGGGCCGTGGTCGATGCGCTGCCCGACGGCCTCGACACGCGCATCGGCGACGAAGGAGCGATCCTGTCCGGCGGCCAGCGGCAGCGCGTCGGCCTCGCGCGTGCGATCTACGGCAACCCCAGCTTCGTGCTGCTCGACGAACCCAACTCCAGTCTGGACGAGGCCGGCGAGCAGGCGCTGCTGAACACGCTGCAGCAGCTCAAGGCGCGCAAGTGCACCACCATCGTCATCACCCACCGGACCAGCGTCCTGCCGGCTGCCGACAAGATCTTGCTGCTCAGGGATGGACAAGCGGCAGCGCTCGGACCGCGCGACGAGGTGCTCGCCGCGCTGCGCCAGGCTTCCGCTCCGCGCGCCGTGCCGGCCCCCGCCGCACCCGCGCAGGCCGCAGGAGGTGCGGCATGAGCCAGATCGCCCTCTCCGCCGGCTATGCGCCTGCGCCCTCCCTCAACCGCAGCCTGTGGGGCTTCCGGCGCGAGTTCTTCTGGGTAGGCGCCTTCAGCCTCGTGGCCAACCTGCTGACCCTGGCGCCCACGCTGTACATGCTGCAGATTTTCGACCGCGTCATGCTCAGCCAGAGCGAGCTCACGCTGATCGGGCTGACGCTGATCACGGCCCTGCTCATCGCCGTCATGGCCTTCGCCGAGTGGATCCGCTCCCGGCTGCTGGTGCGGGCCGGCGTGCGCTTCGATGAGCAGCTCAACACGCGGATCTTCCTCGCCACCTTCGAAGCCAACCTCGAACAGACGCGCGCGGACAATGCGAGCGCCTTCGGCTCGCTCACGCGGCTGCGGCAGTTCCTGACCGGGAACGGCATCATCGCCTTCTTCGACCTGCCGTGGACGCCCATCTATCTTGCCGTGCTGTTCACCATGCACCCGCTGCTGGGCTGGGCCGGCGCCGGCTTTGCGCTCTTCCTCGGCGCGCTCGCCTTCGCGACCCACAAGCTGACGGCCTCCGGTCTCGAGGTCGCGACCACGGCCGAGGGCGATACCAGCGCCTACCTCGGCGGCAAGCTGCGCAATGCCGAGGTGGTGCAGGCCATGGGCATGCTGGGCAACCTGAAGCGGCGCTGGCTGCTGCTGTATCGCGAGCATGCCGACGCGCACTGGCGGGCGCAGGAGCGGGCCGGCAAGGCAGCCGCCTTCTCCAAATTCGTCCAGTACAGCCAGCAGTCGCTGATCCTCGCGCTCGGCGCCTGGCTGGCGATCCGCGGCGAGATCAGCCTCGGCGCGATGATCGCTTCCAATGTCCTGATGGGCAATGCACTGCGCCCCATCGGCATCCTGGTCGCGACCTGGAAGGAATTCGTCCAGGCGCAGCAGTCGTACAAGGACATCGGCACGCTGCTCGACAAGTACCCGGAGCGCAGCGCCGGACACCAGGCCGAGCGCATCGACGGACAAGTCAGCCTGCGCCAGCTGTCGGCCTATGCGCGGCAACGCGAGCAGTCGATTCTCGACCGCATCGATGCGCGCTTCGAGACCGGCGAGGTGATCGGCATCGTCGGCCCGTCCGGCGCCGGCAAGTCGACGCTGGCGCGCTGCCTGATCGGCATCTGGCCCAGCACCTCGGGGCAGGTGCTGCTCGACGGCGTGGACATCCGTTCGTGGTCGCGCGAGGCGCTCGGCCCGCACATCGGCTACCTGCCGCAGGACATCGAGCTGCTCGAGGGCAGCGTCGCCGAGAACATCTGCCGCTTCGGCGAGATCGACTCGGCCGCCATCATCGAAGCAGCCCGGCGCGCCGACATCCACGACATGATCCTGCGGCTGCCGGCCGGCTACGACACGCCGGTAGGGCAGGCGGGCAAGCTGCTGTCCGGCGGCCAGCGGCAGCGGCTGGCACTGGCGCGCGCGCTCTACGGCTCGCCGTCGGTCGTCGTGCTCGACGAGCCCAATGCCAATCTCGATGACGCTGGCGAGGCCGCGCTCGGACGTGCCATCCGCGAGCTCCGGGCGGCAGGCAAGACCGTCTTCATGGTGCTGCACCAGCGTAACCTGCTCGCCCTCGCCGACCGCGTGATCGTGATGGCCGAGGGGCGCATCGCGCAATTCGGCAAACTCGACAACAGCGGCGCAGCGGCGCACATCGCCACGGCCCGCACCGCCCCCTGATTACCGACACAAGGACATTTCCCATGGCCCGACCTTCGCTCAAGCTTTCGACACCGGACACCGCCGATGCGGCGAACGTGATCGATCTCGCCCCGGACCTGCCGACCGATACCCGCTCCACCATTCGGCTCGGCGTGCTGGCCCTAGTCCTCGGCTTCGGCGGCTTCATCGCCTGGGCCGCCTACGCGCCGCTCGACGAGGGTGTGCCGGCGCCGGCCTCGGTCGCCATCGATACCAAGCGCAAGGCGATCCAGCACATGAGCGGCGGGCTGGTCGAGCGCGTCGCGGTGCGCGAGGGACAGATGGTGAAGGCCGGCGACCTGCTGGTCGAACTCAACGACGGTGCAACGCGCGCCAACTTCGAATCCATTCGCCAGAACTACATGGCACAGCGTGCCGCCGAAAGCCGGCTGCTGGCCGAGATCGAGCGACGCGAAGCGATCGACTTCCATCCCGACCTCGTCGCCGCCAGCGGCAATCCCGTCATCCGCCAGCACATCGTCACCCAGACCCAGCTGCTGGAGTCCCGGCGCGCGGCCCTGCGCACCGAGCTGGCCGCCATCGACGAAGCGATCGCCGGGCAGGAGGCAATGCTGGCCGGCCTGCTGCTGCAACTCGAGAGCCGGCGCCTGCAGGCGCAAAAGCAGTCGGAGCAGCTGCGGAGCATTTCCGAGCTGGCAGCCGAGGGCTACGTGCCGCGCAACCAGGCGCTGCAAATGGAACAGGCCCAGGCGGAGCTGTCGGCCGTGCTGGCCGAACTGAGCGCCGCGAAGCTGCGCTCCGAGCGCGCCATCGCCGAACTCCGCCTGCGCAAGTCGCAGCGGATGATGGAAGGGCAGCGCGAGTCCGCCGCGCAACTGGCCGAAGTCCGGCGCGAGGTGCAGGCCGGACGCGAGCGCCTCGACGCCATCGGCGCCGAACTCGGACGCGTACGGATCAAGGCCCCGGTCGACGGGCAAATCGTCGGCCTCGCCATCGCATCGATCGGCGGCGTGGCCGCGCCCGGGCAGAAACTGATGGACATCGTTCCCAAAGGCGAGGGCGTGCTGCTCGAGGCACGCATACCGACCCATACCATCGACCGCGTGCGGGCCGGCGACCCCGTCGCCGTGCGCTTCTCCGCTTTTGCCCACACGCCGCAACTGGTCGTCGACGCAGTGATCGACTCCATCTCGGGCGACGCCATCAGCGAGCAGACACCGATGGGCGCGATGAGCTACTACCTCGCCCGCGTCAGCCTCACGCCCGGGGGCCTGAAAGCTCTCGGCGACCGGCAGCTGCAGCCGGGCATGGGCGCCGAGGTGCTGATCAAAACCGGCGAGCGCTCGCTGCTGACCTACCTGCTCAATCCGCTCACCAAGCGGATCGCCGCGGCGATGAGGGAAGAATGACGCAAGGCGAGACACTGCGCAGCGAGCGTCGCCTGAAGAAAATCACCTTCGAGTATGACCCGCGCGAAGACAGGCTGCTGGCGCGCGTGCTCGCCAACGATGGCGCAACCAGCGCCCTCTGGGTCACGCAGCGCCTGTCGCTGCGCCTGGTGCAAGCGCTGCGCAGCCACCTCGACCGCAGCGCTGCTGCCGCCAGCCCGCACGACCCGGAAGCGCTGCTCAGCTTCCGCCACGAGGCAGCGGTGCAGCGCCGCGAACAGCACGCCCCGGTGCCCGAGTCCGGCGGCGGCCAGCACCCGCTGCTTGACAGCATCGACGTGCGCCTGCTCGGAAACCGGACAGACCTGGTGCTGAACCTGCCCGACGGACAGGCCGTTCTGTCGCTGTCCCCGGACCATGTCTGGCAGCTGCTGCAGATCCTGCTGGACATCTTCCGTCGGGGCGAGTGGCCGGTCGATGCGTGGCCGGCATGGATGGTCAACCGTACCGGGGCCGCGAGTGGCGCCCCGTCCGGCAGCCTGCCTTCCCTGCATTGACGGAGGGACAAGCTGCCGCGAGCCGGCTTCAGATGATTTGGCTTGCCTGATCAAAACTGGTGTAGCCCACCAGTATGACGAAGCCATTCCCGTTGTTGTCGGCGACATGCACCCGGGTGGAATCCGGGATTAAGCCGTCATTCGGAATGTGGTCGATCATCGAAACCCCCGTGAATTTGACTTGCCCGACCAAATTCAGCAAGTCGTTGCTGTCAAAGTTGCTGATGACCAGCGGTGACTTGTTTCCGGTAGCTTGCCCTGAGTTCACCGTGTAGCTGGTGACGGCGTTCGACTCCGCCGCTCCGATGATCGTCACTGTGATCAACCCGGACGCCGTACCATCGAGCGAGGTGACCATCAGCGTGTCGGTTACCGTCTCGCCTGCACTCAGTGCTTGCACGTTGGATGCCGCGTTGTCAAGGGTATAGCCCCAGACGCCACTGTCCGCATTGAAACTGAAGGTGCCGTAACTCGAGACCGGATTTCCGGATACCGCGCGGAAGCCTGCCTCGCCCGCATCGGGATCGACCACGGTCAGCTTGCCACCCGCGGTCAATTGTCCGTCTTCGACAACCGTGCCCGCCGCGTTGCTGCTGATGACCGCCGCATCATTGACCGCCGCCACCTGCACCTTGACCTGCACCGCCGCGGCAGAGACAAGATCGCCGTCGAAGGCCTTCACGGTAAACGCGTCCAGCGTGCCGTTGGCATCCTGCGCACCTTTCCACTGCAGCTTGTCGCCGCCGGCAATCACGGTCGACCCGTCCACCACCGCCTCCCAGGCGCTGCTGACCGCGTTCCACTTCTGCAGCGTGCCCGAGGTCACCGACTCGATCCGGAAGGACAGCGCATCCCCATCGACGTCGGCCTCGTCGGCCGCCTCAGCGAGCTCCGCGTACGTGATCTCCCTGAACACATCCTCCGTGCCGCCAGACAGGGTGCTGACTGCCGTCAGCGTCGGCGCATCATTGACGCCCTGCAGCACGACCTTCACGGTGGCTGTGCTCAGTGCGCCATTGGACATACGCACCGTGTAGCTGAAACTGTCTTCGAGGAACTCCCCCGTACCCAGCGCCTGCAGCATTCCGGAAACCGCCGAGGCATCGTAGGCGATCGTGCCGTCCGGGTTGATCGAAATGGTCGCTCCCCTAGCCGTCGTCGTGGACATCATCGGAACCAGTTGCCCGGTTCCCGTCGGTGTGCCGACCGAAACGAGCCGCGCCGCTCCGGGGTCATTGGCCAGCACGTTGAGGCTGGTTGTCATCACGTCCTCGCCAAAGGTGAACGTATCGTCTTTGGCCGCGCCGGTTTGTAGTGCGACTTTTATTGTTGTGTTGGAACGCATTGTCGAAAATCTCCGTGATTTGAGTTGAACGGGCCGAGTGTCCGCAGCGCTCTGCCGTCCGGGAAGGATCGACAACTGCTGTCGGGCAACCCGGCTGTCTCAGGGAGATCCGTGGCTTTCCGTCACCGCGTCGCCGCGGGTTTGGCCTTGCACGGTGACAATATAAGTTGCATTTAATACATCATCTTGCGTTTCATCAATTCCGTGACCGAACGGCAATCATTCTCGGAGCTAAGATTTCCCCCGAGAAAGATCAACACGGGCTTGTCGAAGACGGATCCAGAGGGCGATTGGCAACTCACCCGGCTCGGGCGCACGCTTCAGCGACCGGCCAGTGCGTCCACCCAGGCCAGTTGGCGCGGCAGGCAGACCGTGCGCAGGTCGTAGTTCGCGCGGGCGAATTCGCGGGCGTTGGTGCCCAGCCGCTGGCGCTCGCCGGCATCGGCCAGCAGGGCGGCCACCTGCTGGGCGAGGCCGGCCGGGTCGAAGAAATCGACCAGCCGGCCGCTGTCGCCATCGCGGATCGCCTCGTGCAGCGGCGCAGTGTCGCTGGCCACGATCGCGCAGCCGGCGCTCATCGCCTCCAGCAGGCTCCACGAGAGCACGAACGGGTAGGTCAGGTAAACGTGAACCGACGACAGCTGCAGCAGCGGGATGAACTGCTGGTAAGGCAGGTTGCCGAGAAAATGCACGCGCGCCCATTCGTCGTCCGTCATCTGCGGCCGCACTTCGGCCGCGAAAATGTCCTTCCACGTCTTGCCCTCGGGCGCGCGCGCGCCGTAGCTGACGTCGTCGCCGCCGACGATCAGCACGCGCGCCCGCGGGCGCTCGCGCAGCAGCCGGGGCAGCGCGCGCATGAAGACGTGGTAGCCGCGGTAGGGCTCGAGGTTGCGGTTGACGAACGTCACCACCTCGTCCTCGCGCGTGAGCCTGAGCGTACCGCCCAGCGTCAGCGAGACGGCCGGCGCCGGCGCGACCGCCTCGGTGTCGATGCCGTCGTGCACGACCGAGATCCGGTCGCGAAAGCGCGCCGGAAACGTGCTGGCCTGCCACAGCGTCGGCGAGATGCCGGCGTCGGCCACCTCGAAGTGCAGCAAGTTGTTCAGATTTTTCAGGCGCAGCCGGCACGCCTCGCCCGCATCGAGCACCGGAAACTCCGGGTCGAAGCCGACGTCGGCGCCCTGTGCGTGATAGAAGAACTCGCAGTAGATGCCCAGCTTCGCCCGCGGCCAGACCTCCCTGACGAACAGGCTCTCGCCCCATCCGGGGTGAGCGATCACGACGTCCGGCTCGAAACCCTCGGCCTTCAGGCGCAGCGCCGCCCGGAAGCAGGCCTCGCCGCGGATCGCCTTGGTTTCAAAGTCCGACACCCACGGGTGGACGCCCGGCGTCGTGCCGCGTTGTGCCGCGTACGGAAACAGCCGCACGCCCTGCCAGTCGCCGAGGGCGGTCTTCTGCATCGTCATCGCCGCCACCGAATGACCCTGGCGCACGAGTGCCGGCGCCAGAAACTTGAACTGGCCCGGGAAGTTCTGGTGGATGAACAGGATTTTCATGGACACGAATTATCGTCGAAGCGCCATCGACGGCGGTCAGAACAGGATGAGGCCGAGATCGGACAGCGAATCCACCTTGCCCGCCAGCCGCACCAGCACCCGCGCCGGCTGCGCATCGCCGCCATCCGGGTCGAACAGCACATCGCGACCGGCGAGGTAGAGGAAGGGTGACAGCGAGGCGAGATCGCGCCCGCTCAGCACGCCGAAAACGGCCGAGGCGAGGGCCACGCTGTCGACCCCGCGCTGGAAATCGGCGATCAGGTCGAACTGGCGGCCGGCATTCGGCAAGTTCGAGAACATGAAACAGTCGGCGCCGGCGCCGCCGCGCAGCGTGTCCGTGCCGGCGCCGCCGTCGAGGGTATCGTTCCCGGCGCCGCCCGTCAGCTGGTCATTGCCGCCGAGGCCGAGCAGGGTGTTGCTCCCCCGGTCGCCCGTCAGGCGGTCGCCATAGGGCGAGCCCACCACATCCTCGATGCCGAACAGCCGGTCCACGCCCGTGCCGGCCTCGTCCCTGCGCAGCGACCGTGCCAGCGGCTGGCGCGCCGAGAGGTCGACCATCATGCCGGCCATCGCGCCCGCATAGGAGACGAAGTCGCGCCCCGCATCCGCCGCGGGCGTACCGCCATACAGCCAGTCGTTGCCGGCGCGGTCGATCAGCACGTCGTCGCCATCCTCGCCCCACAAGACGTCGTCGCCGTCCCCGCCGAGCAGCGTGTCGTTGCCGGCGGCGCCGCGCACGCTGTCGTTGCCGCCGCCGCCGGCAATGATCTCGTCGGCCGAATAACCTTGCAGCAGTTGCGGCGAGCCGTCGGCCGCGCTGCTGTAGTCGATGACCTGGCGGGTCGCGGCTGCGCCCAGCAGAAAATCGTTGCGTGCGATCTCGTCGAGCAATGCATCGGCCTCGGTCCGCACCGAGGCCCACACGGCGCGCTCGGCCGTCCCGCCCGACGCCACGCCGACCACCGTGCCATTGACGATCAGCGGGCCGCCCGAGTCTCCCGGTTGCAGGTCGCCGCTGGACGAGGCCAGCAACGATGCCTCGGCCGACATCGCTACCGATACCCGGCGGGCCATCATGCCGGTGGCCCCTTGCGGATAGCCGATCGACAGCGCATCGCCGACCGGCAAGGTCAGCGGGTTGAGCGGCAGCCAGCCCACGCGATCGCCGATGTTCCGGCCCACGCCGATCAGCGCGAGGTCGAACTGGGCCTCCGAGTCGAGCAGCGTCGACGGCGATCCGTCCTGCCCGAATTCCGATACGAAGGCCAGCAGCGTGCCGGTGGACGGCGTGTAGGTGATCACCTCATGCGGCAGGAACTCGAGGGTGCCGGTGAAGCGCGCGCCCGTCGAGCCGGTAAAGCTCCCGCTGCGCCGGTTGAGGTCGGCGCCGAGGAAGAAATCGATCCGCGTCACGGGCGCCCCGGTCGCCGGATCGATCACCACATGGGTGGCGGTCAGGAAGTCGTTGCGCCCGACGAGCGCAAACGTGCCCTGCTGCACCCGGCCGTCTGCGAGATAAGCGAGCAGGAACCCCACCTGGCGGTAAGGCTCGTCGATCAGCAGTTCGCGGGAAACTTCAACGGAGGGCATGGATGCGCTGGCAGCGAGGCAGCCGGGCGGGCCGCAGGATGGCCCTGTTTAGCCCGACCGCCGCCGCCTGTCTGTGCCTGCGGTCACAAGCGTGCAATGCGGCCGCTCAGGGCAGATCAGGGCCGCGCGTCCGTCACGACCTCGATGCGCGGCAGGCGATCCGGCAGCGCCGCCCCGGCCTGCAGGAACCGCTCCGTCGCCTCCACATCCAGCGGTCCCGTGCGCCGATGGCGTCCCTCGGCAAGGACGGTAAAACCGTCGCCTCCGTCGGCCAGGAAAGCATTCACCGTCACCCGGTAAGCGCGGCCGCTCCGAACCGGCTCGCCATGCAGCACCAGGCCTGTCACGCGCTGGCCCGGAGCGGCCGCCGGATCCAGACGGTAGCGAAGTCCTGCACTGGGCTGCAGCAGCGACAGTCGGTCAGCGCGGACCTGCTGCTCCAGCAGCGCCTTGATCTGCGCGCCGGTCAATGTCATGGTCACCAGCGCATTCGAGAACGGCTGCATCGTCACCAGATCCCGAAAGCGCACGTCGCAGGGGCCGCTGTCGCACGGCAGGTCCGAGCGCAGTCCCCCGGCATTCATGAAGGCCACCTGCGCGCCGCCGCTGTCCCGGCTGCGCGTGGCCGCGAGCTGGGTGTCAGCCACCAGCGCGCCGAGCGTCGAGTTGGCGCCCTCGACCGGCTTGCGGTCGAAGCCGGCCGCGACCTGGCCGACCACACGCTCGGCCAGCGGACGCGCCAGTGCAGTGTAATGATCGACCAGCGCCGCTACCGATGTCTCGGCCGCGCCCTCCGGCGCAGACAAGGCCAGATTTTCGAAACTCGAGCGAGCCAGGTCGATTTCGCCCGTGGCACGGTCGAGTGCGAGGTCGATGCGCGACAGCATCCGCGCATAGGAACCGGCCTGCATCACCAGACGCCCGTCCCGCAGGCAGCGATAGGCCTGATGGGTATGCCCGCTGAGCACGACCTTGACCTCGGGATCAAGGCGTGCGGCAATCTCGAACACCCGGCCGCGCGCGCTCGGACACGACAGCGCATCATCGTCGCGATTGACGAAGCCGCCCTCGTGGATGATGACGACAAACGCGCGCACGCCCTCGCGACGCAGCTGCCGCACGACACGATTGACCGCAACCGCCTCGTCGCCGAAGCGCAGGCCGCGCACGCCGGACGGCGGCACCAGGGAAGGCGTGCTGCGCGTGACCACGCCAATGAAGGCAACGCGCACGTCACCGTAGCTGCGTACCTCGAACGGCGGCAGCACCGGGCGGCCGTCGGCGCCGGTCACGTTAGCGCCCAGCATGGAAAACCGCGCCCCGTTGAAATGGCCGGCCGGGCCGCGGCAGGATTGCGAGCGCTCCTGCCCGCCGGCGCTGGCGCAGCCGCCCTGCCTCAGCCGCAGCAGCTCGGCAAGGCCGCGGTCGAACTCGTGGTTGCCGACGACGGCGATGTCCAGCCCGAGCAGATTCATCGCCTCGATCGTCGGCTCGTCGCGGAACAGCGACGACTCCAGCGGCGAAGCGCCGACCATGTCGCCGGCCGACACCGTGATGTGATGCGGCGCCGACGCGCGCAGCCGCGCGAGGTGATGCTCGAGGCTCACGGCTCCGTGCGGCGCCACGTAGCCGTGAAAGTCATTGAACGCCAGCACGCGCAGCATGACCGCCTCGCCCGCCGGCGCCGGGCCTGCGAGCAAGGACAGGGACAGCAAGGCAATAGCACGCAGCGAGCATTGAAAACCCATGGCACTCCCTCCGGTCGCTCAGTGCTGCGGCTGCAAGTCGAGCAGCAGCAGCTTGACGTCATCCAGCAGGCGCTCGGCGTGGTCCTGCAACACGTTGTAGAGAAGCAGCCCGATCAGGGCCACCGCGATTCCCAGCGCCGTGGCCAGCAGTGCGACGCCGATGCCTGCGCTGACGGCTTGCGCATCCGATATTCCCGAGCGCGCCAGGGCGCTGAAGGTATCGAATATGCCGAGGATCGTCCCCAGCAGGCCCATCAGCGGCGCGGCCGTGATCACGGTATCGAAGATCCACAGATGGCGATTCATCCTGCGCTGCGCGTCAATGAAGATCTTCTCCGTGAGGTCGCCGGCGCGCGCCGCATTCGGCGCCTCGGTGAGGCCCTGGGCCGCGGCCGACAGCAGGGTCGATGGCACCGATCCCGGGCGCGCCATGGCCTGCGCCGCGCCCGGGCCCGTCTGCCGGAGTGCCACGAAATCTTTCGTGCAGGTCCAGTAGAACAGGCCGCGCTCGACGGCAAAGTAAATCACTGCCGCCAGCGCCGCGTACAGGAGAATGAAGGTCAGTTCGTGCAAATGCCCCATGTCGAGTCCCGATCAGAAGTCGGACGACAAGGTCACGCCGACAAAGCGCGGAGCGCCGACGTAATATGCCGGCGCGCGTCCGCCTGCGCCAAGGGCGCGCGTCGTGAACAGGCTGCCGCTGCCGGAGTTGATGCGAAGGTACTCCTCGTCGAGCAGGTTCTGCACGTTCAGGCGCACGGTCGGGTTCTTGAAGAACATGCTCGATTCCATGCGGTAGCCGGCGGTCAGGTTCAGCATGGTGTAGGCATCGAGGCTCTCGTCATTGACCAGCGTCGAGAAGACTTTGCCGGTGTACTTGGCCTGCAGCGAGCCGAAGAACGGGCCATCGACATAGTTGAGCGCCAGTCCGGCCAGCCAGTTCGGCGTGTCCGGCAGCTGCTTGCCGGCGGTGGGCTCGAAGGCTGCGCTCCCGGTCTGCAAGTTCGACTGCATCTCCGACTTCAGGTAAGTCAGCGAACCGTACATCGACCAGTTGCCGGCCAGGCGCACGCCGGATTCCAGCTCGGCGCCGTGCGTCTTCACGTCGCCGACATTGATGTCGGTGGTGAAGGCCGATACCGGGTCGAAGGCCGAAGCGATGCGGTTCTTGTAGTCGACGTAAAACACCGAACCGGACACCGTGAACAGCTCGTTGGCCATGCGGTAGCCGAGATCGAAGTTGTTCGAGGTCTCGGCAGCCACCACAGGGTTGGCGATGGTGGCGCCGGTCAGCACGCCGTTCACGTAGGTGCCGCCGCGGGCCAGGTTCTGGAGCGAGAAATTGCCGGGCGCCTTGAAATTCTGGGCCGCGTTGAAGAATACCGAATGGCCGTTGGCGAGCACGAACCGGATGCCGAGGTTGGGCAGCAGCTTGCTGTAAGTCCGGTCGATCTTGTAGCCGGTGCCGCTGTTGCCGCCGCTGGTCGAGCTCGTGCCCTCGTTGGCGAAGTTGGTGAAGTCGCGGTTGATGCTGGCGTTCTTTACGCCGAGCACCACGTTGAGCCGGTCGGACATCAGCGAAATGCTGTCCTGCACGAAGACCGAATGCGCGGTGCTGATCGTCAGCTGGTCGCGCCCCTGGTAAGGCGTGCCGTCGGCGCGGCGCAGGTAGAAATTCGAGTCGCGCAGCCACGGGTCATCGGCACGGCCGGTGTTGTCGAAGCGGACCGCGGGCTGGGTCTGGCGATGGTCGGCGCGCTCGTACCAGACGCCGACGTTGAACAAGTGGTTGTCGAGCTGGTAGGTGGATTTCAGTGTGATGCCCGGACGGTGCGTGCGGGTGACGCTGCTGCGGTAGACCATCACCGTGTCGAGGGTGTCGCCATCGCCGTTGATGTCGCGCAGGCCGCCGCCGAGGCGGGTGGTCGCCGCGCTCTCGGTCAGCCGGGTCAGCTGTTCGCCGCCTGTGCCATAGCCGTACCAGTAATAGGGCTCGGCCGACAGCGCGAGGCGATCATTCACGCGGTGCGAGAGGCGCGCCGTCCACAACGAGTTCTCGAACGGGTTGATCGCGAAGCGGTAGTAGCCATCGGCCGGCGTCGTCTCGGACTGTGCGGTGCCGTTCACGCCAGCCAGATGCTGCGGCGGCAGCGCACCGTAGTCGAGCATGCGGCCCGAGGCAGCGATCTGCGCCTTGGTCAGCGTGCGGTAGTTGTTGTTCACCGCGTAGTTGTACAGGAAGCTGGTCGACAGCTTCGTGCCGGCACCGAAATTCATCTCGGCGCCGACATCGACGTGGTCGCGATCCGCGCCGCCGGGGCCCTTGAACTTGTCCACCACCGACTTCGAATACGACATGAAGGCCTTGAACTGGTTCTCGCCGATCGCGCCCGTATCCACGCGCACGAAGCTGCGGCGGTAATTGAGGCCGCCGACCGACTGCGCGACGCGTGCGTTGAAGCGGTCTTTCGGGCCGCAGGTAACGAGACCGACATTGCCGCCGGTGGCGCCGACGTGCGGCGCGTCGGTATCTGCCGAGCCCTGCGTGATGAACAACTCGCAGAGGTTTTCAGTATCGGTATATTCCTGCGGATAGACGGCAAAGTTGCCGGAGTCATTCACCGGCGCGCCATTGATCGTAAAACCGAGCTGGTCGCTGTTGAAGCCGCGCACGCGCAAGCCACCGCCGAACAGGCCCGTGGCGTCGTAGCTGAAGGTGTGCACGCCCGGCAGCAGCTCCAGCGCCTGGTAGGGATTGCTGGAGGGGTTCAGGTTGTCGAGCAGCTTGCGATTGACCGAGCTGCGAGCCTTGGGCGTATCTTCCGGAACGATCAGGCCGGTATCCTGACCTCCCTCTTCCGTGCCCTGCACGACGACCTTGCCGACATTGGTCGCGGCAGTCTGTGCGTGGAGCGCCGTCGCTGCGAACAGCAAGCTGACGAGGGTGGCGATTCGGGTGAGCGGTTGGTTTGTTGTCATGGTCGTCCTTTGGGAGTGGCCTGAAGTCGGAAAAGAGAACAATCGCTGCTGCATGGGCCGCCCGGCTCAGCCGGGCGGCATGAATTCGAGTTGTGCGCTGAAGCGGTGCTGCTCCTGGCCGGGCCACGCGTCCTCCGGCATGGCCGGAAAGCTCGCGCGGCGCACGGTCGACAGCGCTGCCTTGTCGAGCAATATCGAAGGCGACGGTTCGGCCACGCCACAGTCGATCAGCGCGCCGCTGCGCGAGAGCACGAACCACACCTTCACGATGCCGGTCGGGCGCTGCTGGCTGGCCTCGCGCCCGGTCGGGTAACGCTTGTTCGCCTCCAGCGCCGCATGGATGCGGCCGACAAAACTGTCCTCGGTACCGCCGCGCGAGGCGTTCCGCTCCGGCGGCGGCGATGGCCGCTCGGGAGCCCGCTCCGCGAGCTTCTCGGCGGGGCGATCGGCGGGGCGCTCTGCCGGCCGCTCGCTGCTGCGCTCCGGGCTGCGCTCGGCTTTCGCGGCGGCCCGCTCCGCCGGACGCTCGCTGCGCCGATCCGGGCCGGGATCGCTCTTGTCGATCGCCTTGTCGATCGCCTTGTCGACCGCCTTGTCGACCACCCGCTCTGGCTGCACGGCTGGCGCAGCGGCGGGCTCCGGCGTCGGGGCGACGCTTCGTTCCGGGACCGCCGCACGCGGCGGCTCGGCCGGACGCTCCGGCTGGCGCTCTGCCGGTCGCTCGGCCGGCGGCGGCGGTGCGACCGGGGCACGTGCAACCGGCGGCGTCTCCATCGGCGGGCTGGGTGGCCTGATTTCCTTCGGCGCTTCGGTCTGCGGCGGCGCATTCACCGGCGGCGGTTCGCTCAGCAGTTGCATGGCCAACGCTTCCACCGGCGGCTCGGGGCTGGCGGCAGGCGGTCGCCACGACGTCATTGCGGCCAGCGCGGCGACCGTGACCAGCGCCGACCACGCATGGCGGCTGGCATCGGCACGAGGCTCGAACAGGCGGTCGATCGCTGGCACCGGAATGGCCCTGTCAATGCTTCTTAAGCGCCGACAGGTAGATCGAATGCCAGCCATCTCCCCTCAGTTCATCCATCACGTCGATCATTTGCTGGACTTCGACGGCCTTGTCCGCATTCACGATGATCCGGGCGCTGCGGTCGCCGTGCGCCTTCTCGCCGACCAGGGCCGCGACGCGGCCCGGCAGGGCATCGCTGCCATCGACCGCCACGCGCTCGCGCGACAGCGTCACCACTACGCGCTTGCTGTCCGGGGGGATGGCTGAGGTAAACGACGATGACGGCTGCCGGGTCTGCAAGCCGAAGCCCGGGATGACGTTCAGGCTCAGCAGCACGAAGAAGACCAACAGGAACATCATCACGTCGATCATCGGGATGATCTCGATGCGGCCTTTCTTCTGCCGTTTGCTGCCCCAGTTGCGCATGTGTCCGCCTCGTTCACGCTCGTCGTCAGGAGCGTCGAATCTTATTTTTGGAATATTTCAGGCGAATGGCAGTTGCGTTAAAGCAATATGAAAAACTTATGACAGGACGCCGAGCTGCCGTATCACCGGCAGCTCGGCAGCACAGGGAGGGAAGGTGGAGTGCTCAGCTGTCGACGACGGTCAGCAGCGAATGCAGCACCGAGCGGGTATCGACGAAGGCCGCAGCGGACAGCGCGGCGGCCGCCAGTTCATCGGCCGCTACGTCCCCGCCGTCCCCGTCGGCCGCGACCGACGCATCGCCGGCGGCCTCGGCAAGGAGGGCCGCATCCATCACCGGCGCCGCGCCGTCCGGCAGAGCGGTGCCGGTCTCGCCAGGGGCGATGTGCGCGCCAGCTGCCGTCGGTGCCGCCGGCGTATCGATGGCCGCGCGCAGCTGGGCCTGCAGGCCCGGCGACAACTCGGCGGCACGCGCCACCAGCGGCGCCGCCTCGGCCAGGTCGAAGCCGAACAGCCACGCATGGCGACGGATCGACGCCGCGTCGGATCCGGCATCGCGCAGCAGCAGGCCGTGCGCATCGACCAGCTTCAGGCCGGCATCGACCACGGCGCCGTCCTCGTCCTTCAGCTGCCGGAGTGCGAACTGCCCGGAGCGGGCCAGCGTGTCCTGCGCGCCGAGATATGTCGCGTCATCGCGGCGCGGCCGGCCCGCCTCGCCGTACATCTGGCCGGTGGCCCGGCGGGCGGCCGTCACCGGATCGCCGGAGGCCATGATGGCCTGCCAGTTGCGCGTGTCGGTGTTGGAGCCGACCACGCCATAGACGAGCTCGGCCGCATCCTCGAACGACGCGCCGCTGGCGTCCATGAAGGTTTTCAGATCCGGCCGGTGCGCCGACGACTTGTCGGCCGAGGTCAGCAGCGAGTCCGGAATCGGTGTGGCCGCAACGGATTGCAGGGCATCGGCAAAGCGGCCATCGTCGCCGGCGGCGGCGTTCGCGGCCGGCGTGGCATGCGCCAGTGTCGAGGCACGCGCCGCTGTCGAGGTGCTGAGTTCCATGGAATCGCTCCGAAAAGGAATGATCGAATCGTTGTAAATTCCATGCCGATCAGGGCCAGGGCTTGCCGCCGCCGGGCTGGCCGGCCTAGCCGGAGTCATCAAACGGCCATCATCGCGTCACGACGAGGTCACAATGAAGTCACGACGGCGTCACGCTATCGTCACGCCATCGTCATGGGTCGGTCATGTTTGAGGAGTCCAATGTCGGGTTTCCAACAAGGAGACGCGCATGGCACTTTCACTCACCGGCAACAACACGCACAAGCTGTCGTCACTCGGCAGCATCGCGCTCAGCGGCGCGGAGATCTCGGCCTATGACCCGGCCAGCAAGCAGTTCTATGTGACCACGCCCAGCAGCGGCATTCATCTGGTGTCTGCCGCCGACCCGACCAACCTGCAGCGTGTCGCGACGATCGATTTCTCGTCGGCGGCCTTCTCGTCGTTCGGCAACGACGTCAACCGCGTGGCCGTGCGCAATGGCGTCGTGGCCGTCGCCGTCGCCAATCCGGTCAAGACCGAGCCGGGCCGCGTGTTCCTGCTCGATGCCGCCGGCAACCTGCTCAAGAGCGTCACCGTCGGCGCGCTGCCGGACATGCTGACCTTCACGCCCGACGGCAGGAAGATCCTCGTCGCCAACGAAGGCGAGCGCAACGGCGCCAACGGCGAGACCGATGCCAAGGGCTCGGTCAGCATCATCGACATCGCGAAAGGCGCGGCCCGGGCCACGGTCACGACCGTCGACTTCACCGTCTTCGACGGGCTCGAGACCCAGCTGCGCACGGCCGGCGTGCGCATCTTCAACGGCAAATCGGCCAGCCTCGACCTCGAGCCCGAGTACATCGCCGTCTCGCCCGACGGCAAAAAGGCCTTCGTCGCGCTGCAGGAGGCCAACGCCGTCGCGGTGCTCGACCTCGGCCTGAAGGAGTTCCGCGAGATCGTGCCGCTGGGCCTGAAGTCCTTCCAGGGCCTGCTCGCCGACTTCAGCGACCGCGACAGCAGCACCGGCGGCAACATCTACGCTCCGCGCTCGGACCTGCCGGTCTTCGGCATGTACATGCCGGATGCGATTGCGGCCTTCACCAGCAAGGGCAAAACCTACTACGCGATCGCCAACGAGGGCGACAGCCGCGACGACTTCATGAATCCCGACGAGACCATCCGCATCGGCAGCGCGACGCTCGACGCGACGCTGTTCCCGGACGCCGCCACGCTCAAGGGCAACGGCGTGCTCGGCCGGCTGAACGTGGCCAACCCGGCCACCGCCGGCCGCTACATCAGCGGCGACACCGATGGCGACGGCGACCTCGACCAGCTCGTCATGTACGGCGCCCGCTCGTTCTCCATCCTCGACGCCAAGGGCAAGATGGTATTCGACAGCGGCGACCACATCGAGCGCTTCATCGCCACCCAGGGCACGTTCGTCTCCGGCCAGGCCAACACCGGCGCCTTCGACGACAACCGCAGCGACGACAAGGGCCCCGAGCCGGAGGGCATCACCACGGCCGTGGTCGACGGGCGCACGCTGGTCTTCGTCGGCATCGAGCGCGGCGGCGGCGGCACCATGGTCTATGACGCCACCGACGTCGGCAACGTGCAGTTCGTCACCTATGCGCGCAACATGGCCGATGTCTCGCCGGAGGGGCTGACCTTCGTCTCCGCGGCCGACAGCCCGACCGGGCAGGCGCTGCTGGCGCTGACCAACGAGGTCTCGCTGACGCTGACCGTCTACGGACTGACCAGCGTCAAGAGCGGAACCGAGGGCAACGATGTCCTGCGCGCCACCGCCGGCGTGGACGAACTGACCGGCGCCGCCGGCCGCGACCGTTTCGTGTTCGGCGACGCCAAGCCGCTGGCGCAGGCCGCCAGCGTGCGCGACATCGTCACCGATTTCGTGCGCGGCACCGACCGCATCGACCTGCGGACCATCGATGCGGACAGCACGAAGGCGGGCAACCAGTCGTTCAAGCTGGTGACGGCATTCGACGGGAAGGCGGGGCAGCTGGTCGCCGCGCAGGCGGGCGGCAACACGCTGCTGTCGGGCGACGTCAATGGCGACGGCCGCGCCGACTTCGTGATCCAGCTCACCGGCGTGAGCGCATTCGGCGCCGCCGACGTGATGCTGTGACCGGCTAGCCGAAAGGCGGGCCGATGAGGTCGCCGGCCGCGGCAGCGGCCGGCACGCCGACCAGCGTGGCCTCGACCGGCGTCTGCGACACATGGAACCAGACGTCGGCCACCGTGCCGGTGCTGCCGTCGCTGCGCACGAAACCGGCCGTCAGGCCGATCAGGTTGCCCTGCTCGTAGTGCTCGCCGCGCACGGCCGACAGGCCGATGGCAGCGACGCCGGCGTCGGCCAGCGGCCGCAGTTCGCCGGCGTCGGTGCGGCCGTCGCCGTCGGCGTCGACCCAGAGCCGCAATTGCTGCCACTGCGCGTCGCGCGCATCGAGCCGGCCGTCGCGCTGGCTGTCGAGCGTGCGCATCGCCGCGAACCCGTCAGGCGCCCGGCTGCCGTCGGGCAGGCGGAAGCCCTCGCCGAACAGTTCGCGGCCGTCGTCGATGCGGCCGTTGCCGTCAAGGTCGATCGCCAGCAGCCCGTCACCCTGCTCGGCCCAGCCCGACCGGCGCACCACGCCCGATCCGTCGAGATCGAATGCCACGCCCTCGGCGCGGCCGACGGAGAAGCGGCCGTCGCCGTCGAGGTCGAGCACCACCGGGCTGATGCGCAACGCTGACGCCTTGCTGCCCAGCGCCTCGATCTGGTCGGCCGACAGGGCATCGGCCTGGTCCATCGTCAGCGACCTCAGCTGCTTTGCGCTCAGCGCCGACAGCTGCGCGGCCGACAGGCCGGACAAGGCGTCCGGATCCAGCGCCGCCAGTTGCTTGCCCGTCAGCGCGGCCAGCTGGGCCGAGGTCAGCGCCGCGACCTGGTCGGCCGCGAGGGCGGCCAGCTGGCCGGTGCCCAGCGACCGGATGTCGCGCGACTCGATGCCGGCCACCTGCTCGGGCGACAAGAGCCCGATCTGGAAGACGCTCAGTGCGGCCACCTGCTTCGGGCCGAGCGCAGCGAGCGAGCCGGGCAGCAGGTCGAACAGCGTTTCCTCGCTCAGGCTGCCCACCAGGTCCGGCTTGAGCAGGGACAGCTTGCCGGCCGAGGCCATTCCGTTGACCTGGAACGCATCCATCTCCGCCACCTGTGCCGCGCGCAGCCCGCCGAGCTGCTTGGCGTTCAGGGCCGTCAGCAGCCGCACGCTGAGGCCGACGATCTCTGCTTCGTCGATCGCACCGATCTGGAAAGCCGACAGCCGCGCCAGCTGGGTGCTGCCGAGCTGGTCCAGTTGCAGCGCATCCATCGCGGCAATCTGCTCGGCGCGCAGCGCAGCCACGGCCGCCGGCGCCAATGCCGCCACCTGCGACGGCAGCAGCGTGGCTGCCTGGTCCTCGGTCAGGGCGGCGATCTGGCTGGCCGACAAGGCGGACAGCTGCGCGGGCGACAGTGCGGCGACGGCCTCGGGCGACAGGGCCTTGATCTGCGTGGCCGTCAGGGCAGTGAGCTGGGCCGAGCCGAGGCGGGCCAGTTGCGGCCCCGTCATCGCGCCCAGATCGGTCGGGTCGATGGCCTGCATCTGGGCCACCGTCAGCCGGCCCAGCTGCTGCGGCGTGAAGGCCACCAGCTGCTCGGTCGACAATTCGCCGAAGCGCGCCGGCGGCAGGCCGGCCAGCGCGTCGGAAGCAATTTGCGCCAGCTGCGACGGCGCGAGGCGGGCGACCTGTTCGCCGGTCAGGCCCGCGACCTGCGTGCGCGTCATCGCGGCCAGCTGCGTGCCGGACAGCTGGGTCACGTTGGCGCCCAGCGAGGCCAGCTGCGCCGCCGTCAGCGCCGATGCGTCCAGCGAGCGCAGCTGCTCGGTCGTCATCACACCGATCTGCGCCAGCGTCAGCCCCGTGACGGCGGCCTTGTTCAGTACGGCCAGCTGCGTCGTGCCGAGCTGGACGACCTGTTCCAGCGACAGCGCGGCGACCTGTGCCGCGACCAGCGCGCGCAGCTGCGGCGCGGTCAGCGCGGCCAGCTGTGCCTGGGCCAGCGCCGGCATCCGGGACGGCGGCAAGGCCGCCAGGTCGGCCGGCTCGATATTCGCGATCTGCGCCGGCGTCAGGCCGGCGATCTGGCCGGCCGTCAGCGCCGCCACCTGCGACGGCCGCAGCGCGACGATCTGCGCGTCGGTCAGCGCTCCGATGCGGTCGGCCGGCAGCGCCGCGACCTGCGCCGCGGTCAGCCCGCCGAGGCTGGCCGGGTTCAGCGCCGCCAGCTGCTCGCGGCTGAGGCCGGCCAGCGCATCGGCTGCCAGCGCGCCCAGCTGCGGCAGGGTCAAGGCCGCCAGCTGCGCCGGCAGCAGGCCCGCAACCTCCGCCGCGCTGAGTGTCCTCACCTGATCCGGACGCAGCGCGGCGAGCTGCGCCACCGTCAGCGCCGCCACCTGCGCGGCCGACAGCGCGCCGACCGTTGCCGACCCCAGCAGGGCAAGCTTGGCCGGTTCCAGCGCGGCCACCTGCGTCACGGTCAGCGCCGCCACCTGCGCAGCACTAAGGCCATCGAGCTGCGTGGCCGACAGACCCTGCAGCGCCGCCGGCGCGAGGGCCGCCACGGTTGCCGGCGCCAGCACCTGCAGCTGCGCGCGGGTCATTGCGCCCAGTTGCGCGGCGCTCATCGCCGCCGCCTGGACGGCGTTAAATTGCTGCACCAGTTCGGGCGCCAGCGTGGCGATCTGTTCGGGCGTCAGCGTGGGAATGGAAGCCGCCGGCAGCGCCGCCAGCTCGGACGCCGACATCTGGCCCAGCGCCCGCAGCTGCGCCAGCGACAGCCCGGCCAGATCGGCGGCATCGATCTCCGCCACCTGCGCGGCAGTGAGCGCCGTCAGCCGCGACTCGCTCAGCTGCGTCATCTGCGGCGCCGTCAGCGCCCTCACCTGGGCCGCCGTCAGGCTGCTGACCTGCAGGTCGCTCATCGCATTGAGCTGGGCGGCCGTCATCACGCCGATATCGGCCGCATCCATCGCGGCCAGCTGGGCCGGCGTCAGCGCCGCCACGGCCGCCGTGCCCAGCACCGCCACCTGCGCCCCGGTCAGCGCCGTGACTTGCGCCGGCGTCAGCGCCGCGACCTGGGTCGGGCTCAGCACCGCGACTTGCGCGACCGTCAGGCCGGCGATGTCGGCCGCTTCGAACGACGGCATCTGCGCCGGCAGCAGCGCGGCAAGCTGGGTGGACGTCAGCGCGGCCACCTGCGCAACCGTCAACGCCGCGATGCTGGCCGCCGACATCTGCGCGATATCGGCCGGCGTCAGGGCGGCGATCTGCGCCGGCGTGAGGGCGGCGATCTGGGTGGGAGACAACGCGGACAGGACGCTCATCGATTCACCAATGGTAGGGGTGGGCCGGCCGCCGCGCGCGGGCGCGGCGGGCATGGCAATGCCTTGGTGAAATCGGAAAGACGAGGGAAAGCTTTAGCTGGCGTTGCTTGCCGCAATGACAATCCGGCGTCAGAGAGGTAGGCGGATCCGCCGGAGCCACCCCCTTCCATCAGAGCGGACTCAGACGACGATAATGTCGGCGGCCGTGACAGTTACCTTGCCGACCACCGTCGCGAACTGGATCGCGCCAGCGGCACCGCTGCCGTCGGCATCGTAGAGCAGTGCGCCGGTCGCGCTGTTGAAAATGATCCGGTCCTGGGCATCCAGCGCAGCGCTGCCCGCCACGAAATCCTGCGCACCGCGGTAACCGGCGAAAATGCTGTCCTCGATCCGGATTTTGTCGGAACCTGCCCGCTTCAAATTCACGATCTGGTCGACGTTGGTGGCGGCGTCCAGTGCGGTCGTGAATTCGAAGACATCGTTGCCGCGGCCGCCGACCAGCCGATCATTCCCGCCGTAGCCATTGAGCGTGGTGGTACCGCCCGATGCAGTGATGACGTCATTGCCGGCAAACAGAGCCATCGCGACATCGGTCACGGTGGCTTGTCCTTTGAAGAAGTTGCCCAGGGCCCCGGCAGTCAGCGAATCGGGCCCGGTGGATTTGTAGCTGATCGAATCCGAATACCCGGCACTGCGGTTGCTTTTCGTGAAGCTCAGGCTGTCGATCGTGCCGGACAGGCTGTCGGTATGATCGACGCTCATGCCGGCCTTGCTGTCCAGCTTCAGGCTGAACGAATACCCCGTCTTGTCGCTGCGAGTATCGCTGTCGGCAACGTTCATCGAGAACAACTTGCCGCTGTAGCTGCCATCTTCTCGCAGCAGCACATCGCCACGCAGGCTCCTGGTTTCGGTTTCGTTGACGCTGACGCTCGCGCCGTTGTTGACTTCGGTCGTGGTGTTCTTGTTGCTCTGGACGTGAGATGTCCAGCGCATCTCGCCATCGTCCTGCGCGTCGTTGGCCAACGCCTGCACGTCGTAGCTCACGCCGACCTGAATGGAGCCGGTGCCTTTCCCGATGGTGTTGGCCGGAGTTTTCTCCAGCCCATCGGAGAAAAACGTGGTCTGGAACTTCACACCGAGGCCGCTGACCCGGGATTGAGCGGTTGTCGTTGCCAGGTTGCTTCCATTGAGCGTGATGTCGGCCACGAGGTCTTCACTGTCGCTGCTGAAGGCCGTGGTCGTGAAACTGATTTGCGAGGCCGTGGCCCGGAATTTGGACACCAGATCGCTCGGCTCGGCTGCGCTGATGGCCTCGTGTACGGAGGGCAGGACTACCGCCGAGAGCGCCAGATCCTCTCGGATCCGGTTGACGCCATCGCCGCTGACCTTGCCGTCCTGACCGATATCGACCCACATGTTCCAGAGCAGATCTTCGGCTGCTCTCAGGGTGCTGCTGTTGGTCAGTGTGAGTTGCGCCATGCGATTCTCCTTGGGCTGCGTTGGTTTGACCGGCGGCTCACAGGAAAAACCTGCGAGTCTGCTTTATTACCACCCAGTAATGGTATCTGCAAACATAATGATCGTCAACGAGACAATTAAAAGCAGAGCGCAGGCTCTGCTCGAATGGCGGGTTTACGGACGCTGGGCTTCGCTGAGGCAACGACCCATCATCTCGAAGTAGTGGTCGCAGACAGGAGTGGGCAAGATGTATTTCACGCGGTTGTCGAGCTCGTCGACGGCGAGGGACACGTAGCCTTTCTTGCGGAGGGATTTCAAGCGACGGTAAATCGTCGATTCCGACATGCCCTCGACGAGGGATGCCGCCTTCAGAACCGAAAGCCTCTCACCGGAATGCCATGACGCGGCAAACACATGCAGCAGGCGCTCCTCGAAAACATCGAGTCCCGGGAGGGAGGGCAAACCGCGAACCGCCTCGGCGAGGCTGAGGAAACGCAGAAATGTTGTCGAGTGGGCGGAATACTGGGTCATCAATGGGAGCGCGGGAAAAGCGGCGTCCGGCAGGCATTGCCGGATGCGCACCGGACGCGCGCATTCTGCCTTCGCCCCCGGAAGTTTACGCCACCAGCACGATGTCCGTCGCCGCCAGGCCGCTCACTCCCACGAGGGTGGCGAGGAGGACGGCGGCACCGGCGCCGTTGCCGTCGGCATCGTAATACAGCTTGCGCGTGGCGGCATCGAAGAGCAGTACGTCATCGGCATCCTGCGCGACGGCGCCGGCGGCCGACACCAGCCGGCCCTCAACGCTGCCCGCCCCCGCCAGTGCCGTGAAGGCCGCTTGCGACAGCGCGATCTTGTCGCCGTCGGCCGCACGGAAATCCCGGACGACATCCGCGATGCCGTCGGGCGCCGCATCGAACACGAACGTGTCGGCGCCGAGGCCGCCGGTCAGGTGGTCGGCGCCGAGGCCGCCGGACAGCGTATCGTTGCCGGCGCCGGCCAGCAGCCGGTCGCCGCCGCCGCCGCCGCGCAGCCAGTCAGCGCCCATCCCGCTGAGGAGCAGGTCGTTTCCCCCGCCCGCGGACACGTCATTGTCGCCATCGCCGACGCGGATCACGTCATTTCCGTCGCTGGTCGTGACCACGTCGCTACCTGCGCCGAGCACGACGCGGTTGTTGCCCCCGGCATCAGTCACGATCGTGTTGCCGGCGAGGTCCGTATGGCGGTCGTTGCCCGTGCCGGCCTCGAGACGGTCGTTGCCCTCGCCACCGTCGAGGCGGTTGTTGCCCTCGCCGCCGGACAGCGTGTCGTCGCCCGCCTGGCCCCACAAGCGGTCGTTTCCTGCGCCGCCGTCCAGCGTATCGTTGCCATCGCCGCCATCGAGGAAATCATTGCCTTCGCCGGCCAGCAGCGAATCGGCGCCGCCCAGTCCCTGCAGTTTGTCGTTGCCGTTGCCGCCGTCGAGCGTGTCGTTCTGCTCGCCGCCAGCCATCCAGTCGCTGCCGTCGAAGCCGTACCAGATGCGCGCATTCGACGCCACCACCATCACGTCGCGGCCGGCCAGGAGCGTGGGGTTGTCGAACAGCTGGCCGAAGGTGGTGGTCGAATTCAGTGCCGCCAGTGCCGAGGCCGGCAGCGAGCCGCGCCACGACACCAGATTGCCGGCGGTATCGGAGACGGTCATCAGGCGGATGACCCCCTCGCTGGGATCGTTGGCGTTGATGCTGCCGGCGATCACCGTCGTATAGCCGTTGTTGCGCACGGTCAGCGAATTGATCGTGCCGCTGGTGTTCAGGTTGGCGTCGGTGCGGACCAGGCCGCGTATCGCATAGGACACCGTGTTGCTGTCGTTCGATATGTCGGCGGCGGTGACCACGCCCATCCGCATGCCGCTCGCCGACCAGCTGCCGCCGCCCGTCAGGCTCCAGTTCCACAGAGACGGCGACGACGGGTTGAAGCTGATCGAGCCGATCGAACCCGAGCTCGACAAGAAGCCCGAGCCGGTGACGGTCAGCATTCCCGGCACGGCGCCGAAGAGCTGGGCTTGCAGTTGGGTACCTGTTCCTGCGATCAGCGTGAACTGGTTGCTGAAAAGCGCTTGGGCTCCCGCCGCGATATTGCTCTCGATTTGCGTCAGCAGGCTCGACAGCATGCTGTCATCGATGCCCAGCGCGTCGTCATCCAGTGACAGCAGCGGGCCGACATTGCCCGTCGCAGTGACATTCGCCATCTTCGTCTCCCTCGGTCGTATGGTTCGCAGCGACCCACCGCGGGCCGCATTGCTCAAAATGCAACTGACAGTATGGAGAGGTGAAGGCGGGAAACAATGACGAAAATTAAACTTTTGTTATGGGACACTCACTCGGTTCATCCGCTGTTCGCCCCATGCAATTTGCCGTGAACGTGAGCGCCGTCGCCGATATCGCAATGGACGTTCACTGCAACGTCGAGATCATCGGCAGCGCGCCCTCTTGACTACGAGCGCGATCCGCCCGTGCAGGGCAAGGCCGGCGCGCCGTCAGACCAGCACGATCTGCGACGCCAGCAGCGACGGGCTGCCGGTCAGTTCCACGAGCGCCGTCGCGGCGCGGGAACCGTTGCCGTCCGGGTCGTAGTAGAGGACGCCCTGCTGGTAGACCAGATGATCGTTGGCATCGACCGGGGCACCGAGGGAAAAATTGTCGGCACTGACGCCGTTCTTGAGCGCGCTGAAACCGCGCTTCGAGAGCGCCAGCTGGTCGCCGCTGAAATCCGTGATCGTGCTCGCCTGGAAGCCGCGCCCCGGCCCGCCGATGACGAACACATCCTCGCCGGCGCCGCCGGTGAGGGTGTCGCGGCCTGCGCCGCCATCGAGCCGGTTGCGGCCCGACGAGCCGACGAGGGTGTTGGCCTCGGCGTTGCCGGTGCCGGCCCAGTTGCCCTCGGAGAGGATCAGGGTCTCGACGCCGCGCGGCAGCCGGAAATCCGCCACGGCGATGACGGTGTCGCGACCGCCGGCCGCAGCGGCTGCCTCGACCACCGTGTCCTTCGCCGAGTCGACATGGTAGACGTCGTCGCCTGCACCTCCCTGCATGCGGTCATTTCCTTCGCCGCCGATCAGCACATCGTTGCCGGCTGCTCCCGTCAGCGCATCATTGCCGGTGCCGGCCGACAGCAGGGCGTCTGCACTCCCCTGCGCGCGGATCACGTCGCGGCCGCTGCTGCCGGCCAACTGCGTCGCGTCCTCGACGAGATCGATCAGCCCGACCTTGGCCAGTACTTGCGTGGCCTCGGTCATGGCGCGCAGGTGCGCTTCATAGTTGAAGCCGACAAGATTGCTGCGCCCGGTCTGCTGCAAGAGCGCTTCGTGGGCTGCGGTGCCGGCTGCGGGCAGCTCGGGGCGGGTGGCTGCGTCGAGATAGCCCGCGAAAGCCGGATCGCCGGCAAACTTGGTCACCAGCTGGCGCACCTGCTCCGACGAGGCGCGCGACATCAGTTCATTGACGTTCACGCTGCCGAGCAAGGCGACCAGTGCCGTGCCGTCGGCGGCATTCAGGTACTGGTCGAAGCCGGCAAGCGTTCGCCCTGTCTTGGCCGCGAGGTGGGCGCCGTAGTCGAAGCCGATCAGGTCGGGGCGCCCCGTCTCCAGCAGCAGCGCCTGGTACTCGGGCGAGCCGAATGCCGGCAGCGGTGCTGCCATCGGCGCCTGCCATGCGACCTGATAGGCGGGCACCTCGCTGCCGCCGACTCGCACCATCGGCGGCGAGGCATCGAGCTGCGTGTTGAGGAAGGCAGCGAAGGCCGGGTCGGCGGCAAACTTCGATACCAGCGCCTGCACCTGGGCCGACGACGCCTGCACCACGAGGTCATTGACGCTGCCCTGACCGAGCAGGCCGACCAGTTCTGCGCCACTGGCGGCGTTGAGGTAGCGATCAAAATCCGACAGCGAGCGGTCGCCCTTGGCCGCGAGGTGCGCAGCGTAATTGAAGCCGACCAGGTCGGGCCGGCCGGTTTCGAGCAGCAGTGCCTGATAGGCCGGCGTTCCGACGGCCGGCAGCGGCACGTCAGGTACAGCCGGCAGCGGCGCTGGCGGCCCGGGCGGGGCCGGTATGCCCGCAGCGCCGAACCCGCCGCCCGCGCTCTCCGGCACCCGCGGCGCCTGGCCATCGGGGGCCGGCGGGGTGTGTACCGGCGGCACAAATGCGCCATTGCGCGTATTGGCCTCGATATGGCCCTGCAGGCTGAACGTCGGCGCAAACATGGCGTCGCCCACTTGCTGGTACAGCGCCTCCCGTTCTGCCGGTAGCAATTGGTCGATCGTGGTCACGCAGTTGTCCTCGGGTCGGTGGTTTGAGTGTGCGCCTAGTGGCCGGCCGGATTTTAGTACTATTTTCTATACCCTGCTTGGGTTGGGACACTCACTCGGTTCATCCGCTGTTCGCCCACTGCCAGTTGCAGCGGTCGTGGAATGCCGCATAGCTGCGCAGCCTATGCATTACCGGAATGACGCTGTTCAAACGCGCCGCTCTTGCCTACGCTGCGACTCCCCTCTTTCACCATCCAATCATGACCCGCCCCCGAGTTTCCCTTGTCCGCGCGGCTGACACCCGCTGGTATCACTGCGTTTCGCGGTGCGTGCGCCGTGCATTCCTGTGTGGCCGCGATCCGGCGAGTGGCCGCGATGTCGAGCATCGCCGCGCATGGGTCACTGACCGCTTGCGTGAACTGAGCGGGTTGTTTGCCATCGACGTGGCCGCTTTCGCGGTGATGAGCAACCACTACCATCTTGTCTTGCATCTGGCTCCCGAACGCGCCACCGAATGGAGCGACGACGACGTGTTGCGCCGCTGGACCCGCCTGTTCACGGGACCGCCGCTCGTGCAGCGCTATCTCGCCGGGGACGGTGCTCCGCTGAGCGCGGCCGACCTCGACTGCGTGCGCGACCAGGCTGCGACTTACCGCGGGCGGCTGCATGATCTGTCCTGGTTCCTCCGGCTACTCAACGAAAAGATTGCCCGCAGAGCGAACGCCGAAGACGAATGCACCGGACGGTTCTGGGAGGGCCGCTTCAAAAGCCAGGCGCTGCTTGATTTGCCGGCACTGATCTCGGCCATGATTTACGCCGACCTGAACCCGGTGCGGGCCGGGATGGCTGCATCGCTGGAGGCGTCGGTACACACTTCCATCGCGCTGAGGCTCGCAGAGCGGGCATCCGGCAGACCAGACGCGCTGCTGATGCCCTTCGATGCCACTGGCCGCGGCGCTCGGACGATTCCCTTTGGCTTGCAGGAATACATCGCACTTGCGGAGTGGACGGGCCGCCAGCGCCGACCCGGCAAGCGGGGCGCAATCACGCAAGCAACGCCACCCATTCTGGATCGCCTGGGTGTTCAAGAAGAGACTTTCCTGACGATGTCCGGTCAGCTTCTGGAAGTTTTCGGTAGTGCAGTCGGTTTGCCCGCGATGATGGGCGATCATTGCGCGCGCCGAGCATTGAGGCATTTGCGGGGCATTTCGGCATCGCAGCGACCCCACGCGAACCGACGGGTCGATACGTGAAGAGCTAGCATGCGACCAAGCGGCCGAGGCAGGTGCTCGTGCCGCCCGTGGGCTAGGGTGAGGCCGTCGTGAATTCTCGCGGCTTGTCGTGCGTGCTTCGGCGGGAGGGGGCGTGATCCGCTGTGCGGGCAGTGGGGCGGTTAAGGGATGGACGAAGTGAGTGTCCCTTTGTTCTGGTTGTTCAGCAGGACCGATCCTGCATACAGACAGGCGATCGTCACCACCAGCCCGCCCCGCGCAACCCAACTGTCACCCAGTAGCGGGCTGGTCATGCCTCTCGCCTGAGGAACAGGGCCAGTTCGGCCTCGATGCGCGAAGAAACGGCATTCAGTTCGCGGCGTGCCTTCGGGCTCAGATTCAGCGTCACCCGCCGGTGATGAATGGCCGACGTGCCCTGCACCAGCCAGCCCGCTTCGCACAGGCTCTGGATGCGTTTGACGAGCGTGACAGGCGAGCCATGCAGCAGCGGGTTGCCGGTGACGTCCTTCATGCACACCTCCTGGCCGGCGCTGGTGCTGGCCCCGACGAACTTCAAAATGGCCCGGCTTTCGGGATCCATGCCGCCCAGCCTAGACCGGCCCTCGGCCGCATCGAGGATATTCGACAAGGCAAACAGCGTGTTATTCAACTCCATGGCGATTATCTTGATTCAATGGCCTGTTCCACGACAAATCAATATTTTGTATCATATAAAAATATATTTTAAATATATGCCAACCAATGAATGGTTCGCCGGATGCCGGGCCTGCGCATGCCGCTCTGATGCAGCGGCTGGCGGGTATTTTTTACCACATTGTTCCTGAAACATACCGGACCTATTGCTCGTTTACCTCCGACATCATTCAATCGGTGTTGCGACACTTTGGCATTCCCTGCAAGCGCGTGCCTTGCCAGCTCTGGTATACCCGGCCGGATCACATCTACATCATCGGTTTTCTGGGCAAGGAGATTCCCGGCAAATGGGACGGACATGTGGTCTGCTGCACCGACGATAATATTCTGGTCGACGCCGCAACCCATAACTTCGCGCGTGACTTCGGGCTGGCGGTACCGTGGCTGGTCATGACGAAGATGTTCGAATTTCCGACCGCGGCCATCGCTCATCGGGCGCTCAGTTCAACCGACGCCCTCTGGTGGCATCCGCCGCCGCAGGGTATCGACGCCCGCCCGCCTCAGGAGCCGACCGAGCTGGTGGAAAAATTCGCCATCCAGCTCATCACGGAACTTGCTGCACGCGCGAGCACGGACGGAAGTAATCACTAACTGCACGTATCCCCCAACGTTTACGGCGCGCTGGTTGCGGCAGGTGGGCGGACATCGGCTGAAGCAAGTGAGTGTCCCTTTCTTATTATGGACTTGATGCATTCGACCAATCGGCTATACATTTGATGACGTCCGCATAAATGTGCTGCTAATTAATAGCGGCAATAATCAAGGAGACAAGCCATGACGGGGGATTTTTCAACTGGCAACGTGGTTGCATTGAATGACAGTTCGTCCGGGGGTTTCCACATTATCCCGGGCGGTGAACAACCGCCGCCACCGCCGCCTGACAGCATCCCCGGCGGCTCGCTTCCCGACTTTACCGATCCCGGCAGCATCGACTGGGGCAGCATCGATTTCGGTGTCATGCCGGTCAATTACGAGCAAATCGACTGGGGCGAGGTTGAATTCGTCGCATTCGATTCCTCGGATTATGAAAACATCGACTGGGGGAAATTCGACTTCGGCGATTTCGATAATGCCGCCGATTATTCGGCCATCGATTGGGGCGCCGTCGACTGGACCGAGGTGAAATGGGCCGACCCGACGGCCGTCACTGCCATCGACTGGGGTGAAATCAGCTGGACCGAGTTCGAATGGGATGATCCGACCACCATGCGTGCGATCGACTGGGGCGCCGTCGAGTGGACCGAAATCGATTGGGCCGGCGCCAGCGCCGATGCCGCCGCCATCGACTGGGGGATGGTCGAATGGTCCGAGTTCTCGTGGACCGATCCAATGGTGCTGGATGCAGTCGACTGGGGCGAGATCCAGTGGACGGAAATGTCGTGGGACGACCCACTGGCGCTGTCCGGCATGGACTGGGGCGCGATCGAATGGAGTGAACTCGACTGGAGCGGGCCGCAAGCCGACGTTGCCGCCATCGATTGGGAGCTGGTCCAGTGGAGCGAGCTGAGCTGGGACGACCCGCTTGCGCTGGCCGGGCTGGATTGGGGCGAGATCGCCTGGACCGAGCTGTCCTGGGACGATCCGCAGGCGCTGGCCGGCATCGACTGGGGCGAAATCGAATGGACCGAATTCGACTGGACCGGCAAGACCGCCGACGCGCTGGCCGTTGACTGGGGCGTGGTCGAGTGGACCGACTTCGACTGGAACGATACCGCCACGCTGCTGGCGATCGACTGGGGCGAGATCGGCTGGGATGAAATCGACTGGACCAACGAAGCCAATACCAGCGCCATCGACTGGGGCGACGTCCAATGGAACGAGTTCGACTGGACCGGCAGGACCGCCGACGCGCCCGCCGTCAACTGGGGGGCGATCGACTGGGCCGAGCTCAACTACGACGATCCGGCATTTGCGAGAAGCTTCAAATGGAGCGGCGTCGACTGGCAGGACTTCGCGTGGGAAGCAGACCCGGCTGCGGTGTCCGGCATCGACTGGGGCGCCGTCAACTGGAAAGACGTGTCGTTCAAGGCCGCCCGGGACGGCAGCTCCGACTACGCGCAGATCGACTGGGGACAGATCGACTGGAACGAGCTCGACTGGACCGGCCGGGGCTCGGATGCCTCGGTCATCGACTGGGGCGAAATCGACTGGACCGACATCGACGCCACCGCGGCCACCGCAATCGACTGGGGCGAGATCGACTGGAAGGACATCGACTTCACCGGCAGGGGCTCGGACGTCGCGGCGATCGACTGGGCGCTCGTCGAGTGGAGTGAAGTCGACTGGAGCGGCGCGGGCAACGACGCGCGGCTGATCAAGTGGGATCACGTCGACTGGAGCGAAGTCGACCTCGCCGACGATGCCATCGTCAACCATATCGAATGGAAGCAGGTCAAGCTGAAAGACGCGGCCGACATCGCGCTGATCGGGCAGCTGACGGGGATGACGATGACGGAGCTGGCGGCGCTGTAAGCTTTGGCGCCGTGTTCGGGGGCGGACACTCGCGCTATCGATGACTAACGAAGTGAGTGTCCCTTTGTCCCTAGCCTTCCCGTCGGTGCAGATTGCGCTCACCTCCGGCAAAAAGCTGGCCGAGCGTCGACTGGTCAATGAAGGCTTCCAGGGTATCCCTGACACGTTTATCGTGGCCGACGTCGATGGCGTGCCGGGGATGGAGGTGCTGCTGTCCGGTGCCGGGAACGGCGTGCTCAGCATCGACAAGCAGTCGCCGCTCTGGATACTGAAGGTGGCCGGCAACAGCCTGACGGTCGTCGATACGCTGAGTGCGCCGTTTTCCCGGGGCACCTTCCCGCTGGGTTATCTGCCCGGCATGACGCGGCCAGTGCTGTTTACGCCGGCATTTACCGACCAGTATCCGAGCACGTCGGCCTCGCCCTATTTCATCCCCGAAGGCAGCAGCTACCGCAAGAGCAGCACCAGCCTGCTGCAAACGCACGGCCCGAATGCCGGAAAATTCACGCCTGACGGCCAGACCTTTGTCGCGGTGCCGGCGCAATGGCCCGACAACCAGCGCGGCTTGTGGCTCGCGTGGCTCGACCTGCCGACGGCCAGCATCGCCTATCACTACCTCGGCCAGGTGAATGGCCAGGATCCCGGCGCGCCGTCATCTGCGATCATTCCCTCGACGGCCTCCACCAAGGGTGCCATTTTCCTCGGCCAGAGCTACTCCAGCGGCAGCCAGGTCGCCGACATCATCGTACCTGTCGACGCCAGCGGGACGCGACCGGTCATCGATGGCACGCGCCCGGTGCAAGTTTTCAACAACTACTGGAACCTGCCGGAGAATTTCGCCAGAATCGCCTCGCTCGACAGGGTCAAAGACTACGAGTCCCGCAATCCGAGCAATGGCAACGCATCGCATGTCGTCTTCGCGGAGACCTGCGACCTCAACGCCGACGGCCTGCCCGATATCCTGACCGTACATGCCTACCGGGATCCATCGACGCACCTGATGCAGCTGGTGCCCTACATCCAGCATCCGGACGGGAGTTTCACCCAGGAGGCGAACGAGCGCTTCATCGACTTCGACATCCACCAGGACAGCCCGTACCGGCTCAGCGTGATCGACCTCAACCAGGACGGCCATCTCGATATCGCCTTCGGCAGCGTCAAATGGGATTTGAAAGACTTCCCCAGCAGCTCCAATGGGGGCGTTTATCTGAATGATGGCGAGGGTTACTTTGTTCGCGCTGCCGCCGACAGCGACCTGATTGCAAGATTCGGCTACAGCCAGCTGATCACGATCCCGGGAGAGAACGGCAGCTTCGCCCATGTGACCGTGCGCCCCGGCTCGATCTGGCCGTGGCAGTCGGCCGACGGAAAAGAGTATCCGATCTACGATCTCACCCTGCACGAGACGCTCTACAACTTTACCGGACCACGTGGCACCAACCCGGCGCTGCGGGGCGCACCGGGTTTCAATGAATGGTTCTATCTCCGCCACTACCCCGACGCAGCGGAAGCGGTCAAGGCCGGCCGCCATGCTTCCGGGCTCGACTACTATCTCGCCGTCGGCAAGGCGCGCGGCGACCAGGTCTTTGCGAAGAACTCGACCGTGGCCGGTTCGGCCGGCGTCGATACACTGGTCCTCCAAGGCAGCAGTGCGCATTTCGTCGTCGCGGAGGTCGCCGGAGGCGGGCTACGGGTCACCGATACCTCGGGTCGCTTCGGCACGCTCACGCTGAAGGGAATAGAAAAGATTCAGTTCGACGACCGGCTCGCCGTCGTCGCCGGCGCGGCGGGCGGCAGCGCAATCCCGAGTGCCGCGGCCACCGAGGGCAAGGCCTTCACCTATGCGTTGTCGCCCAAGGCCTTCGCCAGTAACGGCATGGCCGTCGCGAGCTACAGCAGCGAGGATCTGCCAGCCTGGTTGCGTCTCGACGGACGCACCGGCAGACTGTCCGGGACGCCCGGTTTCGCCGCTGCTGACAGCTGGCCCGTCACCGTCACGCTGGTGGGCACGGACAAGGCAGGCGGCACGGCGACACGGTCGCTTCAAATCAGCGTCGCGAACACCGATCGCGTATCCGGCACGCGGCAGGGCGACACCTTGCAGGCCGGGCAGGGCAATGACCTGATCAGGGGGCTGGCCGGCAATGACCTGCTGGCCGGTGGTGCTGGCAACGACACCCTCAGCGGCGGGCCCGGGTCCGATACACTGAGTGGCGGCATCGGCAGCGACCAATTCGTATTCGATACCGTGCCGTCAATACCTCAGATGGACCGAATCACCGACTTTGAAACTGCAATCGACCGGATCGTTCTCAGCACCAAAGCCATGCCAAAGCTGAAGGGCATCGCCGACCGCACAGCCGTCTTCGTCACGGGCGACGCCAGCGCGGCAAACGACCATCTGCTCTACGCGCCGGCAAGCGGCACCCTTGCCTACGATGCCGACGGCAACGGACCGGCACGGGCTGTCGGCATCGTCACGCTGGGTGCAGGCACGGCTTTACTGGCAGAAGACGTGGTGCTCGCCTGACCCCGCTGGCCGCGCCGTCCCCAAGCCGAGATAGCGGCATCACAGCGGCCCAGCTCCCGCGCAGCGCGCTCTGCACCCAGCCGCCACGGACGAGCAAATCTCGACGACAGCAATGCGTGGCCGGGCTGGGCAGCGCAGACTCAACGATCCGTCGCCTGCGTTGCCGTACCAGCGTCTGGGTGGTTGAGGTTGTCGCTGGACGGCGAACCGCGGGGCGACTATGGGTCGATCAAAGTGAGTGTCCCTTTTTAAAAAGGCACTAATTCCGGTGGCGGGGTATGTGACGTCGGTCACCAAATGCGCAATTGCTGTGGCTCCGGCAAAGCACACTTTAATTTCTTGACTGCGAAAACTTCGATGACGATCCGTATCGGTTAGCATTCGCATTGGTTTATTTAAAACGGCATCAGGAATCATGGTCATCGCAAATACAAGAAAAATGACGACTAAAAAAGCTGCACGGGCTGCTCGTGTCAAGGTTACGTATGCATTGCTCGCTTGCCTGGCGAGCGCACCGGCGGCTGCCGTAAATTTGCTGGAGGCCTACCGGTTGGCATTGAACATGGATCCTGCCTTTCAAAGCGCACGATTCGACCGCGCCGCAGGTGATGAGTATGAGGCGCTGGGCAGAGCAAACTTGCTACCTAATGTGGGAATCAATTACACCCACAGCAGTAACACAGCAGATCGCACGATCACGCAATCCAATGGCAACCGGCAAACCGATAATTTGCAATACGACACCCGGATCGCCAGCCTTTCGCTGCGACAGCCGCTACTGAACCTGGATGCCTGGCAAAGATACAAGGGGGGAAAAGCCCAATCAAAGCTCAGCGAAGCGCAATTCGCGGTGCGTGCTCAAGATCTGATTACAAGGTTGACCACCAGCTATCTGGAAGCCCTGCTCGCTGAAGATCAACTCCGGCTCGCAATCGCCCAACGCGATGCGTACGATGAAAATCAGCGAGGAAACCAGCGCCTGCTCGACATGGGGGTAGGAACCCGGACGGAGATGCTCGAGACAAAGGCGCGATTTGAACTGGCCCGGGCGGAAGTCGTTGAGGCACAAAACAACGTCATCAAAAAACGTAATGCACTGGCCATCATTATTGGCCGCGATCCTGATCCGCTGAATGATTTGGCAGACGGACTTCCCGAACTACCTTTGGAGCATGCGACACTCGAAGAATGGGAAAGTATCGCAAGATCCGACAACCCCGAGATACTGGCGCAACGCTACTCTGTGGAATACGGCAGAACCGAAACGGAGCGATTTCGTGCCGGCCATTATCCCCGGGTCGACCTTGTCGCATCCCACAGCCGCAATACCTCTGATTCCCTTTTTGCGTTCAACCAGCAGTCCACCATCAACTCCGTCGGCATCCAGATGTCCGTGCCGCTTTATTCGGGAGGCAGCGTAAACGCGCAGACGCGACAAGCTGCTGCCCGGCTTGCTGCCGGACAGGCAGACCTCGACGCCACTTCGCTCAAAGTACTCCTCGAAGTACGAACACAGTTTCAATTAGTCAGCAGCAGCAGGATTCGCATGACTGCGATGGCACAAGCCGAACAATCGGCGGCTGAAGCGGTGGAGGCCACTAAAAAAAGTGTGACAGGCGGGCAGCGCGTCAATCTCGACATCCTCATGGCTCTGCAGCAGCTTTTCAAAACACGGCGCGATCTTTCAGAGGCTCGACACGGGTATTTGCTCGCTTACCTGCGGCTGAAAGCGGCTGCAGGAAGGCTGACCGAGGAGGACTTGGTCAAGTTGTCCGTATGGTTCAAGTCTGCCGATAGTTGAAACCGGCATCGCCAACTGACCGGATCTTACCGCCTCCGTCAGCACCATCCGACCGAAAGACACTGGTTCACAACCCATACCGCTCAAGCCAATTGCCTTTCAACGCTCATCCATCCTCCTCGAGGAATCTGATCGACAGTTTTTGCCCGGGCGCACTCTACGCAACGCCGACGGAAACTGGCGTCTGGTCATTGCTGGAACCTGCGGCTGTCCGCAATCATGCGCCTCAGTTGTGCTGGCTAGATGACACGACTCTTGCGTGCGTATGGATGGCCGGAGGACAAGAAGGTACTTCGAGCATGTCGATCTACGGAAGCGTCCTGCATTCCGGAAAGACAACCTGGAGCAAGCCGGTGCTGCTGTCCCAAGACCCGTCGCGATCCGAGCAGAATCCTCTGCTTTTTGTGACCGCAGACCACCGTATTCACTTGATCCACACAGCACAAGAATCCCGGTCTCCGCATGACACGTCGTGGCAGCGAGAGGGCTCCACCTTCTCCAAGCAATGGACTGCCACCCTGCGACACCAGTCGACAAAAAGCTGGCGGCACCGCTGGAGTGCTGCGACCGATCTCATTGCGACTCCGGCGTTTTGCCGGCATCCACCGATTGCAAGTGCAGACGGAAGCTGGCTGCTACCCATTTACCGCAGCCTTGAGGAAGGCGGCGCATTCGGGCATGACCACAGTTTTGTGCTGCCCCTTGATGCCACAGTAACTGCCGCCGGCGCTCTCGTGGGGGTTCCCGACAGCATCGGCCGCGTGCACGGCAGCATCGTTCGCTCTGCCGACGGGCTACGGTTATTGCAATTCTTTCGAAGCCGCCTTGCAGACTGCGTTTATCGATCGATCGGCAGCCTTGACGGCAGGCACTGGACACCGCCCGAACCAACCGTCCTCCCGAACAACAACAGCTCGATCCACGCACTGCGGCTGACAAGTGGAATGCTGGCCATCGTGTTTAACCGATTCAGCGCCGAAATCGACGGGAAGCCAGCCTGGGGGCAGGCAATATGGCCCCGAACTCGATGGCCATTGACGATGGCGATCAGTGATGATGATGGAGCCAGCTGGCCCTGGGCCAGGGATATCGACGCGGGCCTCGGCTTTTGTGGGGAAGCCAACTGGCACTTGAACGGCCAGCTTGCTTATCCCAGCATCGTCGAGGGTCCGCCCGGAACCCTGCACCTTGCGTATTCGTGGGGCAACCAGGCTGCGATTCGCTACGTCTGCCTTGTACTCCAAGACATCACGGGATGAGCCTTTTGCTGGCGGAATCCCTGACCGGGCAGCGTTTACAATCAGCCTGAGTTCAATATCTCGATTTACTTTTTAAAAATAACTTCGCCATGATTGATCTCCGTGCCCAAGCCAACAACGCCCCATTCTTCCTGATCGGCGGCCTGAACGTTCTCGAAGATCTCGATCTCGCAATGCGAACGGCAGAAACATTTGTACGTATCACCGACGACCTGGGGATCCCTTATGTGTTCAAGGCCTCGTTCGATAAAGCCAACCGCTCATCGATCGCCTCCTATCGCGGCCCGGGTCTCGAAGAAGGCCTGCGCATGCTGGAGCGGGTACGCTCATCCTTTAATGTACGTGTGCTAACGGACGTCCACGAGATCGAGCAAGTGAAACCGGCCGCCGACGTGGTGGATGTCCTTCAGTTGCCGGCATTCCTCGCTCGCCAGACCGATCTGGTGGTCGCCATGGCGAAGACCGGAAAATTCATCAATATCAAGAAGCCCCAGTTCATCAGCCCGCCGCAAGTTGCGAATATCGTCCATAAATTCGAGAGCGCCGGAAACCCGGATGTTTGGGTCTGCGATCGCGGCACCATGTTTGGCTACGATAATCTCGTGGTCGATATGCTGGGCTTCGGTGTGATGAAGCAGGTGTCGGGCAACAAGCCAATCATCTTCGATGCCACCCATGCGCTGCAGCGGCGTGACCCGATGGCCGAGGCTTCAGGGGGACGCCGGGAGCAGCTGGTCGACTTGGCGCGCGCGGGCCTTGCAGTTGGCATAGCAGGCTTGTTCATCGAAGCCCACCCCGATCCTTCGCAGGCAAAATGTGATGGCCCCAGCGCCTTGCCATTGTCGAAGCTGAAACCATTTCTGGGACAACTCAAAGCTCTGGACGATCTCATCAAGAGCTTCGAGGACCTGCAGATTCGCTGATGACAAAGGCTACCCGAGACTCGCGCAAGCGGGTGCTCGCCGTGGGCTATGGTCTCATGGGTTCGAGCCTCGCACGACTGATCGACAGCAGTGGCTGGGCGAAAATCGCAGGGGCCGTGGATGCATCGGATGCGGCGCGTCAGCGGGCAAGAGAAAATCACCAGCTGGATCAGGGAGCAACAGGCACTCACCTGCACACCATATTGCGCCGTCTGCAGCCGGATATCGTTTCGATCAATACGCCGTCGGAGTATCACTTCAAACAGGTGATGGCAGCGCTTGACGCCGGCTGCCATGTACTGGTCGCCAAGCCTGTCGCCAGCGGACTCAATGAGGCGCTACGTATTACCCGACATGCACAGCTCTGCCGTCGCAAGGTGGTCGTCGGCCAGCAGATGCGCTTCAATCGTCACTACCGGTCGGTCGCAGCGTTCGTTGCGAGCGGTGCCATCGGGAAGGTGGAAAGCGTACAGCTATTGAACAGCAAGCCCCGGCATCAGGCACTGAACCTGGGCTTGATGCCGGAGCCGGCAATGCTCGAAATGGCCTGTCACCACTTCGATGCACTGCTCAGCCTCTTCCCGCGAGCTCGGCCCCGATCGATCGTCGCCCAGGGCTTCCGCCCTTCGTGGTCTGTCTATGCCGGGCACTGCATGGTAAACGCGATGATTGAACTGAATTCTGGCGTAAACGTGCTCTACCATGGCGGATTTTCCTCGCAAGCCGAGCAGTACGAACTCCGGCTGGAGGGAACGCGCGGTGCGTTGCGCTGCCGGGGTACCCATATGTCGGGCACGGATTTTTCGTATGAGGTAGCAGAGCGCGGCGGCTTTTTCGTGACTACAGATCTGGAGTCTGCGGTAGAGGCTGGCAGTGCGTGGCAGATCTACCTCGCACAATGGCAGCGATACCTGCAGGGAGGCGCGGAGCCGGCATTTTCTGCCCGGCGCAATTTGCCTGTGTTTGCGTTACTGTCGGCTGGCATCGAGTCGATCAAGCGCGGCAGGCGCATCGACCTTTCCTCATCGGCGCGCTATGCCGCTGCCTTGGCGCGCTGACATGGGCCTGCAACTCGAGTGGCGTCCGCTGCCGCAAGGCATGCTCGCATTCGACAGGCTGCATGGCGTACCCATCGCGGGAATTGGGCAAAGCTTCATGCGGCCTTGGATCTACCCGTTGTATACGCCCGGCGGCTATCAGGTACTTCAGGAGTTCGCTTTCGACCATCCGTTCCACAACGGCTGTTTCATCGGCTGGCACCCGGTTCGGTACGACGGTGTCGACCACAATTTCTGGGCCACGCCGCCAGCGCGGTCAGCGCCCGATCCGATGATGACTAATCTTGGCCGGATCGAAGCGATCTCTCCGCCCTCGCTTACCGCTGCGCCCGACTTCCTCACCGCCGAGCTGGCATTGAGATGGCGGTCTGAAACGGGAGCGGTCCTGGCTGAGGAGCTGCGGTCGCTGAGGTTCTGGGCTACCGGCTGCGGACACGGCATCGACCTGCGCTCGCAGCTACGGGCAGTAAACCATCCTCTGGAACTGCCTGCTACAAAGTTTGCAGGTATCGGCATTCGGCTCGATCCTCGACTCACACCGGCCTGCGGTGGCTGGTTTGAGGGCAGCGCAGGAAAGGGCTGTGCTGCCGCCTTGCATGACCGGCCCGGCGATTTTCTACGGGTAGAGGCAAACGTCGGCGATCGCGCCTTCGGCTTGTATCTGGAAGCACCGGGTTTCGGCCTTCCCTGGTTCGTGCGCGACTACGGACTGATTCTGCTGAACCCCGTATGGCATGACGGGCGGCACCTACTGCGTGACGAGCCGCTCGTCATGCGCCTGACGATGGTCGCCTATGATGCAGCAGCCACGCCAGCCATCGACGAGTTGTCTCGCCTTGCGTGCATTCCGGGCTGAGCGCCTTATTCTTCCTTCATTGACGCAGCGATGCGCTTGGTCAGCGGATGCAGGATGTATTGCAGCAGCGTGCGGCGACCGGTCTTGACGACAATCTCGACGGGCATGCCCGGCTGCAGCTTGCGGTCACCTAATGTCTTGATTCCCTCAGGCGTAACGGTCACCCGGCCAAGATAATAAGGCGCCACGGACGGGTTGTTCGGATCGGCCAGCACGTCAGTAGATACTGAGCTCAATACCCCCGAAACCACCAGTTGCGGGGAGTGCGCAAACGTATTGAAGCGAACGTCGACCGGGTCACCGGCTTTCACGCGGTCGATCAAATTGGGAGCGATTTTTGTCTCCAAAACGAGTTCCTCACCCTTGGGAACGATATCCATGATCTTCTGGCCGGGCTGGATAACCGCGCCGACCGCTTGGACGCCAAGGCCGACAACCTGGCCTGCAGCCGGGGACTTGATCTCGACCCGCGCAAGCTCCTCTGAAATCGCTTTGTAACGTTCGGCCGTCGCCTGGAGTTCCGGTCGAATCTGCGACATCTGGCCATCGACCTCCTTGTCACGCTCTGCCTTCAGTGAAACCATCCGCTGCTGGATATCGAAGATGGTCTGGGTTGCCTGCGTCTGCGTGGCACGGACCTGCGCCAGCGAGCTGCTGACTTCAGCGACGCGGCGCTCGAGATCCATCTGACGCACCAAGGGTACATAACCTTCCTTGACGAGCTCGCGGATCTTGGATAGCTCGTCATTCAGCGAACCAGATTGAATCAGCAGATTCCTCTCGACCGTTTTAGCGGCCTCGATGTTGGACTCCTGCGTGACGATATTGGCCTTGAGTGAATTCATCGACGCGACCAGCGCTTCGCGGCGAGATTGGAGCAAGGTTCGTTGCACCTCCATTTGCCGCGACAGTCCCGGATCCCGCCGTGCCGCCTCGACCAGCGGCGGATCGAAAGCGATTGCCGGCGTACCGAGCTGCTCGGCGAGCAGGCGCGCCTCCGTTGCTTTCAAGCTCAGATACTGCTGGCGCACCATTTCG
Organism: Betaproteobacteria bacterium; assembly: GCA_027490755.1. GTDB lineage: Bacteria > Pseudomonadota > Gammaproteobacteria > Burkholderiales > UBA3065 > UBA3065. The sequence continues at coordinate 44,800 of JAIXXL010000037.1, forward strand.
AAATTCGCCTTCGCCGTGCTGTCACCGAGCCTCAGCAGTGGCTGTCCGGCCTCGACGAACTGCCCTTCCCTGACCAGCACTTCCTTGATGATCCCTCCCTGCAGATGCTGGACAGCCTTTCGCTTGGTATCGATAGCCACTGAACCAAAGGTCGGAACACCTTCATCGAGCCCGGCAAATGATGCCCACAGCAGCATGCCGCCAAGGCCGAGGCCCAGCACAACGAAACCAATGCGCGAAATTCTTTTCGTATCTGTGGGCAGATCGACGATCTTCTCCGCCGCACCGGGAAGCTGTGCAGGGATGGGCGCGAGATGAGGGTCTTTGCGGTGGGTCAGGCGCTGGTTGGTGTTCATGCCGTGAAGTCCGGTGGGTTGTTCAATGCCATTCGTGGCTGTTCGCCTTGATTGATCTGACGACCGACGATTCCGTCTTTCAGTGCAACCACGCGATCAGCGAGGTCCAGCAGGTTATTCTGATGGGTGATGACGACCACGGTGGCGCCCTGCTCGCGAAGTGTGGTGAGGGCTCGTGACAGCGCCAATTCCCCCTCCTCGTCCAGATTGGCGTTGGGTTCGTCAAGCACGAGCAGGGAGGGCTGTCCGTAAACGGCGCGTGCCATGGCGAGCAGCTGACGCTGGCCACCGCTGAGAAACGAGTTCTGCTTGCGAAGAATCGCGTTGTATCCGCCGGGCAGGCGCTGCACGGTATCGTGCACGCCGGCGAGCTTGGCGGCGGCAATCATTTTGTCCGGGTCGATGGTGCCAAGGCGTACGATATTGTCCGCGACGCTGGCATCGAACAGTTCATAGTCCTGCGGAAGGTAGCCGATTTCGGCACCGAACTGCTCCCGGTCGAGCGCCGCGATCGGATGACCACCATACAAAACGCTTCCCGAAACTTCAGGCCAAACACCGAGCAAAACTTTACCCAGTGTCGACTTGCCGGAGCCCGATGGACCGACGATGGCGACGATCTCGCCAGGCGAGAGCGTCAGATTGACGTTATCGAGAATCGGCCGGCTGCGGCCCGGGGCGGTCGCGCTCACGTTGCGCAATTCAAGAATGCGGTATCCGGGTAACTGGAGATCGCGCACAGCGGGCTTCGGAGCGCCGTCCAGCAGCGCGTCGACACGCCTCATCGCGGCCCAGGCCGTCATGAAGCTGCGCCAGCTGCCCACCATCGTGTCGAGCGGCGAAGTTGCCCGCGACATCAGCAAATTGGCAGCGATCATGGCGCCGATCGTGAGTTCGCCCTGAATGACGAGGATGGCGCCGGCCCCCAAGGCCAAAGACTGCTTGAGCAAGGTCACTTCGCGGGTGAGCGAGCTCATCTTCAGCTCGGTATCGTTGGCTTTTTCATTGATGGCTATTGACTCTCGCTGTCGCGCAAGCCACCGCTGTTTCAGGTGGCCGACCATGCCATGCGCCTCGATCACTTCCGCATTCCTGAGCTTGCTGTGAACGAAAGCATTGACCTCACGTTCCTCCTCGCTGGCCTCTTCCTTGACGCCGACGATTTTTCGCGAGCTGAGCAGGGCCAGCAGGCCGAGGTTCAGGACGAAAGCCACCGTGACCCAGCCGAGGAACGGGTGGAGCATGAACATCGCCGCGACATAGAGCAACGTCCACGGTGCATCAAAAAATGCAAACACCGCCTGACTCGTGATCCACTGGCGAACGGTAGCAAGATCAGCGAATGCCTGGGTCGGGTTGCCGGCGTCTCCACGCAACTGCTGATGAAACGTTGCGCGAAAAAGGGGATCGCTCAGGCGAAGATCGATCTTCAAACCGATCCTGACAACGATCCTCGATCGCAACCATTCGGAAAAGGCGAGCGCCGAAAGAAGGATCAGCGCAATCAGGCTAACTGCAGTCAATGTAACCTCGCTTCGGCTCATCATGACGCGGTCGTACACCTGCAGCATATAGAGCGTCGGCGCCAGCATCATCAGGTTGGCGACCGAAGAGAACAGTGCGACGAGCCCAAGCTCCCTGCGAAAAAGCGCCAAGGTTCTGAGCACGTGTTTTTTCTGCACGCCGGGCAGCGAGGCGTGCGCGGTCAGGGTCGGATTAGGCATGGGTCTTCTGCCTCGCTGCCTGCTGGGGGGAAATGGTCGGCACGTCCTTGCCCGCCAGTTTGTCGAGCACCATATCGCGCGGTCCGTAAATTTTTGGCCTGCCCGCCTTGAGGATCAGCAGTCTGTCGACATAGGGCAGGATACCTTTCCGGTGGCTGATGATGACCACCGTGGTTCCCCGCTGCTTCAGGTGCTCGAGCGTGTGATGGAGCGCGCGCTCTCCCTCCTGGTCCAGGTTGGAATTGGGCTCATCGAGCACCACCAGCCTCGGATCGCCGTAAATTGCTCGAGCGAGGCCGATCCGCTGCCGCTGGCCGCCAGACAGCAGGCCACTGTCTGCGCTGATGAGTGTGTCGTATTGCTCGGGAAGCGACTCGATCATGTCGTGCAGCCCAACCAGCTTCGATGCCTCGATGACTTTCGAGCGCTCGATGTCGCCAAACCGACCAATGTTTTCGGCGATCGACCCCTCGAAGAGCTCGATATCCTGAGGCAGATAGCCAAGGTGGGGGCCTAGCTGTTCTCGATCCCATGCGTGAACATCGGTACCATCCAGCCTGACCGTACCGGCAACGGGTGTCCAGACACCGACCAGCAAACGGGCGAGGCTCGATTTGCCGGAGCCGGACGGTCCCATGACGCCGAGGCTGACGCCTGCTTTCAGTTCGAACGAGACATTGCTCACAACGACCGACTTGCTCCCCGGCGCACGCGCAGTCACCTCCTCGACCGACAGGCTGCCCATGGGGGGCGGTAACTGGACACGCTGCCTCGACACCGGGTTATCGGCGAGAAAGATCTCCAGACGATCGCAGGCATCGCGCGCCACCGCCACCTGCTTCCACGAACTGATGAGCTTTGCAAGCGGCTGGATAGCCTTCCCGCCAAGGATCGAGGCAATGATCATGCTACCGCCATGCGGCGGCAACTCACCCATCAGCGTCAGCACGCAGCCGACTCCCAGCACGAGCGACCCCTGCGCGAGGAGCAAAAACTTGGACAGGCAGGCACTTACGCCCTGCGCCTCGGCCACCAGAGTCTGTGCGCGCAGGGCCACCGACTGCGGCTCGAACCAGCGCTGCATCAATTTGTCCATCATGCCCATGGCTTGGGCAACCTGTGCATTCTTCGTGCTGGATGCGATGAACATCTGAGCTGCCGTCGTGCTTTGCTGCGATTCACGGACCAGCGGGTGCACGCGCCTCTCATTGAGCACCCCGACGGCCATGAGCAGCAGTCCAATCCCGATCGCGGTGAGCCCCATGACCGGGTGCATGAGGTAGACGATCACGAGGAAGAGCAAGCTGACAGGCGCATCCATCAATGCGCCCATGGTCGGTGAGGCGATAAAGCTGCGTACCGTTCTCAGATCGAGCAGGGCCTGACCCGAGCCTTGCGAGCGCGTCGCGAGGTGTGCATCAAAACTCGCCTGGAGTACACGGTCGGAGAGCTTGGCATTGAATGCGAGAGACGCGGCAATCAGCACCCTGCCGCGAATCCATTCCAGCAGGCCCGACATCAGCAGCAGCCCGATCAGCAACAAGGTGACCATACCAAGCGTGTACAGACTACGGCTGTTGATGACCGGACCGTAAACATCTTTCATGTAACCTACCGGAGCCAGCGACAGCAGATTGGCCACGACCGTGAACATCATCGCCTTCGCGAGATAAGGCGACAGCGAGGCGAGCGCCGTGCGCAATTCGGGTTTTTTTTCCGGGTTCTTCATTGGACCATGGGCGCGGCGGGTCTGGCCGATGCAGCAATCGAAACATAGGCCGGGTGGTCGGCAAGCACCTCGTCATCCGGACCGAAAACGAAGGTCAGGAAAAACTGGTCTTTCGCAGAGGCCAAACCGATTTCCTTGATTTTTTCGGTCGCAAAGCGCTGCTCGAGTTCGGTGTCGAGTTTCACTTCAAAGCGAATGCGACCATCCGGCGTGAACATGGACAGCAGATTGCCTTTCAGGCTCAAGGTATTCCGATCAAAAAAGACAGGGGCATTCGGGCCAAAGTGAATCTTCGGCAACGATGCGTCAGGGTTATCCTTCACCCTCCATGGGCTGTCGGGCGCGGCATAGGTTTTCTTGCATACGCGACTCACCATGTAGATGGCATTGCAGACCATCTGCGATCCCATTCCGGGATGGCTTTCACGCAAGCTGCGGTAGGCAAGGTGATGCAGCCCAACCCGGTTCCAGCATCGGTTGTTGATGACAAAGGGCATCAATGCGTTGCAGAGTTCCGCAAAACTCGCCTGGAGTTGCCGGAGCCGAACCGCCTGCTCCGGACTAGGCTTGATGGGCAGGATGAATTTGCTCTTCACGGCCGTGCCCGAACGGCAGCATCGGCAGCCAAGCGGCTGACGCGGCGATCTGTGCATGCGAAGGCAGAGGTCATGCTCATGCCACTTTGCTCTGCAGCAGGTCGTGCCATGCGAGCAGCCCGACCGGACGGTCGTCATCCATGCAGACGATGCGGCTGATGCGGCGCTCCTCGAACACGCGTAGCGCCTCGCTGGCCAGCATCGATGCGCTGATCGTTTTTGGGGCGGTCGTCATGAACTCGCCCACCGGCCTGCCGAGCTTCGTGTCAAATTCGCCGCGCGATTGCAGGATCAGGCGCCGCAGGTCGCTATCCGTGAAAATCCCGCACAGTTTGCCTTCGTCGAGCAGCACGATGGCACCGGCACGGCCAGTCGCCATCTCGGGGATCGCATCGATCAGGGGCGCCCCGGGCGAGCTTTGTGGTATCTCGGCCAGCGGCTGCATCACGTCGCGCACGCGCAGGTAATACTTGCGCCCAAGCGCACCCATGGGATGGGTTCGGGCAAAGTCCTGTGTCGTGAACCCGCGAGCTGCCAGCGCCGCCATGGCCAGCGCGTCCCCGAGCGCAAGCTGCACCGTCGTCGACGCCGTGGGCGCGGCACCAATCGGACAAGCTTCCTCGGCAACGTTCGAATTCAGATGACATTCACACAATTGGGCAAGCCGGCTGCCCGGGTTGCCGGTGATGCCAATCGCCTTGGCACCAAAGCGGTGAGCAAACGAGACGAAATCAATGACCTCGTCCGTCTCGCCGCTGTTGGACAGCGCGACCAGCACATCCCCGTGCGTGATCATCCCGAGGTCGCCGTGACCGGCCTCGCCGGCATGCACAAAAAACGCGGGCGTTCCGGTCGATGCCAGCGTGGCTGCGATCTTCCGTCCGACATGCCCGCTCTTGCCGACGCCGGTCACCACAACCCTGCCGGTGCAGGCCAGCACCATGCCGGTAGCCTCGGCAAATTCCTCGTCAAGACGTGATGCGGCATGCAATACCGCATCCGCTTCCTTGCGCAATACCTCCTGCCCCAGCTGCAGGAGATCGCCTGTAAAAGTGACGGCCATGGCTTAGACGTTCATGCCGCTCTGGGCACGGTCATGGGCTGCGTGCCATTCATCGGCCATGTCGCAGTTCCGGTAGTCGGTGAAGCAGGGCGTGCCGAGCGTGTAATGGAGCAGGCTGGCGTCGTAGTTATCCGGATACTCGGTCGTCAGCCAATTCCACTGCTTCGGCAGTTCACCCACGAGTTCATCGGGCAGCCAGGTAAACCGGTGAAGGTAGGCACCTGTCTGTTTCATGACGAACTCCGGCGTCAGGATCCGGTTTGCGGCATGGCCGCAATTCCACAACACGACGCTCGACCAGTTCTTGCGCGGATAGTCCTGGTTTTTGTTGCCCAGATATTTGTCGTGGGCTTTGGTCTTGTAGTCGTGCTTGACACACATGACCGCCTTGCTCTCGTCCCGCAGCGACCACAACTTTGCGATGTCGTCACGGCAGATCATGTCGCCGTCGGCAAAAATGGCCCACCCGCTGAAATCCTGCAGGTACGGTGTCAGGAAGCGCGAATAAATGAACGTATTGCTCCCGTCGGTATGGGTTTCCCGGTAGCCGGGCAGGGCCTGCAAGACGAGTGGCGTGAACGACACGGGCATCGAGCTTTTTTCAAGAATGCTCTGGCAGAAGGTGTGGTACGCCACGGCCTCGCGATGGTCATACCCGATAGTGACTCTGATCATGGGTGTGCGGCTGGTTGGTTTTCAGTGGGGTTTAGCGCCAGTCCATCGTCGTGTTCAGGGTGGAGCAGACATACAGCCCCTCGGCCTTGCCCGTGCGCAGAAACTGGTCGACACGAAAAAAATTCGACAGCAACGAGAACCAGTATCCGAAAGGCATCTGGGTCACATGGGCGTTGCGTCCGTCCGGAAGCTTCTTGCCTGCCGGGTAGTTCGCGATCGAACAGATGAAGACCTTGTTCGTGTGGTCGCGGATGTCCGCGAACACGTTGGCGAGCGCGCCGAACTCGACATGCTCTAGCACATCGAGGCAAACGGTCAGGTCAAAACGATCTGCCGGCATCGCGGAGAATTCGTCCGACGCAACGTCGAAACCCTCGACACGCACTGCGGGCATTTTCCCGCGCAGATGGTGCACGAAGTGGCCTTTGCCGCATCCGTAGTCAAGCACCGAGCCGAAACTCCGTTTTTCGATGAGCTTTTCGATCATCGGATAATGCTTTGCGGTGACATTGCCGACGCCGAACGACTCGGTTGCCGAATGCAGCTGTTTCAGCTGCTGTGCATATTGTTCGCTGATGGTTTCTCTCATGATTTCCTCACAGTGCTGCGCAAAAACCAAAACCGGCCAGCGAGCAGTGAACATTCAGCCTCGCGTCGAGAATGATTTCTCCGCAATTCGGAGCCTTGTTACGGCCATATCCCTTGATCAGGATGAATCCCTTTTTGACTTTTTCGAAAGACTTGAGGCCGCTCGACACCTCGGCTTCGTTGGATGCATTGCAGAACAGGATGTCGATCGCATCCCCCGCTTCGCCGATGTCGGCCATTTGCAGGCCGGCGTTCATTTGCCGCTCGAGGCGCTGTGCGAGCTCGAGGGCAAACCCATCCGTTGCGTGGATTTTCTGGATGCCACGCGGGGCATAGACGCGAACCTGCGATGCGAGGTCACCCACGAACGAACTCACCGCCAGCGAGGGCAGGGTCATTGACTGGGACAACTGGAACACCCGTACTTCAGTCGGCGCCCGGACTTTGCAGACAAACGAGTGGATGAAGTCGATGATCGAATACATCTCGTAGGTGACCTGCTGCGCGCTGAACTGCCGCAGGAAGGCACCCGAGGTCGATGTTTCGCTGTAGAGGAAATCGCGGCGGTTGAGGACACACATCTCGTTATCCGAGATGACGCCTTGTGGATCTTTCAGGCGATCCTTGATGAGGTCATAGAGCTTCATGATTGAGCCACCCGTTCCGGCAGTGCTTTCGATGCGACCAGAGAGAAGAACTCTTCGTTGGTCTGGCTGGTGTTCTTGCGGTAGATCTTGATATCGGGGTAGGCGATGCTGTAATCGTCTGCCAGCCCCCAGATGAACGGCGCGCCCCTTTCCGACAGCAGCAGATGAACGCTGCGCCCTGCAGCGCCGGCGAAGTGCACCAGCGCAGTCGAAACAGAAATCACGTCATCGCACGCACAGATCAGCGAAAACCAGCTGTCGAGGTCCTTCTTGAAATCGATGCCATCGATCCATCGAACATTCTTGAACCGGCTGCTCAGATACTCTTTTTCCTTGCTCACCTCGCCGTACTGGAGAGAGACAAAGATCACGTCGTCTCGCCGGAAAATCGGGTCCCAGAGCTCGATTTCCAGCGTTTTGGTTTTCTGCGCGCGCTCCCAGTAGCCGCCTTTCCAGGAAAACCCGACTATTCTCTTTGCCCCGGTTTTCTTGAGCAGCACTTCCCGATATTTTTCCAGCTTGGCCGTGTCCGGGGCAAGGTAGGTCTCGCGGTGAGCGATGAAGTCTTCCTTCGAGCTGCGGTACTTCTTCTGCATCGAGCCGATCGGGTAGAAGCCGTTGGCGAGGCCAGGGTTGGAGGCAATCAGGGGCGCCGCGCCGTAGGTAAAGACGGGCAACCCCGGAAACGAGCGCTTCAGGATGGGCTGAAAACGCTTTTCCGCCACCAACGCAGTTTTCGGGAAATCTTTCCTGAACTGGTTCAACACTCCGAGAAAGAGCACCTGGTCGCCGATACCCTGTTCACAGGCGGCAAAGGTCCATTTGTTCGGATCAATGGTGCCGCTATCGATGATGCGCCGCGCACCCTCGAAAAGCTTCGGCAGAGGCCGACCGATTTTCCCGACCTCCGGAAGAAGGCCGTTGTCGTAGTTGATCCACCCCTCGCGGAACTCACCGAGGCGCAACTGGACGAGCGACATGTTCCACAGCGTGGCAACGTTATCCGGATTGATCTCGAGCGCAGCCTTGAATGTTTTCAAAGCTTCCTCGGGGCTGCGCTCTGCCAGCGTATCGGCTTTCAGGCGGATGATTTCGTGCTTGTCCCCGAAGTGTTCTTCGGCCAGCTTCAGTAACGCATCCGCCTCTTCCTTCATGAACAGCGACCGGTAGCAGGAAATCAGCCCGCTCAGGACGGATACGTTCGGCTGGTCCGGTTCATGATGCGGCTTGAGGATCTCGAGCGCTTTCGTATACTGCTGTTCCTGGAGCAGCGCTGCCGCGTAATTGATGCAGACGCTCTGGTTCTTCGGCATGACCTCGTAGGCCTGCTCACCAAAGGCCACGGCCTTTTTGAAGTCGCGCTTCTTGATGTAGGTGGGAATCAGGTTGGCGAGAGCGAGGTTCTGCTTCGGATTCAGCTGGAAGCTCTCGACCAGATATTCCTCCGCCCTGTCGAACTGCTCGCGGCGAAGCGCGACGACTCCCTTGTAGGCCAGCCCTGCGGACCGGTTGAAGCGCAGCAGGGAGTCGGCCTTGGTATCGGCCACATCCAACTGGTTCTGCTTTAACGCCTCATCTATTTCTGCCGCGAGTTTGATCAGCTCGTTCTGTTTCATTTTTTTTAAAATGCCCTTCCCGTTTCCAAGGGTTTGCGCCGCCGCTTGGCGCCGAGATTTATGCCGCCGCTGCCATAAATTTCATATGTGATTTTCGTTTCTTCAGTGCAATCGTCACTGTGTCAGCCGTCACAAACACGAAATCTGGCCGGTTTTTTTCATATAGTTGATGCAGCGTCCGCATGGTCAGCCGATACCCTCCGGGTCAAAACCGGCCGTACGGATGCGTTGACAGGTTGGCAAACTGCGGGACAGGACGAGGAGGATCGGGGCGAGCGAACCGTGACTCCGCTCGGTGTCTTTGTGTTGTTTTACCCGAGATCCGAACGGACTTGCCGCCGGTTGAGGCGGGTCGCAGCCTCGAGAGACCCGGGCCCATGGCACGAGCCGGCGCGGCTCGAGCCTGCGCTGGGGGGCGGCCTTCAGACGCGCGGCGTGTCTGAAGGCGGCTTCAATCTGACAGGGACGGTTTCGACAGCCTCCATCAGGCGATCGCGGCTGAGATGGGCGTACCGGCTGGTCGTGCGGATATCTGCATGCCCGAGCAACTGCTGCACCTCGTAAAGACTTCGGCCGGCATTGACGAGGAAAGACGCGAGGCTATGGCGAAGATCGTGAATGCGAAGCTCAGGAATGCCCGCCCTTTTACGCGAGGCGTCCCAGCTGTAATAGATGGATATGAAAGGTTTGCCAGTCGCCGGGTTGGGGAAAATGAAATCGGCACCGCCGCCGGCCTCGGCGTGCAAACGATGCAGCAAACGCAGGGCCTCGGCGGACAGCGGCACGTGGCGCACCTTACCCGACTTGGTTTTTGGAATACGCCACAGCCGCAATTCAAAATCCACATCGCACCAACGCGCATCGAGTACTTCGCGCTTGCGTGCTCCGGTCAGCACCAGATAATGGACAATATGCAGCAACACACTGTTGGGGCTTTGCCGCACACTCTCGAGCAGTGCCTCCGATTGAGAGGGTGTCAGGAAACGCTCGATGCGGTTGTCGTCCCGGAGATTGAGCAGGTCTTTTGTGGGGTTGCGGCTGACGCCGTCGGCACCCCACCGCAACGCGAGCGTAAATCCGTAGCGGATCAATACGAGAAATCTGTTGCAGGTGCCCGGCGCGTATCCCGCTGCCCGCATCTGGTTAACGGCATCGGCAATGTCCCCCTGGGTCAAGCCTCCCATCACATGATGCCCCAAGCGGGGAATGACATGATTTCGGATCATCGAGTCGTCTGTATCCCAGCTACGTTTGTAGCTCTTCACAAACGGCAAATACTGCGAATTGAAAAAATCCTTGACCGTAATACCGGAGAGTACCTGCTCTTGTTGCTTGGGATCGATGCGGTTATGTGCCCTGCGCAGAATGTCACGCGCTGCCTCGCGTGCCTCGTCCAGGGTAATGACCCGTGCATCTCCCAATGTGATGACGCGCGGCTTTCCCAGAAGGCGGTAGCGAACACGGTAATTCATCCGCCCATTGCGCAGGATGTCGACATAAAAGCCTTTCAAGAGGCTGTCGAATATTTCAACATGCGCACGCCCCTCAGGACACGAGCAGTTTGCCAGTAGTTCAGATGAGAGAAGCGTGGCAGGCATATCAAAGCCTTTTTATCTGCGTTTTGTATCTGTCTATCTGCTAGAAACGTTTTCGTAAAGCAACTCATCTCAGTGTCTGTCGTTGAAGAAAGAATTTAATCGTCGCAGGGTCGTTGACGTTTGATGTCTGCCAAAAAAATATTAAGAATCAGTCGGTTAGGGACACAATTTTTTCACGCTCACTACCAGCGTCGATGGTGTGTCGGGCTCGGCAGGTAACGACACCATCAACGGCGTGGTCGCTGCCTCGGGAACGTTTACGATCGGCGATGACATCATGGGCAACGCCGGTACCGACACGTTGAACCTGACCGCACTCGATCATGAGACCGACAGCGTCTTTGCAACGCTCAATGGCGTTGAGAACGTCAATGTTCGCCAGCTGGGCACGGCAGCAAATGCCTTGGTGATCAATGCTGTCAACTGGTCAGGCGTTGCGTCGCTGTCGAATGCCAGCTCGCTTTCAGCAACGACCTTGACGGTGACCGGTGCTGAAGTCGGCACCAACATTCGTCTTGAGGGAAACACCGACATCAACGTCGCATTCCGCAACAGCACGACGGCGGGCCCGGTGGGCGTCACGCTGCTGAATGCAGGTAGCTCGGATGGCGCGACCACGCTGGCATCGGCCACCGCCAACGGCACTGCAAACCTCGATCTGGACCAGGCAGACGCAGGCCTGATCTCGGGCGTGAACGTAGCTCTGCAGGGCACGAACCTCGCGCGTCTCGAGGCTGGAAGCAACGTCACGACGTATACGATCACTGGCACCGGTAACGCCATCCTCGTAACCGACGACACCATCACCAGCTTCAATGCTGCTGCTGCGCAGGGGAACCTCGATGTGACGTTCTCGGGTGCTTCGGAACTCACCGTGATGGGTGGTGCAGGCAACGACACTTTCCGCCTCGGCAGCACGCTGAGCAACAGCGACTCGGTCAACGGCGGTGCTGGCACCGATACCGTTGCTGTAACGATCAGCGGCTTCAACCGCAACCTGAACACGTCGCTCGTTGAAAATGCAACGGTGGCTTTCACCGAAGCAGCCGGTGGCACCCTGAATGCATCCGCCTCGACTGTATCGAACTTCACGCTGGCGGCCGGCACGGCAGGTAACGTCGCCTCGCTGGAGGCGGTTGCCAACGGCACGACAATCACCCTGAATGACGATGACATCGGCAACGTGACGCTCGACTACGCGTCGGGTGCCGCCTCGACGACCCTGAACCTCGGCTCGGTATCGGGCACCGTGGGTGTCGGTACGCTGGCCATCACCGACGTCGCTAACGTGACCATCAATGCCGTGGGCGTATCGGGTACGGTTGGCGGCTCCATCGGTACCGCGTCGTTTGATTCCGACCTGAAGTCGCTGACAATTGCTACCTCCGGCGGTGAAGCCGACCTGGCCATCGGTACCGATAACGGCGACATGGCTCTCGGTGGCGCAACCTCGCTGACCATTACGTCGAACGGTTCGGCCGGAATCGCATTCACCAACGTCGATCTGGCCGGCACGGCACTGGCTGCAGTCAGCGTCAATGCCCGCGGAACCAATGCTGCCGGCATCACGGTGGGCGACGTGAGCGGCGCCGCGATCTCGACAGTCAACCTGTCCGGCACATCGGGCGCTGACGTCACCGTAGGCACCGTGGACTTGGGTGACAGCGCATCTGCAGCTGCTCGTTCGATCACCATCGCCGTCACGCAAGGTCAAAGTTCGGATGTCACCGTCGGCAACATTACGGTCAGCGGTCAAGGTACCCTGAATGTCAACCTGACCCAGAACGGTACGGCCGTTGCCGACATCGGCACGATCACGCTGGTGAAGACGGGCACAGCCGATGCTGTGGCACAAAACCTGACTTTCGGTGCGGTTGCGGTCGCAGCAAGCGGTGAAGTCGCCATCAATGCCATCGCAGTTGGTTCGGGCACCGGCGCACAGCTGACCTTCGGTAACATCTCCGTCGGCCAAGATGGCGGCTACAGTGCCGGCAACATCACGGTGAGCGCTGGCCTGATTGATGTTGATGTCTCCTCGCGCAACGTGACGGTTGGCTCGTCTGCGACGGCCGTGTTTGGCAACATCGTTGAAAACAGCGGTGGCGCGATTGGCAGCGTTTCGGTGACGCTGGGGTCTGATGCCACGGCCACGTTCGGCACGGTGACGGCATCTGCAATCAGCACTCACTCGATCATTGCCGCCACGGGCGCAAGCGCGAATTTCGGCAACATGACGGCTGAGCAAACCGTTGGCGCAATCGAGATCAGTGGTGTCGATGGCGCAGACGTGCAGTTTGGTTCGATCGGTGCGTCTGCGGTCGGTGCGATTGCTGTGTCTGGCGCGCTGGACGTTACGATCGGAACGATTACCGCAACGACACTTGGCGAGGTCAACGCGACGAATCTCGGTGCTTCGGGTTCGTTCACGATTGATCTGTCAGGCGTCACAAACGCTGTTGAAGTGAAGCTGGGTGCTGCTGCCAACACCGTGATTTCGGGTCTTGGTAACGACGTCATTACTCTGCGTGGAAACGGTACTGCTGCGGCTGGCAACGATGTCATCCGCTACACTGCGACGGGACAAGGCACCGACAACATCATCAACTTTGTTGGCGGTAACGCTGCGTCGGGCGGGGATCAGATTGAGCTGTCTACGGGCATTTCCACAGAAACCCTGTTCAACGTCGATGGTGAGGCGATTGCAAATACCGATGCTGCGGATTTGTCTGTTGCCATGACGGCGACCGGCGATACGCTCGTCGCGACCGACAACGTCATCGTGATTGCCACTGCCATGAGCACGACTGCGGGTATGCTGGACTTCCTTGATGGCGTCACAATGACGACTGCAGCTCAAGGATCGGCAACGTATGTGGTTGCTTGGACTGACGGAACCGATACCTACGTTTCGCTGGTCGATGCAATCGGTGCTGGCTCCGCAGGTGCGACCACACTTGCCTCCGGCGGACACACCTTGTCGACCACGACACTGGCTGTCCTGCAGGGCGTCACCCCGGGCTCTCTCGTTGCAGCCAACTTCGACTTCGTCTAACTGACGAACCGAAACCGGGGCGCAGGCCCCGGGCAGCCTTACAGCCCCGCTGGCCACAAGCCGGCGGGGCTCTTTTGTTGGTGGGCGATTCAGGGTAGTGATCCGACAGAATCTGCTCACCTCAAGCCGCTATTGCGAATGCCTCGGAAACGCAGCGAAGGCTGTGGCTCAGATTTACTTCACATTTGACACCCCGAGCAGAGATTGCCGCATAGACCTCGTTGGGGTGTCCGACAACAGCCCCGATGCCGGCTTCTTGCAGGCGCGCGGCCGGGGTGGCTGGTTTGCCTCCCCAGAAGCAGCGCTGATCCACCTGGCGCACGCATTCGGCTGCCATAGCGACCCGGCACGGGATGACCAGACAATCGACAGAACCATCCTGAAGCTAATTGCCCGGCAACCGGGTCGCTTCACGGCACGCCAGTTGCGAAACCTCGCCAACCGCCAGACCGGCATCATCCCCTGCGCCGGAGCGCGCTGCGATGCGGCGGTTCGCCGGTTAGTCCTTGATGGCCATCTCGTATACGTCGGAAGTGATGGTCGCAGCGCCGGACGGCTGGTATTGGCGCAGCGAGCCAATCCGGCCAAGGCGCCTGATGCGGGCTGACCGGAGGATGGCCGATGCCACGCTCGAACCGATGCAAAAACCCTGTGGATGCGCTCCTGAACCCGCCCCATGCCAGGCGGCGCTGCGGCGCGAAGCTGCGCGGGAAGGATGCCCGATGCCAGCGCTGGGCGGCGATTGGCTTCACCCGCTGTCGGCTCCACGGCGGGGCACCGGGCTCCGGCCGGCCACCCACCCATGGCCGTACCACGACCCGGCGGCGGCGTCAGTTGGCCGTGATGACGGCGCTCCTGCAGCTACTGGAGGCGCGGCACGGGCACGAGCGCCCTGAGCCGGAATAGCGGGCATGCGAGGCGCAGGCGATACGTTTCTAGTAACGGGATCACCCCCCACTTTGGCGTATCCCTACGGTGCAGCCGGAGGCAGCTCGCTCTGGCGCGGTGGCGGACGGATGGCAAAGTGGTCGATAACGCTCGCTGGCAGGGAGTGAAAGATGAAGTGGCTGAGCGTACAAACAAAAAACCCCGCCGGCTTGTGGCCAGCGGGGCTGTACGGCTACTCGGGGCTTGCGCCCCGGTTTCGGTTCGTGGGTTAGACGAAGTCGAAGTTGGCTGCCACTAGGGCACCCGGGCTTACACCACTGATCTGCGCCAAAGTCGTGATTGCGACTGCAGAAGCACTCGCGAGGGTCAGAGTGGTGTTTGCACCAGTGCTTCCACCCTCAACGTTGGCGAGCGAGACATAGGTGTCACTGCCGTCCGTCCAGACCACAAGATAGTTGGCGCTTGCCGCGTCAGCCAGTGCCGAAGCAAGAGTGCCGTCTGCCTGCAAGTCCGTAACCATTGCGGTGAGGCTAGCATATGCGGTAGTCAGAAGGATGACGTTATCGTCAAACGTGAACGCTGCGCCGCTTCCCGTAGAGAAAACTGCGTCGGAGGCGGCTGCAATCGCCGAACCGTCACCCGCAAAAATGCCGGTAGCGAACTCCGACACGTCAAGTTCAATCTGATCGCCACCCGAGGCAGTCGCGCCTCCGATAAAGTTGATGATGTTATCTACACCACCATTTGCAGAGACAAAGCGGATCTTGTCATTGCCCGAAGCGGCAGTCCGGCCGCCCAGCAGAGTGATGACATCGTTACCGTCACCACTGGTGATGGTGTTAGCACCTGCACCCAACTTAATTTCGATTGAATTGGACACGCCAGACAGATCGATTGTAAAGGCTCCGGAGGCTCCAAGACCAGTTGCATTGACTTCACCCAGCGTGGTGGTGGTGATGGTGCCGATAGTTACGTTCAATGCACCAGAAACAGAGATTGCGCCGACAGCCGAAGCGTTAATTGTGCCGAATGTCACGTCAGCACCATCGACGCCAGCGATTGCGATTGCTCCGACACGACCTTGGCTTGCATTACCACCAGAGAAAGCGGCAATGTTGCCGAAATCAGCACCTGCTCCTGATCCCGCGACGATCGAGTAAGCCCCAATAGCTGAGGCGGCTACTGCTCCAAACTCAGCCGAGGCGTCCGAACCAAGCAAAGTCAGCGAAACTGCACCGACCTCGCCCGCGGTGGTGGTGATCGCCCCGAGATCAGCAGAAGCACCTGAGCCCACCGTCAGCGTAACTGACGAGACATCGACGTTGACCGTCGCGGTTGCGCTTATCGGACCTGCACTCCAATCGGCGTTTTCACCAACGGTCACGGCCCCGAACGTGATTTGGGCACCGGTTCCGGCGTTTTGTGCGTCGATGGAGTTGATCGCGTAAGTCGCGCTTGCGCCAACCGAAACCGCGCCGAATGCAAGGTTCAATGGGGCACTATCCGCAGTTACGTTTTGGGCGCGGTCCAGAACAATCGCCGCGACATCAAGGTCACCGCCAGTGCCGTTTGACGCAACATTAATCGTTGTTGTGCCTTGTGAAGTCACGGTAATGGCACCAACGGTCACGTCAGAGTTCGCGCCTTGGGTAATCGAAATGGTAATGTTTTGTGCTGCGCCAGCGGTAGAATTGTTGCCCAAATCAACGGTGCCGACAGTGACGTCTGCACCCGACGTCGCGTTAAGAACGATCGACGTGATGGCGGAGCCACTGACGTCTCCCACAGTGATATCGGCAGCGTCAGTACCTCTCGCATTAATGGTGACACTTGCGAGCGTGGAACCTGCCAAGTCGACGTTATTGAAAGTTATACCAGCCGAGCCGTTCGAGGTCACGGTCAGCGAGGTTGCACCACCAACATCCATGTCGCCGTTATCGGTACCGATGGCTAGGTCCGCTTCACCGCCGGAGGTAGCAATTGTCAGCGACTTCAGGTCGGAATCAAACGACGCGGTACCGATGGAGCCGCCAACCGTACCCGATACGCCCACGGCGTTGATGGTCACGTTAGCGACGTCGGTGATGGCCAGCGTACCGACACCCACGGTGCCCGATACCGAGCCGAGGTTCAGGGTCGTCGAGGCGGCGCCCGACGCGTAGTCGAGCGTCACGTTGCCGATGTCATCGTCATTCAGGGTGATTGTCGTGCCGTTGGCAACCGCCTCCAGCGCAGCGACGTTACCTGCCGTGCCGGCAGCCAGCGTGTAGGCCGTCGTCGTCGAGGCCGAAGCGTTCAGCGTGCCACCTGCCGCTTCAGTGAAAGTCACGGTCGCGCTCTCGACGTTCGTGGTGTTCAGGTTGCGGTTGAAACCCGCCACGCTAACTGTCACGGTATCGGTACCTGCACCACCATTCACCGAGTCGTTGTTGCTCAGGGTTGTGCCGAGGCGAATAGTGTCGTTGCCAGCACCACCGGTGACAGTCACATCAGAAACGCCAGACAATGTGATATCAAGATTACCGCTTGCGGTAGACGCGTTCAGCGCTGTGATCGTGTCATCAGTGCTGAGATATGCGTTACCTGCGCCGCCGATGTTAAGCGTACGTAGATCGGCACCCGCTTCCAGCGTGGCGTAGTTGGTGCCAGTCGCCAGGGTTACGCTCATGGTGTCAATCAGGCCAGCATTGTCCAGATCAACGTCGATATCGGCCACACCAGCAGATGCGAGCGACTCAGCGGTACCACCGCCAGACCCGGCGCTTGTGAGGGCAACAGTCACAGCATCTGTCCCGGAGGTCAGGCCAACATAGTCAAGGTTTACATCCACTTCGTTCTTGACGCTGATTGTCGGTGTGGTGGACAGGCCTGAGACACGGATGGCAGTCTCATCAAGAGAATTGTCGAACGAGAGAGTTGTAACGCCTGACCAGTCTTGTGCGTTCAGGGCTAGTGCTGAGCCCGGCCCTGCTTCCAGCAGGCGAAGGTTTATGTTTTCGACATTTCGCAGCGTGACGAAAGGTGCTTGGCCGCCGCTCATCATATTTAGGGAAAGCGTATCAGTGCCCGCGCCGCCGTCAATGTAGTCGCCAACGTTGAAAGTGCCACTTACGCCGATCAGGCCGGTGATCGTGTCGTTACCCGACGTTGCCGTCGGGCTGTCCACACTAGTAGTGAGCGTGAAAGTGCCGCCCGTCGTGGTCGTGCCGCTGCCCGAGCCGGCATCAAAGGCTGTCGCCGCCTTCGTGTCGTCGATGTTCGCGTCATTGACGTCGACGGCCTTCTTGCCCAGCTTCGTGCCGCCGAAGGTCGACGTCTTGCCGTCGAAGGCTGCGTTCAGCGCGCCGTCGAGGAAGCGCACCGACACGGCAGTCGCGCCGTTGGCCAGCTGGAAGACGACGGTCTGTTCGCCGTTGGTCAGGGTGATGGTACGGCCCGAGGCGCGCACGGTGTACTCGGAGGCCAGGCCTTCGATGTTCAGCACGTCGGCGTTGGTGAGGCGACCGGCGATGGTCACGCGGGTAGCGTCCGCGCCGATGACGTAGGTGTCGGCGGCGTTCGCTGTGTCACGGAAGGTCTTGCGACCCGAAGTGGCAGTAAAAGTCGGCATGCAATGCTCCTGTTATAAGTAAGCAACGATTGGTGCCGGTACCGGGGTCCGGTACCTTGCGGCTAACTGCGGCGGGTTTTTGCCCTTTTATCCACAATTACCCGATAACAATAGATGCTTCTTAGAAACATTCCTGTGAACAACGTCACAATTTCTGAAATAGTTTTCAAAAGCGGTAGTTCAGCCCCGTCAGCACCTGCGTGATGTCGAGGGTGGAGAGGCCAATATTCGAGCGGTCGCGAATGCTTTCAACTTCGATAACGATTGCCCACGGGCTGCGCGGGTCGGCGCCCGGCACCCAGACGGCTTCGAGCTTGGCGGCCCGGCGCTGCACCCAGCGGCGATCGCCGCCGGCCAGTAGCGGGCTGTAGCCCTGCGCGTCGCGACTGTCGGCCAGCAACAGCACGGCGCCCAGCTGCAGGCCGGGGCGGGCCTGCCAGCGCGCAAACCCGAGCGCTTCGGCGCGGCGGGTGTCGCCGCCGGGGCGGTCGTTGACGGCGCTGTCGTGGCCGAGGCGCAGCTGGCCGCCCCACTGCCAGTCGCCGGCTGCGCATTCGGCGCCGGCGCCCAGCCACGGAATCTGCGCGTCGTACTCGCTGGCGCCGGCAAAGATGCGGCGCTCGGCATCGACGCGGGTGCTGAGGCTGCAGCGGCCGGCCGGCAGGCGCACGCCGCCGCTGGCCTGCAGCAGGCTCACGCCGCGCTGGTCGATCCGCAAGTCGCGCAGGTGGGCGCCGGCGAACAGCATGGCGCCGGCCACGCCGCGCCAGTCGAGCGGCCGGCGCCAGGTGCCGCTGGCGGCCACGTCCCACTGGTCTTGCGCGCTTTCGTGGCCGTGCTGGCGGTGGCGCAGCAGCGCGCTGGTGTCGGCCTGGCGGCCGTCGGCGAGTTCGAAGCGGCGGGTCAGGCTGGCGCGCACTTCACCGAAACTGTCGGCCCGCGGGCGGTAGCTGGGGTCGAGCAGCAGCGTGGCGGGCACGCCGTCGAGCGACAGGCTCAGCGCCGAGACGGCCAGCCCGTAGTTGGCGTTGCTGGTGTGGCCGCCGAAGGCGCCGAGCTCGGCCTGCCAGCCGCGCCAGCGGCGGGCGGCCGCCATGCTGCGGCGCACGCCGGCAATGTCGGCGCGCAGCGCCGGCGGCGGGTCGAACTGCTTGTCGACATGGGCGAGGATCTCGTCGGCGGTGTCGATCTCGCCCAGCCGGAAGTGGGCAATGGCCAAATCGAGCCAGGCGCCGGCATAGCTGGGCTGCACGAGCACGACGCGCTCGAGCGCATGGACGGCCGCGGCCGGGCGGCCGGCGGCCAGCGCCATCGTGCCGAGCAGGTAGTCGTAGTCGGGGTCGCCGACATGGGCAGCTTCGTGCGAGGCGACGAGCTCGAACGCAGCCTCGGCACGGCCGGCCTCGGCCAGCGCCCGCGCCTGCGCGCGCAGCGTGTCGATGAAGCCGCCGGCGTGGGCGGGGGTGGAGTCGGGCGCGCTCGGCTGTTCGGCCGGAGCCGATGGCGCCGGCTGTGCCACTGCGAGGCCGGGCACCAACATAGGCACCAGCGTCGGCACCAGCGCGCCGGCGGCAAGGCCCCAGGACAGCAACGCGGCCGGCGCACTGTGCAGCCAGCGGGCGAGCGCATACCGGCGCGGTCGTGCCGCACCCGATCGGGCGGGGGCCGGGGGACGATGCACTGCCTCGCCCCGCGTTACCGTGCCCAGCGCAGGATTCCGTAAGCTTTCAAGTCGCTGCTGATGTTCTTGAAGTAAACGTAGGCGGCTTCGTCGCCGTTGCCATTGAGGGCGCCGGAGACGGCGACATTCGAGGCGTCGCGGTCGGGGGCGAGGCGGCCGGTGCTGCCGATGCCGCCCTTGCTGTAGAGGACGTGGTCCTGCCCCTCGAACTCCCAGCGGAAGCTGGTCGCGTAGCGCATCTTGTCGAAGTTGACCGAGAAGTTGGCGGCCGAGACGGCGGCCGGCTCGTAGTTGCCCTGGCTGCGGCCGAAGGCCTGGCTTTCCTGCAGCCGGAACGAGACGAAGCCGGTGGTCGGCAGGCGCGCGGCCTCGACGGCGCGGAACAGCACCAGCGCATCGTTCTGCCCCACCACTTCATAGCCGGCCGGCACGCTGGCGTGGCCCGACCAGCGGCCCCACATCAGGCTGGGGCTGCCGCCCATGCCGTCGGGCAGCCCGGCGCTGGCGGCGCCGTCGCGGTTGACTTTGGGTTCTTCGGGGCGCGGCAGCTCGAACGGCAGGCGGCCGTTGGGCGGCGCCACCAGCACCGGCGCGGCCGTGCCCTTGACTTCGAGGTAGTTGCCGGTCAGCGAGCCGACGAGTTCGCGCGCGGCCGTGCCGCCGCAGGGGCCCAGGGCGGCGCGCGCGCAGTCGTCGCCAAACGGCGAGACGACGACGGCGCCCTGCTGGACGGCCACGCGCGTCAGCGCGTCGCGCGCCTGCACGAGGAAATCGGTGCCGCGAATGCCGATGGCGGCCACCGGCGTATTGACGCGGAAGTTGTCTTTGGCGGCCTGGCCGGCGCGCCCGGTGATCAGGCGCGCCACGCCCTTGGAGAGCTGGAAGCGCACGCGGTTGGCAGCCGGGTTGGCCGCGTCGAACGCATACTGCTCGATGGCCAGCGACGAGTTCGGGCGCACGCTGACGAAGGCGTCGTCGACGAAGCGCAGGTGGACATGGCCGTTGGCGCCGGTGACGATGGTCTGGCCGGCGGCAATGCCGTCATTCTTGCGCACCGGGGTGCCGTCGGCCAGCCGGGCGTCGCCAATGGCAAACAGCACGCGCCCGACCGGCTCGGCCGCGCCGACGAGCGCCGGCAGCAGGCCGGCACAGGCGGCCAATGCCAGCAGAACGACACGAATCGGGGCTGCAAATGTCATGGTGCGCGGGTTTTCCGGTGAGGCGGCACCGCTTGCACGGCACCGAATGCCCGAGCGGCTCGGCACGCGTTGCGCGCGCTGCCACCGACGGACTCCTGTACAGAACAACACTATGACAAATTAACATGAAGCAACTGTGACACAGCTAACAATTCTTCATGCAACAACGAAAGAAGCACGGCCGGCCTGCTTGTCAAAAGCAGAATTGCCTTTTTAAAACAAGGGCTTGCCTATCCGGTGCCGCCGCAGGCGGCGGCCGCATTCGCTTATACAAACCGTTTGTTATTTGCTATTGACCGTGTAGACGTCCAGCGGCTGCGACAGCGCCTCGATTGCGTAACTGCCGACGCCGCGCACCTGGTCGGCGGCCAGCAGTTCGGCCGTTGGCCGGCCCATCAGCAGGTTGTCGTCGAGTTCGCGCGTCAGGCGCTCGATGCGCGAGGCGACGTTGAAGGCCTGGCCCTGGGCCGACCATGCGAAATGGTCGCGGCTGCCGTAGACGCCGACCGACAACGGGCCGGTATTGAGGCCGATGCTCAGCCGCAGCGGGCCGTAGCCGCGCTCGCCAAACCAGCCGGCGAGGCGGTCGATGCCGTCCTGCATGGCCAGGGCGGCGCTGACGGCACGGGCCGCGTCGAGCGCCTCGGCCGCCGGCGCGCGACCGTCGGGCGCGGCCGGCCGCACCGGCAGCGACACCCGCAGCGCCCCCGCCTGGCCCGCCTGGCCGCCGGCCGGCGCGCCCCACAGGGCGACCAGGCCGTCGCCGGTGTATTTCTCGATGATGCCGCCATGGCGCGTGACCTCGGCCGACAGCACCTCGAAGCATTTCTGCGCGAACTCGGCCACCTGCTCGGGCCGCTTGCCTTCGGAGGCGCGGGTGAAGCCGCGGATGTCGGCAATCAGCACCGTCATCATCCGCAACTCGGTCTCGGGGCCGATGCGCTGGTCCTCGAGCAGGCGGCCGACCAGGAGGCTGGGCAAAAAGCTGCTGAAGCGGTGGCCGACGCCCTGCAGGCGCGCCGACAGCGAGACGTTCTGGCGCAGCAGGTCGAGCGCGGCGATGGCCAGCACGAGCAGCGGCAGCGGGCTCAGCGGCAGCCACAGGTCGCGCGCCAGCAGCAGCCACGACAGCACGGCCGCCAGCGCGGCCAGCGCGACGACCGGCCACAGCAGCGCGGCATGGCGGTGGCGCGGCCACAGCAGCCACGACAGCAGGACGGCCGCCAGCAGCAGCAGGAAAGGCGCGGAGTCGGCCGCCAGCGGGCGGATCGGGCGCTGGTCCAGCAGGGCGGCCAGCAGCTGGGCATGGACTTCGACGCCGGGGGTCAGCGTGTCGATCGGGGTGGCGACGCGGTCGCCGATGCCGAGCGCCGAGCTGCCGACCAGCACCAGCGCATTGTCGAGCGCGGGAATGGCGCGCGCCGGATCCATCGCGTCGGCCGCCGAGACGACCGGGAAGCCGCCTTCGGCCACCCGGTAGGGGACGACCAGCGCGCGCCGGGCGTCGAGCGGCAGCTCGAGCGGCTCGGCCTGCCCGGCCGCCACGCGCAGGCGCGTGCCGCGCTCGCGGTATTCGGCCTCGGGGGCGCCGCCGCCGGTGTCGCCGGCCAGCTGCGCGAACATCTGCAGCGACAGCGTCAGCATGCAGTCGTCGGCCACGCAGGCCAGCGGGTACAGGCGGCGCACGCGGCCGTCGTCGTCGATCAGCGGGCTGATGTGGCCGACGCCGGCGTGCGGCGGCACCAGCCGGCGGTCGTTGGCGATGAAGCCGACGGCACGCGGGGCGGCGACGTCGCCGCGCACGCGCACCCGGCCCGCCAGATGGCCGACGCGATTGTCGGAACGCGGCGAAAAATCGAGCGTCTGGCTGGCGACGACTTGCGGCTGCGCGAGCGCGGCGCGCAGCGCGGCGTCGCCGGGCCGCGGGTCCGGGAAGACGATGTCGAGGCCCAGCAGGGCCACGCGGTGGCGGCCGGTGAGTTCGTTGACGAGCTGCGCGACCGTGGCGCGCGGCCACGGCCAGGCACCGAGGCGGGCGAGGCTTTTTTCATCGATGTCGACGATGACGATGCGCGGCTCGTCGGCGACCGCGGGCGCAACCGCCACGAGGCTGTCGTACAGATGATGCTCGAGGCTGTCGAACGGCAGCTCGGGGCGCACGAGATAGGCCCACAGCAGGAGCAGCGCGGCGATGGCTACCGGCGCGCGGGCGCGCCATGCGTGCAGGCGGCGCATCAGGCGGCGCGGCCGTTGGCGCGACTGTTGGCGCTGCCGCCGGCTACTGGTGCTCGCGCATCAGCTCCTGCAGCCGGTCGAGTTCGCGGATGATGCCGCGCCGGCCGTCTTTTTCGAGGACGCCCTGCTCGTAGAGCACCTGCAGCGCGCGGGTGACGGTCTCGCGGCTGGTGTTGCTCATCAGGCCGAGCTGCTCGTGGGTGGGCATGTTCTCGATCGTCAGCAGCCGGCCGGGGTCGGGCTTGGCCAGCATGTGCAGCAGGTGGTAGACGCGGCAGAAGGCGTTCGGTATGCCGAGCAGCACCCGGTACTCGGTCGACGCGCGCAGCTTCAAGGCGATGTGGCGCAGCATGCGCTCGGCGACGATGGGGTTGCCGAAGATGAGCTTGCGCGCGGCCAGCATCGGCAGCACGCCGACCACGGAAGGCGCGGCGGCCACCACGGTGGCCGAGCGCGGCAGTCCGTCGATGGAGGCCAGCTCGCCGAAGAATTCGCCGGGGGAGACGAAGTTCAGGCCGGTCTGCCGGCCCTCGGGCGTGACGTCGTAGACCATCAGCCGGCCCTCGAGCAGGAACAGCAGGTCGATGTTGCTGTCGCCCTTGTGGATGACGAATTCGCGCTTCGCGTACTGGACGCGGCGCACGGCCGACGACAGTTCGCCGAGCAGTTCGTCCGGCAATCCGGCCAGCAGCGGGATTTTCGACAGCGCGACCACCCCGAGCCGCTCTTCCTTCGAGAGCGCGCCAGTGGTTTTGCCGAGAGGCCGCACAGTCAGACTGAGCAAGTCGGGTCTCCAAACCGGGATGGCCGGCCGCGAGCAGCGGGTACGGGGACATCCGGAAATAGTAACCCAAGGTAACTTTCTTGACGCGTTATTCATGTGACGATCATCACAATTTTCAGCACTTTTGATGCGGCCGGGCGGCCGTCGCCGGCGAAGGTTTTCAGAATGAAAATCCGGCGCGGGGCGGCGGGCGCTCAGGCCGGGCGCGCGACCATCAGCCAGAACACCAGCACCAATGCCAGGAAGGCCGGAATGCCGAGCAGGGTCCAGATCGTCAGGTAGCGCCAGTACGCTGCCGGCAGCTCGGCCTCGCCGGCGGCCGCCGCGCGCAGGGCCATGTCGCGCATCTTCATCTGGATCCAGACCACTGGCAGCCAGCAGGCGCCGGCCAGCAGGTAGAGCAGCACCGAGCCGACGATCCAGCGGCTCATCAGCGGATAGCCGGCCAACTGCATCAGCGCGAAGCCCGTGACCGGCTGCAGGATGATGGCCGGGGTGGTGAACAGCCAGTCGGCGATCACGACCTGGCGCGAGACGAC
>JAIXXL010000048.1 GCA_027490755.1 Betaproteobacteria bacterium
ACGGCGTGGATCGATTCGCCCGACGTCGGCAACAACCAGATCGCGCAGAAAATGAGCCGCGACGTCGGCTGGCGCGTCGGCGAGAACGTGCGTCATGCAAAGTTCGGCGACGGCGTGATCGTCAATATCGAAGGCAGCGGCACGCAGGCGCGTGCGCATATCAATTTCGGACGCAACGGGATGAAGCTGCTGGATCTGGGGATTGCGAAGCTGGACCGGGTGGCTTGAGGCAGGAATAGGCTGTCAGCCATAGATGATCGGATCTGGCGGTGGCTTGAATTTTCCATGGCCTCCGCGACCTCCGACGACTTCATAGGCGGCGCTTGATTCCGAGATCATCGCTGCCTTGGTTCTGGCCGATGCAGCCCTTGCCTTGATATGAGTCAGGCCGCACGAACCCGCTTGTTCGCCAGCCTTGTTTTGAACAAGCGCTCGAAGCAGGGCGCGAAAGGGCGTGCTCAGTGTATAGGCGAGGTTCTTGATCTTGCTTTGAGCAGATTTCGATATGGTCCGGTGGCCGTCAAGAAGCTTGTAGCCTTGGGGGCTGTGAACATCAGCCGGCCCGGTGTGACCACTTCCGATATCGTGCGGGGCACGTTGAATTGACGAAGTATTCAAGGTACGCAAACCTTTCAAGCAGACTGTGTGCGCACATGATCATGTTGTACGCAGCAGGTTGAAGCCGTGGGATCCGATGGGCGTGAACTTCGTCACTGGTCCTGAACCGGCGCAGCGGTGAAATCGACCGACGCCCCGTTCGCCCTTCCTGTCTTGTGCAGATCCTCCCTCAAATCGTGTAGCACCCGCTCTACAAAGTCTTTAGTTTTCTTGCTGGGTAATGGCAGGCCCTGCATCAGCCGGTCCGGATGCAGGGCTATATAAGCAAGCCGCATACGAGATTCCGGATTGATCAGTCGGCGCTGCAAATCGCCCAGTTCGGCGCGTTTCCCGGCCAGTGTTTGCGTGCTTGCATTCCAGACGGGTTTGTAGGCCAGCGTTTTTTTCTTCAATGATTTGTTCGGCAAGCGCCGCTTTCGCAGTGCAGCCAGTTTTTGCTTCTCGAATATTGCCGACGTATCGCGTGTCGCGGCCGCCAGCAAATTTCCGGATCGCCGGACGTCGGCCTCGAGGCTTCTGATACGGGACTTGAGGCTGATGTATTCGATGAATGCCATCGTAGCGGTCGGTGAGCAGCTGCTCGTCGATGTTCGTGCGGCGAGCAGCAGATCGCAGGCTAGCCTCTTCTCGTCAGGTGTCAGATGCTCGGGCAGTTGCAGCGCATTGATTCCCGTCTTTCCCTCCAGCGCATCCTCGGCGGCGATTACCCGGGGCAGCAGCTGCATGACGGTTTCCCTGCTCAGTTTGCTGCAATATTGGGCCAACAGCGGCACTGCTCCCAGCAGCAACATACGATCTTTGGCGGCGATCGCGCCTTTCGTACAGAAGCATTCCAGTGCATCGATGCGGGGACCCGCCGCTGCCGGAAGGCGGTCATGCAGTTCTTCGAAGGCCAACAGAAGCGCCTGTCCATCCTCGCCATCGACGAAGCCGCTGGTGGTCCGGGCCGCCTGTTCGTAGGTGTCCACGTAGCTCTGCAGGTAATCCGTCAGGACGGCATCGACATCCGCAGGCAGCGACATTCGGGTTGTCTTCTCCATCAGTTGCCTTATCCCGAATCCATCGCGCCGGTTCAGCGGCGCGTCGGGATCACGGACAAACGCGATGAGGGCGTCCAGCGCCCGGCTCTCGCGCTCGGACAGCATGCCGAGATGCCGGCGGCATGCAGCCGCGAGATGGTCCGGATCCCGGAAATAGGCTTGCGTGAGCGGTCGCAGGGTCCCCGGAACCGCAACCTTGCTTTGTGCCGCTTCCGCCAGCACGGCAGACAGCTCGCCGGCCGACACCGTGCGGAAAGGATGCTTGTCCAGACGGGTGGCAAGGGCTCGTGCCGTGACGAGTTGCCGGACACCGTCTTTGTCGAGAAAGCTCCTGACCTGTTGTCGCGCCTCCCATTGCATCAGGGGCGTGAGCAATAGCCGTTTGAGTTGTTTGAACTTGCCTGACGGC
The DNA here is from genome assembly GCA_027490755.1 of Betaproteobacteria bacterium. Lineage (GTDB taxonomy): Bacteria > Pseudomonadota > Gammaproteobacteria > Burkholderiales > UBA3065 > UBA3065. Next base: position 2,068 of record JAIXXL010000048.1, read on the forward strand.
GTATCGACCGGATAGATCAGGCGTGTCTCGAGAGATCCCGGCGTGAAGGGGGCGATCCTGGCCAGCAGGGGCGGTTCGGCAGCGGCGGCGGAGCGTGCGGGTCCATGCATGCGGCACCTTGCGATGTTCCCGCCCGGCCGGATCGCCGGCCGACGGCAGAGGACGGAGGGAGTGCGTAGACGCGTTGCGGAAAAACTACAAAATCAATGATTTTGATTGCTCCGACAAAGCGCTCAAAATCAGTGCAGCAAATTCTGGTTTTGTTCCGGCCTGTCAAACACGGCGGTGTAGGTGGGATAGAAGGAGCAGTACATCACGAGGGTGAGGATCACCGACAGCGGCATCAAGAGCATCACGGTGACGAGGGTCTTGCCGAGCAGTAAGCCGAGGATGGCACTGACGATCGCTGGCACGGCGATGCCGGCCACGATCCAGCCCAGTGCGTAAGCGAGGAAGGCCTTGCCGCAGCGGCGCACGGCAAAGAAGCTGTAAAAAATGGCCTTGAACAGTCCCATGCGCTGCCATGTCGCCAGTGGCGCGGCGTGCCAGAAGCCCATCGCGAATGGCAAGTACACCAGCACGGCAAACAGCATGGCCAGCGGCAGGCCGGCCACGGCCACGTCTGCATCGTCCGGCTTCATCTGGCCGGACATCAGCTTCCAGAAAACTCCGCCGTCGACCAGCGATGACGCGGCCACCGCCAGTACCGCGGCCAGCAGATAGAGCGCGCCCAGCCGCAGCAGCGTGCCCAGGGCCGGCGAGCGGAAGGCCGTCAGCAGCAGGTTGGGCCGAACCTTGCGTCCGGCCTCGATCTCGACGCACG
>JAIXXL010000008.1 GCA_027490755.1 Betaproteobacteria bacterium
CCTCGACGATGACCGCCCGCTCACCGTCAACGACATCACCGTCAACGAGGGCTCCCCCTTCGCCGTCTTCACCGTCACCGGCAAAGAAGGCCAACTCGTCAAACTCGACCTCAGCAACGGCACCGCCACCATCGAGAACGGCAACGGCACCATCGCCACCGATGGCACCGAGGACTACGGCCCCAGCCTCGAGTACTGGAATGGCTCCGCCTGGACCCCCTACACCTCAGGCAGCTTCATCACCATCCCCAACGACAGCGACGGCTTCACCAGCGAGACCGCCGGCCTGCTCGTGCGCACCGCCATCAACCCAGACGCCCTCAACGAGGGCGACCACACCTTCAACCTGCGCGCCACCAACACCGGCGGCAGCTTCGACGACGGCACCGCCACCATCAACGATCAGGGCGGCGGCGTGAAGTACCCGGACGCCTCGCCAACCAGCCCGACCAGCACCAGCCCGGCCCCAGCCACCAGCACCACCAGCCTCGACGACGATCGGCCGGCATCACCGCCACCGGCCCCACCGCCGCCGATGATGCCGCCGGCACCTGCGCCCATGCCCGTCCCGGCGCCCGTCCCGGCGCCGCCCCCACCGCCCCCCCTGCCGCCACCCCCACCGCCCCCTGCACCGCTTCCGGTGATACAGGCGTCGGCAGTAGGGCCGATCACGGATGGCGCGAGGACCATGCAGCCCGTGGCAATGGTAGCGACGCAGGGCACGGTCACATCAGGTTTCCCAGTGCCGGTGGCAAGGCTCTCGGATGGCCCTCAGGCTCCAGAATTGAAGGTGATGCGCGACATACCGCTGCAGAACTTTGCGGCGAACGCCGGCGCAGTGAAGGTCAATTTCACGATTCCGGCTGACACGTTCGTCCATACCGATGCCAAAGCCTCGGTGACGCTTGTCGCTACTCTTGTCGATGGCACATCGCTACCGAACTGGTTGTTGTTCGATGGCAACAAGGGCGAGTTCCGCGGCAACGCGCCGCCGGGTTTCAAGGGTGTGCTGCAGATCAAGGTGATAGCCCGGGACGATGCCGGCAAGCAGGCCGAGACCACGGTGCGCATCCAGGTCGGCGTTAGCAGCGACCGCCTCGCGGAAGGGACACTTCGCGGCAAACCCGCTCTGGCGGCACAGTTGCGCGAGCAGGGCCCCTTCGCCTGGAAGGCTGAACGCGACCGCATGGTCCAGCACGCCCGTTCCCTCGCCGCGGCGCGCGGACGGGTAGCATAGACATGTGACACAGACAGCAGCCCCCCAGCACCCCGGCGAAGAGCATGCGCTCGCCACCCTGCTGCAACTCGGACGCCGTTCAAGATCGGCCTCCAGCCTAGCCGAGCTGCAGTTCATGCTGGTCAACGAGACGCACGCTCTGGTCCCATTCCGGCAGGCGGCGTTGTGGGTGAAGGGGCGGGGCGTGCTCGCGCTGTCGGGCGTGGTCAGCCCGGAGGCCAATGCGCCCTACGTGCTCTGGCTGCAAAAGTGGTTCAGCCAGCATGACGACCCTGCCCCGGCCCAGACCGACATGTCCAGTCAGACCGACACCGACTGGTCCGACTGGCTGCCGCAGAACGTACTCACCCTGCCTCTCGCAGCCGGCCGCCGATTCGCTGGTGGCAGCCTCCTGCTCGCTCGGGAAGAACCGTTCTCCGAGGGCGAGGTGGCCCTCTTGCAGGAATGGGCCGACATCTGGTCTGCCAGCTTAGCCGGCCAGTCGGCAGCCGGCCTGCGCAGCGATCTGTCCGGCACCGGCAAGTGGCGTGGCGTGCGCTGGCTTGGCATGACGCTGGCCCTTGCCACGCTGGTGGTGTGTGCGTCGCTGCCGGTTCGCCTGACAGTGCTGGCGCCGGCCGAGCTGATCCCGCTGCAGCCTGCGTATGTCAGGGCGCCCCTCGACGGCGTGGTCGAGCGCGTTCTGGTGGTCCCCAACCAGAGGGTCAAGGCCGGCGATGCACTGTTCGAGTTCGACCGGGTGAGCCTGTCGAGCCGGCTGCAGGTGGCGCAGCGCACACTCGAAACGGTGCAGGCCGAGTACCGGCAGAAAGCCCAGCGCGCCCTCTTCGACCCGGAAAGCAAGTCGCAACTGGCGGTGCTGCAGAGCCAGATCGAGGAGAAGTCGGTAGAGGTCCGCTACCTGCAGGCGCTGAACAGCCGCGGTGTTGCAACGGCTCCCCGAGATGGCGTGGTGCTGTTCGACGACCCCGGCCAGTGGGTGGGGCGCCCGGTGGTGACCGGGGAACGGATCATGCTGGTGGCCGACGAGAAGGCGGTGCAACTGGAGGCCTGGCTGGCGCCGGCCGACCGAATCGAGTTGCCGAATGGCACGGCGGTGACCTTCTATCTGGCAGCCGACCCGGTCAACCCGATCGATGCCCGGCTGAGCTACGTGGCACACGAGGCGGTGGCAAGACCCGAGGGACAGTACGCCTACCGGGTCCGCGCCACCCTGACCGGCGATGGCGGCGTGCAGCCAAGGGTAGGCATGAAGGGCACCGCGAAGCTGGAGGGGCCCACAGTAACGGTGGCCTACTGGCTGGTGCGCAGGCCCTGGGCGGCGTTGCGGGGCTGGTTGGGCGTCTAAGCCATGATGGCAAGCGCGACCTGGCCACAGTTGCGGGAAGAGTTGGCCCTCTACCCCGGCAGCCCCGACCGCGATGGTGCACCGGCGTGGTCGCTGCACGACCCGGTGCGCAACCTGTACTTCCGCATCGACTGGACCACCTTCGAGATCCTGTCACGCTGGCAACTGGGCGACCCCACCAGCATCGCGGCGGCCATGAACCGCGAGACGACGCTGCAGACCGATGCCGAGACCGTGGACGACGTCGCGCGTTTTCTGCTCCGGAGCGAACTGGTGCAGCGTCATGGCGCCAGCGAAGCCGCCGGCCTGGCGAGCGAGCAGACGCGTCGCAAGACTGGCTGGCTGGCCTGGCTGCTGCACCACTACCTGTTCTTCCGTGTGCCGCTGTGGCGGCCCGACCGGTGGCTTGGTCGCTGGGTGTCACTGGTCGCCCCGCTCTATTCCCGTGGCTTTGCCGCCATGACGCTGGTCGCGCTGGCCCTAGGTCTGGCACAGGCGGCGCGTCAATGGGACCGATTCGTCGCCAGCCTGGTCGACCTCTTCAGCCTTGAGGGTCTGGCCGCGTATGGTGCGACGCTGGTGTGCATCAAGCTGGTTCACGAGCTGGGCCACGCCTTCACCGCGAAGCGTCTGGGCTGCAAGGTACCGACCATGGGGGTGGCCTTTCTGGTCATGCTGCCCATGGCATATACCGATGTGAACGATGCCTGGAAGCTGGCCAGCCGCCGCCAGAGACTGGCGGTGGGGGCAGCTGGCATCGCCACCGAACTGGCGATCGCGGCGTGGGCGACGCTGGCGTGGTCGCTGCTGCCCGACGGCGGCCTCAAGCAGGCGGTATTCCTGCTGGCCACCACCACCTGGGTGTCGACCGTACTCATCAACGCGTCGCCGTTCATGCGCTTCGACGGCTACTTCCTGCTGATGGATGCGCTCGACATGCCCAACCTGCACCAGCGTGCCGGGGCGTTGGCACGCTGGCACCTGCGCCGCCTGCTGTTCAGCCTGCAAGACCTGGTGCCAGAGCAGTTGCCGGCCACTCGTCACCGTTTCCTGATCGGGTTCGCCTACATCACCTGGGCTTACCGGGCTGTGGTCTTCCTGGGCATCGCGGTGCTGGTCTATCACGTGTTCCCCAAGCCCCTCGGCCCTCTGCTTGCCGCGATCGAGATCGGCTGGTTCCTGGTAGCACCGGTGATAAGCGAGTTCAGTGTCTGGGCCTCGCGTTGGCGCGACATCCTGCCGCAGCTGCGGACCTGGCTCACGCTATTGGCGATGGGCGGCATGGTCTGGCTGGCGGTCCTGCCGTGGGACCAGCGGGTGCGTGCCCAGGGCCTGCTCAGCCCGGCACATCAGGTGATGGTAGCGGCGCCGGGGTCGGCGCTGGTCGCCAAGCTGGGCCCGCATGATGGCGAGACGGTCGCGGCCGGCACGCTGCTGCTGCAGTTGGAGACGCCCGACATGCAGTACCAAAAGCGCATGGCCGGCACCCGCGCCGCCAATCTGGCGTGGCAGTCGGACGCGGCCGGGGTCGAGAACCGCTTGCGCGAGCGGCAGTCGGTGATCGATGCCGAGCGCGCCAAGGTCGGCGCGGAGATCGCTGGGCTGGGGCGCGAGATGGACCGCTACGCGCTGCGCGCACCCATCGCCGGGGTACTGCGCCTGGAGGATCCGGACCTGCAGGTCGGCCAATGGCTGGCAAAGAGCACCCTGGTTGGCCACGTCGAGGACACCTCGGCCTGGCAGGTTGTGACCTACCTGCCGGAGCGCGAACTGCAGCGCGTGAGGGTGGGTGACCAAGCACTGTTCGTTGCTGAATCGGGCGCGGTGGACGCCGTGAACCTGCAGGTGACGCGTATCGACAGCGACGCCACGCGGGTTCTGGCAGACGGCATCCTGGCCTCGGCGCGAGGTGGCTCGATCATGGTTCGCGAGCAGCGCAACCAGCTGATTCCCGAGGCCGCCATCTATCGCGTCACGCTGGCACCGGTTGCGGACTCGGCCGCAGGACTACGCGAAAGGCTGCTGGCGCTGGGTGCGCCAACGCTCAGGGGCAGCGTGGTGATCCGCGGCGAGGCCAGAGCATGGGCAGAAGACTACTGGCTCGCCGCGGTCGGCCTGTTCAGGCGAGAGGCAGGACTGTAGTCAGCCCACCCTGGCAACGCGCGGCTTTGGCTACGTCGCCGCGTCATCCAGACGGCTGCGGTAGACATGGTTGGTAGCCTCCAAATACCCCGCCACCGAGCCGCAGTCGAAGCGCCGCCCTTTAAAACGATAGGCGATCACGCAGCCGCGGCGAGCCTGCTCGTTCAGGGCATCGGTGAGCTGGATCTCACCATTGCGCCCCGGCGGCGTGCTCTCGATAAGCCCAAAGATATCGGGCGTCAGGATGTAACGCCCGATGATCGCCAGCGTGCTCGGCGCATCCTCAGGCTTGGGCTTCTCCACCATCCGCGTGACGCGCATCACGTCGCCGCGGATGGTCTCACCCTCAACGATGCCGTAGCTCGCGGTATCAGCCCGGGGGACGTCCTGCACCGCCACGATCGAGCAGCGGAACTGGCGGTAAAGCTCAACCATCTGGGCAAGGACACCGGGGCCGCCGTGGTTCAGGCACAGGTCGTCGGCCAGCACCACGCCAAACGGCACGTCGCCGATCAGCGGCCGGCCGGTGAGGATGGCGTGGCCCAGACCCTTCATCTCGATCTGGCGGGTGTAGCTGAAGCTGCAGTCGCGGATCAGGCGGCGGATGCCGTCGAGCGCGGATTCCTTAGCCGTGCCACTGATCTGGTCTTCCAACTCGTAACTGATGTCGAAGTGGTCCTCCAGCGCGCGCTTGCCGCGGCCGGTGACCATGCCGATATGGTGCATGCCGGCGTCCAGCGCCTCCTCGACGCCGTACTGGATCAGCGGCTTGTCGACGATGGGCAGCATCTCCTTGGGCATGGCCTTGGTGGCCGGCAGAAAGCGCGTGCCGTAGCCGGCCGCAGGGAACAGGCACTTCTCGATCATCAGCTGTCTCCGCCAAACAGGTCGCGCGTGTAGACCTTGGCCTGCACGTCACGGATCTCGTCGGTGACGCGGTTGGCGACGATCACGTCGCAATCGCGCTTGAAGGCCGCCAGGTCGCGCTCCACCCGGCTGCCAAAGAACTCGTCGGCTTCCAGCACCGGCTCGTACACCACCACCTCGATGCCCTTGCCCTTGATGCGCTTCATCACGCCCTGGATGCTGCTGGCACGAAAGTTATCGCTGCCGGCCTTCATCACCAGCCGGTAGACACCCACCCGCCGCGGCTTGCGCGCGACGATGTCGAAGGCGACGAAGTCCTTGCGCGTGCTGTTGGCATCGACGATGGCGCGGATCAGGTTCTGCGGCACCTCGCTGTAGTTGGCCAGCAGCTGCTTGGTGTCCTTGGGCAGGCAGTAGCCGCCGTAGCCGAAGGAGGGGTTGTTGTAGTGCGCGCCGATGCGCGGGTCCAGGCAGACGCCGTCGATGATCTGCCGCGTATCCAGGCCGTGGGTGGCGGCGTAGGTGTCGAGTTCGTTGAAGAAGGCCACGCGCATGGCCAGGTAGCAGTTGGCGAACAACTTGATGGCCTCGGCCTCGGTGCTGTCGGTGAGCAGGATGTCGATATCGGGCTTGCTGGCAGCGCTAGCCAGCAGTTGGGCAAAGGCTCGGGCGCGGTCAGAGCGCTCGCCCACGACGATGCGGCTGGGGTGCAGGTTGTCGTGCAGCGCACTGCCCTCGCGCAGGAACTCGGGCGAGAAGACAAGGTTGGGGGTGCCGTACTTTTCGCGCATCTGCGCGGTGAAGCCGACCGGCACGGTGGACTTGATGACCATGAGCGCATGCGGGTTCAGCGCCATCACGTCACGGATCACCGCCTCTACCGAAGACGTGTCGAAGTAGTTGGTCTGCGGGTCGTAGTCGGTGGGGGTGGCGATGATCACGCAGTCGGCGCCGGCGTAGGCCTGCGCCGGGTCCAGCGTGGCGTGCAGCGTCAACGGACGGTGGGCGAGGAAGTCGCTGATCTCCGGATCGTGGATGGGCGACTGCCGGGCGTTGATGTGCGCCACCTTGGCCGGGACGATGTCCAGGGCCACCACGTCGTGCTGCTGCGCCAACAGCACGGCGATGGAGAGGCCGACATAGCCGGTGCCAGCGACGGCGATCTTCAGTCGATTGGGCTGCGACATTTTTGGACTCCGGGTGAACGGGTGGCTGCGGCACTCTGGCCGCCGGCGGATTTCACCATATCAGGGTGGCAAACGGGTGACGCTTCGCGCTGCCACCCGAAACGTGAGCTATTGCCCCTTCACCGTGAGCGGCACCCCCACCGCGCCGGCGTAGAACACCACCAGCCGCGCCGGATCGGGGCCGACGACGCGGCCGTTGTGCAGGGTGGCCACCACCTCGGCGAGCGCATCGCCAGCCCGCACCCGATGCACCGCGCCGCTGCGCAGCGTGATCTCAAGCTCACCCGACAGCAGCACACCAAAGGAGGGCACCGGGTGCTCGTGCCAGCCGGTCTCGCCGCCGGGGGCGATGGTGACCTCGATCGCGGTGAGCTCGGCCTGTCCGGCCGGCCAGACCAGCGGCGCGCCATCCCAGCTGGTGGTGGTCTGCAGCATGGGGCGGACGCTGACCGCTGGCGAGCCCTCCAACGCAAACGCTGCCTGACCCGACAAAAGAAGACAGATGCCGCAGAGCACAAAAAGCGTGCCGCGGCGAGCGCGCAAACCAAAGGATGAAGGCCAATTATTTAATGTGTCTAGTTTATTGGCTTTATACTTGGTCTTTATGCGAAGCATCTTAAAACTCCCCAAAAACGGATGGGAGGGGCCTCAAGCCGCGATCCTGACGATCGCCGGCATCACTGCCGCGGCGCTCGTTGCGTTGGCAATCTCGGCTCCCCTCAAAGTCGCCGACCAGTATGCGCTCGGCGCGGTGATGTGCATTTCCGCCCTGGCAATCCGTCGAGAAAACTCTCGACGCGCACTCATCATTCTGCTTGTCCTCTCGGCAGTTGCATCGATGCGCTACCTTGTGTGGCGTTTCAACGAGACGCTGGATTTCGCTGACCCGCAGAGCGCGGTGGCCGGGACGCTGCTCATCGCCTGCGAGGTCTACGTGATCGCGTTGATGCTGATCTCTTACTTCCAGTGCGCATGGCCGCTCGGGCGCCAACCTGTCGAGTTGAAAAAGACGCCAGATGACCTGCCGTCGGTGGATGTATTTGTGCCCACCTACAACGAGTCCCTGGAGATCGTACGGCAAACGGTCCTTGCCGCGATGAGCCTTGACTGGCCTGCCGATCGCCTGCGCGTCTATGTTCTGGATGATGGGCGGCGCGCTGAATTCCGGGAGTTCGCCGTGCGGGTGGGGGCGACATATGTGCAACGACCCGACAACCGTCATGCCAAAGCCGGCAACGTAAACCACGCGCTAGGTATCTCGTCGGGGGAACTGGTCGCCATCTTCGATTGCGACCACGTACCTTCATCCAGCTTTCTGCAGAAAACGGTCGGCTTTTTCCGCCAAGACCCCCAGCTCGGCCTCGTACAGACGCCCCACCATTTTTTCTCGCCAGATCCCTTCGAACGCAATCTGGGGACCTTTCGCCAGATCCCCAACGAGGGCGACTTGTTCTACGGCGTGGTTCAAGACGGCAATGACCTTTGGAACGCCGCCTTCTTCTGCGGATCGTGCGCTGTCATTCGGCGCTCGGCACTAGAGGAGATAGGGGGGCTGGCCGTAGAGACTGTCACCGAAGACGCGCACACCTCGCTCCGCTTGCAAAGACACGGCTACAACACCGCTTATCTTCGGGTTCCACTGGCCGCCGGGCTGGCTACCGAAAGCCTGAGCAGTCACATCGGCCAACGTATTCGCTGGGCGCGGGGGATGACACAAATCCTGCGCACCGACAACCCGCTCACCGGCCCTGGTCTGAGCTGGCAGCAGCGGCTCTGCTACTTCGCGGCGATGGCTCACTTCCTGTTCGGGTTGCCGCGCCTGCTGTTTCTGATCGCGCCGGCGGCTTACCTAGGCTTCGATGCCCGGATCATCACCGCCTCGGCGGGTTTCCTTGCAGCCTATTGGCTGCCTCACATGATCCTCACCAGCATCGCCAGCAACCGGATGCATGGCCGCTTCCGGGCCTCTTTCTGGAATGAGGTATACGAATCGGTATTGGCCGTATACATCGTACTCCCCACCTTGTACGCACTCTTTCGGCCAGGGCACGGCAAGTTCAACGTCACAGCAAAGGGCGGCCTGGTCAAGCGCTCCCACCTGGACCGGCAGATCTCGCGCCCCTACCTCGCGCTACTGATCTTGAACCTCGGGTGCCTCGGTGCAGGCGTGGCCGGTCTCAGCACCGGGGCCGGCGACTTGCCCACCATGCTTCTGAACATCTTCTGGACCTGCTACAACGTGCTCATCATCTGCTCGAGCTTCGCGGTGGCCTCCGAATCCAGACAGGTACGCCGTCACCACCGCATCGCATGCGACTTCAAGGGCCGCGTCATGGCCGAGGATGGTTCGGTCGAGGTGGTCCAGATACGCGATTTCTCAGCCGGAGGCCTTGGCATCACCCCTCCGCGGAGCGGCCTGTATACGCCGGGTCAAAGATTGATGGTCGAGATCCTCCACGGGGACATGCAGTCCGGCCCTCTACCCTTGCGTGTCCGCATGCAGGCGGCTGGATTCATCGGCCTCGAATTCGAGGCGCTTACGCCCGAGCAAGATCTGGCCCGCGTCCGGACCACCTTTGCCCGCATGGAAAACTGGGAGAGGAGCTGGGCGAAAGCTGAACCCTCTGGCGCTCTGGAATCACTCACAGGTGTGCTGCAAATCGGCTTTGTCGGCCTCGTCTTCATCGCGAAAGAAAGCTGGCGCGTCGCCCAGGTCTCGCGAATCGCCAGACGACTTGCCCGCATCAAGCGCCGCCTGCCGCCAGGGCTCGGCGGCCAGGTTCCGCCCGGCTATCGCGACCCGATCATCAGCAATAGCCCAATAGAACCCGCCAGAAAAGCAGCATGAGCCAAAAAAGAAAAAAACACTGCCCCCTTCCAAACATGCTGTCGCTGACTCTTGCGCTGGCCCTGGTGCTTCCGGTTGGCAGCAACGCCCGCGAATCCGTCAACGTTGGCGACATCGCCTTTGCATCGCAGGCCCTGTCCCAACGCGCTGCCCTGTTCACCCTTGAGCAGCTCGGCCTCGGGTACGCCCTCAAACTGCGCGGCACCGATAGCCGCTCGGGCTTCAATTTCAATATCCGGCAGGACGAGGTTCCCCTCTCGGCGTCGCTTACGCTGCACTACTCGTTCTCCCCGTCACTGATCGGAGATGTTTCACACATCAACGTTCTGGTGAACGACGAACTCGCGGCTTCGATACCCCTCACAGAGGCATCGCGCAGCGGCGACCTGACCCGTGAGGTTCAGATCCCGACCAGGTATCTGGGTGAATTCAACCGGCTCGACCTGCAACTGGTTGCGCACTACACAGATGGTTGCGAAAACCCCGCCCATTCCAGCCTGTGGGCCAACATCAGCAACAAGAGTTCGCTTGCCCTGACTCTGGCCACGGTTCCGACCGAGCCGGACCTGGCAAAACTGCCGCAGCCCTTCTTCGACAATCGGGACGCCCGGCAGATCGTGCTGCCCTTCGTCCTGCCGAAAGCCGCAGAGAGCGCCACGCTCGAGGCAGCCGGAGTCGTGTCCTCATGGATGGGCGCACTGTCCGGTTACCGTGGCGCCCGCTTCCCCGTCTCGGGGCAGACCTTGCCGGCCAAAGGTCATGCGGTCATCTTCGCGTTTCCAGGCGAGCAGTTCCAAGGATTGCTCTTGCCAGAGATAACTGGCCCCGCCCTTGCACTGAGGGGAAATCCCACCGATCCAACCGGGCGGTTCCTTTTGGTCATGGGCAGGGACCCGGCCGAGTTGCGCGTTGCCGCAGCGGCACTGGCCACTGGCCACAAGAAGATGAGCGGGGACACACTGCGCATCCAGGGTTTCAAGTTGCCAGACGCTCGCAAGCCTTACGACGCGCCCAACTGGCTGCGCTCTGATCGACCGGTACGCATCGGCGAATTGGCAGCCGCGCGCAATCTGAATGTATCGGGCTCCAGCCCCGACATCATCAACGTCGGCTTCAGGATGCCTCCAGACCTGTTTGCCTGGGGTGACAAAGGCGTGCCGGTACATCTCCGCTATCGCTACACGCCGCGCCCGCAAAACGATGGATCCACGCTCAACATCGGGGTCAACCGGGAATTCGTCTCGTCGACGACGCTTCGGTCGATCGTGGCGCCTGGCAATGGGCCAGTCGCCAGGGTGCTGGAGGCGATGCTGCCAGAGCGTTCGAGCCATGGTGAGCACAAGTTCCGCGTGCCGCTCTACAAGTTGCCCCCGCGTTCCCAGATGCAGTTCCACTTCAATTATGCCTCCACTGCATCGGGCGACTGCCAGACTCGTGCGGTCGACAATGTGCACGGCGCGATCGAGCCGGACTCCACGATCGACATCTCGAGCTACCCACATTTGATCGAGATGCCCGATCTGGCTGCATTCCGTGAGGCGGGCTTCCCCTTCACGCGAGTCGCCGATCTTGCGCAGACTGCAGTTGTCATCCCGAACGACCCAGACGCCCGGGACATCCAGACCTACCTTGATCTGATGGGTCGCATGGGCAGCTCCACCGGATTCCCGGCTCTGCGTCTAGCCGTAGCAAATGCCGACACGGTCGACAAGTTCCGGGACCGCGATCTGTTGGTACTGGGGTCGCGCGAAAAACAGCCGCTCGCGCAGAAGTGGGCCAACAAGCTGGGAGTGGATGAGTTGCCTGCGAACGCTGGCGAGGTGGGGATGCTCGCCGGCTTTGCGTCACCACTTGGCGAAGGCCGAAGCGTCATCCTCGTCTCCGGCACGGGCAGCAAGGCCGTCGGTGATCTGGTCACCACGATGACCGACGATCGCAAATCCCAAAACATCACGGGTAGTGTTGTCAGCTTCCGTGGGGGCCAGTTTGAAAGCATCGCTGCGGAGAAGACCTACGAGATCGGCGAACTGCCACTCATCACACGAATGCATTGGTGGCTGTCGGAGCGCCCGTTCGCGCTGCTTCTGGTCATGGCGCTCGGCGTTCTGGGCTCCGGCCTGCTGATCTACCGTTCTCTCCATGAGCGCGTCCGTCAGCGCCTCTCGAAATAAGGCGCACTTGCCCGGGCTCTTTGCCGTGACCGGGCGGATCGCTATGGTCGTCGGGCTCGTCGGGGTGTTGGCGTGCATGTTCTCGCTCAAAGCCGAGGCAGCCCCTTGCGATTGGCCACTCTGGAAGCATTTTCTGAGCCGCCATGTTCAGGCGGATGGGCGGGTGATCGACTTTGAGCAGGCGTCGCACCCGTCGACGTCCGAAGGTCAGGCCTATGCAGCTTTTTTCGCTCTGGTCGCCGGCGATCGTGAGGCCTTCTCGCGGGTCTGGGCTTGGACCCGCGACAACCTGATGTCGGGACCAGACGCACGGCACCTGCCCGCATGGCGTTGGGGCCGAAGAGACGAACGGGGCTGGGGCGTCCTCGACACCAACAGCGCGGCCGATGCTGACCTCTGGTTGGCCTATGCGCTGCTAGAGGCCGGCCGGCTCTGGGATCAGCCGCACTACGCGCGGGAGGGCGAGCGCGTGCTGAACGCCGTCGCCCGCCACGAGACAGCGCAGATCGAGGGCCTTGGCTGGATGCTTTTGCCAGCCCCGGTCGGCTTCGATCTGGGGACAGGCGCCTGGCGTCTGAATCCGAGCTACATGCCGCTGCCCTTGCTGCGGCACGCTGGATCGGTGAGCGGCGACCCGCGTTGGAGCGAGATCGCCAACAACTCGGTGAGGATACTCAGGGATGCCAGTCCGCTGGGTTACGCCCCCGACTGGCTGGTGTTCGACCCTCAACAAAATCCTGCCGTGCGCCCCGATATCGAGACAGGCAAGACCGGCTCTTACGATGCGATAAGGGTCTACCTGTGGGCTGGCGTCACGGCCAGCGGTGATCCTCTCCGTCCGGCAATGCTCGATGCGACGAGGGGGATGCGCGATGCGGCTCTGCGCGGCGGCGTGCCCGAAAAAGTTGACATCGCGACTGGAGAGCACGCTGGCAGAGCACCGGCAGGCTTCAGGGCGGTGCTGCTACCCTACGCGGCGGCCCACGCCGACCCCCGCGGGGGCTTGGCCTGGCCCGGTGAGAAGGACGACGGCGGCTTCCCCCAGACTTACTATGATCTCGTGCTGCAGATGTTCGGGCTCGGCTGGATGGAGGGGCGCTACCGTTTCGAACAGGGCGGGCGCCTTGTACTGCCCGCGAACGGCTGCCGCTCGGCGAGCCCGGCCCACTGAACAGAACATCTGAATGCGCCGCATCCCTCCGCTGCTCACAATGATGCTGCTGACGCTGATCGTCGCGTCGGCTCGCGCCGCAGAGCCTACCGGCATCGAGACGCGCCGGGCCACGGTCAGGGTACTGGCAGAGCAGGCCAGATATTGGTCCGCGCGCAATCGCGTCGACATCGCCACAGCCAACTGGAAACGCGTGCTCCAGCTGGACCCCTCGAACGCCGAGGCTCTGCTCGCTCTGGGGCGTGCCTCGGGCCCGTCGGCGCAGCCGGTCGGTGGCGCCCTCGCTCCCGCGACAGGCTCGACGCCCAAGGTTCTCAAGAAAAAGGCCGCGGGCGTCACCGTGAGGCCGGTACCGGCGAAACCCCTTGCGAGCAACCCAGCCCCTGCAACCCAGCCTGGTGGTGGCGAGCCCGCCGATCCGGCCACCCCGCGCGACTCCATCGGCGCATTGCTCGCGCAGGGGTTTGTCGCGCTGGATGCCAAGGACACCGAGGGTGCGATGATGGCGTTCGAGGCCGCGCTGGAATCCGAGCCCAGCAGCAGCGACGCGCTCGGCGGTCTCGGCATCGTGCGCATGCGGCAGTCGCGCTTCGGCGAGGCGCGTGAGTTGCTTGCGCGGGCAGACGGTCTCGCAACCGACCAGCGTTGGCAGGCAGCGCTGCGCGACGCCAGCTTCTGGGAGTTGGCCGCGCCGGCCGGCGAGGGCCTCGCCACGGGTGACCCGGCGGCCGCAGCCGAGGGTTACGCCAGAGCGCTGCTGATCGATCCTGGCAACGCCTTCGCAACCGCGCAGTTGGCAGAGGCCGAGGCACAGATCGAGCGGGCCAGGGTCGCCGCCGAAACGCCGACCGATTCCGATTTAGCGGGGCCCGTCTTCGGAGAATCTGGCCCTCAAAAGGCGGCCGCACCATCCGAGCAGGCCTATGCCCTGGCGCCGGGCTTCCGTCGCCGTGAGGGCGAGAACGGGCTCGGCCGACTTCGCGAGTGGTCCAGCGCACTCACAGTGCCGCTGGGAGGCAACGCATCCGGGTGGTCCCTCACGGTATCGCCGGTCAGGCTCGAGGCCGGCAGGCTGGCCACCGATGCCGGCACACGTGACCGTTTCGGTGCCGGCCCCCTGCTGCGCAACGCCACGCCCTTATCGTCACAGACCGAGGATGGGGTCGGGCTTTCGCTGGCTTGGCGCGACGCCAACTGGTCCGCCGACGTGGGCACCACACCGGTTGGGTTCCGGTACGCCGACGTAAGTGCCGGACTCCGCGTGCAGGGCTCCAGTAACGGGATGAGCTACGCGGTCCAATTGTCGCGGCGCCCGGTCACCGAGAGCCTGCTCTCATTTGCGGGCACACGCGACCCACGGAATGGCCGCGAATGGGGCGGTGTGATGGCCACCGGGGGGCGCGTTGAGGTGTCGCGCGACTTCGGCGGCTGGGGCCTGTACGCCTATGGCGGTGGCAGTCTGGTCGATGGCCACAACGTGGCCGGAAACAGCAGACTCGAGGCGGGTACTGGCGCTTACCGGCAGTTGTTGGACGAGGCTGATGCTCGTATCACCACAGGCCTTGGTATCAGTTCTTTCGGCTACGACCGCAATCTGGGCCAGTACACGTTCGGCCATGGGGGCTACTTCAGCCCTCAGGCCTTCTTGACTGTCGGGGTGCCGATCGACTGGGGGCAACGGGTCGGCGCACTGGCCTGGCGCGTCCAAGCCTTTGGCGGCGTGCAGCGCTTTCGTGCAGAGGCGACGCCTTTCTTTCCGGATGATCCCGCCATGCAGGCCGCGGCGGCAGGGTTGGGTGATGCGTCCTATGCATCCAGCCGCAGCACCGGGCCCGGCTACAACCTCAGCCTGGTGGCGGACTACGCGCTAAGCCCCCAGCTGAGCGTCGGCGGCTACTTCTTCACCGACAACGCAACGGATTTCAGGCAACAGGGTGGCGGCTTCTACCTCCGGCTGGACCCGGAGGGTCGTGGCGTGCCGGACTTCCGCCAGTTGCAGATATTGCGGATGCCCTACCCCGTCCGTTAGCACGGCGCTCCAAAAAAACCCGCGGATCGCTCCGCGGGGAGGAGAGATGCTGGCCCGTAACGGGCGCCAGCACTGCCGGCGCTTTGCTGGATGCTCAAGTGCACGCCGGCCGCGACAGTTCCGGCAGCGACATGCCACGCATCCAGCGCCGCACCCCCCTCCGCGCTAACCGGGCGCTGCCAGTTGTCGATGTGGTTGAAGCGCGCGGTGACGATGCTGACCGACGGCAGCTCGCCCTCGTTGACGATGCGCAGGCGGTCGCGCAGGAAGCGGACGAAGCGTTCGTTGATCTCTGGTTCCGGCATTCACGAACTCCGGCAAGCGCCGGCGCGGTTGGGACGGACGGAGTCTAACAGTCCGTTTTCGCAAATGTCATCGCGTTAGGTCGAGTGGCGGCCCGGGCAAGCCCCGCCGCATCACCGAATCTGTTATGGTCCAACAGCAGGTCTGGGGGCCAGCGCGCGACGCCGAAGCCCCGAAAAAGAAAAAGGTCCCGCCGCGCGAGACCTTTTCTTCAGAACCGTGGTGCCCAGGAGAGGACTCGAACCTCCACAGTGTTGCCACCGCTAGGACCTGAACCTAGTGCGTCTACCAATTCCGCCACCTGGGCAGCTCAGGAGGGCGCAGACTATACAAAACCCCACTGGAAATCAATTGACCACCCCTAAAAAGAAAAGCGCCCCGCGCGCTGGCAAGCCCACCCGCAGCAAACCGGCGCACGCCGGAGACCCCCGCCAGAACGACCCCTTCCTGGCACGCGAGAAGCAGCGCTACGACAACCCCCTGCCCTCCCGCGAATACGTACTGCAGACCCTGCGCGAGCAGGGCGTGCCGCTGGGCGAGGTGCAACTGGCCAAGCTGGTCGGCGTGACCCCCGACGAGTTCGAGGTGTTCAGCCGCCGCCTGGCTGCCATGGAGCGCGACGGGCAGATCCTGCGCAACCGCCGCGGCGCCATCGGCCTGCTCGACAAGCTGGACCTGGTGCCGGGCCGCGTCGACGGCCACCCGGATGGGTTCGGCTTCTGCATCCCCGACGACGGCTCGGCCGACATCTGGCTCTCGCCGCGCGAGATGCACCAGGTGCTGCACGGCGACCGCGTGGTGGTCCGCATCAAGGGCCTGGACAACCGTGGCCGGCCCGAGGGCACCATCGTCGAGGTGCTGCAGCGCAAGAACCGCACGCTGGTGGGCCGCATCTATTGCGAGAACGGCATCTGGTTCATCGCCGCCGAGAACCGCCGCATCTCTCAGGACATCCTGATCGCCCCGGGCCAGCACGCCGGCGCGCAGCCCGGCCAGGTGGTCACGGTCGAGCTGCTGACCCAGCCCTCGCGCACCGCCGAGCCCACCGCACGGGTGGTGGAGGTGCTGGGCAACTACGGCGACTCCGGCATGGAGATCGAGATCGCGCTGCGCAAGCACGACCTGCCCTACGAGTTCCCCGCCGAGGCCGCCAAGCAGGCCGACCGTCTGCCGCTGGGTGTGCAGAAGGCTGATCTCAAGGGCCGCGAAGACATCCGCCACCTGCCGCTGGTCACTATTGATGGCGAGACCGCCAAGGACTTTGACGACGCCGTCTGGTGCGAGCCGCAGGGCAAGGGCTGGCGCCTGATCGTCGCCATCGCCGACGTGAGCCACTACGTGCAGCCCGGCGATGCACTGGACCACGAGGCGCTGAACCGGGGCAACTCGGTGTACTTCCCGCGCCGCGTCATCCCGATGCTGCCGGAGGTGCTGTCCAACGGGCTGTGCTCGCTGAACCCGCAGGTGGACCGCCTGTGCATGGTCTGCGACATGGACATCGACGCCAAGGGCAAGGTGGGCGACTACCGCTTCTACCCGGGCGTGATGCACAGCCAGGCGCGGCTGACCTACAACCGCGTCTGGGATGCGCTTTCCGGCGGCGCGCTGGACGACGACACGCGCCGTCTGATGCCCGAGCTGCAGAACCTGTACGCGGTGTTCAAGGCGCTGCTGGGCGCGCGCGGCAAGCGCGGCGCCATCGACTTCGAGACCACCGAGACGCAGATCCTGTTCACCCGCGAGGGCCGCATCGAGCGCGTGGTGCCGGTGGTGCGCAACGAGGCTCACAAGCTGATCGAGGAGTGCATGCTGGCGGCCAACGTGTGCGCCGCAGACATCCTGATCCGCGCCGAGCACCCTGCCCTGTACCGCATCCACGACGGCCCCTCACCCGATCGTATGGAGAACCTGCGCAACTTCATGTCGGAGTTCGGGCTGGGCCTGGGCGGCGGCGACAAGCCCTCGGCGTCCGACTACGGCAAGTTGCTGGCACAGGTGCGCGAGCGTCCCGACGGCGGGCTGCTGCAGACGGTCATGCTGAGATCGCTGAGCCAGGCCGTGTACAGCCCCGACAACATCGGCCACTTTGGGCTGGCCTACGAGGCCTACGCGCACTTCACCAGCCCGATCCGCCGTTACCCTGACCTGCTGGTGCACCGCGCCATCAAGGCGGTGGTGAAGAAGAAGACATACGAGGCCGGCGACTGGAACGCGCTGGGCGGCCAGTGCTCGATGACCGAGCGCCGCGCCGACGAGGCCAGCCGCGACGTGCTGAACTGGCTCAAGTGCACCTTCATGTCCGAGCGTGTGGGCGAGGTGTTCCCCGGCACGGTGAGCGCGGTGACCGGCTTTGGCATCTTTGTGATGCTGGACGAGGTGTTCATCGAGGGCCTGGTGCATATCTCCGAACTGGGCACCGACTACTTCCACTTCGAGGCCGACAAGCACCGCCTGCTGGGCGAGCGCACCGGGCGGCAGTTCCGGCTGGGCGACCGCCTGACGGTGCAGGTGGTGCGCGCCGACATCGAGACCACGCGCATCGACTTCGCGCTGATCGAGGGTGGCGAGGTGGTGGGCGATGCCGATGCTGCACAGGCGCGCAAGCCGCGCGCTGGCAAGCCTGCCGGCCGCGGCGCTGCAGGTGGCGCCGGCAAGAGTGGCGGCGGCAAGCCGGCACGGGGAGGCTCGCGTGGCCGCTGATTCGCTGCTGTGGGGCTTTCACGCCATCACCTCGCGCCTGCGCCAGAACCCGGCCTCGGTGCAGGAGCTGTGGTACGCCGACAACCGCCGTGACGGCCGCCTTAAGGGTCTGCTGGCGCTGGCTGGGCAGCAGACCAGTGGCGGCCACAAGGTAAAGCTGTGCCCGGCCACACCAGACCGCCTGGATGGCCTGACCCGCGGCGCGCGGCATCAGGGTGTGGTGGCGCGGGTGGTGCCGGTGCAACTGGCCAACGACATCGACGCGGTGATGGACGCCGCCGGCGACCAGCTGCTGCTGCTGGTGCTGGACGGTTGCCAGGACCCGCACAATCTGGGCGCCTGCCTGCGCGTGGCCGATGCCTTCGGCGTGCACGCGGTGGTGGCACCCAAAGACCGAGCGGTGGGTCTGACGCCAGCGGTGAGCCGCGTAGCCTGTGGCGCGGCCGAGACGGTGCCGTACATCAGCGTGACCAACTTGGCGCGATTCCTCGAGCAGCTGGCCGAGTGCGACGTGCTGACCGTGGGCGCCGACATGGAGGGCTCGAAGCCGCTCTACGAGGTGGACCTGCGGCTGCCGATGGCCTGGGTGCTGGGCGCCGAGGGCAGCGGCCTGCGGCGGCTGACGCGCGAACACTGCGACGTGTTGGCGCACATCCCGATGAGCGGCTCGGTGGAGAGCCTGAACCTGTCCGTGTCGACCGGCATCTGCCTGGCCGAGACGCGGCGGCGGCTACCTTAGGCCTGTAGAGGTGCGGCCGCGGGTGCGAGAACAAGAGCCACGCAAATAGGCGTGTAAGTTTTTTACTCGCCGTGATATAGTGCTCCCCAGCAAGCGGGAAGCTTGCCCCCAGCGTACGCACCGAAGCTCAGACGAGACCTTTCGCTGAACCGGACGCCGCGCCGAAGAAACCGATCAGGAGCTTTAAACCATGTCCGACAACCTTCGCTTCACCATCTCCACCGCTGGCGAGATCACGCAGGTGACCAAGCTGAAAAGCAACGGCAGGACCGAGATCGACCGCATCGAAGCCAACGAGACCTATACCTACGCACTGGTCGCAGACGTTGGCGAGGTCACCTACCGCGAGACCAATGCCGGATTTGTCGAGCAAAAGATCTACCGCGACAGTGGCGACGGCGTCTACGTCCGGGTGTCGGAGGTCTACTTTGCGCCTGACGGAACCCCCCTCGCCGCCGGCTTTGACGACAACGGTAACGATGAAGACGAGGATGAGGACGACGATGGCTACGACGACGACCTGGACGGTGACGGCAACGACGATGACGAATTCGAGGGCGACGACGATGACGATGTCGCTTTCGGATCAGCCGGCGACGATTCCCTGTCTGGCGGTGATGGCGATGACTACCTGCATGGCGGCATAGGCGACGACTCTCTGGTCGGCGACGACGGCGACGACCTGCTGGAAGGCAGCGACGGTGACGACAGCGTGATGGGTGGCGGCGGCGATGACGCCATCATCGGCGGCAGTGGACTGGGCGACGACGTGTACAACGGCGGCGATGGCGACGACAGCGTCATCTACTCCAGCGCAGTACGCAGTGTGAAGGTGGAACTGGACAAGGGCCGCGCGTCCGGCAAGGACATCGGCAAGGACACCCTGAGCGCCATCGAGAACATCGTCGGCGGCGCAGGCGACGATTCGCTCACCGGCAACGCGCAAGCCAACTCGATCGAGGGCGGCGCCGGCAAGGACGCGATCAAGG
The DNA here is from genome assembly GCA_027490755.1 of Betaproteobacteria bacterium. GTDB lineage: Bacteria > Pseudomonadota > Gammaproteobacteria > Burkholderiales > UBA3065 > UBA3065. The sequence goes on from JAIXXL010000008.1 coordinate 19,732, forward strand.
CCGGTGATGGCGACGATACTCTGGTCGGCGGTCTTGGCAGGGACGCCCTGACCGGCGGCAACGGCGCGGATGTCTTCGTCTTCACCAGCACCGCCGATTCGGCAACCAAGTCCTCGCGCGACAAGATCACTGACTTCCGCACCGGCGACAAGATCGACCTGTCGGGCATCGATGCCGACACCGGCACGTCGGGCCGGCAGGCCTTCGACGGTCTGTTTACCAGCCTGTCCAGCGGCGATGCGGGCCGCCTGGTGTTCAGCAAGGGCGTGCTGCTGGGCGACGTGAACGGCGACGGCGTGGCCGACTTCCAGGTCGAACTGGCAGGTGTCCGCTCGCTGGCGCTGAGCGACCTCATCCTGACGAGCGAGGTCCCCGTCTAAGGCAATCGCGGCAGCGACTGTCTCGACAACGGCCCGGCGCATCTTGCGCTGGGCCGTTCTTTTTTGCATAATAGCGGGTTGGACGCCGTAGTCTGTCCATAACCGCGGGGCGGGCGTTGAAAGCCCGTCCACCTTGCCTGACCGTTTCGCACCGGCAGGCTTCATATCCACAAGGAGATGCGATGCGTCACTATGAGATCGTGTTCATCGTGCATCCGGACCAGTCGGAACAGGTCCCGGGCATGATCGAACGCTACCGCGCCACCGTTGGTAACGGTGGTGGCCGGATCCACCGTCTGGAAGACTGGGGCCGCCGCCAGCTGGCCTACCCCATCCAGAAGATCCACAAGGCCCACTACGTGCTGATGAACATCGAGTGCCCCTCGAGCGTTCTCGCCGAGCTGGAAGACGCCTTCCGCTTCAACGATGCCGTGCTGCGTCACCTCACCATCCGTCAGGACAAGGCCCAGACCGAACCCTCGCCGATGATGAAGGAAGAGAAGTCGCGCAACGTCATCTCCGGCGCCGCCGAAGCCCCTGCTGCTGCCCCGGCCGAAGAAGCCTGAGCGCGCGCACACTTACAGGACACCTAGAACATGGCTCGCGATTTCAAGAAGAAGCGTGACGGCGGCGGCTCCAAGGCCCTCTTCCGTCGCAAGAAGTTCTGCCGTTTCACTGCCGAGAAGATCGAGCAGATCGACTACAAGGATGTCGAGCTGCTGAAGGACTTCATCACCGAGAACGGCAAGATCACCCCGGCCCGCATCTCTGGCACCCGCGCTTTCTACCAGCGCCAGCTGTCGGAAGCGATCAAGCGCGCGCGTTATCTGGCGCTGCTACCCTACACCGACCTGCACTGAGGAGACAGCGACATGCAGATCATCCTCATGGAGAAGGTCGTCAACCTGGGTCAGCTGGGTGACGTGGTCAAGGTCAAGGACGGCTACGCTCGTAATTTCCTGATCCCGCAGGGCAAGGCCAAGCGCGCCACGCAGAACAACATCGCCGCCTTCGAGGCGCGCCGTGCCGAGCTGGAGGCCGTCGAGGCCGCCCGCCTGGCCGCTGCGCAGGCTCAGGCCACCGCGATGACCGACATGGTCGTCACGGTGAACCAGAAGGCTGGCGTGGACGGCAAGCTGTTCGGCTCGGTCACCAACGCCGACATCGCCGAGGCGCTGGCCACGGCCGGCCAGGCGGTGGAGAAGATGAACGTGCGCATGCCTGACGGTCCGCTGAAGACCCTGGGCGAGCACACCGTCACCGTCGCCCTGCACCAGGACGTCGTGGTCGAGGTCAAGGTGGTGGTGGCCCCCGAGGCCTGATCGCCCTACCCTCTGCCGAGGTCTGGCAAATACGAAAAAGCCCGACCATGTCGGGCTTTTTTGTTTTCAGGGCAACAGGTCGGCCAGACGCTCGACCACCCGTAAACCATCCACCTGCCGAAAATGGCTGTCGAGCGTCAGCAAGGCAGCACCATGCTCCAGAGCACTCGCAGCGATCCAGAGGTCGTTGGCAGGGATCGGTTGCCCCTTGCGCCGCAGACCGAGCCAGACCTGCGCATAGGCATCGGCGGTGTCGACCGTGAGGTCGAGCATGCTCACCCGCGGCGAATCGAGGAACTGGGATAGCGCCTGCCGGTTGGCTGCCTCGCGTGAGCCTGCGGCAAAGCCGCCGATGAGTTCGCCGAGCACAACGGTGTTGAGGTGGATGCGTGGCGCGTGGCGCAGAACCTCCACCACATCGGCGTGGCCCGCCATGAAGGCAGCGTAAGCGCAGGTGTCTACAAGTACCGGGCGCACGCTAGCGCCACTGGGCAGGATCGATGGTGGTGAAGCTCTGGGTATCTGCCGCGAACGCTTGCGCGTCCTCCGCGCTCCAACTGCCCGCCAACGTATCAAGGTCATCGAAGGTCTGCAAGCGCCCAGCGCCGGGGGCTCGACCCAGTGCCTGGTCAAGCAACTTGACCACCAGACTGTTCACGCTGGCGCCATCGCGTGAGGCACGCTGGCGCAAGGCACCCATGGTGCTGGCGGAGACACCGCGCACACTCAGATTGCCCGCGCCATCACTCTTGATATCGTTTTGCATGCAGGAATGCTAGCGCGCTGCTTCGAGGTTGTCACCATCATCGCGCCGGGCTCTTCATCGCGCATCCGGCATCTGACTGAGTGATGGCCGGCGGGCGGCCCGCTACCCCTCAAACGGGTGCCGCAGCAGGATGGTCTCCTCGCGGTCGGGGCCGGTGGAGATCATGTCGACCGGCACCTCGCACAGCGCCTGGATACGCTTGAGGTAACGCTGGGCATTGGCCGGCAGCTTGTCGAAGTCGCGCACGCCCTGCGTGCTCTCCTTCCAGCCCGGCATCTCCTCGTACACCGGCTCGCAGGTCTGCAGCGACTCGGCGCCCACCGGCAGGATGTCGGCGACGGTGCCATCCGGCATGCGGTAGCCCACGGCGATGCGCACATCCTCCACACCATCCAGCACGTCGAGCTTGGTCACGCACAAGCCGGTCACACCGTTGATCTGGATCGAGCGCTTGAGGGCCGCGGCGTCGAACCAGCCGACACGGCGGGCGCGGCCGGTGGTGGAGCCGAACTCGTTGCCCTTGGTGGCCAGGTGCTTTCCGATCTCGTCGTCAAGCTCGGTCGGGAACGGGCCGCTGCCGACACGCGTGGTGTAGGCCTTGGTGATGCCGAGCACGGCGTGCAGCGTGTGTGGGCCCACGCCTGCCCCGGCGCTGGCGGCACCCGCCAGGCAGTTGCTGCTGGTGACGAACGGGTAGGTGCCGTGGTCAACATCCAGCAGCGTGCCCTGCGCGCCCTCGAACAGCAGGTTGTGGCCCTCGCGGTTGGCCTCGTAGAGCAGGCGCGGCACGTCGGCGATCATCGGCCGGATGCGCTCGGCCAGGTGCAGCGCCTCGTCCAGTGTCTGCGCGAAGTCGACCACCGGGGCGCGGAAGTAGTGCTTCAGCACGAAGTTGTGGAAGTCGAGCACCTCGCCCAGCTTGGCGGCCAGTCGCTCGCGGTGGAACAGGTCCTGCAGGCGCACCGCGCGGCGCGCCACCTTGTCCTCGTAGCAGGGGCCGATGCCGCGGCCGGTGGTGCCGATCTTGGCGGCGCCACGGGCTGCCTCGCGTGCCTGGTCCACGGCGACGTGGTAGGGCAGGATGACCGGGCAGGCCTCGGAGATGCGCAGCCGTCTGGCCACGTCCACGCCGGCCTTGTGCAGCGTGTCGATCTCGTCGAGCAGCGCCTGCGGGCTGACCACCACGCCGTTGCCGATGTAGCAGGCCACGCCCTCGCGAAGGATGCCGGAGGGGATCAGGTGCAGCACGGTCTTCTTGCCGCCGATGACCAGCGTGTGTCCGGCGTTGTGGCCGCCCTGGAAACGCACCACACCCTGGGCGTGGTCGGTCAGCCAGTCGACCACCTTGCCCTTGCCCTCGTCACCCCACTGGGTACCGATCACCACCAGATTTCGTGCTGCCATTGCCGTGTTTCCTTGAGATGCGTGTGCCGCGCCGCTGCTAGCGGGCGCGGGTTTGCGGCGCCGGGAGCAGCCGCACGAGTTCCTTGAGATCGACGCTGAAGCCGGTGGCCGGGCGCGCACGCCCGAAGGCACGACCGACCTCGTCGTAGCGGCCACCGTTCGCGATGGCGTCGGTGCCACCCTGCGCGTACACCGAGAACACCAGCCCGCTGTGGTAACTGAAGCCGCGCAGCTCGCCGAGGTCGCAAGACAGCGTCACCGGCATGCCGGCCAAGCCAACCGCCACCTGGCGCATGGTGGCCAGCGCCGAACGCACCGCCGGCAGCGCCGGCAGCTCGGCCGCGGCGCGGTCGAGCACCTCGACGCCGCCATACAGGTGGCAGAGGTGCGCCAGCGCATCGGCGTGAGCCAGCCCACGCGCCTCCTGCGCGACGATGTCGGTCTGCTTGGCGGCGATGAGCGGCAGCAGGCGTGCGGCGACGTCGGCCGGCGCGTCGGCCACCAGCGCGCGGAAGATGCCGGCGTGGCCAAAGTCGAGCAGCAGCGGCGGCAGACCCAGCGGCGCCAGGCCGTTGACCAGCAGCCGCAGCACCTCGAGGTCGGCGGTCACCGTGGCGTCGCCGTACAGCTCGGCGCCCAGCAGGTAGGGCTGGCGCGAGTGGTGCATGGCCGAGGCACGCGCCTGCAGCACCATGCCGGCGTAGCACAGCCGGGTCACGCCACTCTCGGCCAGCAGGTGGGCGTCGATGCGCGCAGTCTGCGGCGTGATGTCGGCGCGAACGCCGAGCAGGCGTCCGCTGAGCGGGTCGGTGAACTTGAAGGTCTGGGCGTCGAGGTCGGCGCCGGTGCCGGTCAGCAGCGAGTCGAGGAACTCCACCAGCGGCGGCGCCACCAGGTCGTAGCCGGCGGCGTCGAATGCGTCGAGCAGGCTGCGGCGGATGGTCTCCATCTGCCACGCCCTGCCGGGCAGCACATCCTCGATCTGGTCAGGCAGGACCCAGTTGCGCATGGCGAACGTCTCGGCGGGGTCGGTGCGCGCTCAGCGCCCCGACTTCTTCATGTACTTGAAGAAGTCGCTGGAGGGGTCCAGCACCAACATGTCGGAGCGGTCCTTGAAGCTGGAGCGGTAGGCCTCGAGGCTGCGGTAGAAGGCGTAGAACTCGCCGTCGGCGCCGTAGGCGCGGCCGTAGATCTCGGCGGCGCGGGCATCGCCCACACCCTTGATGCGCTGCGCCTCACGGTAGGCCTCGGCGAGGATGACCTCGCGCTGCTTGTCGGCGTCGGCACGGATGCGCTCGCTCTCGGCGCCACCGGTCGACCGCAGCTCGTTGGCGACGCGCTTGCGCTCGGCCTCCATGCGGCGGAACACCGACTCGCTGACCTCGACCGGCAGCTCGACGCGCTTGATGCGCACGTCGACCACCTCGACGCCGATCTTCTGCGCCTCGGCGTTGGCGGTGTCGCGCATGGCCAGCGTGATCTTGTCGCGCTCGCCCGACACCACGTCGCGCACTGTGCGGCTGCCGAACTCGTCACGCAGGCCAGAGTTGATGGTCTGCGCCAGACGGGTGGCGGCACGCGTCTCGTCGCCATTCACCGCAACATAGAACTGCTTGACGTCCTTGATGCGCCACTTGACGTAGCTGTCGACCAGCACGTTCTTCTTTTCCGAGGTGATGTAGCGCTCCGGCTCCGGCGTATCCAGCGTCAGGATGCGACGGTCGAAGAAACGCACGTTCTGCACCAGCGGCAGCTTGAAGTGCAGGCCCGGCTCCTCGACCGTGTTCACCACCTCGCCAAGCTGGAAGACGATGGCGCTCTGGCGCTGGTCGACCGTGTAGACCGAACCGAGCAGCAGGACCAGCGCGAACAGGCCGGCGATCAGGGCACTGATGGCGTTGCGGGTCATGGACGGGTCTCCCGGTCACGGTTGCGCAGGGCATCGCGCGAGCGGTCCTCGCCCATCTGCGCGCCGACACCCGAACGCGCAGCGGACGGTGCCTCGGCTGTGACGCGGCCCGGTTCGGCGACTGCAGTGTTGGCGTTGGCTTGGTTCGCGGCGGAGCTGGCCTCGATCAGCTTGTCGAGCGGCAGATACAACAGGTTGCTGCCGCCCTGCTTCTGGTCGACCAGGACCTTGGTGGTGCTGGCGTAGATCTGTTGCATGGTCTCCAGGTACAGCCGGTCACGCGTGACGGCGGGTGCCTTGCGGTATTCGGCAAGCAGCGCCGAGAAGCGCGACGCGTCACCCTCTGATTTCGCGATGACCGAGTTCTGGTAGCCCTTGGCCTCCTCGACCAGGCGCGAGGCCAGACCGCGCGCACGCGGCACCACGTCGTTGGCGTAGGCCTCGCCCTCGTTCTTCTGGCGTTCGCGGTCCTGGCCGGCCTTGACGGCGTCGTCAAAGGCCGCCTGAACCTGCTCGGGCGGCTGCGCGCTCTGCATGGTGACGCGGCTGATCGAGACGCCGGTCTTGTAGCGGTCGAGGATCTGCTGCATCAGCGCCTGCGCATCGCGCGCGACCTGCTCGCGGCCCTCGTAGATGACGAGGTCCATCTTGGACTTGCCCACCACCTCACGGATGGCGGTCTCGGCAGCCTGCAGCACCGATTCTTCGGGGTTGCGGTTGCTGAACACGAAGTCTTCCGGGCTCTTGAGCACGTACTGTACGGCGAACTGCAGGTCGACGATGTTCTCGTCGTCGGTGAGCATGAGCGATTCCTTGAGCACCTTGCTGCGCACGTTGCCGCGGTAGCCCAGTTCCAGCGTGCGCACCTGCGAGATGTTGACCACCTCGACCTGTTCTGCCGGATACGGCAGGTGCCAGCGCAGGCCCGGCGAAGTAGTCTCGGCGTACTTGCCGAAGCGGGTGACCACGCCACGCGCGCTCTCGTCGACGATGTAGAAGCCGGAGCCGATCCAGACGATGAAGAGGATGCCGGCGATGACCGCGATGCCGGCGCCACCGGGGCCGCTGCTGACGGGCGCGCCGCCACCCTTGCCGCCGAAAAGACGGTTGATGCGGTCGGTGATGCGTTTCAGAACCTCGTCGAGGTCTGGTGGGCCGTCGCCGTTGTTACGGCGCCCCCACTGCGGATCGTTCTGCGACATCGGTGTCCTGGGATTGGGATGGTTGCTGCTGTGTGAACGGTTGCGGCCTGACAGGTTCCGCTGCGAAGGCGGCCAGCGCCTCGCGCAAGCCGGACACGCCATCCCCGGTGGCTGCGGACAGCCAGACGCGGCGGATGCTACCACACTCGCTCCACTCGTCCCTCTCGATGCGGGGCGGCTGGCCGAGCCGGTCGACCTTGTTCATGACCAGCCACTGCGGCACGTCGCCGGCGCCGATCTCGCGCAGAACCTGGTCCACCGCCTCGATCTGCTGGTCGCGGTCGGGGTGCGACGCGTCGACCACATGCAACAGCAGGTCGGCGTGGATGGTCTCTTCCAGCGTGGCGCGGAACGCGGCCACCAGCGTGGTGGGCAGGTGGCGAATGAAACCCACCGTGTCGGAAATGACCAGCTGCCGGCCCTCGCCCACGTGCAGCCGGCGCGACGTGGTGTCGAGCGTGGCGAACAGCTGGTCGGCGGCGTAGGCGCCGGCGCTGGTGAGGCGGTTGAACAGGGTCGACTTGCCGGCGTTGGTGTAGCCGACCAAGCTGACGTTGAGGCCGCCGGAGCGCGCCCGTGCCCGCCGCTGCGTGGTGCGCTGCGCCTGCACGCGCGTCAGCCGCGACTTCAGCAGCTTGACGCGGTGGCCGATGAGGCGGCGGTCGGTCTCCAGCTGGGTCTCGCCGGGGCCGCGCAGGCCGATACCCCCCTTCTGCCGCTCGAGGTGGGTCCAGCCGCGGATCAGGCGGGTGGAGAGGCGCTCCAGCTGCGCCAGCTCGACCTGCAGCTTGCCCTCGGCGCTGCGTGCGCGCTGGGCGAAGATGTCGAGGATGAGTCCGGTGCGGTCGATGACCGGCACGTTGAGTTCTTTTTCCAGGTTGCGCTGCTGCACCGCGCTGATGTCGTGGTTGACGACCACCAGTGTGGCATCAAGGCGCCGGGCGGCCTCGGCCACCTCGGCGGCCTTGCCCTGGCCCAGGAACAGCGCAGGGTCGGGCTCGCGGCGGCTGCCCTCGATGGCGTCGAGAACCTGCACGCCGGCGCCGCTGACCAGCAGACGCAGCTCCTCCAGGCTCTCGCGTGCCTCGGCACGGCCGAGGTCGAGGCTGACCAGGACGGCGCGGTCGGCCGGCTTGGCGGTGGTGGGCAGGCTGCCAGTCAGGAGGCGCTCTCTTCGCCCGCCGGGATGGACACAGCGCGGGCCGGGACCACGGTGGAGATGGCGTGCTTGTAGACCATCTGCGTCACCGTGTTGCGCAGCAGGACCACGTACTGGTCGAACGATTCGATGTTGCCCTGGAGCTTGATGCCGTTGACCAGGTAGATCGAGACCGGGATGTGTTCCTTGCGCAGCGTGTTGAGGAACGGATCCTGAAGCAATTGGCCCTTGCCGCTCATCCTTGTTTCTCCTTGGAATAATTATTTCGGTGAGTCTTTACGGGAACCGGCTTAAATTCCTTGTGCCACCCAACTTTAGCCGAAGCGGCCGGTGGCGTGTTCAACGGCGACGCGAAGGCTTGTCCGCGAAGGGGTTGTCGCCCTGGCGGAAGCTGACCCGCAGCGGCGTTCCCTGCAGCTTGAAGGCGTCGCGGAAGCAGTGCTCCAGGTAGCGCCGGTAGCTGTCCGGCATGCCCTCAACCGAGTTGCCGTGGACGACGATGATGGGCGGGTTGCTGCCGCCCTGGTGGGCGTAGCGCGGCTTGGGCCGGTTGAGGCCGCTGCGCGGCGGGGCCTGACGCGTCACCGCCTCCTGCAGCACGCGGGTCAGGCGCGGCGTGGGCAAGTGCGCCATGGCGGCGGCGTAGGTACCGCGGATGGCGGTCATCAGCGGGCCGATGCCGCTGCCCTTCAGCGCCGAGATGTGGCACATGCGGGCGAAGCCGAGGAAGTGCAGCTTGCGCTCGAAGTCGCGCGTGACCTGCTCGCGCTGCTCGGCGCGCAGGCCGTCCCACTTGTTCAGCGCCACCACCAGCGAGCGTCCGGCGTCCAGGATGAAGCCGGCCAGGTGCGCGTCCTGGTCGGAGATGTCCTGCTGCGCGTCGAGCACCAGCACCGCCACGTTGGCGTCCTCGATGGCCTGCAGCGTCTTGATCACCGAGAACTTCTCGACCACCTCGCTGACCTTGCCGCGGCGGCGGATGCCGGCGGTGTCGATCACGGTATAGGGCTTGCCGTCGCGCACGAAGTCGATGGCGATGCTGTCGCGCGTGGTGCCGGGCTGGTCGAAGGCGATGACGCGCTGCTCGCCGATGAGCTGGTTGACCAGCGTCGACTTGCCGACGTTGGGCCGGCCGATGATGGCGATGCGCGGATGGTCGGGGCGGGCCTCCGCACCCTCCAGTGCGTCGGCGGGGATGCTCAGGTCGACCAGCTCGGCCACACCGTCGCCGTGCGCCGACGAGACGGCCACCGGCTCGCCCAGGCCCAGTTCGTGGAACTCGGCGGTGATCACGGCGGCGCGCATGCCCTCGGCCTTGTTCACCACCAGCCAGACCTGGCGGCCGCTGCGGCGAAGCTCCTGGGCGATGACCTGGTCCTGCGCGTTGAGGCCCTCGCGGCCGTCGACGATGAACCAGACCACGTCGGCCTCGACGATGGCCTGACGCGTCTGCGCCGCCATCTCGGCGTAGATGCCGGTCTCGGCGTCGGGCTCGAGGCCGCCGGTGTCGATGACGATGAAGCTGCGCTCGCGCACGCGCGCCTTGCCGTAGTGGCGGTCGCGGGTGAGCCCGGGCAGGTCGGCGACCAGCGCGTCACGGCTGCGGGTGAGCCGGTTGAACAGGGTCGACTTGCCGACGTTGGGGCGGCCGACCAGGGCCAGTGTGGTCTTCAACGGGGCGTCACTTGGGTGCGTCGACGTCGAGCATGAGCAGGGTGCCGTCGCGGGTGGCCACCAGCACCCCAGCCGGGGTCTGCAGCGGCGTGAGCAGGATCTGCGAGTCGTCGGTGTCGAGCCGGCTGGCGAGGCCGCCGTTGGCGCGGTCGATCAGATGCACGTAGCCCTCGACGTCGCCGAACCAGACGTAGTCGCCGTAGGACAGCGGCCCGCTGGGGACGCGCCCCTTGAAAGCGTCCTGCGCCCAGCTGCTGGCACCGGTGGTGCGGTCGAGGCCGTGGATCACGCCCTTGCCGTCGGCCACGTAGGCGCGCTTGAAGTCGAAGCCCACGGCGGTGCTTGAGGGAATGTCGCGCGCCCACAGGGGCTGACCGCGTTCACGGTCGATGCACATGGTGCGACCCTGGAATGCGGTGACGCAGACGCGCTCGCCGTTGATCACCGGCTCGCTGATGATGTCGGCGATGCGCTCAAGTTCGGTGCTGCCCTTGGGCGTGGCCACCGTGACCTCCCACAGCGCGGTGCCCTTTTCCAGGCTGAGCGCGGTGAACTTGCCGCCCGGCCAGCCAGCGTAGACTCGGTCGCGGTCGATGATCACGCCGGCCTGGCTGCGGATGGTCAGCGCCGGCAGCTGGCGCTGGTAGCTCCACTTGCGCTTGCCGGTCTCGCCGTCAAGGCCCTGAACGCGGCCGTCGGTGCTGCGGATGATGATGAGTCCGCCGGCGCCGCGCGGCGGCGCGAGGATCTCGCCGGAGACCTGGGCCTTGAAAGCCTGCTTGCCGTCCGGCTCGATGGCGATGAGTTCGCTGTCCTGGGTGACCACCAGCAGGCGGCGGCCGTCGCTGCCCACGCCCGCCGACAGCGGCGACTTGAGGTCGAGCGTCCAGCGTTCCTTGCCGGTGTCGAGGTCAAGACAGGTGACGCGGCCCTTGACGCTGGTGCCACAGACCAGCTTGTCCAGCAGCAGCGGGAACATGACGTAGTTGCCGGAGCTGCCGATGCCAGCCTTCCACACCGTCTTGACCGCCAGCTCTGCCCTGAACGGGGGCAGCTCGGGGATCTTGGTGGTGCTGCCGAACCAGCCGACCACCGTCTCCGGCACCGCCTTGAGCTGATCGGCGATGCCGCAACCGGCCAGCACGCTGGCGGCCAGCGCACAGGCCGCAGCCAGGCGAAGGCGTCGCAGCATCACTTGCCCTCGTCGCCCAACGCGTCGAGCTTGAGCTGCAGCCAGGCCTGGAAGGCGGTGTCCTTGGTGGCGGCTTCATAGGCGGTCTGCCAGGCCTTGCGCGCCTCGGCAGGCTTGCCCAGGCCCATGTAGATGTCGCCGCGGCGGTCGTCGAACAGGCGGCCGTACTGCGGCAGGTCGACCTTCTCCAGTACCTTGAGCGCCTCCTCGTGCTTGCGCTCGTCGAGCAGCAGCGCCGACAGGCGCAGCCGCGCCATGTCGCGCAGGGCCGGCTCGCCAGCGTCGGCGACCACCGAACGCAGGCGCTTCTCGGCATCCTCGAGCTTGCCGGCCTCGCTGTCGCGGCGGGCAGCCATCATCTGCGCGCGCGGCGTGTAGGCCGAACGCGGGTAGTCGGCGACCAGCTTGTCGGTGAGATCGCGCACCTTGATGGTGTCGCGGCCGTCGAAGGCTGCCTCGAGGTCGAAGTAGAGTGCGGCAGCGCCGTCGCGCTGCTTGTCCTGCCAGACCTTCCAGCCACCGGCGCCAGCAGCGCCGATCACCAGTGCGGCGATGCCCAGCTTGACCCACCGGCCGTACTGCTTCCACCACGCCTTGAGCTCGTCAAGGGTCTCCTGCTCTTCCAGATCGAATGCCGCCATGGCGTAAGTCCTTGATGCTGCGTTTAGTTAAAGGGTCTGTCGGGGCCTTGCCAGCGCCCCGGGAGGGCAACCGCGGCGCGCGAGTCTCTCAGGATTGCCCGCCGTGCGCCAGAGGTGCCGCAGCAGAAGCCGCCGCGCGCAGATGCGCGGCAGCGTCCGCCGGCGCCAGCGACTGCTGCTCGCCGCCACCGCGCAGCGGCTTGACCGCCACCACGCCGGCCGCCGCCTCGTCGTCGCCGATGATCAGCGCAAAACGCGCCCCGCTGGCGTCGGCCTTCTTCATCTGCGACTTGAAGCTGCCACCGCCGCAATGCACGGTGACCCGCAGGCCGGCATCGCGCAGAAGCTCGGCCACCCGCGCCGCGAAGCCCTCGGCGGCGTCACCGACGCGCACCACATATGCATCAGACGGCGCAGCGGCCAGCGTGGTTCCGCCCGCCTCCATCAGCGCCAGCAGGCGCTCCACGCCCATGGCGTAGCCGCAGGCCGGCGCCGGCTTGCCACCGATCTGCTCGACCAGACCGTCGTAGCGTCCACCGGCGCAGACCGTGCCCTGGGCGCCGAGCTGGTCGGTGATCCACTCGAACACGGTGTAGTTGTAGTAGTCCAGACCGCGCACCAGGTTGGGGTTGACGGTGTAGTCGATGCCGGCTGCCTCCAGCCCCGCGCGGAAGGCAGCAAAGTGAGCGCGCGCGGCGTCGTCGAGGTCGTCCTCCAGCCGCGGGGCCCCGGCCACCACCTCGCGCACCTGCGGGTTCTTGCTGTCGAGCACGCGCAGCGGGTTGGTGTGCAGGCGGCGCTTGGCGTCGTCGTCGAGGCGGTCGATGTGCTGCTCGAGGTAGGCGATGAGTTTGGCGCGGTGCGCGGCGCGGGCCGCGCTGTCGCCCAGCGTGTTGATCTCGAGGCGGATGCCGGTGAGGCCGAGGCGTTGCCAGAGGCGGCGCGTCATCACGATCATCTCGATGTCGATGTCGGGGCCGGCATAACCGAGCGCCTCGACGCCCACCTGATGGAACTGCCGGTAGCGGCCCTTCTGCGGACGCTCGTGGCGGAACATCGGGCCCATGTACCAGAGCCGGCGCGGGCTGTCGTAGAGCAGGTTGTGCTGGATGGCAGCGCGTACGCAGCTGGCGGTGCCCTCGGGCCGCAGGGTGAGTTGCTCGCCGTTGAGCGCGTCCTCGAAGGAGTACATCTCCTTCTCGACGATGTCGGTCACCTCGCCGATGGCGCGCTTGAACAGGGGCGTCGGCTCGACCAGAGGCATGCGGATGGGGCGGTAGCCGTAGCCGGCCAGCCAATCACGGATGACCGCCTCGAAGGCCTCCCAGCGTTCGGCCTCGTCGGGCAAAACGTCGTTCATGCCGCGCACGGCCTGCAGGGGGGTACGGCTCATGTCAGTGTTCGGTGCTTGCGGTGCTGGGCGCCGGGTCGGCGCCGGCGGCGTGTCCCTGCTTGGCGCGGTAGGTGCGCGCGATGTAGCGGTCGACCAGGTCGCGGAACTCGGCGGCGATGTTGTCGCCGCGCAGGGTCACGGTCTTCACACCATCCTCGTAAACCGGCGCGGCCGGGCTCTCGCCGGTACCGGGCAGCGAGATGCCGATGCTGGCGTGCTTGCTCTCGCCCGGCCCGTTGACCACACAGCCCATCACGGCGAGGGTCATGTTCTCCACACCATCGAAATGCTCGCGCCAAGTGGGCATCTGGTCGCGCACATAGCTCTGGATGTCGCTGGCGAGCTGCTGGAAGAAGGTGCTGGTGGTGCGGCCGCAGCCGGGGCAGGCGGTGACCATCGGCGTGAACGCGCGCAGGCCCATGGTCTGCAGGATCTCCTGCGCGACGATGACCTCCTGCCGGCGGTCGCCGTCAGGCTCGGGCGTCAGGCTGACGCGGATGGTGTCGCCGATGCCCTCCTGCAGCAGCACGGAGAGCGCGGCGGTGCTGGCGACGATGCCCTTGCTGCCCATACCGGCCTCGGTCAGGCCCAGGTGCAGCGGGTAGTCGCAGCGGCGGCCGAGCTCGCGGTAGACGGCGATGAGGTCCTGCACGCTGGAGACCTTGGCCGAGAGGATGATGCGGTCGCCCGGCAGGCCGATATCCTCGGCCAGCTGCGCCGACTCCAGCGCCGAGACCACCAGCGCCTCGCGCATCACCGCACCGGCGTCCCACGGCTCGGCGCGCTTGGCGTTCTCGTCCATCATGCGGGCGAGTACGGACTGGTCGAGGCTGCCCCAGTTGACGCCGATGCGGACCGGCTTGTCCCAGCGGATGGCCTGCTCGACGATGGCGCTGAACTGCGCGTCGCGCTTGGCGCCCTTGCCGACGTTGCCCGGATTGATACGGTACTTGGCCAGCAGCTGAGCGCACTCGGGGTACTGCTGCAGCAGGGTGTGGCCGTTGTAGTGGAAGTCGCCGACCAGCGGCACGCTCACGCCCAGCTTGTGCAGCTGCTCGACGATGGCCGGCACGGCGGCGGCCGATTCTTCGTTGTTGACGGTGATGCGCACCACCTCGCTGCCGGCGCGGGCCAGCTGTGCGACCTGGCGGGCGGTGCCGATGGCATCGGCCGTATCGGTGTTGGTCATCGACTGCACCACCACCGGTGCAGCCGAACCGACCACGACACCGCCGACGCGGACCGTGCGCGTGCGGCGGCGCGGCATGGCGCAGGCCTGCGGCGGGACGGTGGCGGGGGTGCGGAAGTGGTCGTTCATGGCGCGGCCCTGTCCATCTTCAGGATGGCTGTCGGCGTCACGGTGGCGGCAGCGCCGGCGGCTGTCAAGTCGGCGTGACGCACGGCCCGGTCCAGCCAAAGCTGCGCGTCGTCGCGGCGGCCGGCGGCCGACAGGCACGCGGCGGCGTTGCGCCACGATTGCGCCGGCGTGGCGTAGTACGGGATGCGTGCGGCGGTGTCCCACTCGCGCACAGCGTCGTCGACGCGGCCGGTGCGGCACAGCAACACGGCGCGGTTGTTGCGCGCGTCGGCGTCCTGCGGAGCCAGGCTGACGGCGCGGGCGAAGGCTGCGTCGGCCTGCGGCAGCTGGCCGGTGGCCATCAGCACCAGCCCGTGCAGGTTGTGCGCGGCTGCGTGGCCGGGGTCGGCGCGCAGCGCGGCCTGCACCTCGTCGGCGGCTGTGGCGTACTGCGCCGACTGGTAGTACGCGACCGCAAGCTCGGTGTGGGCGCGGGCGCTGGCGGCAGCCGAGGCCCCAGTGCCGGGGGAGGTGCAGGCGGCGAGCAGCAGGAGCGCGGCCAGCACACCCGCCGCGGTTGCTGCTTGTGCCTCGCGAGACCTGCCACAAGTGGCGGGCGGGCCTTCCATCGGGACACTCTTCTCGCTCCTGCTCGCTGCGCTCGAAAGTCGCAGCGAAGAGCTTTCCCGATGCGTCCCGCAAGTCACGGTCAGCGCAGCACCGAGAACCTCCAGCGGGCGGCCCCCGTCGGGTGTCCTTTTCGAAGCGACTTCCGAACGTAGTGAGAGGAGCGAGAACAAGTGACACCCGAGGTAGTGGGCTGCCCCCAACAGGTTGTCGGACAACGCGCTCACTTGCCCACCCCGATGGCGATGCGCTTCTGCGCACGGCGGGTCTTGTCGGTGACCTGGCCGGCCAGCTGACCGCAGGCGGCGTCGATGTCATCGCCGCGGGTCTTTCGGGTGGTGGCGACGCGGCCGGCGTCGATCAGGATCTGCGCGAAATCGCGCACACGCTGCGGCGGCGAGCGGCGGTAGCCCGACTGCGGGAAAGGGTTGAAAGGGATCAGGTTGAACTTGCTCGGCACTTCTGCGGTGAGCGCCAGCAGCTCGCGGGCGTGGGCCGGCGTGTCGTTGACGCCGTCGAGCATGATGTATTCGAAGGTGACGAAGTCGCGCGGCGCGTGGCGGATGTAGCGGCGGCAGGCGGCCATCAGCTCAGCGAGCGGGTACTTGCGGTTGATCGGCACCAGCTCGTCGCGCAGACGATCGTTGGGTGCGTGCAGCGACACCGCAAGCGCCACCGGCAGTGTCTGTGCCAGCCGGTCCATCTGCGGCACCAGGCCGCTGGTGGAGAGCGTGACGCGGCGGCGCGACAGCCCGTAGGCGTTGTCGTCGAGCATCAGCGACATGGCCGCGACCACTGCATCAAAATTGGCCAGCGGCTCGCCCATGCCCATCATGACCACGTTCGTAACCAGCCGGTCGCCGCCCGGGCGGGCGCCGAGCGCGGCGTTGGCGTGCCACAGCTGGCCGATGATCTCGGCGGTGGACAGGTTGCGGTTGAAGCCCTGGTAGCCGGTGCTGCAGAAGCTGCACTCGAGCGCGCAGCCGGCCTGGCTGGAGACGCACAGCGTGCCGCGGTAGCGCCGCGTGCGTCCGCCCGCCGGCGCGACCGAGTACGTGTCCGGGACATCATCGTCCTCGTCGTCCAGGTCGCCGCCACCAGCATCGTCAGGCGTGGCGCCCGCAGCGGCGAGGGCCGCCGGGTCGCCCTCGGGGATGAAGACGGTCTCGATGGCGTTGGCGGCGTCGACGCGCAGCAACCACTTGCGGGTGCCGTCGCTTGCGGTGTGGTCGGAGACCACGTCGGGGCCGGTGATGACGTGCTCGGCCGCCAGACGCTCGCGGAACGTCTTGGCGATGTCGGTCATGGCGCCGAAGTCGGCCTCGCCGCGCTGGTGGATCCAGCGCAGCAGCTGCCGCGCCCGGAACGGCTTCTCGCCCAACCCCGTGCAGTAGCGCTCCAGCGCGGCGGCATCGAGGTCGAGGAGGTTCATGGCGCGGTCTCGGTGGTGAGCACCCTGGTGGGTGCCCTGGCCAGCCTTAGCGGGCGTGGATGTTCATCGCCGGGAAGAAGAAGGCGATCTCGGCGGCGGCGGTCTCGGGGGCATCCGAGCCGTGCACGGCGTTGGCGTCGATGCTGTCGGCAAAGTCGGCGCGGATGGTGCCCTTGTCGGCCTTCTTCGGGTCGGTGGCGCCCATCAGGTCGCGGTTCTTGGCGATGGCGTCGGGGCCCTCGAGCACTTGCACCATCACCGGACCGGAGATCATGAAGTCGACGAGGTCCTTGAAGAAGGGGCGCTCACGGTGGACACCGTAGAACTGCTCGGCCTCGGCACGCGACAGGTGCATCATGCGGGCGGCGACGACCTTGAGGCCGGCGTTCTCGAAGCGGGTGAGGATCTGACCGACGACGTTCTTGGCGACAGCGTCGGGCTTGATGATGGACAGGGTACGTTGGACAGACATATGGACTCCGGTATTGGGTGCGCGCGGACGGTGGGCCGACTGCGCGGGTCGCAGGTAAAAAGCCCGTGATTTTAGCGTGCTTCCCGTGGCTCCGGTATTACCGCGACCGGTGAAGCGCTGCACCACCAGGCTGGTCGCCAGGTCCCCTTGTACATTGACCATGGTGCGCACCGCATCGAGCAAACGATCGATGGGCAGCAGCAGCGCGATGGCCTCGACCGGCAGCCCGACCGACTGCAGCACCATGACCATGGTGACCATGCCGGCGCTGGGGATGCCGGGGGCGCCGATCGCCGCCAGCATGGCCATAAGCGCGACGATGAGCTGCTGAGATAGGGTCAGGTCGATGCCGGCCAGTTGCGCGACGAATAGGGCCGCAGCAGCCTCGTAGAGCGCGGTACCGTCCATGTTCACGGTGGTGCCGAGCGGGATGACGAAGCGGCTGACGGCCGGGTCGATCTGCAGCTCGCGGTCGGCAGCGCGCAGGGTGACCGGCAGCGTGGCGGCGCTGCTGCTGGTGGCCAAGGCGGTGAGCATGGGCAGGCGGATGCCCTTGAGGTAACGCCACGGCGGCATACCGGCCAGCAGCCACACCAGCAGCGGCAGCACCACCGCGCCCTGCAGCAGGGTGGTCGCCAGCACCACGGCGGCGAACTTGGCCAGCGCGCCGAACACCGCCGCGGTGGCAGTGGCCGCCAGCTTGGCGAGCAGCGCGCCGATGCCGATCGGTGCCACCCGCATGATCCAGCCGACCACCACCAGCGCCAGATCGAGCAGCTCGTCGATGAGCCGGCCGAGGGTGGCGAAGCGCTGCGGCTGCTGCCCCACCGCCGCGCCAAGCAGCAGCGCGCTGACGATGAGCGGCAGCACGGCTGCCTCGGTGAGGGCGCGGAACGGGTTCTGCAGGCTGTCGACCAGCAGCTTGCGCAGGAAGCCGGCAGCGTCCGGCGCATCGTGCGCCGCGGCGGCGGCTGGCAGCAGGTCGGGCGGCAGGCCGACGCCGGGCTGGAACAGGTTGGCGGCGACGATGCCCATGGTCACCGCCAGGCCGGCGGTGAAGGCGAAGAACAGCAGCGTGGCCTTCCAGATGTGACCGGCATCGCGCTGTGTCCAGAGCGCGCGGATGCCGCCCGCCACCGAGGCGAACAGCAGCGGCACCATGACCATCTTGAGCGCGGCGATGAACATGCCGCCGGCAAGGTCGATCGCCCAGCTGGCCGCGGCGTGCAGCGCCGAGCCGGGCGGCAGCTGCGCCACGCCGAGGCCGATGGCGACGCCGGCGACGGCCCCGATGAGGATGTTGCGGTTGGCGTGGGGGTATTCGGCGGGTTGGGCGTCGCTTGTCATGCAGCGATTCTTGCACCCCACGGTAGAATCCGCACTCCGCGACGCACCCGAGCCACGCATGACCCAACCCCTCACCTACCGCGACGCCGGTGTCGACATCGACGCCGGCGACGAACTCGTCGAGCGCATCAAGCCCCTGGCCAAGCGCACCATGCGCCCTGAGGTGATGGCGGGCATCGGTGGTTTTGGCGCCCTGTGCAGCCTGCCGGCCAAGTACCGCGAGCCGGTGCTGGTCTCGGGCACCGACGGCGTCGGCACCAAGTTGAAGTTGGCGTTCGAGCTGGGCGCGCACGACACGGTGGGCATCGACCTGGTCGCCATGTCGGTCAACGACATCCTGGTGCAGGGCGCCGAGCCACTGTTTTTCCTCGACTATTTCGCCTGCGGCAAGCTGCACGTGGATGTGGCCGCCGCGGTGGTCGGTGGCATCGCCAAGGGCTGCGAGCTGTCTGGCTGCGCGCTGATCGGCGGCGAGACGGCGGAGATGCCGGGCATGTACCCGGACGGGGAATATGACCTGGCCGGCTTTGCCGTGGGCGTGGTGGAGAAGAGCGAGATCCTCGACGGCAGCGGCATCGGGCCCGGCGACGTGGTGATCGGCATCGGCTCGAGCGGGCCGCACTCCAACGGCTACTCGCTGATCCGCCGCATCGTGCGCGATTCCGGCGCCGACCTCGACGCGGCGTTCGGCGACAGCACGCTGGGCCGCACACTGATGACCCCCACCGCCATCTACGTCAAGCCGCTGCTGGGCCTGCGCCGGCAGGTCACGGTAAAGGGCATGGCGCACATCACCGGCGGCGGCATCACTGGCAACCTGCCGCGCATCCTCGGCAACGGGCTCACGGCTCGGTTAAAGGCCGGCAGCTGGCAGCGGCCGGCAGTCTTCGACTGGCTGCAGGACAAGGGCCAGGTGGCCGACGACGAGATGCACCGCGTGTTCAACTGCGGCATCGGCATGTGCCTGGTGATCAGCGCCGCCGAGGCCGACACCGCGCTTGACGCGCTCAAGGCAGCCGGGCTGGCGGCATGGGCGATCGGCAGCATCGACCGCGCCGCGGCGGGCGAAGCGCAGACCGTGATCGCTTGATGCGGCCCGTCACCACGCCGAACGGACCCGGACGAAACGGGACCGTCATCGCGGGGTCAGACGCAGCATGAAGCGCATCGTCGTCCTCATCTCCGGCCGCGGCAGCAACCTGCGCGCGCTGGTCGAGGCGCGGCTGCCGATCGAGGTCGCGGCGGTCATCTCGAACCGTCCGGATGCTGCCGGGCTGGCCTTTGCAGCCGGTCACGGCATCGCCACGCAGGTGGTCGACCACAAGGCTTTCGCCGGCCGCGAGGCGTTCGACGCCGCGCTGGGTGACGCCATCGAGGCGCAGCGGGCCGATCTTGTCGTGATGGCCGGCTTCATGCGGCTGCTGACCCCCGGCTTCATCCGCCGCTTCGCCGGGCGCATGATCAACATCCACCCCGCCCTGCTGCCGGCCTTCACCGGACTCGACACGCACCGGCGCGCGCTCGAGCGCGGTTGCCGCGTCCACGGCTGCACGGTGCATTACGTGACCGAGGGCATGGACGAGGGGCCGATCATCGCCCAGGCCAGCGTGCCGGTGCTGCCGGATGACGACGCCGACACCCTGGCGGCGCGCGTGCTGGCACAGGAGCACCAGCTCTACCCGGCGGTGCTGCGGGCGTGGAGCGATGGCGCCTTCCGGCTGGAAGGCGAGCGGGTGAGTTGGCGCGACGCCTGCACCTGGCCGGACGCGGCCCACTACCCAGAATACTGAGGCAGGTGACAGCATGCGCCGCAGCGACCGCATCATGGCTCTGACCGCGGCCATATCGCTGGTGGCGCACGTAGCCCTGATGGCCATGCTGCCGACCGCGCCGGGCGAGGGCGAGGACAGCGAGCCGCTGGCCGTCGAGCTGCGCACCGAGACGCCGCCACCGGCCGCGCTGCCTCCGCGCCGCCTGCCGCCCAAGCCACCTGTCGCCAAGCCGCTGCCGCCGCAGGCCGAGACCCCGCGTGCGGTGACCGCGCCGACGCCGGAGGCTGCGGTACCGGCCGAGGGGCCCGGGGATGTCGCGGCGCCGGCGCCACCGGGTGGCCCGGTGGCCAGCGAGCCGCCCGCCGCCGAACCGGCAGCACCTGCGGTGGCCGAGCAGCCGGCCGAAGAAGAGCCGCCGGCGCTGATGGCGGTGCAGGGCCTGGCGAAGTCGGCCGACCTGCGCTTCAACGTGCTGCGCGGCGAGGGCAAGGTGGGCGAGCTGGCGTGGCGCTGGCGCAAGGATGGCAACCGCTACCGCATCGAGACGGTCGGCACCGCTAGCGGCATCGCCGCCATGTTCTTCGGTGGCGAGTACCGGCAGACCAGCGAGGGCACCCTGGGCGCCAACGGCCTGACGCCGGAGCGCTACACCTTCGAGCGCGGCAGTGCGGAGAAGGTCGACGTGATCCGCTTCGACTGGGCCGCAGGCAAGGCTGAGGTGACCGACGCCAAGGGCAAGAACCGCAGCCTGGAGCTGGTGCCCGGCACGCAGGACCTGATGAGCTTCCTGCACCAGCTGCCGCTGCTGCCAGCCGATGCCATCTCGATCCCGCTGGTGACCATCAAGCGCCAGCGCGACTACAGCTTCAGCGCGCCGCAGACGGTGCGCATCAAGGTGCCGGCCGGCGAGATGGATGCCTACTACTACCAGCGCATCGGCGCCGAGACCGAGGCCGAGGTCTGGCTGCAGCACCAGCCGCCCTATCTGCCGATCCGCATCCGCCTGTACGACCGCTTCGGCAACAAGTTCGAGCAGGTACTGACCAGCATGGAGTTCCAACCTTGAGGCGCACACAGTGTTGACTCCGACCCCCGCCCAGTTCGAGCAGCTGGTCCTGGTGATGCGCGAGGTGCTGAGTTTCGAGCACCCCTCCGACCGCGTGCTGCGCCACTTCTTCCAGCGCAACGCCAAGCTGGGCCAGCGCGACCGCGCGCTGATCGCAGAGACGGTGTTCGCGACGCTGCGGCGCCTGGTCTGGCTGCGCTGGCTGGCGCCCGACGATGCCGGCAACGCACGCCGCCTGCTGGCGCTCTCGCTCAAGCGCGTCGGTGGCCTGTCCGGGCGCGCGCTGGAGCCGCTGCTGAAGGCCGGCGACCGCGAGTGGCTGGCCAGCGTCAGCGGCGGCGACGCGGCACCGCCGGCGGTGGCGGCCGACCTGCCGGAGTGGGCGTGGACCCGCCTGGCGGCCGCGCGCGGCGAGGACTGGGCGCTGGCGTTCGGCCGCACCATGCAGCAGCCGGCCTCGCTCGACCTGCGCGTCAACACGCACTGGCTGCGCCGCGAGGATGTGCTGGCGGTGCTGCAGGCCGAGGGCATCGAGGCCGCGCCGACGCCGCTGTCGCCGCTCGGCATCCGCCTGGCGCACAAGGTCGCGCTGCAGGAGCACCGGCTGTTCCGTGACGGCAGCATCGAAGTGCAGGACGAGGGCAGCCAGCTGCTCGGGCTGCTGCTGGGCGCGCGGCGCGGCGAGCGGGTCGGCGACTTCTGCGCCGGCGCCGGCGGCAAGACCCTGCTGTTGGCCTCGCAGATGCGCGACAGCGGCCAGGTCTACGCGATGGACGTGTCGGAGAAGCGCCTGGCGCAACTCTCGCCGCGACTCAAGCGCGCCGGCATGAGCAACGTGCAGCCGCAGCGCATCGAGAGCGAGTCCGACCCGCGACTGGACAAGCTGGCCGGCAAACTCGACCGCGTGCTGGTGGACGCGCCCTGCAGCGGGCTGGGCACGCTGCGCCGCAACCCCGACCTCAAGTTCCGGCAGTCGGAGGCGGCCCTGGGCGAACTCACCGCCAAGCAGTCGCGCATCCTGGCCGCCGCGGCGCGGCTGGTGAGACCGGGCGGGGTGCTGGTCTACGGCACCTGCAGCCCGCTGGTGGAGGAGAACCGCCAGATCGTCGACGCTTTCCTGGCAACGCACGCGGACTTCCAGTTGGAGCCGGCCGGTGCGGCACTGGCCAAGGCCTGCCCCGACCTGCCGGAACAGCTGGCAGCAGCGGAGACCTTGCAGCTGTCGCCACACGAGCACGGCACCGACGGGTTCTTTGGCGTCCGGCTGACGCGCGTCAGCCCATAGGCTTCGGCACGCGATGCGCATTTGCGCGATGGCGGGTCTTCTGCCAAGATGCGAATCATTCTTATTTAACGCATCCAGAACACACACCATGAGCCTCCGCAGCCCTGCACGGCGCACTCTCGCCGCCCTCGCCATCGCCGCATGCCTGCTGCCCGCGGCGCAGGCGACCGCCGCCGACCGGCTGGTGGTCTACTCGGCGCGCATCGAGGCGCTGATCAAGCCGATGTTCGAGGCTTACACCAAGGAGACTGGCGTCGAGATCCAGTACGTCACCGACAAGGAAGGCGCGCTGGTCGAGCGGCTGAAGGCCGAGGGCGCCAACACCACCGCCGACCTGCTGATCACTACCGACGCCGGCAACCTGTGGCAGGCGGCGCAGGAGGGCGTGCTGCGTCCGGTCGAGTCGGCCGTGCTGGAGAAGGCCGTGCCCGCCAACCTGCGCGACCCCGGCAAGCAGTGGTTCGGCCTGTCGATCCGCGCGCGCACGCTTTTCTTCAACAGCAAGATGGCGAAGGCCGGCGAGTTGTCGACCTACGAAGACCTGGCGGCGCCAAAGTGGCGCGGCAAGCTGTGCCTGCGCTCGAGCAAGAAGGTCTACAACCAGTCGCTGGTGGCGATGCTGATCAGCGAACACGGCGAGGCCAAGGCCGAGCAGATCGTCCGCGGCTGGGTGGCCAATCTGGCCGCCGAACCTTTCGCCGACGACACGCGCATGCTGGAGGCAGTCGCTGCCGGGCAGTGCGCGGTGGGCATCGCCAACACCTACTACTACGGCCGGCTGATGGAGAAGAAGCCGGAACTGCCGCTGGCCATCTTCTGGGCCAACCAGAACGACGGCGGCGTGCACGTCAATGTCTCGGGTGCCGGCTTGACCAAGCACGGCAAGCAGCCGGCGCAGGCGCAGAAGCTGCTGGAGTGGCTGGCCTCGCCCAAGGCGCAGAACCTGTTCGCCGACGTCAACCTGGAGTTCCCGGTGAACCCGGCGGTGGCGCCGGACCCGGTGGTCAAGGCCTGGGGGAGCTTCAAGGCGAGCCCGCTGAACGTGGTCGAGGCCGGTCGGCTGCAGGCCACCGCGGTGCGACTGATGGACCGTGCCGGCTATCGCTGACAACGGCGCTGGCGGGCAGACCCGGCTCGCGTTCGCGCTGGCCGGTGCGGGCAGCGGCGAGCGGCAGCGCCGGCTCTGGCGTGCGCTGGCGCTGCTCATCGCCGCGCTTATCGTCGCGCCGCTGGCGGTGCTGCTGACGCGCATCGGCGACGCCGACCCGCAGCTGCTGGAACACCTGCTCGGGCATGTGCTGCCCACGGTCAGCATCAACACGCTGCTGCTGGTCTGCCTGGTGGTGGCGGGCACCGGCACGCTGGGTACCGGACTGGCCTGGCTGATCAGCCGCTACCGCTTCCCCGGGCGGGACCTGTTCAGCTGGGCGCTGCTGCTGCCGATGGCGCTGCCGGCCTACGTGCTGGCCTTCGTCGCGGTGGGCCTGCTCGACTTCGCCGGGCCGCTGCAGACGGCACTGCGCGCGCTGCTGGGGCCGGAGCTGCGGCTGCCACCGGTGCGATCGGTGGGCGGAGCGGCGCTGGTGCTGTCGTTGTCGCTCTACCCCTACGTTTACCTACTGTGCCGCAACGCCTTCGACAGCCAGGGCCAGCGCGCCATGGAGGCCGCGCGCAGCCTGGGGCTGAGCCGCCGGCGCGCGTTCTGGCGGGTGGCGCTGCCGATGAGCCGCCCGTGGCTGGCGGCGGGCCTGCTGCTGGTGGTGATGGAGACGCTGGCCGACTTCGGCACTGTCTCGGTGTTCAATGTCGACACCTTCACCACCGCCATCTACAAGAGCTGGTTCGGCCTGTTCTCGCTGGGCACGGCAGCGCAGCTGGCAAGCCTGCTGCTGCTGATCGGCTTCGGCATCGCCCTGACCGAGCACCGCCTGCGCGACCGCGCCGGCTACTGGAGCCCCGGCCGCGGGCGGTCTGGTACGGGCGAGGATCTGCCAGACACCAGCGGCTGGCTGGCCACCGGCATCTGCCTGGGCGTGTTGATGCTGGCCTTCCTGATCCCGCTGGCGCAGCTGCTGCTCTGGGCTGCGGCCGATGCATCTGGCATCGACGCCAGCAGCCTGCGCGCCGCCGGCCGCACCCTGTTGCTGGGCATGGCCGCGGCCGCACTGGTGGTAAGCACCGCCCTGCTGCTGGCTTACGCGCGGCGCGAGGCGCCGGGGCGCGTCACCGACATCGCGACGCGGCTGGCAACGCTGGGCTACGCCATCCCGGGCGCAGTGCTGGCGGTGGGCGTGTTCGTCGCGCTGAGCCTGACCGACCGCGCGCTGCCGGCGCTGGCAGGTGCGGACTGGCGCATCGGTGGCACGCTGGTGGCGATCCTGTTCGCCTACCAGGCGCGCTTCCTGGCGGTCGGCTTTGGGCCGGTCGAGGCAGGCATGGCCCGCATCGGCCGCTCGCTCGATGACGCGGCGCGGGTTCTGGGCGCCGGCAGCCGGCGGCGGCTACTGCAGGTACACCTGCCTCTGCTGGCGCCGTCTCTGTTCTCCGCGGCGGCGCTGGTGCTGGTCGACGTCATGAAGGAGATGCCGATCACGCTGATGACCCGGCCGTTCGGCTGGGATACGCTCGCGGTCCGTATCTTCGAACTGACATCCGAGGGGCAGTGGGAGGCCGCGGCGCTGCCGTCGCTGGCGCTGGTGGCCACCGGTCTGCTGCCTTTGGTCCTGCTGAACCGCCAGGCCCAGTCCAGGGCCTGACAGGACCGCACCGAGACATATGACCGCACCGAGACGTATGACCGCACCGGGACGTATGACCGCACCGGGACATGACCAGAACCTGACATGACGGCACAGCTGCAACTGCGTTCGGTGAGCCTGGGCTACCGCGACCGCAAGGTGGTGGACGGGCTCGACCTGAGCGTCGAGCGCGGCGGCATCGCCTGCCTGCTGGGCCCCTCCGGCTGTGGCAAGACCACGGTACTGCGCGGCATCGCCGGCTTTGAGCCGCTGACCGGCGGCGAGATCCTGCTGGCCGGACGCAGCGTGAGCCGGGTCGGCCAGACCCTGCCGCCCGAGCAGCGCCGCATCGGCATGGTGTTCCAGGACTACGCGCTGTTCCCCCACCTGCGCGTCGGCGACAACGTCGGCTTCGGCCTGCACACGCTGGATGCCGCCGAGCGGGCGCGGAGGGTCGGCTTCTGGCTCGAAGTGGTCGGGCTTGCAGGGATGGACCGCGCCTGGCCTCACGAACTCTCGGGCGGCCAGCAACAGCGGGTGGCGCTGGCGCGCGCGCTGGCGCCGGAACCCGACCTGATCCTGATGGACGAGCCGTTCTCCAACCTCGACCCTGATCTGCGCGATAGCCTGGCGCGGGAGGTCGGCGAGCTGCTGCGCGAGCGCGGCGCTACAGCCCTGCTGGTGACGCATGACCAGGGCGAGGCCTTCGCCATGGCCGACCATGTCGGCATCCTCGAGGCGGGGCAGCTGCAGCAGTGGGATACGCCTTACGACATCTACCACTGGCCGGCCAACCGCTTCGTCGCCGGCTTCATTGGCGAGGGGGTGATGGTCGACGGGCTGCTGCTGCCGGGCGGCGATGTGCAGCTGCCGTTCGGACGAATCCCGGCGACAACCCCTGGGGCTGCGCCAAACACCCGCCCGCCCCTGCCGCCGGCGGGCCCGGTCCGCGTGCTGCTGCGGCCCGACGACGTCGTACACGACGACGCCAGCCCGCACACTGCGCGCGTGCTGCGCAAGGCCTTCCGCGGCGCCGAGATCCTCTACACGCTGGAACTGGAGGGCGGCGTGTCGGCGCTGTCGCTGGTGCCCAGCCACCATGACCACGCGATCGGCTCGCGCATCGGCATCCGCATCGCCGCCGACCACGTCGTCGCCTTCGCCCCATCCGAGCAGACATGACAGCCATCGCCGCCCTACCCGCCAACACTGCCGCCACGCCGGGCCAGCCCGCCGCCGCCCGAACCCGCACGCTATCCCGCGCCAGCATGCGCACCCGGCTTGCGGCCGCAGCAGCCGGGCTGGCGGCACTGTGCGCCGCGCTGCCGGCCCATGCCGACGCGGTGGCCAAGCTGCGCGCCTTCAACGCCGAGACGCGCAGCGTCGCTGCGGAGTTCACCCAGCGCGTGCTCAACGAGCGCCTGAAGGAGGTGCAGAACAACACCGGCTACCTGGCGCTGCAGCGGCCGGGCAAGTTCCGCTGGGTCTACAAGACACCGAACGAGCAGATCCTGGTGAGCGACGGCAAGGTGCTGTGGCTTTACGACCCCGAGCTGCGGCAGGTGACGCGGCGTGCCATCGGCGGCTCGATGTCGGGCACGCCGGCCTCGCTGCTGGCCGGTGACGCGCAGGTCGAGAGCGCCTACACGCTGCGCAACATCGGCGAGCAAGGCGGGCTGGACTGGCTCGAGGGCAGGCCCAAGCGCGACGACAGCGGCTTCGTGCGCATCCGCATCGGCATGAGCGCCGCCGGCGAACCCGCCGCCATGGAGCTGACCGACACCTTCGGCCAGACCATCCTGCTGCGTTTCAGCAAGGTCCAGCGCAACCCCAAGCTGGTCCCCGAGGCGTTCATGTTCGAGCCGCCGCAGGGCGTCGACGTGCTGAGCGAGTGACGCGCGCCTTTGCGGACACGGCGCAGCAAGACTGGACCGGCTGAGGCAACATCGCAGCCATGAGCAACCCTTCCCTGTTCGACGACGCCGGCGGCCGCGCGCCGCTGGCCGAGCGGCTGCGCCCGCGGTCGCTCGACGAGATCGCTGGCCAAGCACACGTACTCGGCCCCGGCACGCCGCTGCGGCGCGCCTTCGACGAGGGCATCGCCCACTCGATGATCCTGTGGGGCCCGCCCGGCACCGGCAAGACCACCCTCGCCCGCCTGGCGGCCGCCGCCTTCGACGCCGAGATGATCGCCATCTCGGCGGTGCTCGGAGGTGTGAAGGAGATCCGCGAGGCGGTCGAGCAGGCACAGGCCACCCGCGCGCGTGGCCGCCACACGGTGCTCTTCGTCGATGAGGTGCACCGCTTCAACAAGTCGCAGCAGGACGCGTTCCTGCCGCACGTGGAGTCGGGCCTGTTCACCTTCGTCGGTGCCACCACCGAGAACCCGTCGTTCGAGGTGAACCGGGCGCTGCTGTCGCGCGCCACCGTCTACGTTCTGGGCGCGCTGGATGCCGATGCGCTGGGCGACCTGACGCGGCGCGGCGCGCAGGCGATGGGTTGCGAGGTTGCGGCAAAGGCGATCGATGCGCTGGTGGCATGGGCCGATGGCGACGCGCGGCGCCTGCTCAACACGGTGGAACAGGTGTGCAGCGGCCGCAGCGGCGCCATCGATCTGGCCGCGGTGAAGGCCACGCTGGGCACCGCGATGCGCCGCTTCGACAAGGGTGGCGATGCTTTCTACGACCAGATCTCGGCGCTGCACAAGTCGGTGCGCGGCTCCGACCCGGACGCGTCGCTGTACTGGCTGATGCGCATGCTCGACGGCGGCACCGACCCGGAATACCTGGCGCGGCGGCTGGTGCGCATCGCCATCGAGGACATCGGCCTGGCCGACCCGAGGGCGTGGCGGGTGGCGCTGGACGCGGCCGACACCTACGCGCGGCTGGGCAGCCCCGAGGGCGAACTGGGCCTCGCGCAGGCGGTGCTGTATCTGGCCATCGCGCCCAAGAGCAACGCGGGTTACATGGCCTACAAGGCGGCACGGGCGGCGGTGGAGCAGCACGGCTCGGCGCCGGTGCCGCCGCACCTGCGCAACGCGCCGACGCAACTGATGAAGGACCTTGGCCATGGGCACGCCTACCGCTACGCCCACGACGAACCCAATGCTTACGCGGCCGGCGAGAAATACTTCCCCGAGGGCATGCCACAGCAGCGCTTCTACCAACCCACACCGCGCGGGCTGGAGGGCAAGATCGGCGAGAAGCTGGCCTGGCTGGAGGGGCTCGACGCCGAGGCGCGCAAGCAGCCGCCGAAGACGCGCTAGACCCGACGCCGGCTGCGTGGTGCGCTGACCGCGCGGGCGCGCGTGTCCTGCTCCACCTTTTGCGTGAAAAGCCAGGCGTAGTAAGCCGCCATCACCATCACGGCGAGGATGGTGATCAGCGACAGCAGCCCGACCCAGTCGGAAAGCAACTCCTTGAGCAGATCCATGCGGGGTCTCCTTGGTGCCACGGGCCGGCGATGCGCCGACCGATGTGCTCAGGCTAATCCGCGGCAACGGCCGACGACCTGATCCAGCGCAGGGCAAGTGCCACCACCGCGCACCCCGCAGCTAGAATGCGGCCTCCGGACCGCCCCCCGGTCCGCGCATACGGAGCCTCCATGCTTGACGTGAACCTGCTGCGCCGCGACCTCGACGGCGTGGTCGAGCGCCTGTCGCGCCGCAAGAACCCGCAGCCCTTCCTGGATGTGCCGCGATTCACCGCGCTGGAGGCCGAGCGTAAGACCATCCAGACGCGCACCGAGCAGCTGCAGGCCAGCCGCAACAGCCTCTCCAAGCAGATCGGCGTGCTCAAGGGCAAGGGCGAATCGACGGATGCGGTAATGGCCGAGGTGGCCGGTATCGGTGATGAGCTCAAGCGCTCCGCCGAGCGGCTCGAAGGCATCCAGGCCGAGATGGAGGCGCTGATGCTGGCCATCCCCAACCTGCCGCAGGACGCGGTGCCGGTAGGCAGCGACGAGAGCGGCAATGTGGAGGTGCGGCGCTGGGGCACGCCGGGCACGTTCGACTTTGAGGTGAAGGACCACGTCGACGTCGGCGCGGGGCTGGGCCTCGACTTCGACACCGGCGCCAAGCTGGCGGGGGCCCGCTTTGCCTTCATGAAGGGCCCGGTGGCGCGCCTGCACCGCGCGCTGGCGCAGTTCATGCTGGACACGCAAACGCAAGAGCACGGGTATGTGGAGTGCTACACGCCCTACATCGCCAACGCCGAGAGCCTGCGCGGCACCGGCCAGCTGCCCAAGTTCGAGGCCGACCTGTTCGCCGCCAAGAAGGGCGGTCAGGAGGGTGACAGCGAGGCGCTCTACCTGATCCCGACATCCGAGGTGACGCTGACCAACAGCGTGCGCGGCGACATCCTGGCCGAGGCCGACCTGCCGATGAAGCTGACCGGACACACGCCCTGCTTCCGTTCCGAGGCTGGCGCCCACGGCCGCGACACGCGCGGACTGGTGCGGCAGCACCAGTTCGACAAGGTCGAGATGGTGCAGATCACCACGCCGGCGCAGAGCGAAGCCGCGCTGGAGGAGATGGTCGGCCACGCCGAGCGCATCCTGCAGCTGCTTGAGCTGCCCTACCGCGTGGTGCAGCTGTGCACCGGCGACATGGGTTTTGGCGCGGCGCGCACCTATGACCTGGAGGTCTGGCTGCCGGCGCAGCAGACCTACCGCGAGATCTCCTCGTGCAGCAACTGCGAGGCCTTTCAGGCCCGCCGCATGCAGACGCGCTTTCGCAGCGCCGCCGGCAAGATCGAGCTGGTGCACACGCTCAACGGCTCAGGCCTGGCGGTGGGACGAGCGCTGGTGGCGGTGCTGGAGAACCACCAGCAGGCCGATGGGCGGGTACGTATCCCGGCAGCGCTGCGGCCGTGGATCGGCGGCGCCGAGTGCATCTGACGGCCCGCCGAACTACCAGATGATCGGGTCGGCGCTGCGTGGCGCGCCGCGGAAGAACTCCTGCGGCAGGCGGCCGAACCCGCGGCGCTGCGGGCCACCACCAGGTTCGGCAGCGGCGAGAACCTCGTAGTAGCCGCGCACGTTCTCGACCAGGATGACGGCCTCGCCGCCGCGTGCCGGCCCGGACACCAGTCGCGCGGCGACATCCGGCCGCGCCAGTTCCGGCAGCGCGCGCTTGACGCCGGCCCAGGTGCTGGCGTCAAGCTTCATCGACTCGGCCATGCGGCGGCCAGCGCGCAGGTGCCCCTCGCCCAGGTTGTAGGCGGCCAGCGCCATCATCAGGCGGTCCTCGCCGGTCACCGTGGGCGGCAGCGAGTCCATGATCTCGGCCAGGTAGCGGGCGCCGGCAAAGATGCTCTGGCGCGGGTCCAGGCGGTTGCTCACGCCCATCTTCTGGGCGGTGCCCTCGGTCAGCATCATGATGCCGCGCACATTGGTCCACGAGGTCGCCGCCGGGTCCCACTTGGACTCCTGGTAGGCCAGCGCGGCGAGCCAGCGCCAGTCGATGCCGGTGACCTGCCCGGCCTGACGGAACAGGTCACGGTAGCGCGGCAGACGGCTCTCGCGGTGCTGCAGCAGCTGGCCGATGTCGAGCGTATCGAGACGGCGTAGGTGGCCGAAGTGGCGCTCGTGGATGGCGGCCAGCGAACCATCGGCCCGCGAGCGGCGCAGGAAGGCCTCGGCCGCGACGAAAAGCTTCTCGTTGCCGTAGCGCGGGAAGGCCCATGCCACCGGTCGCGGCCCCGGCAGCTCGAAGGCCTGGTCGAGGTCGATGAGCCAGTGGCGCAGCCGCGACAGCAGCAGCGAGTCGACCACGGCGAAGTCGAGGCGGCCGTCGTTGACGTCGTGCAGCGCGTCGACCGCGGCCGCGGCATCGCCGCGCTTCCAGGTGGTGCCGTTGCCCGGCGGCAGGGCCTCGAGCATGCGCTCGGCCTGGGTGTCGGACGCCACCCAGCCACGCAGGCCGGCGATCTGCGGCAGGCGGAACGGCAGCTGGCGGTCGCCGCCGCGCATCGCCACCGCCTGGTTGCGCCAGAAGAATGGCGAGCCGAAGCGAGCCAGTGCCAGCGCCGGCTCGGCCGGCGACAGCGCCGCAGCGGCCATGTGCGCCTTGCCACGGTCGAGCCGCTCGAACATCTGGCGCTCGCGCTCGACCCAGACCCAGCGCACCTTGACGCCGAGTTCAGCCGCGAAGGCGCTGACCAGGTCGTAGTCGGGGCCAGCGAGCTCGCCCGCGGCGTCGCGGTAGACCGTGGTGGGCGACAGGCGCGACACCACCACCAGCTCGCCCGACTTCTGCGGCGGGGTCAGCGGCTGGTCGTGGCGGCCGCAGGCGGCCAGCAGCATAAGCAGCGCCAGCGCGCAGGCGATCCAGGCGCCGGATACCCACGCGGGGGGGCCTCGATCGGCCTGCTTATGAATGCCATGAATAAACAAAATGATTCTGCTCAGCTACGGCAGCCCGGAGTTTTGTTATCTTCGCCCAATTAAGCTTTCGGAGTACGTCGTGCCTTACACAGAAGAGACCGTCCAAACGGTACACACGTGGTCAGACAAGACCTTCAGCTTCACCACCACGCGGCCGGAAGGCTTCACCTTCGAGAACGGCGAGTTCGTGACCATCGGCCTCAAGCCCGAGGGCAAGCTGATCGCCCGCGCCTACTCGATCGTCTCGACCAACGACGCGCCGCATCTGGAATTCCTCAGCATCCACGTGCCCGACGGCCCCCTCACCAGCCGGCTGGTGCACGTCAAGCCGGGCGATTCGGTGTGGGTCAACAGCAAGGCCACCGGCTCGCTGACGCTCAATTACCTGCTGCCGGGTCGCGTGCTCTACCTGCTGGCCACCGGCACCGGTCTGGCGCCTTTCATGTGCCTGATCCGCGACCCCGCGGTGTTCAAGGCCTACGAGAAGGTGGTGCTGATCCACACGGTGCGCACTGTGGCCGAGCTCGCCTACAAGGCCGACATCGAGGCGCTGTGTGCCGCCAACCCGCAGCTGCACTATCTGCCCAGCGTCACCCGTGAGCCGTTCGAGCGCAGCATGCGCTGCTCCGAGTTGCTGCTCGATGGTGCCGGCGCGCGCGAACTGGGCCTGCCCGAGCCCGACAAGGAACATGACCGGGTCATGCTTTGCGGCAACCCGGAGATGAACAAGCAGGTCACCGACGTGCTCGAGGAGCGCGGTTGGGTGATGACCAGCCACCGCGGTGTGGGCAACTTCACGGTCGAGAAGGCTTTCGTCGTCCACCACGCCTGAGGCCAGGCTCGGGGCACAACAAAAAGGCCGCTTCCGCGGCCTTTTTGTTTTGGGCGTCTGTGCGACGCTCAACGATGCGGCTTGCCGCGGCCGTCGCCGGAACGGCCACCGGACGGGCGGCCATCACTGCGCGCACCACCACCCGGACGACCACCACCGCCACCAAAACCACCACCGCCACCAAAGCCACCGCGGCCTGCACCCGGCGCGCCATGGCGCTTGGGCCCAAAGCCCGGCTTGCGGCCCGGGCGGTCGCCCGAGGGGCCGTCACGCATCGGCCGGCGCGATTCCAGGCCGGGGATGATGAGCGCGTCGACCTTGCGGTCGATGTAGCGCTCGATGCGCTTGATCACCACGCCGTCGGCGGGGCCGGCGAACGAGATGGCAGTGCCGCGGGCGCCGGCGCGACCGGTGCGGCCGATACGGTGGACGTAGTCTTCGGCAGCACGCGGAAGGTCGTAGTTGATGACGTGGGAAAGACCCGGCACGTCGATGCCGCGGGCGGCGACGTCGGTCGCCACCAGCACCTGGACGCGGCCCTGGCGCAGCTGGTTGAGGGTCCAGTTGCGGCTGCGCTGCTCCATGTCACCGTGCATGGCTGCCACCGAGAAGCCCTCGTCGCCGAGTTCCTGCGCGATGCGGTCGCAGTCGCGCTTGGTGGCGAGGAAGACCACCGCCTGGGTGACGTCCGGCTGCAGCAGGATGTGACGGATCAGCTTGTTCTTGTGAGCCATATCGTCGGCACGGATGATGTGCTGGGCGATGTTGTCGTGGCGCGTCTGCGGCGTGCTGATCTCGATACGCTGCGGGTCCCGCAGCAGGTTGCGGGCGAGACCGGCGACGCGGCCCTCCAGCGTGGCCGAGAACAGCAGCGTCTGACGGGTGGCCGGGGTGGCCGCGGCGATCGCCTCGACCGGCTCGATGAAGCCCATGTCGAGCATGCGGTCGGCCTCGTCCAGCACCAGCATCTCGACGCCGGAGAGGTCGATGCGGCCGCGCTCCAACTGGTCGATCAGGCGACCGGGGGTGGCGACCAGGATCTCGTAGGGCTTGGCCAGCATGGCGTTCTGCACCCGGTACGGCATGCCGCCGAGGATGCTGACCACGCGCATGCGGCGGAACGGCTGGATGAACTGCTCGGCGGCCTTGGTGATCTGGGTGGCGAGTTCGCGGGTGGGCGACAGCACCAGCAGGCGCGGACCGCGGGCGGGGCCCGTGCGCGGATTGCGGTTCATGCGCTCGATGGCGGGCAGCAGGAAGGCGGCCGTCTTGCCGGAGCCGGTCTGCGAGCAGACCATGAGGTCCTGGCCATCGATGACGGCGGGGATGGCGCGAGCCTGCACCGGCGTCGGCTGGTCGTAGCCGGCCTCGGTGATGGCACGCAGCAGCTCGGCGGAAAGCCCCAGCGGCGCGAAGGCGCTGTCGGCACCGGCGGTGGCAGCAGACGGTGCGTCAGCCTGGCCATGCACGGCTTGCTCGGCGGGGTCGAAGGAAGTGTCGTCGTGTTGGACGTTCTGGAAAGATTCGGACATGGTTCTGGGTCTACCTCGGTATTGCAGTGACGCAGCAAACGAGCAGCCGCCGTTGGCCTGCGGCCATCGGGGAGGGTCGTGTTCAACGGAGAGCGCTGCGAAAGCTTTCCGCCGGGGCAAGTCGCCAACCGGTCGGAGGCTGCCTGGTCGTGCCGGGCAGACGGGGGTCAGGGACGAGACCGCGCTTGATGCGATGTTGCACTGCATCACCACGCAAGCCGCGGAGGATACAGGGTCTGACGAAATTAGCAAGGCCGGCGTGCTGCCGGCGGCCCCAGCACAGCCGCGTCAGGAGTGCGGCACCGGTGCCCCGGGCGTGGGCGGAGTGCCGCCCGGGCTGGCGCAGGCCAGGCCGTGGACGACGATGAACATGGGCGCGTGCTGGCCGTAGGCGGCAAGGAAGCTGCGCTGGGTGGCGTAGGCCTCGCGCTCCTTGTCGATGGCGGCGCTGCAGTCGTTGCCGAAGCGGCCGGATTCGCGCTGCAGGTAGTGCACCAGCTCGTGCAGCAGGACCGAAGAATCCATGGTGCTGCCTACCGGGTCCAGCGTGTCGTCGAGGTAGATGCGATCGCCGGGGGGCAGCCAGCCCCGCACCTTGCATGACTGCCCGCCGCAGGCCTGGTCGACCAGCCACTGGTGCGTCACCAGCTCGACCTCGGGCAGGTGCGGTGGCGCCGGATAGCCGCTCAGCTGCACCGCCCACGACATGAGTACCGAGACCAGCTCGGCGAGGGCTGGGGTCACGACTGCAGCCACAGTGGGGGTTCCTTGCCGCCCATGCCAGCCAGCAGCGCCTGGTGCGCCTCGAGTTCGGCATCGGTGGGGCGCAGCACGGCGATCTCGAGGCCATGCAGGCCGCTGTCGCCGGCCGCCAGCCCGGCCGCGTCCTCGGCCGCCAGCAGGGTGATGAGCGACTCCTGGCCACGCGTCATGGCCAGGTAGACCTCGGCCAGCAGTTCCGCATCGAGCAGGGCCCCGTGCAGCGTGCGGCCACTGTTGTCGACGCCGTAGCGCTCGCACAGGGCGTCCAGGCTGTTGCGCTTGCCGGGGTGCAGCTCGCGCGCCATGGCCAGCGTATCCAGAACGTCGGCCAGCACGGTGTCGCCATCGGCACAGGCGGCGCGCTCGAACTCGGCGGCGAGGAAGCCGCGGTCGAACGGCGCGTTGTGGATGATCAGCTGCGCGCCGGCAAGGAAGCCGGCGAGATCGGCGGCGACGTCGGAGAACACCGGCTTGTCGGCGAGGAAGGCCTCGTCGAGGCCGTGCACGCGCAGCGCACCCTCGTCGACGGCGCGCTTCGGGTTGATGTAGCGGTGGAAGTGCCGCCCGGTGAGGCGGCGGTCGATCATCTCGACGGCGGCGACCTCGACGATGCGGTGCCCCTGCACCACCTCCAGGCCGGTGGTCTCGGTGTCGAGCACGATCTGCCGCATCAGCGCCCCGCCCCGCCGCCAGCGAGCACGCTTTCGACGCCCAGGTTGGCCAGCTGGTCGGCGCGCTCGTTGCCGTCGTGGCCGTTGTGGCCACGCACCCAGATCCACTCGACGCTGTGCCGCGCCGCGGCAGCCTCCAGCGCCTGCCAGAGGTCGGCGTTCTTGACCGCGTCGCCGCCGGCGGTGCGCCAGTTGCGCCGCTTCCAGCCGGGCAGCCACTCGGTCATGCCCTTCTGCACATACTGCGAGTCGGTGTGCAGGCGGACCTGGCAGGGCCGGCTGAGGGCACCCAGCGCCTCGATGACGGCGCGCAGCTCCATGCGGTTGTTGGTGGTGTGCGGCTCGCCGCCGTGCAGTTCCTTCTCGTGGTCGCCCCAGCGCAGCCAGACGCCCCAGCCACCGGGGCCGGGGTTGCCGCGGCAGGCGCCGTCGGTGAATACATCCACCGCCGCCTGCACGGCGCCGGTCGCGTTGGCGGCCGCCACGGCCTGGGCGGTCACCGGCGGTCCACCGGTCGCAGGTGGCGCTGGGTCCGCCCGGTGGCCACCAGCACCGGCTTGGCCACGGCACGCCGCGCCGGTTGCGCGTGCAGCACACGCACGCCGCGGACGCGCTTGACCGCCTGCAACATGAAGACACCACCCGCCATGGGCCACCAGCGGTCGCCCGCCTTCTCCATGAAGCCCCAGCGTGCCAGCGAGGACGGGTTGCGTAGCGGCGGCGCGTAGGCGGTGTAGCGTCCACCGCGCGTATCCAGATCGAGCAGCTGCAGCCAGTCGTGCAGGCGCGGCACCGGGATGAAGCGCCCCGCCCAAGGGTAGCCACCGCCGGCAAAGTGGCGCATGCCCCACAGGCTGAAGGGGTTGAAGCCGAGGATGATGAGGCGCCCCTCCGGCATCAGCACGCGGTCGGCCTCGCGCAGCACCGCGTGAGGGTTGCCGGCGAACTCGAGCACGTGGGGCATCAGCAGCAGATCGATGCTGCGATCGGCCAGCGGCAGCTGGTCGGGCCGCGCCACCACGTCGCCGCCGTCGATGGCAAGGATGCCGCGGGTGCGGATGCGGCTCTCGCGCAGCAGATCCACATCGGGCATGCCCAGCTGCACGGCGTGATAGCCGAACACGTCCTGCACCACCGGGTCGAGCAGGTCCTGCTCCTGCGCCAGCAGGTGCCGGCCGAGCGGCGTCTGCCACCAGTCGCGGGCGGATGCGGCGGCCTTCATGCGCTAATCTCCCGGCCATGCAAAACATTGATGATGCGATGCCGGAAGGCAGTCCCGGGCGCGGTCCTGACGACGGCCTGACGGTTTTGCCGGTCCCTGCCTTCGAGGACAACTACCTGTGGCTGATCCACGACGGTCGTGACGCGGTGGTGGTGGACCCGGGCGACGCGGTGCCGGTCGAGGCTGCGCTGGCGCGGCTCGGTCTGAGCCTGCGCGCGATCCTGGTGACGCACAGCCACGCCGACCACATCGGTGGCATCGTGGCGCTGACGGCCAGCCGCGACATCCCGGTCTACGGCCCAGCACGCGAAAGCATCCCGCGGCTGACACACGCCGTGGGCGACGGCAGCCGCGTGTCGCTGGGGGCGCCCGCGTTGGCGCTGGCGGTGCTGGATGTGCCGGGGCATACCGTGGGACATGTGGCCTATTATGGGCAAAACCGCTTGTTCTGCGGCGACACTCTGTTCGCCTGCGGGTGCGGCCGCATCGACCAGCCCGCTGCGGTCATGCACGACTCGTTGCAGCGGCTCGCGGCGCTGCCACCCGCGACGCTGGTCTACTGCACGCACGAGTACACTGCCGCCAACATCCGCTTCGCGCTCAGCGTGGACCCGGACAACGCCGACCTGCAGCGCCGGCGCGACACCGTCGCTGCACTGCGCGAGGCCGGCGTGCCAAGCCTGCCGTCGACCATCGGCGAGGAACTCCGCAGCAATCCTTTTTTGCGATGCGAAACCGATGTTCTGCGGCAAGTTGCTGAAATGTCGGCCGGATACCCACCTTCCGGACCCGCAGCCGTGTTCGGCGAGCTGCGCACCATGAAGAATCGGTACCGATAGCGCATCCCGAGGCGGTAAACCGGTGATTCGGTTGCGCCAGAGCAACGCCACAATCTTTCATTGCGCGCACATTGCCATAGGTGATTTAATCCCGACCAGTAAACTTTTTTTCACAATCACAACCGAAAAATATGCAAAATCTTGCCTACGTAAGATTTCTCAGTCTGATGCGCGCCGTGTACAAGGACGACACCGACACGCGCCGCGTCGACGACCTCCTTGCCTTTCTCTATGAGACCACTCAGGCCAAGCGCCAGATCAACATGACCGACTTGGTCAAGCAGGAAAGCTTTGGCACCCTGCAGACGCTCACCAAGTACCTGCGACGCATGACCGATGAGGGCCTGGTGGCGGTCAACCCGGGCGAGGACCGCCGCACCAGCATCGTGACGCTGACACAGAAGGGCATCTCGCGCCTGATGACGCGTGAACAAATGCTGCTGGAGGCGGTAAAGCACTGACCGCGGCAGATGCGCAGCCGCTCGCCGGCAGCCAACGCAAAAAGGCCCGCTCGCGCGGGCCTTTTTGCTGGTGCGGTC
This sequence comes from Betaproteobacteria bacterium, assembly GCA_027490755.1. Classification (GTDB taxonomy): domain Bacteria; phylum Pseudomonadota; class Gammaproteobacteria; order Burkholderiales; family UBA3065; genus UBA3065. Next base: position 57,591 of record JAIXXL010000008.1, read on the forward strand.
GCGGCACGGTCGCGACCGCACCGCTCAGTTGGCGGCGATCTGGTCGGCCTTGGCGATCAGCGCCTCGGCCATACGGATCGAAGCGATGTCGATCAGACGACCGTCGAGCGAGACCGCACCCTTGCCTTCCTTGGCGGCCTGCGCCATGGCTTCGAGGATGCGACGAGCCTTGCTGACTTCGGCTGCCGACGGCGTGTAGACCTGGTTGGCCAGCTCGATCTGGCTGGGGTGGATCGCCCACTTGCCTTCGTAGCCCAGCACCGCGCAACGGTTGGCGGCCGAGATGTAGCCGTCCGGGTCGTTGAAGTCACCGAACGGGCCATCGATCGGACGCAGACCGTAGGCGCGGCAGGCGACCATCATGCGGGTCTGCGCGGCGTGCCAGGGGTCGGTCCAGAAGGCGTCACGGTTGCCCTGCTCGTCCTTGTCGGTCAGCACCACGCTGTCCTTGTTGACGCCACCGATGACGGTGGTGCGGGCGCGCGTCGAGGCGGCGTAGTCGGCCACGCCAAAGCTCATGGCTTCAAGTCGCTTGCTGGCCTGAGCGATCGCTTCGACATTGGCCATGCCCAGCGCGGTCTCGATCAGCACCTCGAAACCGATGCGCTTGGTGCGCTTCTTGGCGGTCTCGATCTGGGTCACCATCATGTCGAGGGCGTAGACGTCCTGCGGCACGCCGACCTTGGGGATGAGGATCATGTCCAGGCGCGGGCAGGCTTCGACGATGTCGACCACGTCGCGGTACATGTAGTGGGTATCCAGACCATTGATGCGGACCATCATGGTCTTGTTGCCCCAGTCGATGTCGTTGAGGCCCTGGATGATGTTCTTGCGGGCCTGCTCCTTGTCGTCCGGCGCGACGGCGTCCTCGCAATCGAGGAAGACGACGTCAGCCTTGCTGGCGGCGGCCTTCTCGAACATTGCAGGGTTGGAGCCCGGCACGGCCAGCTCGGAGCGGTGCAGGCGCGGGGTGGCCTGCTCAACGGCGTAGAAACTCATGTGTATCTCCTGACGAATCACCAGACCTGTGGGCCTGGCGGGGTTTGGCGGACGGGCCGTCGGCCAGAACGCCTTTATACGTAATCAAACATGCAAACGAAAAGGGGGGCCGAGCCCCCCTTCCACGCCTGCGGCTTACGCCGCCTTGCGCTTGAGCGCTTCGAGCACGGTCTTGCCGAAGTCATTGGCGCTCGGGGCAACCAGCAGCCCGAACGACTTCATGATCTCCGACTTCTCCGCAGCCGAGTCGCCCGACGCCGAGATGATGGCGCCAGCGTGGCCCATACGGCGGCCCTTCGGTGCGGTCAGACCGGCCACATAACCGACCACCGGCTTGGTCATGTTCTTGCTGACCCATTCAGCCGCTTCGGCTTCCTGCGGGCCGCCGATCTCGCCGATCATGATCACGGCCTCGGTCTCGGGGTCGTTCTCGAAGCGGATCAGGTGGTCGAGGAAGCTCGAGCCGTTGATCGGGTCACCACCGATACCGACCGAGGTGGTGACACCCAGGCCGACGTCGCGCAGCTGCTCGGCGGCCTCGTAGCCGAGGGTGCCCGAACGCGACACGATGCCGATGCTGCCACGCTTGTAGATGTGGCCCGGCATGATGCCCAGCATGGCCTTGCCGGCCGAGATGATGCCGGCGCAGTTGGGGCCGACGATGGTGGTGCGCTTGTCCTTCGGGTAGCGCATCAGGTAGCGCTTGACGCGCATCATGTCCTGCGCGGGGATACCGTCGGTGATGATGCACACCAGCTCGAGGCCGGCGTCGGCAGCTTCCATCAGCGCGTCAGCGGCGAACGGGGGCGGCACGAAGGCCAGGCTTGCGCGGGCGCCGGTGGCGTCCACGGCGGCCTTGACGGTGTTGAACACCGGGCGGTCGAGGTGCTTCTGGCCGCCCTTGCCCGGGGTCACGCCGCCGACCACGTTGGTGCCGTACTCGATCATTTCCTTCGCGTGGAAGGTTGCCTTGTCGCCGGTGAAGCCCTGCACGATCACCGGGGTCTTTTCGTCAATCAGAATGCTCATGTGAATGTCCTCTCAGGTCCGGTGATCACTTGCCACGCTTGGCGCGGTGTTCCTTGGCGGCAGCCACGGCCTTCTCGCACGCTTCGAGCAGGGTCTCGGCGCCGATGATCGGCAGCCCGGAGTTCTCGACGATCTTGCGACCCTCGAGGTAGTTGGTACCGACCAGGCGCACGATCAGCGGCACCTTGAGGTCCTTGGCCGCGGCGACCACGCCTTCGGCGATCCAGTCGCAGCGGTTGATACCGGCGAAGATGTTGACCAGGATGGCCGACACGTTCGGGTCCGACAGGACCAGCTTGAACGCCACCGCGACGCGCTCGGGGCTTGCGCCGCCGCCGACGTCGAGGAAGTTGGCGGGCTCACCGCCAGCGTACTTGATGGTGTCCATGGTGGCCATGGCCAGACCGGCGCCGTTGATGATGCAGCCGATGTCGCCTTCCAGGCCCACGTAGTTCAGGTTGTGCTGGCTGGCTTCGGCCTCGCGCGGGTCTTCCTGGGCCAGGTCGCGCATCTCCGAGATGTCCGGCAGGCGGAACATCGCGTTGTCGTCGAAGCTCATCTTGGCGTCGAGGGCGAGGACACGCTCGTCCTTGGTGACGACCATCGGGTTGATCTCGAGCATGGTCGCGTCCTTCTCGCGGAAGGCACGGTAGCAGCCCATGATGATGGAGACGGCGCGCTGCACCTGCTTGATGTTCAGACCCATGCCGAAGGCCAGTTCGCGGGCCTGGAACGGCTGCAGGCCCACAGCGGGCTCGACGATCTGCTGGAGGATCTTGTGCGGTGCGGTCTGCGCAAGTTCCTCGATCTCCATGCCGCCTTCGGCGCTGGCGATGACGCGGATGCGTTCGGCCTTGCGGTCGAGCACGAAGCCCAGGTAGAGCTCCTTCTCGAAGGCTTCAGCGACCTCGATGTAGACGCGCTCGCAGAGCTTGCCCTCGGGGCCGGTCTGGTGCGTGACCAGGCGCTTGCCGATCATGCTGGCGGCGGCTTCCTGGACATCGTGGTAGGTCTTGCAGAGCTTGACGCCGCCGGCCTTGCCGCGGGCGCCGGAGTGGATCTGGGCCTTCACCGCCCAGTGCCAGCCACCCAGTTCGGTGGCAGCAAAGGCAGCCTGTTCCGGGGTGTAGGCGACACGGCCCGGCTGGATTGCAACGCCATACTTGGCCAGGATCTCCTTGGCCTGATACTCGTGGATATCCACTTGCTTCTCTCCTTCAAACAAAAATCTGCAGGTTCAACAAGAACCAGGGATCGGTGGGCGGGCGTCGTAGCGCCCGCTTTCTACCCGGATGTATTGCGATAGCCGACGACGGCGGGTCAGAACAGCCCGACCACCTTGCCGTCGTCGTCGATGTCGATCTTCTCTGCGCTGGGCACCTTGGGCAGTCCCGGCATGGTCATGATGTCGCCGCAGATCATGACGATGAACTGCGCGCCGGCCGCCAGGCGGACCTCGCGGATGCTGACCATGTGACCGCTCGGCGCGCCGCGCACGGTAGCGTCGGTGCTGAACGAGCTCTGGGTCTTGGCGACACAGATCGGGTAGCTGCCGTAGCCGGCGTCCTGCCAGGCCTGGATCTGCGCCTTGACCTTGGCCGGTGCGCTGATGTCGGCGGCACCGTAGATCTTGGTGGCGACCTTCTTCATCTTGTCCCAGAGGCTGTCGCTGTCTTCGTAGACGAAGGTCGGCTTGCTCTTGCCTTCGGCCAGACGCACCACCTCGTGGGCGAGGTTCTCGGCGCCGGCACCACCCTTGGCCCAGTGCTCGGCCAGGACCACGTTGGCGCCCAGCGCCTTCATGCGGTCGGTGACCATGGCGATCTCGGCCTCGGTGTCGAAGGTGAAGCGGTTGATCGAGACGACGCACGGCAGGCCGTAGTTGGTGGTGACGTTGTGGACGTGGCGCTCGAGGTTGACGAGGCCCTTGCCCAGCGCGTCGAGGTCCTCGGTGTTGAGCGCCTTCACGTCCTTGCCGCCGTGGTACTTGAGCGCGCGGACGGTTGCGACGACCACGCATGCTGACGGCATGAGGCCGGTCTTGCGGCACTTGATGTCGAGGAACTTCTCGGCGCCGAGGTCGGCACCGAAGCCAGCCTCGGTGACCACGTACTCGCCAAGCTTGAGAGCGCTCTGCGTGGCGATGACCGAGTTGCAGCCGTGGGCGATGTTGGCGAACGGGCCGCCGTGGACGAAGGCGGGGTTGTTCTCCAGCGTCTGCACCAGGTTGGGCTTGAGCGCGTCCTTGAGCAGCACGGTCATGGCGCCGTGGGCGTTGAGGTCGCGGGCGTGGACCGGCTTCTGGTCGCGGGTGTAGCCGATGACGATGTCGCCGAGGCGCTTCTTCAGGTCCTTGACCGAGGTGGCCAGGCAGAAGATGGCCATCACTTCGGATGCCACGACGATGTCGAAGCCATCTTGGCGGACGAAGCCGTTGGCGGTGCCACCGATGCCGATGACGATGTCGCGCAGGGCACGGTCGTTCATGTCGACGACGCGCTTCCAGGTGATGCGGCGCGGGTCGATGTCGAGCGTGTTGCCGTGGTTGATGTGGTTGTCGATCATCGCCGACAGCAGGTTGTTGGCGAGCGCGATGGCCGAGAAGTCACCGGTGAAGTGGAGGTTAATGTCCTCCATAGGCACGATCTGGGCGTAGCCGCCACCCGCCGCGCCACCCTTGACGCCGAACACCGGGCCCAGCGAGGGCTCGCGCAGGCAGATCACGGTCTTCTTGCCGATGCGGTTGAGCGCGTCGCCCAGACCCACGGTGGTGGTGGTCTTGCCTTCGCCGGCCGGGGTCGGGCTGATGGCGGTGACGAGGATCAGCTTGCCGTCGGGCTTGCCCTTGAGCGAGTCGACATAGTCCAGCGATACCTTGGCCTTGTAGTGGCCATACGGCTCCAGATGCTCATCCGCGATGCCGAGCTTTGCGGCCACCTCGGTGATGCGCTTCATGGTTGCTTTCTGTGCAATCTCGATATCGCTTGCCATGCCGGTCTCCTTCAGTTCCAGTTTGTTCTGTCCGCTTGGCCAGGGGCTGCGCGGTATTGGTCTCTCCTGCCTGCAGCGGGCGCCGGCCGGCGCTGCCGCTGCCTTCCCTGCCCTGTCAGCGGGTCAGCAGGATGACCCGGTAGTCATTCACATTGGTCCGCGTGGGGCCGGTGACGATGAGGTCGCCGAGCGCCTCGAAGAACGAGTACGCGTCGTTGTTCTCGAGGAAGGCGAGCGCCTTCGGCAGGCCCTTGGCGGCGGCGCGTGCGAGGCTGTCCGGGCCCAGATAGGCGCCGGCGTTGTCCTCGGAGCCGTCGATGCCGTCGGTGTCGGCGGCCAACGCATACATGTCGGCGCTGCCCTCGAGGTCGATGCAGAGCGACATGAGGAACTCGGCGCAGCGGCCGCCGCGGCCGTTGCCGCGGACCGTCACGGTGCACTCGCCGCCGCTGATCAGCGCGATCGGCGCCTTGAACGGGCGGTCGTGGGTGCGCACCTCGCGGGCGAGCGCGCCGTAGACCTTGGCCACCTCGCGCGCCTCGCCGGTGACCGAGTCGCCCAGCACCGCGCTGGCGATGCCATGCGCGGCAAAGAAGTCGGCTGCGGCGGTCAGCATGCCGGTGGCGGTGCCGATGACACGGTTCTCGCAGCGCGCGAACACCGGGTCGCCCGGCTTCGGCGTCTCGGCGCGGATGCCGCGCACGCCCTCGTCCAGCACCTTGGCGACGCTGGCCGGGGGTGTGACCTCCCAGCGCTTGAGGATGGCGACGGCGTCGGCAAAGGTGGTGGGGTCCGGCGCGCAGGGGCCTGACGCGATGTGCGTGGCCTCGTCGCCGGTGACGTCAGAGATGACCAGCGCCAGCACCTGCGCCTTGCAGGCGGCGGTCAGGCGGCCACCCTGGATCAGCGAGAGGTGCTTGCGCACCGTGTTCATGTCCTGGATCGGGGCGCCGCTCTTAAGCAGGTCCTTGGTGACCTGCTTGAGCTCGGTCATCGAGATGCCTTCGACCGGCAGGCTGAGCAGGCTCGAGCCGCCACCCGACACCAGCGCCAGCAGCAGGTCGTCCGGGCCCAGCGTCTGCACCGCAGCGAGGATCTCGCGCGCGGCGGCCTCGCCGTTCTCGTCGGGGACCGGGTGGCCGGCCTCAACGACGCGGATGCGGCTGGTCGGCATGCCGTGCTCGTAGCGGGTGATGACCACGCCCTCGAGCGGCGCATCGGCTGGCCAGTTGCGCTCCACCGCAGCGGCCATCGAGGCAGCGGCCTTGCCGGCGCCGATGACCAGGGTGCGCCCCTTGGGCGGCTTGGGCAGGTGCTGCGGCAGGATGACCAGCGGATCGACCGCAGCCACCGCGGCTTTGTAGGATTCGATGAGGAGGCTGCGAGGGTCCATGGTCACGGTCGGGCGCTGTCCTTAGTTGCCGAGGATGGTCTGCTTGACGAAGCCGAACACCTTGGCATCCATCGCAGCACCTTCGGCCATCAGGCGCTCGGCCTCGTCCATGCGCGGCTGGGCGAAGGACTTGTCCTCGATCGCGGCGGCGTTCACAAACACATTCAGCACCGCGCTGCGCAGGGCGGCCTGCGCGGCCAGCACGGCGACGCCAGCGTCGGAGATGATGTTGACGTTGCCGATCTCGGCGATACGAAGCGTCAGCGGCAGAACCTGGTGGGCCAGGCGGGCGCAGTGCAGCGGCGCCTCGGTGGCCTCCTTCAGCGCGGCCTGGATGGCGGCGCTGCGGGCGGCCTTCTGCTCGTCGGTGTCCTTCGGCAGGCCGTAGGCGGCCATCACCGTGTCGAAGGCGGCGACGTCTTCCTGCAGAGCAGCGGTCAGTTGCGCGCGGAGCTTCTCGCTCTGCGCCAGCACGTCCTTGACCTGCGGCTCGACCTCGGCGTACTTCTTCTTGCCGACGGTGAGGTTGGCCACCATGCTCACCAGCGCAGCGCCCATGGCGCCCATCACGGCGGCGGCGGAACCGCCACCCGGAGTCGGCTGGCTGGAGGCGAGTTGGTCGAGGAACTGCTCGACCGGGAGTTGCTTCATCGTCATCTCGGTGTCCTTAGACCATGCCCTTGGCGACGGCGTAGATCTGCTCGGCGTCGAACACCTGATCGGCGGCCTCGAACAGCTTGCCGACGCAGGCGCGGTGAACGGCCAGCTTGAGGTTGCCGAAGCCGAGCGCGCCGTAGACGATCTTGCCGTGCTTCTCGACCGCCTTGTCGCCCATACCGATGCCGGCGATGCCGAGCGGCGGGGTGGCGTTGGCGTCGCACAGAACCTCGAGGGTCTTGCTGGTGGCCCAGTCGTCCTCACGCAGCAGCTCGCTGCTGGCGGCGCCGGCAGAGAAGATCAGGTGGGCGCCCTGGATGGCGGCGAGGCGCTCTTCCGGGGTGCCACCGGCGGCGGCGATGCAGTCAAAGCCAAAACGTGCCTTGATGTCGTCGCATGCTGCCTGTGCCTTGTCGACGGTGCGCGAGGTGATGACCACCTGCGCGCCCTCGCCCGCCAGCATGGCGGCGGCGCGCTGGCCGACCGGGCCGGTGCCGGCGAGGATGACCGCGCGCTTGCCCTTGGCCGAGGTGTGCTTGGTGAGGCAGGCAACACCAGCGGCAGCGGTGGTGTTCGAGCCGTTGGAGTCGAGCATCACCGAGACGCGGAACTTGGCGAAGAACTTCTTCTGCACGGCGCTGAACAGCTCCTGGCCGGCGGCAAGGTTGCTGCCACCAACGAAGATGGCGGTGTTCTGCTTGTCGCCGCGGGTGAAGATGCAGCCGTCGACAAGGAAGCCGACGTTCTGCGGGTTGATGCCACCGTGGACGATGACGTGGTCGGCGCCGCCGTCGTAGGCGACTACGGTGTCGAAGCTGTTGCCGAGGGCGTCGGTGTCCAGCTGGAACAGGAGTTTCTTGCTCATGTCGTGTACTCGGTATTCAGGATAAAAACAGCCCCGTGGTACGGGGCGGGCGATTCAGGCCAGATGCTGATCAGGTCACCAGGTGCTGCGGGGTGCCGGCGATGAACAGCTCGACGTTGTCGATCAGCTGGTCGGCAAGGAACTGCATGGCGCCGTCCGATGCCCACGCCACGTGCGGCGTGAGGATGAAGTTCGGCGTGCGGATGTCGAGCAGCGGGTTACCTTCCTTGGGCGGTTCCTTGGTCAGCACGTCGAAGCCGGCACCGGCGATGAGGCCGGTCTCCAGCGCTTCCTTGAGCGCTGCTTCGTCCACCAGACCGCCGCGGGCGGTGTTGATGAGGATGGCGCTGCGCTTCATCTTGCGGAACTGCTCAAGGCCGATGAAGCCGCGTGATTCCGGGGTGAGCGGGCAGTGCAGCGAGATGATGTCCGACTCGCGCAGCACGGTGTCCGGGTCGGTGAACTCGACGTCGGGCGCCTTGGGCGGCGGGTGGTCGGCGAACAGCACGCGCATGCCGAGAGCCTTGGCGATCTTGGCGGTGCCTTGTCCGAGCGCGCCCTCGCCGAAGATACCGAGGGTGCTGCCGTAGAGGTCGCTGATGCTGTGGTCGAAGAAGCAGAACTGGTCCTGAGCCTGCCAGCGACCCTTCAGCACATCTTCGCGGTAGGCGATGATGTTGCGGCGCAGCGCGAAGATCAGGGCAAAGGAGTGTTCCGGAACCGTGTGCACGGCGTAGTTGCGGATGTTGGCCACCGCAACGCCGCGCTCGCGGCAGGCCGGCACATCGATCACGTCGTACCCGGTCGCAGCCACCGCGATCATCTTCAGATTGGGCAGCTGTTCCAGCGTCGCCTTGCGGATGGGCACCTTGTTGGTGATGGCCACCGTGGCGTTCTTCAGGCGTGCGACCACCTCAGACTCGAGCGTCTGGACGTGCTCCTCCCAAGTGTGCTCGAACTTCGGCCGACGGACGTTCGCCTTCAGCGATTGCCGGTCCAGGAATACGACGTGCTCCATGGGTTCTCCCCTTCAGTTCTTCTTGTCGACGCGACCGCTCAGGCCTGCACGGCAGGCCTGAGGGCTTTGCTTACCAGCGCTTGAGCAGGCCTGCGGGCGGCTCGTTGTTGCGCCAGTACTCGCTGGCGGCGGCGATACCGCTGCCTGGCTGGACCTTGATGCCGACGTCAAGCATGGCCATCTCGGCGCCGACGATGCCAGCCGAGAGGTGCACCTCGTTGAGGTCGCCCAGGTGACCGATGCGGAACAGCTTGCCGGCGACCTTGGACAGACCGGCGCCCAGCGACACGTTGTAGCGGTGGTAGGCGCGCGAGATCACGTCAGCGCCGTTGAAGCCTTCCGGCACCATGACGGCCGAGACCGTGTTGGAGTACCACTTCGGGTCCTTGGCGCACAGTTGCAGGCCCCAGCCCTTCTGGACGGCAGCGCGGCAACCTTCAGCCAGGTAGGTGTGGCGGGCGATGATGTTGTCGAGGCCTTCTTCTTCGATGACCTTGAGCGCCTCGATCAGGCCGTAGAACAGCGACAGCGCCGGGGTGTACGGGAAGTAGCCGGTGGCGTTGGCGTTGATCATGTCGCCGAGGTCGAAGTAGCAGCGCTTCATCTTGGCGGTGGTGCGCAGCTCGAGTGCCTTCTGGCTGGCGCAGAGCACACCCAGACCGGCCGGCAGCATCAGACCCTTCTGCGAGCCCGAGACGGCCATGTCGACGCCCCAGTCATCAAAGCGGAAGTCGATCGAGCCGAGGCCCGAGACGGTGTCGACGAACAGCAGCGCCGGGTGCTTGGCGTCGTTCAGTGCCTTGCGGACGGCAGCGATGTCGGACGACACGCCGGTGGCGGTCTCGTTGTGGCAGGCCAGAACGGCCTTGATCTGGTGGCCGGTGTCGGCCTTCAGGCGCTCGGCGTACTGGTCGGCCGGCACGCCGGTGCCCCACTCGACGTCGATCACCTCAACGTCGAGACCGAGGCGGGTGCACATGTCGATCCACAGGTGGCTGAACTGGCCGAAGCGCGAGGCGAGGACCTTGTCGCCCGGGCTCAGCGTGTTGGTGACGGCAGCTTCCCAGCAGCCGGTGCCGGACGACGGGAAGACGAAAGGAGTGCCAGTGGTGGTGCGGAACAGCTTCTTCAGGCCCGGAGCGATCTGTTCCCAGAGCGACGGGAACTTCGGCGAGCGGTGGTCTTCCATCGAGACGACCTGGGCGCGGAGGACGCGGTCGGGCACATTGGAAGGACCGGGAACGAACAGGAAATTACGACCAGCCACTTGATTTCTCCTCTTGGAACCGGCGATGCCTCAGCGGGCATGCCGTTTGGGCTTGCTGATACAGGTTTGAACGAAGGTAAAAAAACTGGCGGGGCGCCCGGCATCAGCCGGACGCCCCGGAAGGCAGATGCTTAGTTGTTGCCGTAGACCGGGAAGGCGCGGGTCAGCTCGGTGACCTGGGCCTTCACCGCAGCGATGCGGGCTGCATCGTGCGGGGCCTCGAGCACGTCGGCGACCAGGTTGGCGGTCAGCGCGGCCTGCTCTTCCTTGAAGCCACGGGTGGTCATGGCCGGCGAACCCAGACGGATGCCGCTGGTCACGAAGGGCTTCTCGGGATCGTTCGGGATGCCGTTCTTGTTGCAGGTGATGTGTGCCTCGCCCAGGACACGCTCGGCTTCCTTGCCGGTGATGCCCTTGGCGCGCAGGTCGACCAACATAACGTGGCTCTCGGTGCGGCCGCTGACGATGCGCAGACCGCGCGCGGTCAGGGTGTCGGCGAGCACGGCGGCGTTCTTCTTGACCTGTTGCTGGTAGGTCTTGAAGGACGGCTGCAGCGCCTCGTGGAAGGCGGTCGCCTTGCCGGCGATGACGTGCATCAGCGGGCCACCCTGAACACCCGGGAACACGGCCGAGTTCAGCTTCTTGGCCATCTCTTCGTTGTTGGTGAGGATGATGCCGCCACGCGGGCCACGCAGGCTCTTGTGGGTGGTCGAGGTGACGACGTCGGCGAACGGCACCGGGTTCGGGTACTCGCCGGCGGCGATCAGGCCCGAGTAGTGCGCCATATCCACCATAAAGTAGGCACCGACGGCCTTGGCGACCTTGGCGAAGCGCTCCCAGTCGATCTTCAGCGCGTAGGCCGAGGCACCGGCGATGATCAGCTTGGGCTTGTGCTCGTGGGCCAGACGCTCCATGGCGTCGTAGTCGATGACTTCGTTGCCGTCGAGGCCGTAGCTGACGACCTTGAACCACTTGCCCGACATGTTCAGGTGCATGCCGTGGGTCAGGTGACCGCCCTCGGCCAGGCTCATGCCCATGATGGTGTCGCCCGGGTTCAGCAGTGCGAGGAAAGCGGCCTGGTTGGCCTGCGAGCCAGAGCTGGCCTGCACGTTGGCGAAGTCGGCGCTGTAAAGCTGCTTCAGGCGGTCGATACAGAGCTGTTCGACGATGTCGACGTACTCGCAGCCACCGTAGTAGCGCTTGCCGGGGTAACCCTCAGCGTACTTGTTGGTGAGGACCGAGCCCTGGGCCTGCATGACGGCCGGGCTGGTGTAGTTCTCGGATGCGATCAGCTCGATGTGTTCTTCCTGGCGGCGCGCCTCCTGCAGGATCGCGGCCCACAGGTCAGGGTCACCCTGGGCGACCGACAGGTTGTTGGGGAATGCACAGGTCTGGAAGCCCGCTGCAGGGTGAGTCATGGACGAATCTCCTCGGTTCGAATCTGTGGTCTTGTCCGGTCGCCGAAGCGCTTGCGACGCCGGACCGTCCGCCCTGTCAGTTCAGCCACAGGACTTGGGAAAGGCACATCGCGGGTGTCACGCTCCGGGGCGCAGACTGTCAAGATTAGCCCACGCTTTCAGATGATGAAAGGTGCAGCAATACGGCATGGGTTGCAATCGCAAAGATTTATGCATCCCATATGAAAACCGAATCGGCAGCCAGGCCCGAAAAAACGCCGCGAAGATGGTCGGCTGGGACGCCATGCCGCAGTCGACCACCGCGTCGGTTTTACTGGGCGCCGCCCTCGATCAGGGCATAGGCCGAGTGGTTGTGGATCGACTCGAAGTTCTCGGACTCGACGACGAAGCGACCGATGCGATGGTCGGCCTTGAGCGCCGCGGCGACGTCACGGACCATGTCCTCGACGAACTTGGGGTTCTCGTAAGCGCGCTCGGTCACGTACTTCTCGTCGGGACGCTTGAGCAGCCCGTACAGCTCGCACGAGGCCTGGGACTCGACGGTCTGGATGACGTCCTCGATCCAGACGAAGTCGCGCGTCTCGACGGTGACGGTGACGTGCGAGCGCTGGTTGTGAGCGCCGTAGTCGGAGATGTTCTTGGAGCAGGGGCAGAGACTGGTGACCGGCACCAGCACCTTCATCTGGAAGCGGTAGTTGCCGTTGCGCACCTCGCCGATGAAGGTGACCTCGTAGTCGAGCAGGCTCTCCACACCCGACACTGGCGCCTTCTTGTTGACGAAGTAAGGGAAGCGCATCTCGATGTAGCCGGCCTCAGCCTCGAGACGGGCGACCATCTCGCGCACCAGCGGCTCGAAAGACTCGACCGAGATCTCGCGATCACCGCTGTTGAGGATCTCGACGAAGCGGCTCATGTGCGTGCCCTTGAAGTTGTGGGGCAGGTGCACATACATGTTGAAGTTGGCGACGGTGTGCTGCACACCACCCGAGCGGTCCATGACCTTGGCGGGATGGCGGATGTCCTTGATCCCGACCTTGTCGATGGCCAGCTGGCGCGTGTCCGGCGTGCCCTGAACGTCGGGGATCTGGATAGGTTCGTTGGGATGCATGAAGGCCTCTGGGTAGGGGATTCGTGTTCTGTGCGGTCGGCGAGTATACGGCAGGGCCGTAAATATCCGACTGATATGGTCGGGATTCGGTTCCGCCGCGGCGCATTCCGGACGCCGTCCAGAGCGGCTACGGGTACGCCGCCCCGGCGCTAGGAACCGCGCGCGAGCAGCGCGCCGGCCAGCTCGCGCAGGCGGCGGCTGGAACCCGGAACGGTGTCGAGCGCCGTGATGGCGCGCGCGTGCAGCTCGGCCGCCAGTTCGCGGGCCGGACGGATGCCGAGGATGCTGACGTAGGTCGGCTTGTTGGCGGCCTGGTCCTTGCCGGCGGTCTTGCCCAGCGCCTCTGTGCTGGCCTCGGCGTCGAGGATGTCATCGACCACCTGGAACGCCAGCCCGACCGCCATGGCGTAACGGTCGAGGGCGGCGGCGACCGGCGTGCCGACCTCACCGGCGCAGGCGGTGGCCATGGACACCGCGGCGCGGATCAGGGCGCCGGTCTTGTGGATGTGCATGTGCTCCAGTTGCGGCACGCTCAACTCCACGCCGACGCTGTCGAGGTCGATGGCCTGGCCACCAGCCATGCCGCGCGAGCCGCTGGCCAGCGCCAGCTGGTGGACGATGGCGACCTGCGCGGCCGGCTCGATGCCGAGGCGAGGCGCCGAGACCAGGCCAAAGGCCAACGACTGCAAGCTGTCGCCGACCAGCATGGCGGTGGCCTCGTCCCAGGCGATGTGGACGGTGGGCTTGCCGCGGCGGAGGTCGTCGTCGTCCATGCACGGCAGGTCGTCGTGGACCAGCGAGTAGGCGTGGATCAGCTCCACGGCGCAAGCCACGGCCTCGACCGCGGGGCCGGGCGCCGTGACCGCCTCGCCGGCGGCAAAGGCGAGCAGCGGGCGCACGCGCTTGCCGCCACCCAGCACGGCGTAGCGCATCGCCGCGTGCAGGCGCTGCGGCACGATGTCGGCCGCGGGCAGCGCGCGGTCGAGCGCAGACTCGACGCGGTCGCGGACCGCGTCAGCCCAGTCGGCGAAGGCGTCCCCGGCGGCGGCTGGCGCTGCGCTCAAGCCGCGTCCCCGCTGTCGAACGCGCGCAGCACGTCGCCGTCAAGCATCTCGACGTGCTGTCGCACCGCGGCCAGACGCTCGCGACACGCGACCAGCAGCTGGCTGCCGCGGCGGTAGGCCTCGAGCGAGGCATCGAGCGGCAGCTTGCCGCCCTCCAGCTGCGCGACCAGCGACTCCAGCTCGGTCACTGCGGCCTCAAAGTCGAAGGGCTCGGCGGCCTGGGCCGCGGGCGTGTTGTCGTTGGTCATGGGTAGCACTCGGCGATGGCGGGGAAGCTGCGCGTGCGTACGGCGTCAACGTAGCGGCGAACGGCGTCGCCCACCCCTCCGGCGCCGGCGGAGAATTCGCGGACAAAACGGGGCAAGGGTGGCGGGGTGATGCCGAGCATGTCGTGCAGCACCAGCACCTGGCCATCACAGTCGGGGCCGGCGCCGCAGCCGATGACCGGGATGCTGACGGCGTCGCGGATGGCGCGTCCGACCGGTGCCGGCACCGTCTCCAGCACCAGCACGCGGGCGCCGGCCTCCTGCAGCGCGATGGCGTCGGAGATCAGCTGCGCGACCGAATCCTCGTTGCGGCCCTGCACTACGTAGCCGCCATATTGGTGAACCGACTGTGGCGTCAGGCCGATGTGCCCACACACCGGGATGCCCCGCGTGGAGACGAATTCGACGGTGCGTGCCATCAGCTCGCCGCCCTCGAGCTTGACCATCTGCGCGCCGGCCGCGACCAGCCTCGCCGCCGACTCGAAGGCCTGCTGCGGCGACACCTGGTAGCTGCCGAACGGCAGGTCGGCCATGACCAGCGCCGGTCCACTGGCACTGGCGACGCAGCGGGTGTGGTAGACGACGTCGTCGACGGTCACCGGCAGGGTCGAATCGGCGCCCTGCACCACCATGCCGAGCGAGTCGCCGACCAGCAGCAGGTCGACATCGCAGTCGCTCAGCAGGCGCGCAAAGGCGGCCTCGTAGCAGGTCAGGGCGACGATCGGCGTGCCCGCGGCGCGCATCGCCTCGAGGCGGCGGACGTTCATGCGCGCGTCAGCCACGGCTGAAGAACTCCCGCGGCCCACGCATCTGGCCGATGCGGTTGAGCAGCATGCCGAAGGCCTCGTCGTCGTCGACGAAGTTGAGTTTCGCGCTGTTGACGATGAGCACCGGGGCGGCGTCGTACTGGTGGAAGAAGCGACTGTAGCCTTCTGCGAGCCGGCCGAGGTAGTCGGCGTCCATGCCCTGCTCGTAGGCGACGCCACGACGCCGCACGCGCTCCACCAGCGACGACAGCGGCGCCTGCAGGTAGATGACCAGGTCTGGCGGCGGTGACTCGGGCGCCAGCTTGTCGAACACGGTGCGGTACAGGCCGTACTCGGCGTCGTCCAGGTTGAGCCGGGCGAACAGTGGGTCCTTGTCGAGCAGGAAGTCGCTCACCGTGAGCGGCGTGAACAGGCCCGGCTGCGCCAGGCTGCGCAGCTGTTCGGCGCGCTGGAACAGGAAGCTGAGCTGGGTCGGCAGCGCGTAGCGCCGCATGTCCTTGTAGAACAGCGGCAGGAAAGGGTTGTCGCCAGGCGCCTCGAGCAGCAGCTCGCCGTCCCAGGTCTCGGCCAGCCGCCGCGCGAGCGAGGTCTTGCCGGCCCCGATCGGCCCCTCTACCACCACGTGGCGGAATGCCGGCACGCTCATCCGGGCATCACCTCGAGGCGCTGGCCGGCGATGGCCGGGAGCAGGTCGCGCAGCGCGCCGTGGCCGGGGATGGCGATGTCGGGCGCGATCTCCGACAGCGGGAGCAGCACGAAGGCGCGCTCGTGCATGCGCGGGTGCGGCACGGTCAGGGTCGGGGTGTCGATGCGATCGTCGCCGTACAGGGCGATGTCGAGGTCGAGCGTGCGGGGCGCGTTCTGGAACTCGCGCACGCGACCGTGGCGGCGCTCGATGTCGAGCAGGTGCGCGAGCAGCGTCTCGGCCTCGAGGCCGGTTTCGACGGCGGCCACCGCGTTGACGAAGTCGGGCTGGTCGAGGTAACCGACCGGCGCCGAGCGCCACAACGAGGACCGGGCAAGAAAGCGGGTCTGCGGCAGGCGGCCGAGCTCGTCGAAGGCGGCGTCGAGCTGCGACACCGGATCGGCCAGGTTGCTGCCCAGCGCGATGTAGGCGCGCGTCACGCCGCGCCCTCCCCTGCACCGTCGCGGCGGGGGCCACGACGACGACGACGGCGGCGCGGCGAGGCGCTGCCGGTGGATTCGGTGACCAGCAGCGACTCGCGGTCGACCGGGTTGGCGTTCTGGAAGTCCTCCCACCAGTCGGCGACCTCCATCTCCGTCTCTCCGGCCTCGGCGCGCAGGCGGAAAAAGTCATAAGCGGCGCGGAATCGCGGGTTCTCCAGCAGGCGCATGGGGCGCTGGCCGTTGCGCTGCAAGAAGCGCGGCTGCAGCAGCCAGATCTCCTTCATGCCGGCGTCGAAACGGCGCGGAATGGGCAGCTTCTTGGCCTGACCGTCGAGGGCCACGTTCATCGCCTCGAGCAGGGCCGGGACCGGCCGCTCACCGGCCGCCTCTGCGGCCTGCCAGGCCTTGAACACCTGCGGCCAGAGCAAGGCGGCGAGCAGGAAGGTGGGCGAGACCGGCTTGTCCTCGGTGATGCGCTGATCGGTATTGGCCAGCGCGGCGAGGATGAAGCGCTCGCTGACCGGCTCGCGCAGGGCGGCGTCGAGTTGCGGCAGCAGGTCGCGGTCGAGGCCCTCGGCGTGCAGCGCACGCAGGCACTGCGCGGCCTGGCCCGACATCAGCAGCTTGACCAGCTCGTCGAACAGCCGCGCCTCCGGCACGTTGCGCAGCAGTGGCGCCAGCTCACGGATGGGTGCGCTGGTGGGGCGGTCGATGTTCAGCCCGAGCTTGGCCGAGAGGCGCGCCGCGCGCAGCATCCGCACCGGGTCTTCGCGGTAGCGCTTGATCGGGTCGCCGATCATGCGCAAGCGGCGCGCCTTGAGGTCGGTGACGCCGCCGTGCCAGTCCCACACCTCTTCGCGCTGCGGGTCGAAGAACAGGGCGTTGACGGTGAAGTCGCGACGCCGCGCGTCCTCCTCCTGCGTGCCCCAGACGTTGTCGCGCAGGATGCGGCCGTGCTCGTCGGTGCCGGCATGCTCGTCGTGGCCACCACGGAAGGTGCTGACCTCGATGGTCTCGCCACCGAACATGACGTGCACCAGACGGAAGCGGCGGCCGATGATGCGCGAGCGACGGAACAGCGCGTGGACCTGCTCCGGGGTGGCGTTGGTGGCGACGTCGAAGTCCTTGGGCTGAACGCCGAGCAGCAGGTCGCGTACCGCGCCGCCAACCACGAAAGCCAGGTAGCCGTGCTCCTGCAGGGTGGCGGTGGTCCGCCGCGCGGCCTGGCTGATGTGCTCGTGGCGGATGTTGTGACCGCCCTTGCCGACCACGGTGGGCGGCCGGCCAGCGCTGTGGCTGCGGCGAAAGACCTTGTTGAGCAGGCGTGTGATCATCTGGCTAGTGTCGCAGACAGGGGTGGCATGCCGGAAGTCCCGTCAGCGCAGGCTGATCACCGGCCAGCGGCGCTCGTGCGCCACGGCCTCGAGGGCGGGGTCGGGGTCGACAGCCACCGGGTGGGTGACCCGCTCGAGCAGCGGCAGGTCGTTGCGCGAGTCGCTGTAGAACCAGCTCTCGCGCACGCTGGACAGGCTCTCGCCGTGCCCCGACAGCCAAGCCTCCAGGCGCGTGACCTTGCCCTCGCGGAAGCTCGGCGTGCCGGCGTAGCGCCCGGTGTAGCGACCCTCGACCTGCTCCGGCTCGGTGGCGATCAGGTGCTCGATGCCGAACTCTCGCGCGATGGGCGCGGTGACGAAGGCGTTGGTCGCGGTGACGATGACCAGCGTGTGACCGGCCTCACGGTGCTGCTGCACCAGCTTGCGCGCGCCGCGGCCGATGCGCGGCAGGATGCGCTCGCGCATGAACTGGCGGTGCCAGGTGTCAAGCTGGGCCAGGCTGTGCTCGGCCAGGGGCGCAAGCTGGTAGGCTAGGAAGGCGTCGATGTCGAGGGTACCGGCCTGATAGTCGGCATAGAAGCGGTCGTTGGCAGCCTCGTGCTGCTCACGGTCGCGGATACCAAGCTCGATGAGGAACTGACCCCACTCGTGGTCGCTGTCGGTAGCGAGCAGCGTATTGTCGAGGTCGAAACAGGCCAGTTGCACGGCGGGGCGGTTCGGTAAAATCGCAAGTATACGGGCAATGGGGCTACCCCCTGACGGGCGGGCGCTTCTCGGGTCGACTCTTCTCGCTCCCGCTCGCTTGCGCTCGAAGGTCGCCGCGAAGAGCCTCCCCCGCGGTGGCCCGCCAGCGACGGCCAATGCAGCAGCAGAAGCGCGCGCCGGGCGGGAACGCCACCGGTGTCCGATAATCCTTTCGTGATCGTAGCGCCCAACCCACCCATCGACCCGCTGGCCCTGCCCATCCTGGGCGTGCTGGCGCTGCTCGCGCTGGCAGGCCTGGCGCGCGATGCCGACTGGCGCGGCTTGGTGTCGTCGGGCAGGCTCAACCTGTGGCTCGGCGCCACGGTGGTGATGATGCTGCTGTGGCGCATGCGCGCCGGCGCCATCCCCGGCATGGACATGCACCTGGCGGGTGCGACGGTGGCTTACCTGATGTTCGGCCTGCGCTTGGGTGGCATCGCACTGGCGCTGGCGGCCACCGGTGCGGCGTTGGCGGCGGGTCGTCCGGCGCTGGAGATCGGCCCCGAGTGGCTGCTGCAGGGCTTGGTACCGCTGCTCGTCTCGGCCATCCTTGTCCCCCTCGCCGAGCGGCGACTGCCGCCGCACCTGTTTGTCTTTCTGTGGGGCTACGGTTTTCTGGTGTCCGGGATCGCTGTGTTCGTTGGTGGCGTGGCGCAGACGCTGCTGCATGTGGGGCTGGGCACCGCCTCATGGGCCGTGCTGAGCGAGGAGTTCCTGCCCTTTTACATGCTGCTGGGCTGGTCGGAGGCGTTCACAGCCGGGGCGCTGCTGACGCTGATGGTGATCTACCGCCCGGGCTGGGTGCAGCGCTTCGACGATGCCGTCTACCTGCGGCGGGGGCCCTGAGGCACCACCGGAAGGGCTAGACCGGGCAGAACAGGTCGGCCGAGTACAGCACGTCGTGCGCCAGCCGCACGCTCACCGCGCGGCGCTCGCGCAGCGACACCTCGTCGATGGCCTGGACCACCGCCAGCAGCGTGCCCAGGTCGCGCCGGCCGTGGCGCAGCAGGTAGTCGGCGACATCCGCCGGCAGGGCAAAACCCGCCCGCGCCGCGTAATCCATCATCGCTGCGGCCTTGTCGGCATCGGTCAGGTGCTGCAGCTGCAGCACCAGCCCCTGCGCCAGGCGCGAGGTCAGTTCGCCGCGCAGGGCCAGCCGCGCCGGCGGCAGCGGCCCGGCAAACAGCATCCTCCAACCCTCGGCACGGCTGCGGTTGATGGCGTCGAAGACGCGCACCTGCGCATCCGGCGACAGGCGGTCGACATCGTCGACGACCAGCAGCGGGCCGGGTGGCGACCAGTCGCCGTCGACATCCGCGGCTGGGGTAGCCACCGCCGCGCCGCCCTGCCCGGCCGCTGCAGCTTGCGCGAACGCCTGCAGCAGATGGCTGCGGCCGCTGGCATGGTCGCCCCACAGGTAGACCGGCTCGCCGTCGTGAGACCCGCCCAGCAGGGCGCGCACCGCGGCGACCGCTTCGGCGTTGGGCCCGGTGACAAAACTCTCGAGGGTGGCCTGCGGCCGCTGCAGCAGCGGCAGGACGATCTGGGTCGGCTTGCTCATGGCCTCACGCTCGCACCTGTGACCAGTGCTTCTCCAAGCGCTTGTACGACACCGGGAACGGCGTGCGCAACTCCTGCGCGAACAGGCTCACCCGCAGCTCCTCCAGCAGCCAGCGGTACTCCTGCAGCAAGGGGTCATCGATGCCAGCCTTGCGGTGCCGCGCCAGGCGCTGCTCGTAGTGGCCCCAGAGCGACTGGATGGCGCTGCGGTGCTGCTCGTCGCGCGCCGCATTCTGGTGGAAGCGCTCCAGGCGGCGGCTGATGGCCTTGAGGTAGCGCGGCAGGTGCTGCAGGCGCTCCCACGGCGTGGCGGCGAGGAAGCCCTTGAACACCAGACGCTGCAACTGGCCCTGCACATCTGCTTTGAGCGGCTGCGGCAGCGGCCGGGTCAGCGCGGTCTGCAGCGACTGCCACTCGGCGATACATGCGGCGGCGACGCGCCCCACCGCATCGACCACGGCCGGCAGCCGGGTGCGGCCGCGCTGCTTCTGTTCGTTGAATCCGCGCTGCGTGCGTGGTGGCTCGTCTTCGCCCAGCAGCGCGCGGTCGGCCACGGCAGCGAGCCAGTCTTCGCGCAGGGTGTCGGCGTCGCAGAGCATGCGCGCCTGCATGGCGACGGCGTTGAAGCCGGGCAGCGTCTTCTCCCACTGCTTGAACGCGTCCTTCAGCTCGAGCCGCAGCAGGCGACGCACCCCGGCGCGGTGGCTGGCGGCAGCCGCTTCGGGCGTGTCGAACAGGCGCAGCGCCACCGTCTCGCCCTCATCGACCAGGGCCGGGTAGCCCACCAGCTTGCGCCCGCCGCGGCTGAAGGCGATCTCGGCTGGCAGGTCGCCGAGGTCCCAACTGCGGATGCCGCTGCGCTCCATCTCCGGCTCGTCGGTCTTGGCAAAGGTCAGCCGCGCCGCCTCGGCCAGCTGCGCGCGCAAGAGTGGTAATTCGCGGCCGTCGGCGAGTTCGCGGCCCTTGTCGTCGACCACGCGGTAGCGCAGCCGCAGATGCGCTGGCAGCTCGATGCCGGCGAAGGTGTCCTCGGGCACCTCGACGCGATAACGGGCAGCCAAGTGCGCCGCCAGCCGCTGCAGCAGTTCGCCCCTGCCGTCTTCGAGCGCCTCCAGCGCGCCGGTGACGCAATCGGGCACCGGCACGCAGACGCGGCGCAGGGACTTGGGGAGACCTTTCACAAAAAGCGTGAGCTTGTCGCGCAGCAGCCCAGGTACCAGCCACTCCCCCTCGTGCGGATCGAGGCGGTTGAGCAGGTGCAGCGGCACGGTCAGCGTCACGCCATCCGCCGGGTGGCCGGGCTCGAAGCGGTAGTCGTAGCGGCACTCGACGCCGTCCACCTCGCGCGACTTGGGGAACAGCTGCGCGGTGACCGCTGCCGCGGTGTGGCGCATCAGCGTGTCACGAGTCAGGAACAGCGCGCGCGGGTCCTTCTGCTCGGCGTCCTTGCGCCAGCGCTCGAAGGCGCGGGCGTCGCAGATGTCCTTGGGCACGACCTGGGCGAAGTGCGCGTGCACGGCGTCGTCGTCAACCAGCACGTCGACGCGGCGGCTCATATGCTCCAGTTCCTCAAGTTCCTTCCTTAAAGCATTGTTATGCCTTATGAAAGACCCGTTCGTCTCGAGGTTTCCCGCGACCAATGCCTGGCGCAGGAAGATCTGGTGCGCTTCCTGCGGGTTGACCGGGCCATAGCGCGCCTTGCGCCGGTTGACCAGCGTCAGGCCGAACAGCGTCACACGCTCCCAGGCCATCACCTCGCCGCGCTCGGCGTCCCAGTGCGGCTCGATGTACTGGCGCTTGAGCAGCGGCCCGGCAACCGCCTCGACCCACTCGGGCTGGATGGTCGCCACGCAGCGGCCGTAGAGCTTGCTGGTCTCGACCAGCTCCGCGGCCAGCACCCACTTGCCGCCCTTCTTGTGCAGCGCCGATCCGGGGAAGATCCAGAACTTGTTGCCGCGCGCGCCCTGGTACTCGCCGGGGGTGTCGGTCTTGACGCCGATGTTGCCGAGCAGGCCGGCCAGCAGGGCGCGGTGGATCTGCTCGAACGAGCCAGGCTGCTGGTTCTCGCGCATACCGATCTCGGCGAGCATGGCGTGCAGCTGGCCGTGGATGTCGCGCCACTCGCGCAGCCGCAGGGGGCTGAGAAAGCGTTCCTTGCAGTCGTTGATCAGCTGCCGGTTGGATTTTTTGTGCTTGAGCTTCTCGTCGTACCACTGCCAGAGCTTGATCAGGCCCATGAAGTCGGAGCGCTCGTCGGCGAAGGCGCGGTGCGCGTCGTCAGCGGCGCTGGCGCGGTCGGGCGGCCGCTCGCGCGGGTCCTGCACCGAGAGCGCGCTGGCGATGATCAGCACCTCCTTGAGGCAATGCTCATCGCGCGCAGCGAGGATGAGTCGGCCGATCGCCGGGTCGAGCGGGAAGCGCGCCATCTCCTCGCCCAGCGGCGTGATCTGGCGCAGCTCGTCGACCGCGCCGAGCTCCTGCAACTGCTGGTAGCCGTCGTGGATGGCGCGGCTGTTGG
Organism: Betaproteobacteria bacterium; assembly: GCA_027490755.1. Taxonomy (GTDB): domain Bacteria; phylum Pseudomonadota; class Gammaproteobacteria; order Burkholderiales; family UBA3065; genus UBA3065. The sequence goes on from JAIXXL010000008.1 coordinate 79,717, forward strand.
GCGGCTCGAGGAAGGGGAACTCGTCGACGCTGCCAAGCCGCAGCGCGGCCATGCGCAAGATGACCGAGGCCAGCGAGGAGCGCGCGATCTCGGGGTCGGAGAACGGCGGCCGGCTCTGGTAGTCCTCCTCCTCGTAGAGCCGGATGCAGACGCCCGCCGCCACCCGCCCGCAGCGCCCGGCGCGCTGGTTGGCCGAGGCCTGGCTGACGCGCTCGGTCAGCAGCATCTCGACCTTGGTGCGGTATGAGTAGCGGTTGACGCGGGCCAGCCCGGGGTCGACCACGTAGCGGATGCCGGGCACGGTGAGCGAGGTCTCGGCCACATTGGTGGAGAGCACGATACGGCGCGCCCCGCCCGGCTGAAAGACGCGGTTCTGCTCGGCCGCGGAGAGGCGGGCGTAGAGCGGCAGGATCTCGGCTCCGGGCGGGTGGTGCTTGCGCAGCGCCTCGGCGGTCTCGCGGATCTCGCGCTCGCCCGGCAGGAACACCAGCACGTCACCGTTGCCGACCCGCGCCAGCTCGTCGACCGCATCGACGATGCCCTCGATGACCGCCTCGCTACTGTCCTCCGCCTCTTTGGGCAGGGGCCGGTAGCGCACCTCGACCGGGTAGGTGCGGCCCGAGACCTCGATCACCGGCGCGCCGTCGAAGTGCTTGCTGAAACGCTCCGCGTCGATGGTTGCGGACGTCACGATGACACGCAGATCGGGCCGGCGCTTGCACAGGCGCTTCAGGTACCCCAGCAGGAAGTCGATGTTGAGGCTGCGCTCGTGCGCCTCGTCGATGAGGATGGTGCCGTAGGCGCGCAGTTCGGGGTCGGACCGCGTCTCGGCCAGCAGGATGCCGTCAGTCATCACCTTGAGCCGGGCGCCGGGCTTGCTGGTGTCGGTGAAGCGCACCTTGAAGCCGACCAGGTCGGGGTTCTTCAGCTCCAACCCCAGACGTGAGGCGATGCTGCGCGCGGCGATGCGGCGCGGCTGGGTGCAGCCGATCAGGCGGGGGCGGCGCGGGCCGCGCTCACCCTGAGGGCGGCCGGCAGCGGGCTGGGCCGCGCGCGCGGTCTCGTTCTCAAGCGCCACCTGCAGCGCCATCTTGGGCAACTGGGTGGTCTTGCCGGAGCCGGTCTCGCCGCAGACGATCACCACCTGGTTCCGGCGCAGGGCAGCGATGATCTCGTCGCGCCGCTGCGAGACGGGCAGGTCCTCGGGGTAGACGATGTCGGAGGGGTTCAAGTCAGCGCCGGGCGAGCGACAGGCGGGCCGGCAGTATACGCAGCCTCTACGCTCGGCCACCCTTCAGCCAGACCACCCGGGACAGCTCCCGACTCAGCCCTGCGTGCCGGTACGGTCGTAAAACCCAGCACCGATGAGCGTACGCAGGCGGCCCCAGTCACCAGGTTCGGCGATCCCCAATTCGCGCTCGAGTGCCCTACGGTAGCCTGCGGCACTGCGCGGGCTGATGCTCATGGCCCGGGCGATGCCCGCTGCGTCCTCCTGCTGCAGGAGCAGGTGCAAGGCCTCGAAACGCCTGGGAGACAGATCGAGGACCGGCGAGCCGTGAAGGAGGGCGTCGGATGCAGCACCCTCGGGCGCCACACGGAACGCTCCACCAGCGAGCAGGCGCTCGATGCCCAGGGCGAGTCGCTCCGTGGATACGGGCAGTGGCAAGTAGCCGCGTGCGCCGGCTCTTACCGACCGGGCGAGCGGCCAGATCGCCCTCAGGGTTGTGACCACCATGACCGGTGGCGCACTCGGACGCGCCGACATCCGCCGGGCAAACTCGAAGCCAGAAACACCGGGCAACAGAACATCCGTCAGCCAGAGGTCCGGTCGCGATTCCGTCGGCAGGCGCAAAGCATCTTCAGCGGCTGCAAAGGCCACGGGCAGCGCGCGGGCGAGGTCGTGTACCCGGCACAGAAATTCCGGCGAGAAGTCGCCGACGCAGGCGATACGCAATCGAGACACTCGATCGGATCAAAGCTGGAGCATGCAAGCCGATCAGAACTGGTCCAACGGATGAATTCACGACAGCGAAGGGACTTTTTCCCGCCCTGCACGCAGGCCGGGACATCAAGCCAGCCACGGCTCGAGGCCGCTTCTGCTGCGGTCGCACACACAAGTGTCAACCCCGCAAGACAAATCTGGCGCCCCTGGCAGGCCGCTTTTGGTCGAAATCTGCGGGAATTTTTCCTAGACTCCGCCGTCGAATTTTTGCAACGCAACATCCCAACCCGCTCTACAGGAGACTTTTCATGAAGATGACTCTCATCGCTAGCGCGCTGGCTCTGGCCCCGTTCGCCGCCCAAGCCCACGATGGCGTCGCCGCCTGCGCCGCCGCCGCCCTCAAGGCGCACCCCGGCAAGATCGTGAAGATGGAGGTGAAGACCGAGGACAAGGCCACCGTCTACGAATTCGACGTGCAGAAGTCCGACGGCACCTCGTGGGACATCGAGTGCAACGCTGAAAACGGCAAGGTCACCGAGGTCGAGCAGGAGGTCGCCCCGACCGATGCCAAGTGGATCGCCAAGGCCAAGGTCAGCGAAGCCGACGCCAAGGCCGCCGCCCTCAAGGCGCAGCCAGGCACCGTGGTCGAGACCGAATACGAGATCGAGCCGAACGGTTCGGCTTCGTACGAGTTCGACATCAAGGGCGCCGACGGCAAGGAATACAAGGTCGAGGTCGACGCCACCACCGGCAAGGTGGTCGAGTCGTCGGTCGAGACGGTACAGGTCGGCGAAGGCTAATCGACACCGATGGCCCTTTGGCCGCAGAAGCCCCCGCCGCGGCGGGGGCTTTTTGTTTGTGTGGTCGGGAAGAACTCCCCCGGAACGACGGAGTTTTGCCGTTTTAAGCCGGGCAGTCCGGGAACACCATCGGGGCAGAATGAGACTCCGACTCGCCGCAGCCATCCTGCTGCTCATCCTGCCTGGCGTGGGCTTGGCCGACCTGGCCTGGTTGCCGGCCCGCGGCGCCGGGGCCATCACGCTGATCGGCCTCGAGCCGATGCGAATGGTGCGAACCTTCGCCTTTGAACCGGCGCTGGGACAACGCTTTGACAGCGCCGTGCTAAGCCAGGACAACCGCACGCTGCTGCTGGTCGATGGCAGTTTGAACCGGGTGGTGGGCGTCGACCTGCGTGACGAGCGCAGCCACTGGAGCGTCGATGTGCCCGAGGGCCCAGAGGCTGTCTGGCTGTCGCCGGATGGTCGGCAGCTCGCGGTCTGCGCCGAGCGGGCCGGCAAAGTCGTCTTCATCGACGTGGTCGAGCGCCGCCTGGTGGGCAGCATCCGTATCCAGACGCCACCCCCAGAAGACTGTGCCTTCTCGCCCGACGGTCGCTGGCTGGCGGTCTCGGAACGAGGCGCTGCAAGGGTCTCGGTCGTCGACCTGCACGACGGCAAGCTGCAAAGGCGTATCGCCACCGGCGGTCAACCTGCCGGGATGACCTTCATTGGCGGCGAATTGTGGCTTGCCGTACCGGACCGGCACCGCGTCGAGATCATCGACGCCCACACGTGGAAGAGTGGTGGCGCCGTTCAGGCCGGCTTGAGGCCGGTGGCGATCGCCGCATCGCCGGATGGTGGCATGGTCTACGTGGCCAACCGCGACAGCGAGACGGTCTCGATGATCGACCGCCGGCAGCGGAGGGTGATCCGGAGCGCGCCCGCTGGCCCTGCCCCCAGCCACCTTGCGCTCAGCGCCGATGGCCGTCGACTGCTGGTGAGCTCGCGAGCCGAAGCCTCCACGCTATTGCTCGAGCCCCCCCATTTGCGCCCTGTGGGCCGGGTGCGCCTGCCGCATCAGCCGTTGGGAGCGGCCCCGTCCCGCACCAGCTAGGCATAATCGGCGGGGTGAATCTGGACGAACTCGAAAAACTGGCCCGCGTTGTCCGTCTGCGTACGCTGCGCGACCTTCTTGGGGTGGCCATTGTCACCGTGGCAGCCTTCGGGTTGGCGTCGGCACTGGAACTCAACGAGCGCATCAACCACTGGACCGAAAGCCTCGAACTGTTCCAGGCGGACGAGCTGCGCACCACCCTGCTTGTTCTGGCGGCCGCTCTGGGATGGTTCTCCTGGCGACGCTGGACCGAGCTGCGTCGCGAGCTGGCGATGCGCGTGGAACTGGAAGCCGACCTGGCGCGGTCGCTGGAAGACAATCGCGACCTGACGCGGCGCAGCCTGGAGGTACAGGAGCGCGAGCGCAAGGACGTCGCCCACGAGCTGCACGACGAGCTGGGGCAGTACCTGAACGCCATCGAGATCGAGGCGGTCGGCCTGCGCAGCCGTCTCGAGAGCGGCTCTATGGCGGCCGAATCGGTTGAACGGATGCGAGGCCTGGCACGTCATGTGTACGAGGTCGCACGTACTCTGATGTATCGCCTGCGGCCGGTCGGCCTGGACGAGTTCGGTCTGGAGGAGGCGCTGCAGCACCTGGTCGACGGCTGGCAGCAGCAGCGCCCCGAGGTGCGCTATACCCTTGCCATCGATGCCGAGCTGCCTGAACTCGGCGAGGCTTTGAACATTGCGGTGTTCCGGCTGGTGCAAGAATCGCTGACCAACATCGCCCGCCACTCCGGCGCACGCAATGCTGCGGTCAGGCTCTCCAGGCTGAACGGAGAAGGCTTGCGCCTGACCGTCGAGGATGACGGCTGCGGTCTGCCAACGAGCCTGCGCCCCGGACTGGGCCTGACCGGCATGCGCGAGCGTGCGGAACTGTTGGGCGGGCATCTGCATACCGGCGTACCTGAGGGCGGGTCAGGCACGCTGCTCGATTTCCGCCTGCCGGCGAACCCGCAAGGAGATAACGCATGACGATCGAGGTGCTGCTGGTCGATGACCACGCGGTTGTTCGCGAGGGTTACCGGCGCCTGCTCGAGCAGACTGAGGACATCCGTGTGCTGGCAGAAGCCGGCAGTGGCGAGGACGCCTACCGGCTGTTCTGCGACTTGCGCCCCGCAGTGGTGGTGATGGACATCTCGCTCCCGCGAATCAGTGGCATCGAGATCACCCGGCGCATGCTGGCTCGCGAACCCGGGGCCCGGGTCCTGGTGTTCAGCATGCACGAGGATGTGGTGTTCGCCAGCCGCGCGCTGGCTGCCGGCGCGCGCGGCTACATCGCCAAATCGGCCGCGCCGGAGGTGCTGGTGGAGGCCATCCGTCGGATCGCCACCGGCAGGGGCTATGTCGATCACGGCATGGCACAGAAACTGGCCTTGCAGCGGGTCGGCTCGGAACCGGACCCGGTCAGCGTGCTGACCGAACGGGAATTCGAGGTGTTCCGTTTGCTGGCACAGGGCCAGCCGGTCGGCGAGATCGCCAGCATCCTGAATCTCACCGCCAAGACGGTGGCCAACCACCAGTCTGCGCTGCGGCAGAAGCTGGGCGTCGACAACGCCGCGCAACTGGTGCGGCTGGCGGCGCGGCATGGCCTGATCGGAGACGTGACCTTCCGCGACGCAGCGGGCTGAGCAGACGCTGCAACGCCGACTCGCGCCAGCCTGAAAGGCAGGCCGACGGGCAAAAAAAGACCCGCCGTGGCGGGTCTTGGAGGTGCCGGACCCGCAGGTCCGGCCTAACAGAAGCCGCTCAGTCGCGGTCGGCGCGGTCGAACATGGCCGCGCTGCGCTTGGCTGCTGCACCCTCGAGATCGAAGCGCAGGCCGAACCAGAGGATGCGCGGTGCGCCTGGCGCGAAGCCGGTGGTGCCCTGCTCCGCCCCGGTGAACTGGCCCGCGGCATTGAAACGGTTCTCGGCCAACACCCCACCGTTGAAATACTCGCGGTCGAACACGTTGTTGACGCGTCCGAACAGCTGAACCTGATCGGTCAACTGGTAGGTGGCGCGCAGGTTGACGATGGCCCAAGCACCTGTCTCGCCCTTGCCGATGAAGTCCTCGCCATCGGCCTGGTGGGCGTTGTTCTCGTTGCCGCGGACAAACATGCTGGAGAGCGCAATGACGTCGGTGCCGACCGAGACCTTCGGCGAGAACTGGTAGTCGGCAAAGAACTTGCCCTGATGGCGCGGGATCTGCGGGATGCGGTTGCCCTTGCGGACCGTTATGCAGTCTTCAGCCGCATCGAACGAGCACCCGCTTGACGCGCTGTTATTCTCACCAGGCAACTCTGTCGCGCTCTCGAAAGTCGCATCGACATAGGTGTAGGAGGTCCCGAACCGCAGATTGCCCAGGGAACCCGCGAGACCGAACTCGGCGCCGCGACGACGCGTCTTGCCAAAGTTCTCGAAGTAGCCAAGCCCACCAAGACCGGTCGCGATGAACAGGATGTCGTCCTGGTTGGTCGCGTTGAACAGGCCCGCATTCCACGCCAGTTGCCCATCCATCAGCTTGCCGCGCAGGCCGCCCTCGTAGGTCTTGGTCACGACCTGATTCAGCGGCGGATCGCCGGCGAGGGCGTTCGGCAGCCGGCAGGGGAAAGCCGGGTCGGCACAGCCCAGCTCAATGGTGCTGGGCGCACGGTTACCCTCGTTGTAGCCGACGTAGGGGTTGATCCAGCTGTTCGGCGTCCAGCTCAGGCCAATGGCCGGGTTGAAGCGGCTGAACTTGTGGTTGCCTGTGAGCGAGCCGGTTCCCGGCCCACCGGGGCCCGGAACCAGCAAGTCCTGGTTGTCCACACGCGTCTGATTGAAGCGCCCCGACAACGTCAGGTGCCACTGTTCCTTCATCGAGACGGTGTCGGTGGCGAAGATGCTGTAGGTGCGATTCTTGCCATGCAGCGCCGCGGCGGCCTCATCCGACTCCAGCCCGAGGCCGTTGACACCCCGGCTGCTGCTGAGGGTGCCGAATTCAGTGGTCTGGTTGAAGGACACGCGGCTCTGGTCGTAACCGGCACCGACGATGAACTGGTTACGCTGACCAAACAGGCTGCCGAGGAAGGTGAACTGGCCCTGCATGCCCGAATTGTTCTGGCGGGCCCGGGTGCGGTTCAATGCTCCGTTACAAAGGCTTTCCGCAGCGATTTCGGCTTGGTCACCGGCAAATGCACCAACCGTTGGTCCGCAATTTCGGAGCAAAGCCACGTCAACTGGATTACCCCCGTTGTTGAAGAAGACAGGGGACGAAGGGTCATCGGGATCATCGCGCAGAAGCACTGCGTCACCGACCTCGAATTGGTCGTCATTGCCATCACCGTTCAGGGTGCGTGTCCTGATCTTTCGGTAGTAGGTATTGCCGCTGAACAGCACGTTGTCATTGAACTGGTGCTTGAGCGCCAGGTTGAGGAAGTTGCTGTTGTTCCGGGTCTGGTCAGGGCGCGTGAAGATGCTGTTGTAACCCTGCGTGCGCAGGAACTCGACCGGCGTAAATCCGTTGCCGACGAGGTTGTTGTTGGCAAAAGACCAGGTCAGGTCGACATCGGTCATGGCGTTGGCCCAACCCAGCTTGCCGAACACCTGCTGCACATGCGAGGGGGAGAAGCGCCGCCAGCCATCGTCGCGGAAGTCATTGGCTGTGATGAACCACTCCAGGCCCTTGTCGTTGTAGCCGCCGTGCTCGAACTCGACGGCGCGACGGTTGTAGTCGCCGTAATACGTCTGGCCACGGGTGCCGGCGTGAGTACGACCATTCTTGGTTTGCACCGACAACGCCCCGCCAAGGGTGTTCAGGCCGAAGAGCGGGTTGGAGCCCGGCATGAGGGTGATCGATGAGATCGCCGAGCGCGGAATCAGGTCCCAGCTGATCTGGTCACCCAATGCCTGGTTCATGCGCACACCATCCATGTAGACGGACAGGCCCTGCGGGTTGCCCAACAGGGGGCTGGCGGTAAAGCCGCGATAGCTCACGTCGGGCTGCACCGGGTTGTTCTGCACGTCGTTGATGTGAACGCCGCTCAGGTTGCGGTTCATGAAGTCGGTGAGGTCACTGGCCTGGCTGCGGTCGAGATCGCGCGATGTCGCGGTCTGCACGGGCGCGGCGATCTCCTCCTTGGCGGTGCCGAGTGAAGGCAGCGGCGTGGTGCTGATGACGTCTACGCGCGGCGCCTCGGTCCTCTCTGAGACGGTCTTGTCGGCCGCCGCCGCCGTGTGGGCGGCAAAGGCGGCGGCAATGGCCGCTGCGAGCCGGAAATAGCGGGGATTGATAGCTTGCATGGGTTGGATTTTGACAACGGATTTCAGAGTGAGCCGGATGTTGCCACCCTGATTCCCCACAGGCGCGGGAAGAATTCCTGTTCTGAACCTTGTCAAAGCCACCAAAATCCTCGATTTGCTTGGCACAATCCGATTCGGAACCAAGCCGGCCGCGTCCACTCTGACGGGCGTGCCTTCATACCCAAACAGATCGCCGACCATGTCACGCCACGATTCGCTCAAATATACGCCGCGGGCCATCGCCCTCCACTGGCTGCTCGCCCTGCTCATCCTATGCCTGATGATGGTGGGCTTCACCATGACCGATCTACCCAAGGGGCCTGACTCACCGCGCGGCATGGTGTTCAACTGGCACAAGACGTTCGGCATGATCGCCGGCCTGCTCATCCTCTACCGCTACTGGTGGCGCAGCAAGAACCCGCCGCCCATCCTGCCGCCCGAGGTGCCGCAGTGGGAGGTGCGTCTGGCGAACGTCAGCCATCGACTGCTCTACCTGTGCATGTTCGTGATGCCGTTGTCGGGCTATCTCGCCTCCAACTTCCATCCCAAGCAATACGGCGTGAAGCTGTTCAACAGCGAAAGCCTGAAAATGGAGGCGTGGGGCGGCCCCAACGAGCAGCTGCATGAGCTGCTCAGCGGGACCCACTACATCGTCGCCTACATCCTGGCTGCGCTGATCACGCTGCATGTCGTCGCCGCGTTCAAGCACATGCTCGGAGACGGCGGCGTGTTCCGCCGCATGATCCCCTGACACGGGGGAAGCGATAGACATGGCACGCTTGAACCCACAGCCGCAGTCCGGGCGCACCGCCCTGCTGCCGCGCCTTATCTTTGCCAGCCGCTGGCTGCAGCTGCCCCTCTACATCGGCCTGATCGCCGCGCAGGGCGTCTACGTCTACAAGTTCTGGGTCGAGCTCGTTGACCTGATCGGCGCGGCGCTGGGCAGCACCAGTTCGCTGGAGCACATCATCGCGGCGGTGAGCGCGCCGGCCGGGACCACGGGCCTGACCGAGACCGTGATCATGCTGGTCGTGTTGAGCCTGATCGACGTGGTGATGATCAGCAACCTGCTGATCATGGTCATCGTCGGCGGCTACGAGACCTTCGTGAGCCGCATGCACCTGGAGGACCACCCGGACCAGCCGGAGTGGCTCAGCCATGTCAACGCGTCGGTGCTGAAGGTCAAGCTGGCCACGGCGATCATCGGCATCAGCTCGATCCACCTGCTCAAGACCTTCATCAACGCGCAGGCCTACGACGAAAAGACGCTCATCGCGCAGACCGTCATCCACATCACGTTCCTGTTTTCGGCGATCGCGATCGCCTACTGCGACAGGTTGATGCAGGCACCCGGGGACAAACACTAGCCGGGGTTCTTCGCCTCGATCACCCACTGGAAGGCGCCGAGATTGCGGCGGACCTTGTCCCTCGGCAGCCCAAGCCGCTCGATCAGCGGGTCGAATGCCTCCAGGGCCTTGCGCGTCTCGTCGGCGTTCACGATGCGTGCCTTGGCCTGAGAGACCGTCCAGCCCGCCTGCTTGAACATGTCGACCGCGCTGTCCAGCGTGAAGAAACGCAGGTGCGTCCTGTCGAGCAACCCGGAATCCGCGTACGTCCAACGCCCTTCCAGCTGGCCCATCACGAGTGCCCAGTTGGCAACATTCGGGATGCAGGCGATACACATGCCGCCGGGGCGCATCCTCTGCCGGAGCCCTGCGACAAAGGCCCAGGGGTCTTTAAGATGCTCAAGGACATCGCCGAAGATCAGCAGGTCTGCTTGTCGACCCTCGGCCCACTGGTCATATTCCGAGAGCACCTCGGGCCGCTCGACATCACCGACGAAGACTTGCGACAACCTACCCCGGGCGATCGCCGCCATCTCCTCGACGTACTCGAAACCGCAGTAGGTACAGCCGGGGTTGGCCTGCATGTAGGTATGACCCAGTTTGCCGGCGCCCACGCCGACCTCGATCACCAGCCCTGCGCCCTTGGGCATCCGGTCAAGGATGTCGGGGTTTACGTTGTCGTAATAGATGCTGGTCATGGCCTCAAGCGTCGAATCCGTTCAATGTCCCGGGCCGCATCCACGGGCTACGGCCGGCCCCAGTTTACCCGCCATGCAGGCACGCGCTGCACACAGCACGCGGTGCCCCTTTCAGTCGAAGGTCTCGCCACTCGCCAACGGCAAGCCCGCCGAATCCTTGGCCGCGAGCCGAGGTTCCATGCCCGCCAGCGGCCACTCCACCCCTACCGCCGGGTCGTTCCAGAGCAGGCTGCGCTCGTATTCGGGGGCGTAGTAGTCGGTGGTCTTGTAGAGGAAGTCGGCGGTCTCTGAAAGCACCAGGAAGCCGTGCGCAAAACCAGCCGGGACCCACAACTGGCGGAAGTTCTCGCCGCTCAGCTCGACCCCCACCCACTGCCCAAAGTTCGCGCTGCTGCGGCGCATGTCCACGGCCACATCGAACACCGCGCCGTGGCTGACGCGCACCAGCTTTCCCTGCGCGTGACGGATCTGGTAGTGCAGCCCGCGCAGCACGCCTCTGGTCGAACGCGAGTGGTTGTCCTGCACGAATGTCACGTCCAGACCGGTCACACCATGGAAGGTCTGCGCGTTGAAACTCTCCACAAAGAAACCACGCGCATCGCCATGCACACGCGGCTCAAGGATGAGCACGTCGGGGATGCGGGTGCGGATCACCTCCACGGCGCGGCAAGCTCCATCAGAACACCCGCCATCAGAACACCTTCTCGGTGAGGATCTGCTTGAGGTACTGCCCGTAGCCGTTCTTGAGCAGCGGCTGTGCCAGTTGCTCCAGCTGTGCGTCGGTGATCCAGCCCTGTCGCCAGGCGATCTCCTCGGGGCAGGAGATCTTGAGCCCCTGCCGCTTCTCCAGCGTCTGGATGAACTGGCTGGCCTCGATCAGGCTGTCATGCGTGCCGGTGTCCAGCCAGGCGTCGCCGCGCCCGAGCACCTGCACGTCCAGCTCGTTGTGGTCGAGGTAGACGCGGTTGAGGTCGGTGATCTCCAGTTCGCCGCGCGGGCTCGGCTGCAGCGCACGCGCGCGCTCGACCACCTGCTCATCGTAGAAGTAGAGGCCGGTGACGGCGTAGCGGCTCTTCGGCGCCTTGGGTTTCTCCTCCAGGCTCACCGCCCTGCCCTCGCCGTCGAACTCGACCACGCCGTAACGTTCGGGGTCGGTCACCGGGTAGGCGAATACGGTGGCGCCATCGGTGCGCGCGTCGGCCGACTCCAGCCGTTGCTGCAACTGGTGCCCATAGAACACGTTGTCGCCGAGCAACAGCGCGCTCGGCCCGGCGCCGACGAAATCCGCGCCGATGATGAAGGCCTGCGCCAGACCGTCCGGGCTGGGTTGCACCGCGTAACGGATGTCCATACCCCACTGCTTGCCATCGCCCAGCAGTTGCTCAAAGCGGGGGGTATCTTGCGGCGTACTGATGATCAGCACCTCACGCATGCCACCCAGCATCAGCGTGCTGAGCGGGTAGTAGATCATCGGCTTGTCGTAGACCGGCAGCAGCTGCTTGGAGAGCGCCAGCGTGGCCGGGTGCAGCCGGGTGCCGGCACCGCCGGCGAGGATGATGCCTTTACGCTGCGGAATGCTCATACGGTGGTCACTGTTGTGAGGGCGCCTGCCAGAAACGTTTTCCAATCAACCGATTTGCAACACAGGCCCGCCACTGGGTGTGCGGCAGCGTGTCAGCTGGCGGACCGGCCAAAAGGTTTGGCCCGAGCGTCGAGCCAGCTATCGACGGCGACCCGCCAGTCCGGGCGGCAAAAGCCTACTATGGACTCGAGTTTGGCACAGTCGAGCCGCGAATTGAGCGGCCTTCGCGCCGGTGTGGGGTAGTCGGCGGCGGTGGTGGCGTGGATGGCGCGAGCTAGCAACGGGATGCCGCGTGCGCGTGCGCCTTCGAGTAGATGCTCGGCGTAGCTATGCCACGAGGTCTCGCCAACCGATGCGGCGTGATAGGTGCCGTGAACGGTGGGGTCATCGAGGCGCGAGACGATGTGCGCGGTGAGCGCTGCAAGCCACTCGGCCGAGGTGGGTGCCCCGATCTGGTCAGCGACCACCTTGAGCTCTTCGCGCTCGCCGAAAAGGCGGAGCATGGTCGCGGCGAAGTTGCCACCCTCCTCGCCGAACACCCAACTGGTACGCAGGATGACATGCCGACAACCCGAGGCGCGTATGCTCTGCTCGCCGAGCAGCTTGGTTGCGCCATAGACCGACTGCGGCGCGGGCTCCTCGTCCTCGCGCCAAGGGCGGCTGCCAGTGCCATCGAACACATAATCTGTGGAATAGTGAACGAGCCACGCGCCGGCGCACGCAGCAGCTTGGGCGATAGCCGCCGGCGCATCGGCATTGACGGTACGGGCGAGGTCAGGCTCTGACTCCGCGCGGTCGACCGCAGTATAAGCGGCGGCGTTGATGACGACGTCGGGCTGAATCGCGGCGACCGTTGCAGCGACACCAGGGGGATCAGAGAGGTCGCCGCACAGCCGGACTCCACCGTGGTCAAGCAAGCGACCTCTACGATCCAAGGCAATCAGTTCGTGGCCTGTGAGTGGACGGCGGCAAAGGGCTCTGCCAACTTGGCCTGCCGCACCAAAGAGAAGAACTCTCATCGGCCGGCACCCTTCAGCGCGCCCCATAGTTGGCCGCCACCCATTCACGGTAAGCCCCGCTCTGCACATCGGCGACCCACTGTGGGTGGTCGAGGTACCACTGCACTGTCTTGCGGATGCCGGTGGCAAAGCTCTCGGCCGGCCTCCAACCGAGCTCGCGCTCGATCTTTCGAGCATCGATCGCATACCGACGGTCATGGCCGGGCCGGTCCTTGACGTAGGTGATGAGCCGCCGGTAACTGCCCGCTGGGTTGGGGTGGAGTTCGTCAAGCAGGTCGCACAGGGTGTGGACAATCTGCAGATTGGGCATCTCGTTCCAGCCGCCGATGTTGTAGGTCTCGCCCACCGTGCCAGCCTCGAGCACGCGGCGGATACCCGAGCAGTGGTCGGTCACATAAAGCCAGTCGCGCACGTTCATGCCGTCGCCGTAGATCGGCAGCGGCTTGCCCGCCAGCGCGTTGACGATCATCAGCGGGATGAGCTTTTCGGGGAACTGATAGGGCCCGTAGTTGTTGCTGCAGTTGGTCGTCAGCACCGGCACGCCATAGGTGTGGTGCCAGGCACGCACCAGGTGATCGGACGCCGCCTTGCTTGCCGAGTACGGGCTGTTGGGCTCGTAGGGGTGGGTCTCGGTGAAGGGCGCGTCGTCCTTGCCGAGACTGCCGTAGACCTCGTCGGTGCTCACGTGGAGGAAGCGGAAATCGCGCTTCGCATCGCCTTCAAGCCCGCCCCAGTAAGCGCGCGCGGCCTCCAGCAGGGTGAACGTGCCCTCGACGTTGGTGCGGACGAACGCGCCGGGGCCATGGATGCTGCGGTCGACGTGACTCTCAGCGGCAAAGTGGACGATCGAGCGCGGCCGGTGGTCTGCGAGCAGCCGGCCAACCAACGCGCGGTCGCGGATGTCGCCTTGGACGAACACATGGCGCGGGTCATTGGCGAGCGGCGCCAGTGTCTGCAGGTTGCCGGCGTAGGTCAGCGCGTCGAGGTTGACGACGCGCTCATCACTGCGTGCCAGCCAGTCGAGGGCAAAGTTGCTGCCGATAAAGCCGGCTCCGCCGGTGACGACTATCGCCAATCGATGCACCTCGACAACACGTCAGGCCTCCGGCCAGTTCGGATACAGGGCCGCAGGGACTCCATTCAGCAGCCCTTCAAGGTAGCCAAAGTTCTGCCTCCTGCGCCAGCCATAGCGATCGAGTTTGAAATCGGCCACCCGACGGTTGATCATGTCCATTGTCGAGTACAGCCTCTCCAGGTCGACCTTCTCAGCGTCCGGGCCGACGCCGAGGGCTTTGTCCGCAACGCTGTTCTGCAACGCCTTGACCTCTGGCGCGTTCATCCTTTCAACCGTCACGCGCGCCTTCATCATCCGCTTCAACAAATCGTAGTCTTCCGCGGCCATCGGTAGAAGACTCTCGTCGTAGCCCCCAATATCGAAAAACGCGGTCGCAGGAAGACCTATCCTGCCGTATGAACCGTCTCGGCTCGTTCCTGAGAATTGCCAGCAGCCATTTCCACGCGCCCTCGCCAAGTAGATCCGTTCCACCTCGGCTCCGGTGACCCTGTTGTCGGCATCTAGACTGAAAAGGTAGTCGCCCCTTGCGATGCGATGCGCTGCGTTCTTGGCTTTTGCCACATGCCACTGGAGGGGCACGGTCGACTGGAAAAAGTTTAGCCGACCCTCCTCGATGGCGTCCCTACAGTTGTCCCAGACCCAATCGGCGAGCCCATCCTTTGACCAGAAATCCACCAGAGAGATCTCGCACCGGTCTGGCAAGGCCGCAAGGTTTGGCAGAAGGGTCTCTTTGAGCTGCCACAGCCGGTTGGCGCAGGTCATACAAAAGGAGATATCTTTGGTTGGCGCTGCGCTCACTCGCTTCCCCGAAGATCTAGTAGTTCAGCGCGATCAGGCCGGCAAACCAAAAAAGCCCGCCTTGCCGACCCCACTCAATGGCAAGAACTCTGCAACCAACTGTTTCACATGCTTTTTGTTCATTTTAGAGACTACCTGACTGTGTAATGATTCGCCCCGGATTTTGCAGTCGGCTCCTAGTCTCGCAATTTGTGAGGCCGTGAGGAAGAGGCAGACGCGTGCCGGAGTATACGAAGAAGTTCAAGGCCGACGGGGCCCGGCAGGTGCTGGACCGTGGGCATCGGGTGGCGGGGTTGGCGAAGCGCTTGAGTGTCAGCCCTTCAGCCTGTGCTAGAGGATCAAGCACCGGCGGCTGCCGATGGGACTGCGGCGACATCTTCAGTTGAGCCAAGATGTTCTATGTTCCGAAACAGTACCACTCGACCGCCGCTGGCCTCTCGCCGGTACAGCTCGAGGAACGTCACCCTCCAAAATCATCGAGTGTCTGAGAAACTCGTAGCGATCCGGGCTTGATTACCCCCTAAACATCACTGCTACTTTTACTTGATAGCGCGTCGCGGCTAAAGTGGCTCGACGGGCTTCTTTTCTACTTTTTCAGGTGCGAGAGCGATGAGCCAAATCAAGGTCTCCGGAAACGAACTGCTGTCCGGTGACGGGGAATCCAGTGGACCTCTCGGCCAAGGCATCGACTACGTCCTCAACCTTGGTCAGGGCGGAGACGCCCTCTTCCTGCCCCTGCTCGGTGAGGCTGACCTGGGCCTGTTCGGCGAGGACAACTTCAGCGCCGTCCAGAACTACAACCCGGATGCCGGCACCTTCAACTTCAGCTTCACCAGCAAGGAAGCGAACGGCGCCACATCCACGTTCACCTTCAAGGATACCCACGTCGCCGACACCGGCAAGGGCGGCAGCCAGTCGGTCACCTACGGCCTGGCCAACGCCACCGCCGGCGTCACCTTCAGCGGCACCAACGCCTCCTCGGAGTCGTACTCCTCAGCCACCAAGAGCGGCGTGACCACCACCACCGGCACCTACAAGGCCGAGGCCAGCTACACCTACAGCAATACCCAGGGCACCACCTCCAAGACCGACGACGTCAGCATCAGCTTCACGTTTGCCACCACCACTGGCAGCTATACCTTCACCGACACCGGCCTCTTGACGGAGAAGGAAACCGGCTCGACCTTCGCCGCCTCCTACACCGGCAACGGCTACACCCTCTCCACCAAGGGCACCGTCGCCGTCGACCGCGCCTTCTCCGACTTCGGCGACACTCAGACCAAGGGCATCGTCACCACCGTCTTCACCAACTACAGCCTCGCCTACAAAGACCCGGATACCCAAAACACCTTCGACAACTTCACCATCAGCTTCTCCGGCACCAGCGCCGCCAACGAGGTCGGCACCGACAACGGCCCGACCTTCAGCCTGGCGCTGAAGAATGTCACCGTCGAAGACAGCTTCGCCAAGATCGTCACCGCAGCCGCCACCCTCGACTTCTCCGAAGGCTTCGACGGCCGCTCCGACCTCAACGAATTGTTCGCCTTGCTCGACGACGGATCGGGCGGCATCGGAGGATTGGGGGACCAACTGAGCGGCATCCTCGGCCTCAACGAAGACGGTCCAGGCGCCCTGGACAGCATCTTTGATGCCGCCAACGCCATCACACTCAAGAACGTGTCCGATGGCAGCGGCGGCTTCATCGGCGGCGACGCCTTCACGGGCGCCGGCAACGACACCGTCACCGGCAGCAGCGGCGACGACTTCATCGACGGCGGCATTGGCAACGACGTCGTCAACGCCGGCGCAGGCGACGACTTCATCACCGCCGGCCTCGGCGACGCCATCAATGGCGGTGCCGGCAACGACATCGTCGACCTCGACGCACTCGTCGATGGCGACGGCAATCCATTCAGCTACGACCTGTTCCTGCGCACCACCAGCGACAAAGCCGAGCGACCCTACACCGTCACCGGCACCGCCACCGCACTCGTCCTCACCGACCTCACCACCAAGCAATCCATCAAGTTCAACAACGTCGAGGAGTTCATCCTCAACGAAGAAACCATCTCCGCCGGCAAACTCCTCGCACCCAATAGCCGCGATGTAAACGCCGCCGACATCCTGTTTGGTTTCAGCAGCGGCGAAGACGGCTTCTTCCAGGGATTGGAGCAGGACGATCTGGTAGATTTCTTGGATCCGGACAATGACTTTGATTCAGGCGTCTTCCAATACAAACCTTTCCTCAATGAGTCTGATGCCCCGGGTCTCTTGCTCCTAGACTTCGGGCCAACAGCTTTCAACTATGACCCAGACTCACAGAGCAACCAGACCCTCACCTGGACCAGTATCGACCCGGATCCCACCCGGGGGGCGACCACCTTCAAGTTCGAGCACATCGGCTCCAGCAAGACCGACCCGACGTTGCGGTACACCTTAAGCAACAACTTCGAGACGCTGACGGTGACTGATGCTCCCCTTGGAAGTGCCAACATCTACGGCTACAAGAACAACAATGGAACAAGCTCTGCAGCCGATGACGTCACCTTCTCATTCTCGGAAACCAATACTGAGGACCTGAAGCAGATTGACCAGAGGTTCTTCGGCACCGACACCTACGCATACACGATCAGCTACTCTGGCAATGGCGTTAAGATCGACTACACCGGAAAAGACGTCGACCTCATAGATACGGACAGTGCCAGTGTCTATACCGGTCGTGAAACAACCATCACCAGCTATACGTTCGCGGTTGCGACTGGGGATAATCCGTTCACTCACTCCATTTCCAACGCTGTCTTTACCTATTCGGCCGAGTCGGGCACCTCCTCTTACAAGGTCGGAAGTGCGTCCGTCAAGGACGTCTTGATCGACTTCGCCTACTCCAATGCGACCGGCTCTATCGACGGAGATATAGGGTACGTTGAAGACCAGCTTCGCTCGCGGGATGGAACCGTGGGCTCAATATTCGGCAACTTGCGCTTTGATATCGCTTGGGGTGCTGCGAACACCGTTACCGCAAAGGTCGCGACGACGATTGCCGAAATTGGGATACTTGAGGGCGGTGGTGGCGCCGACACCATCACTGGTTCTTCCGGGGCCGACGAGATCTGGGGTGGAGGGCTCGGTTACTTCTCCGATTTCCCGCCACCAAATGAATTCTTCGGCAGCAACCGCTTCGAAGACCTGATTGGCGATTCCATCAACGGCGGCGCTGGGAATGACATCATCTACGGTGGTTGGGGCGATAGATTGGCGGGCGGTGCAGGCACCGACACACTTGAGCTTGATCTGGCAGAGGTGACTTCGTTGGGCGTCATTACCGATGTGACAGGAAGCAGGACAAACTTCACCATCACGGGCACCGTGGACGGATCAAGTTTCTCCATCGTCGCCCGAGAATTCGAGGTCGCCATCGTTGGCTCCTTCTCCTACACCCTGTCCACCGAATCCGAATTCGAGGTATTTAAGACGGCCCTTTTCTCCTAGCCGTGTCCTCGCGGCCGCAGGCCAGTTCGGGGAGCTGGCCTGCTTACTCTGCAAACGGAGTGTTGCAGCAAGAAGCAGGACTCAGGCGCCGCCCGCACACTCGATTTGCTTCAGGCGAACGGCACAGAACTCTTCTATGCCCTTTGCGAGGATGCGGTCTCGTTCCTCGTCACTGTCGACTGGCTGACCGTCCTTCAGGATGCCTCTGTTCAGCCTCCGCAACGCCGCATTGACGCTAACCAGCCAGTCCTTGGCCGGAACACCACGACAGCGGCAGTCGAGCATGAACCAGTCCGTGTCGCGCATCGGGGCGGCACCACCGAATCTAGGCAGCGACACATAACGATACGGCGCGCCGCTGGTAACAGCCGCAGCAAGATGCCGATTGACCGCCGCGCCCATCGCCCCATTCACGTCAAGAAGGGGCACCAACCAGCCTCCGTACAGCAGCATAGATACCGCCTGAAGTACCCCGCCGCGGTCCCTCGGATCTTTGCGCCGGTTAATCAGGTCATGAATAGTCGCCCCGTCTGCACCAGCGCCCGCCCTATCCATGATGGCGTCGTAGAACTTGCGTTCGCCCTTGGTCTCACCGGTGCCACAGCGGATCGCGTAGGGTTCGCCGGCAGCGGGTCGCGCCTCAAGCAGACTGACCCCCACCCTGAAGTCGCCGATCAGAGTCGCGAGTTCGCCAGGCCATGGTTGACGCCGGCCTTTGACGTAAAGATCGCGGCGGAACGACTGATTGCTCGCGTAATCCCGCAGTTGCTCTCGCACGATCGCATCACCCTGACGATCGAGGAGATCAAGCACGGGTTTGGGCAACAGATTGTCGTATGCCTCGGGTAACGTGGCGGTTCCGAGGTAGTTAAGCTTCGAGTTGGCCAAATCATCAATCATCTGGCTCACAAAAACTGGCTGCCAGAAGTGGTTGTTGTATTCCTGAACGAGATAAGCCGGATCCTGATTCTCGAGCGCTTTCATCCGCGACTCGAGCGCAGGGAGCGCGTTGAACATACCGGGCGCACACTCCCCCAGCACCTTGCAGCTCTCGCGCGCGGCATCAAGCGCTTTCTCGCCCGTCCTTCCGCGCTGTTCGAGCAGGACAAGATGCTGGAAGGGAACTGTCCCAAGCCATCCGGGGAAGGTGTTGTAGCTGTTGTAGAACAGGCCACCCGGACGCAAAACCTTGCCGATCAGGTTGAACAGTGCTGACTTGACTTCAGGCGCGATCCACGTCGTGATGCCGTGGCAGACCGCATAGTCAAACTCACCCAGTACCCGAGGATCTGCGGCCAGTTCCACAAAATCACCCTCGATGAAGGTGACATTTTTCACGCCGCAAGAGAGCGCCAAGGCCCGCGCATGGGCGATGTGCTCAGGGAGAAAATCGATACCCACGAACTCGCTGTCCGGATGGGCGACCGCAGCCATGATCAGGTTGAGCCCCTGACCACATCCGGCGTCAAGGTAGCGGAACCCGGTAAATGGACACGCGTGACCTTGGATCAGGCCAGCCCAACGCAAACGGATCGGCATGGTCTCGGCGTAGTAGCCGAAGGTGTAGCCCTTTTCAGCGAAATAACCGTGCTTCCAGTCCATGCGCTACTCCCACTCGATCGTCGCCGGCGGCTTGCCAGAGACGTCATAGACGACGCGATTCAAGCCGCGCACCTCGTTGATGATGCGGTTCGACACCCGCCCCAGCAGCTCGTACGGCAGGTGCGCCCAGTGCGCGGTCATGAAGTCGCTGGTGATCACTGCGCGCAGCGCCACCACGAAGTCATAGGTTCGGCCATCGCCCATCACGCCGACGCTCTTCACCGGGAGGAACACGGCGAAGGCCTGGCTGGTGAGGTCGTACCAGCTCTTGCCGACATCGGCCGCGTGGCAGGTGCCCGCGGCAACGTCGCGCTCGTTGGCCAGGGTGCCGCGCAGCTCTTCGATAAAGATGGCGTCGGCACGGCGCAGCAGGTCGGCGTAGTCCATGCGCACCTCGCCGAGGATGCGCACGCCCAAGCCCGGGCCCGGGAAAGGGTGGCGGTAGACCATCTCGCGCGGCAAGCCCAGCGCCACGCCAAGCTCGCGCACCTCGTCCTTGAACAGCTCGCGCAGCGGCTCCAACAGTTTCAGGCCGAGTGTCTCGGGCAGTCCGCCGACGTTGTGGTGGCTCTTGATGGTGGTCGCCTTCTTGCTCTTGGCGCCACCCGACTCGATCACATCCGGATAGATGGTGCCCTGCGCCAGCCACTTGGCGCCGACACGCTTGCCGGCCTGGTGCTGGAACACCTCGACGAACTCGCGGCCGATGATCTTGCGCTTGGCCTCGGGATCGGTCACGCCGGCCAGGTGGCCCATGAACTGCTCGCGCGCATCGACGTGGATGACACGGGCGTGCAGCTTGCCTTCGAACATGGCCATCACCTGCTCGGCCTCGTTCAGGCGCAGCAGGCCGTGGTCGACGAAGACGCATGTCAATTGGTCGCCGATGGCGCGATGGATCAGCGCCGCAGCGACGCTGGAGTCGACGCCACCGCTGAGGCCAAGGATGACCTCGTCACTGCCCACCTGCGCGCGGATGGCAGCCACCGCCTCGGCGATGTAGTCGCCCATGACCCAGTCGCCGCCGCAGCCGCAGATGTCGCGCACGAAGCGCCGCAGTATGGCCGGGCCCTGCACCGTGTGCGTCACCTCGGGGTGGAACTGCAGCGCGTAGAAGCCACGCGCCTCGTCCGCCATGCCGGCGATGGGGCAACTGTCGGTGCTCGCCATCAGCTTGAAGCCAGGCGGCAGCTCGGTGACCTTGTCGCCGTGGCTCATCCAGACGTCGAGCAGGCCGTGGCCCTCGGGCGTGCGGTGGTCCTCGATGCCGTCGAGCAGCCGGGTGTGCCCCCGCGCGCGGACGCGGGCGAAACCGAACTCGCGTTTTTCCCCGGGCTCGACCTTGCCGCCCAACTGCAGCGCCATGGTCTGCATGCCGTAGCAGATACCCAGCACCGGCACACCGGCCTCGAACACCGCCGCGGGCGCCTTGTCGGTGGCCTCTTCGTAGGCAGACATGTGGCTGCCGGAGAGGATGATGCCGCGCGCGCCGAAGCCGCGGACGAAATCGTCCGACACGTCGCAGGGGTGGATTTCGCAGTAGACCTGCGCCTCGCGCACGCGGCGCGCGATCAGCTGCGTGACCTGGCTGCCGAAGTCGAGGATGAGGATGCGGTCGTGGCTCACGTCACGCCGCCCTAATCGACACGGTAGTTGGGCGCTTCCTTGGTGATCTGCACGTCGTGGACGTGCGACTCGCGCATGCCGGCGAAGGTGATCTCCACAAACGCGGCGCGCTCGTGCATCTGCGAAATGGTGCCGGCGCCGCAGTAGCCCATCGACGAGCGCAGCCCGCCGATCAGCTGGTGGATCACCGCCGTGACCGGACCCTTGTAGGGCACGCGGCCTTCAACGCCCTCGGGCACCAGCTTGTCTGCGCCCTCGCCATCCTGGAAGTAGCGGTCCGACGAGCCCTGCTGCATGGCGCCGAGCGAGCCCATGCCGCGGTAGCTCTTGTAGGAGCGGCCCTGGTAGAGCTCGGTCTCACCGGGCGCCTCCTCGGTGCCGGCAAACAGGCCACCGAGCATCACCGAGTGCGCACCTGCGGCGATCGCCTTGGCGATGTCGCCCGAGTAGCGGATGCCGCCATCGGCGATCAGCGGCACGCCGGTCCCATCCAGCGCGGCGGCAACGTTCTGCACCGCGGTGATCTGCGGCACACCCACACCGGCGACGATGCGGGTGGTGCAGATGCTGCCGGGGCCGATGCCGACCTTGACGCCGTCGGCGCCACAGTCGAGCAGCGCCTTCGCGGCATCGGCGGTGGCGATATTGCCGCCCACCACCTGCACCTGCGGGAAACGCGTCTTCACCCATTTCACACGATCCAGCACGCCCTGCGAGTGGCCGTGCGCGGTGTCGACCACGATCAGGTCGGCGCCGGCCTCGACCAGCAGCTCGACCCGCTCGTCGGTGCCCTCGCCCACGCCCACCGCTGCGCCGACGCGCAGACGGCCGAGGCTGTCCTTGCAGGCGTTGGGGTGCTCGCTGCTCTTGACGATGTCCTTGACGGTGATCAGGCCCTTGAGCGACCAGTTGTCGCCGATGACCAAGAGCCGCTCTAGCCGGTGCTTGTGCAGCAGGTCGGTGGCCACCTCCAGGCTGACGCCCTCCGGCACCGTGACCAGCCGCTCGCGCGGGGTCATGATGTTGCGCACCGGCTGGTCGAGCTGCGGCTCGAATCGAAGGTCACGGTTGGTGACGATGCCGACCACCTGGCCGCCCTCGATCACCGGGAAGCCGCTGATGCGGTACTGGCGCGTCAGCGCAAGCAGTTCGCGCACGCTCAGGTCGGGGCCGATGGTGATCGGGTCCTTGACCACGCCCGACTCGAAGCGCTTGACCTTGGCAACCTCGGCAGCCTGCTGGCGTGAGGTGAGGTTCTTGTGGACGATGCCGATGCCGCCCTCCTGCGCCAGCGCGATGGCAAGGCCCGATTCGGTGACGGTGTCCATGGCCGCCGAGACCAGCGGCAGGTTGATCTCGATGTCGCGGCTGATGCGGGTCCTCAGTTGCACATCACGCGGCAGGATGGCCGAGTGGGCGGGGACCAGAAGAACGTCGTCGAAGGTCAGGGCCTTCTGCAGGATTCGCATGATGTGCGGGGTCCGCGTGGCAAAGCCGCATTATACGGAAAAGCGGCTCTCAGCCTCCCGCCAGACGCACCACGCTGCGACCGCTGTGTCGCCCCGCAACGATGGCCTCGCAGGCGCCGACCACCCCATCCAGACTGATCTCCTGGCTCATGCTGGCCAGATGGCGCGGCCGCAGGTCGGCGGCCAGACGCTGCCAGACGCGCATTCGCTGCGGCATGGCGGTGGCTGCGGAATCGATGCCGACCAACGCCACGCCGCGCAGGATGAAGGGGAAGACCGTGGTGACAAGGTCGGTGCCCGATGCGTTGCCGTAGGCTGCGATGAGGCCGCGCTGCTGCATCACGCGCGTCAGCCAGGCCAATGTCTCGCCGCCGACCGAGTCGAACGCGGCAGCAAATCGCGCCTTCTCCATCGGCTTGCGGCCCATCTCCACCTGGTCGCGCAGCAGCACCTCCGACGCGCCGAGGGCCCGCAGCGGCTCCACCTGATCCGGCTTGGAGGTGATCGCGACCACCTCGTAGCCCAGTTGCGCCAGCTGGTCGATGACCACCATCGAGACGCCACCACTGGCGCCGGTAACCACCACCGGGCCGTTGGCCGGCGCCAGGTCGAGCTGCTCCAGCCGCGAGATGGCCAGCCCGGCGGTGAAGCCCGCGGTGCCCAGCATCATCGACTTGTGAAGGCTCAGGCCCGCCGGCAGCGGCACCACCCAGTCGGCCGGCAGGCGGGCGTATTCCGCCAAGCCACCGTCGTGTGACATGCCAAGCTCGTAGCCGGTGGCCACCACCGCATCGCCCGGCTTAAGGCGCGCATCGCCGCTGGCCACCACGTGCCCGGCCAGGTCGACGCCGGGGATGCGCGGCGAGCCGCGCAGGATACGGCCACGCCCGGTGATGGCCAGCGCGTCCTTGTAGTTGAGGCTGGACCAGGCCACGCGCACCACCACCTCGCCGGCGGAGAGGTCGTCGATGCTGATGGTCTCGATGGCGGCGCGGACGCCGGCGTCCTGCTCGTAGACGCGCAGGGCCGAGAATGGCTTGAGGGGAAGGTTTTCAGCGGTCATCAAAGTTGCCGGCAGGGCATAAAAAACGTTTGAGGATGTCGGGTGTCACCTAGCCGAGGTGGGCCAGGGCCAGGTACTTGCGGGTCTGCATCTCGGTCAGACGGCTGGCGCTGCGCGCGAAGTCCTGCGCCACATGCCCGGCGGTGCAGAGTTGGTCGGGCGCGGCAGCAGCCGCGACCACCAGCTTGACGCGGCGGTCGTAGAACTCATCGATCAGCCAGATGAAGCGTCGAGCCTGGTCGGCGTTCTCGGGCCCCAGCAGGGGCACACCCGATATGAGCACCGAGTGATAGTTGCGGGCGATCTCCACTAGGTCCGCCTTGCCATAGGCCTGGCCACACAGGGTGGCAAAGTCGAACCAGACCACGCCATCGGTGTGGCATCGAGCGCGCACGTTGCGGCCCTGCGGCAGCGGCACATCCTTATCCGGCTGGCCGTCGCCGCTGGTGAGGTCGGCAAACAGCCGCGCCATCTGCGGCACCGTGGCGGCCTCTTCGCCGACCAGGTAGACCGCCTGCGTCTCCAGCTTACGCAGCCGATAGTCGGTCCCGGAGTCCAGGTTCATCACCTGCATGGTCTGCTCGATCAGGGCGATGGCGGGCAGGAACTGGCTGCGCTGCAGCCCGTCGGCATACAGCTGGTGCGGTGCGCAGTTGGAGGTGGTGACCAGCACCACGCCGTTGTCCTGCAGGCTCTCGAGCAGCCGGCGCAGCAGCATGGCGTCGGTGATGTCGCGGACGTGGAACTCATCCAGGCAGAGCAACCGGCATTCCGCAGCGAAGGTGCGGGCGATGGCCGGCATCGGGTCGACCTGACCGGCGTGCGCCGCCAGCTGCTCGTGAATGAACAGCATGAAACGGTGGAAGTGCCAGCGCTGCTTGCGCGCTACGTTCACGCCGTTGAAGAAGCTGTCCATCATGAAGCTCTTGCCGCGCCCGACGCCGCCCCACAGGTAGAGCCCGGCGACCGGCTTGGGCCGCCGCAAGCGCGCCATCACGCCTCGACGCGACGCTTGCGCGCGCAGGTCATCGGCGAGGTGCTCGAAGGCCATCGCCGCACGTTTCTGCGACGGATCCAGATCGACGCCGTGCCGACGCGCGTAGTCGCGGAAGTAGTCGCCAGCGTACTCGGCGCCGGCGAACGCCTGCGGCGAAGGCTCGTCGCGTGGCATCCCGGCAAGGCCCCTTTACAGGTGCAGGGTGCGGCCGTCGACCGCCAGCGCCGCCTCGTGCATCGACTCCGACAGCGTCGGGTGGGCGTGGACGATCCGCGCCAGGTCCTCGCTCGCGGCACCAAAGGCCATCGCCACCACCGCCTCGCTGATCAGCTCGGAGGCTTGCGGGCCGATGATGTGGACACCGAGCAGGCGGTCGGTCCTGGCGCAGGCCAGCATCTTGACGAAACCTGACGGGTTGCCAAGGCTGCGCGCGCGGCCGTTGGCAGCGAAGGGGAAGCTGCCGGCGCGGTAATCGATGCCGGCGGCCTTGAGTTGCGTCTCGGTCTGGCCGACCCAGGCGATCTCGGGGTGGGTGTAGATGACCCAGGGGATCACCGCATGGTCGCAGTGCCCATGCTGGCCGGCGATGCACTCGGCAACCATCACGCCTTCTTCGCTGGCCTTGTGGGCGAGCATCGGCCCTGGCGTGCAATCGCCCACGGCCCAGACGTTGGGCAGGTTGGTGCGGCCCTGCTCATCGGTAACGATGAAGCCGCGCTCGTTGAAGGCCACGCCGACTTCCCGCGCGCCGCTGCCGTCGGTGTGCGGCACACGCCCCACCGCCACCACCAGCTTGTCGAAGGTGGTGGTGTGCTCGCCGTCCTTGTCCTTGTAGGTCACCGCGACACCGGCCTTGCCGACCTTGGTCGCCGTCACCGTGGCGCCCAGGCGAATATCGAGACCCTGCGCGGTGAACTGCTTGTGTGCCTCGGCGGCGACGCCCGGGTCGGCCAGCGCGAGGAAACCCGGCAGCGCCTCGAGCAGCGTCACCTGGCTGCCGAGCCGGCGCCAGACGCTGCCGAGTTCCAGGCCGATCACGCCGGCACCGATCACGCCCAGCGTCTTGGGCACGCTGTCGAAGGCCAACGCGCCGGCGTTGTCGACGATCGACTTGCCGTCGATGGGGGCGGCGTCGATCGGGCGCGGCCGCGAGCCGGTCGCCAGCACCACGTGCGTCGCCGAGACGATGCGCGCACCCTCGGCGCCTTCGACCACCACCTGCCAGGCGCCGTCGCCCGATTTTTCCAGCCGGCCAAAGCCCCGCAGCCACTCCACCTTGTTCTTCTTGAACAGACCCTGGATGCCGCCAGTGAGCGTGCCGACGATGCCGTCCTTGCGCTTGAGCAGGGTGGCCAGATCCAGCTTGACGCCGCTGACCTGCACACCATGCTCGCTCAAACCATGGCTGACCTGCTCGAAGTGCTCGCTCGACTCGAGCATCGCCTTGGACGGTATGCAGCCGACGTTCAGGCAGGTGCCGCCCAGCGCAAGCTGGCCCGAAGGCGTGGTCCAGCCCTCCACGCATGCGGCCCGGAGACCGAGTTGTGCGGCGCGGATGGCGGCGACATAGCCGCCCGGCCCTCCGCCGATGACAACGACGTCGAAGTCGGCCATGGCAAGGCTCCTGTCAGATCTCGAGCAGCAGACGGGCCGGGTCTTCCAGCGCGTCCTTGATGGCGACCAGTGTCATCACCGCCTCGCGGCCGTCGATGATGCGGTGATCGTAGGACAGCGCGAGGTAGTTCATCGGGCGGATCACGATCTGCCCGTCCTCGACCACCGGGCGCTCCTTGGTGGCGTGGATGCCGAGGATGGCGCTCTGCGGCGGGTTGATGATCGGCGTCGACAGCATCGAGCCGAACACGCCGCCGTTGCTGATGCTGAAGGTGCCGCCGGAGAGGTCTTCGAGGCCGAGCTTGCCGTCACGGGCGCGCGCACCGAAGTCGGCGATGGTCTTCTCGATCTGGGCGATGCTCATCTGGTCGGCGTTGCGCAGGATGGGCACGACCAGGCCGCGCGGGCTGGAGACGGCGATGCCGACGTCGCAGTAGTTGTGATAGACGATGTCGCTGCCGTCGACCGAGGCGTTGACCACCGGGAACTTCTTCAGCGCCGCGCAGGCGGCCTTGACGAAGAAGCCCATGAAGCCGAGTTTGACGCCGTGGTCCTTCTCGAAGCGCTCACCATAGCGCTTGCGCAGGTCCATCACCGGCTGCATGTTCACCTCGTTGAAGGTGGTCAGCGTGGCGGTGCCATGCTGCGACTCGACCAGGCGCTCAGCGACGCGGGCGCGCAGGCGGGTCATGGGGACGCGGTTGGCGCTGCGACCGGGGGCCAGCGCCAACTGCGGCTGCGGCGCGACAGCCGGCGCCGCCAGTTGTGCAGCAGGCGCAGCCGAGCCGTGCGACAGCACGTCGCCCTTGGTCACACGGCCACCACGGCCGGTGCCGTTGACGCTGCCCGGATCGATACCCTGCTCGCTCATCAGCTTGGCGGCCGAGGGCATGGCCAGCGGCGCCGCAGCGGCGGCAGCGGCAACCGGAGCGGGCCCCGGGGCAGCCGCAGCTGCAGCCGGGGCGGCGGGCGCTGGCGCAGCGGCGGTGGCGGCGGCCGCGGTGTCGATCACGGCGATCAGCTCGCCGCTCTTCACCGCGCTGCCAGCGTCGCGCACGATCTCTGCGAGCACGCCGTTGCCGGGTGCCGGCAGTTCCATCATCACCTTGTCTGTCTCGATGTCGATCAGGTTCTGGCCCTGCTTCACCGCCTCGCCGACCTTGACGTTCCAGGTCAGCAGGGTGGCCTCGGCGACCGACTCGGACAGTTGCGGGACTTTGACTTCGACGCGCATGGGGCTCTCTCAGATAGTCAGCGCGGTGTCGATCACCGCGCGTTGCTGTTCGGCGTGCTTGGATGCGTAGCCCACCGCCGGCGAGGCCGACGACGGCCGCTGCGCCTCGCCAAGGGTCTGCTCGGCACGCAGGTGCTGCGCCAGGTAATGCTGGATGCGGTGCCAGGCGCCCTGGTTGCGCGGCTCTTCCTGACACCAGACCACCGACTTCGCTGCGCCGTACTTCTCCAGCTCGGCCTGGAAGGCCGCGTGCGGGAATGGGTACAGCTGCTCCAGGCGGACGATGGCGACGTCACGGATCTTGCGTTCGCGACGGGCGGCGCGCAGCTCGTAGTAGATCTTGCCGGAGCAGACCACCACGCGCTTCACCTTGGCTGCGTCGATGTCGTCGTCGGTCTCCGGGATCACCGGCAGGAAGCCACCGCTGGCGAGGTCCTTCAGCGAGGAGGTCGACTCCTTGTTGCGCAGCATGCTCTTCGGCGTGAACAGGATCAGCGGCCGGCGGTAGGGGCGGATCATCTGCCGACGCAGCACGTGGAACATCTGCGCCGGGTTGGACGGCACCACCACCTGGATGTTGTACTCCGCGCACAGTTGCAGGTAGCGCTCCAAGCGCGCCGAGGAGTGCTCCGGACCCTGGCCCTCGTAACCGTGCGGCAGCATCATGACAAGGCCGCACAGTCGGCCCCACTTGGTCTCGCCGCTGGCGATGAACTGGTCGATGACCACCTGGGCGCCGTTGGCAAAGTCGCCGAACTGCCCCTCCCAGACCACCAGCGAGTTCGGCTGGAAAGTGGCGTAGCCGTATTCGAAACCGAGCACCGCCTCCTCGGACAATACCGAGTCGATGACGGTGAAGGCCGGCTGGTTCGGCGCGATGTTCTCAAGCGGCGTGAAGATGCCATCGCCGGCGTCGACGCGGTTCTGGTCGTGCAGCACCGCGTGGCGGTGAAAGAACGTGCCGCGCTGGCAGTCCTGACCCGACAGGCGGATGGCGTAGCCCTGCTGCAGCAGACTGGCGTAGGCCAGGTTCTCGGCCATGCCCCAGTCGAGCGGCAGCTTGCCCTCGCCCATGGCGCGCCGGTCGGTGATGATCTTCTCGACGCGACCGTGTAGCTTGAATCCGGCCGGGATGTCGGTCAGCCGCTCGGCCAAGCGCTTCAGCTCCTTCATCGGCACGGTGGTGTCGCTGGCGACATGCCACGGCGTCTTCTTGATGAAGGGGAGCCAGTTGATGGCGTGCTTGTGGTTGCGGTTGGCCGGCACCAGGTCGACCACCCGGTTGCCCTCCTCCATGGCCGCCTTGTAGGCCTCGATCATGGCCTCCGGCTCATCGGCTGCGACCACACCCTCGGCGACCAGCCGCTGCGCGTAGAGCGCACGCGTACCCGGGTGCTTGGCCACGTGGCTGTACATGATCGGCTGCGTCACCATCGGCTCGTCCTGCTCGTTGTGGCCGAGCTTGCGGAAGCAGACCATGTCGATGACGACATCGCGGCGGAAGGTGTAGCGGAAGTCCAACGCCAGTTCGACCACGCGCATCACGGCGTCAGGGTCGTCGGCGTTGACGTGCAGGATCGGCGCATCGACCATCTTCGCCACGTCGGTGCAGAACACCGTGGAGCGGATGTCGCGCGGGTCGGAGGTGGTGAAGCCGATCTGGTTGTTGACGATCAGGTGCAGGGTGCCGCCGGTGAAGTAGCCGCGCGTCTGCGACAGATTGAGCGTCTCCATGACCACGCCCTGGCCACCGAACGCCGAATCACCATGCAGCAGGATCGGCACCACAAGCTTGCCCTCGGTATCGCGCACGTGGTCTTGGCGCGCACGCGCCGAGCCCTCGACCACCGGGTTGACGATCTCGAGGTGCGACGGGTTGAACGAGAGCGCCAGGTGCACCGGGCCGTGCGGGGTGGCGACATCGGCCGAGAAACCCTGGTGGTACTTCACGTCGCCGGAGGGCAGATCGTGGTTGTGCTTGCCCTCGAACTCGTCGAACAGTTCTGCCGGCATCTTGCCGACCGTGTTGATCAGTACATTCAGGCGGCCGCGGTGAGCCATGCCGATCACCGCGACCTCGCCGCCACGCTCAGCGCAGCCGCGGATCATCTGGTCGAGCACGGCGATCATGGTCTCGCCACCCTCGACCGAGAACCGCTTCTGCCCCACGTAACGAGTGTGCAGGTAGCGCTCGAGGGTCTCGGCGGCGGTGATCTTCTCGAGGATGCGACGGCGCATCGCGGTATCCGGCAGCGCGCGCATCTGCGGCCCTTCGAGCCGCTGCGCCAGCCAGCGCTTCTGCTCCGGCTGGGTGATGAACATGTACTCGGCGCCGATGCTGCCGCAGTACACAGCCTGCAACTCGTCGACCAGTTCGCGCAGCGGCAGGGTCTTGCCGCCGGCAAAGTCGCCCGTGCTGAACGGCGTTCCCATGTCGGCGTCGGTGAGCCCGTAGTGGGAAGGTTCGAGCTCGGGAATATGGGGCGGCTGGTGCCGCTGCAGCGGATCGAGCCGCGCCCGGCGCACGCCGTAGCTGCGATAGGCCTCGATCATCTGCAGCACGGCGATCTGCCGTGCGTCGGTGCCGGCGGCACTGCCGCCGCGGGGTGCGCGCGCCTGATCGACCAGCGCCTGCACGATGCGCGAGTGGCTGACATCAGCCGACTCACTGGCAGGCGGCTGGTAACTGGTAAAGGTGGAACGCCAGGGCTCGGGAACGGCCGCCGGATCCTCGAGGAACTGCTCGTACAACTCCTCCAGATACGCCGCATTCCCTCCGTAAAGGAAGGAACTGGCGCGCCACAATTCCATCATCGGCACACCCCGCTCTCGCTGCGGTCCGGCAAGGGCCAGACCCTCACTGCGCCCGGGCCCGCCCTAGGGGGGCGCGCCCGGGTCCCTGCCGTGCCTGGAACCTCAGCGGTTCAGGTCGCGGCGGGCCGCCCCCACGTACAACTGGCGCGGGCGGCCGATCTTGCGCTCGGGGTCCGACATGAACTCGTTCCACTGGCTGATCCAGCCGATGGTCCGCGACATGGCGAAGATCGCGGTGAACATCTTCACCGGGATGCCGAGTGCCTTCAGAACGATACCCGAATAGAAGTCCACATTTGGATACAGTTTACGTTCGATGAAGTAGTCGTCCTTCAGGGCGATCTCTTCGAGGCGCATGGCGATCTCGAGTTGCTCGGTGGTGATGCCCATCTCGCCCAGCACCTCGTGGCAGGTCTGGCGCATGACGCCCGCGCGCGGGTCGCGGTTCTTGTACACGCGGTGACCGAAGCCCATCAGGCGGAAGCTGTCGTTCTTGTCCTTGGCGCGGGCGATGAACTTGTCGATGTTCTTCACCTCGCCGATCTCGTCGAGCATCTTCAGCACTTCTTCGTTGGCGCCTCCGTGTGCCGGACCCCACAGGGCCGCCACGCCCGCGGCGATGCAGGCGAACGGATTGGCGCCGGTGGAACCGGCCAGGCGGACGGTCGAGGTGGACGCGTTCTGCTCGTGGTCGGCGTGCAGGATCATGATGCGTTCAAGCGCACGCACCGCGATCGGGTTGGCGAAGTAGGGCTCGCACGGCGTAGCGAACATCATGTGCAGGAAATTGGCCACGTACGAGAGCTGGTTGTTCGGGTACATGAAGGGCAAGCCCTGGTTGTACTTGTAGCTCATCGCGGCGATGGTCGGCACCTTGGAGACCAGGCGGAACATCGACAGCTCGCGGTCCTCTGGCAGGTTCACGTCGAGGTGGTCGTGGTAGAACGCCGACAGCGCGCCGATGGTGCCGCACATGACCGCCATCGGGTGCGCGTCACGGCGGAAGCCCTGGAAGAAGCGCGACATCTGGTCGTGGACCATGGTGTGCTTGCGGATACGCGTCTCGTAGGCCTCGAGGCGCTCCTTGTCGGGCAGCTCGCCGTACCACAGCAGGTAGCAGGTCTCGAGGAAGCTGCAGCGCTCGGCCAGCTGCTCGATCGGATAGCCGCGGTAGTAGAGGAGACCCTCGTCACCATCGATGTAAGTGATGGCGGACTTGGTGCTGGCGGTTGCCAGGAAGCCGGGGTCGTAAGTAAAGATGCCGGCGTTGGTGACCGGGCGGATGTCCATCACGTCCGGGCCGATCTGGCCCTTCAGCAGCGGCATCTCGACGGCCGGACGGCCATCGGAGAAGCTGAGGGTGGCTTTGACATTCTGGGTCATGGAAGGTCTTCTCCAAAAACGGTCAGCGCATAGCGCCGAGGCTTAAATCCGCGCAGCGAAACCAACGATGTCGTCCACCATCGGCTGCACTTCCGGGTCATTGCACTGGGTACGGGCGTTAAACCAGTCCCAGATGTCGTTATCGGGGTACTCGAGAAGCGACTGGAACGCCTCTCTCTGCACCTCCGTCATCTCGTCAAAGCGCGCCTCGAGGTACCGGGACAGGATCAGATCCAGTTCCAGCATCCCGCGCCGGCAACGCCAGCGGACGCGCTCTTTCTCCCCCATGACTCGCGGCTACACCATCCGCTTGATCATGATGTCCTTGATCTTGCCGATCGCCCGGGTGGGGTTGAGCCCCTTGGGACAAACGTCAACGCAGTTCATGATCGAGTGGCAGCGGAACAGCTTGTAAGGATCCTCCAGATCGTCCAGACGCTCGTTGGTGGCCTGGTCGCGGCTGTCGGCAATGAAGCGGTAACTCTGCAGCAGCGCCGCCGGGCCCAGGAACTTGTCAGGATTCCACCAGAACGAGGGGCAGGAGGTGCTGCAGCAAGCGCAGAGAATACATTCATAAAGGCCGTCGAGTTCAAGACGGTCCTCCGGGCTCTGCAGACGCTCGGTCTCGGGTGCCGGATCGTTGTTGATGACGAACGGCTTTACCGAGTGGTAGGCGCGGAAGAACTGCGTCATGTCGACGATCAGGTCGCGGATCACCGGCAGGCCGGGGATCGGGCGCAGCGTCACGTGGTCGCCCAGTTCGGCGACCGTGGTGATGCAGGCCAGACCGTTGCGGCCGTTGATGTTCATCGCATCCGAGCCGCACACGCCCTCGCGGCATGAACGCCGGAAGGCCAGCGTGTCGTCGTGCGACTTCAGCCGGATGAGCGCATCGAGCAACATCTTGTCGGTGGGATCGAGCGGGATGTCGTACTCCTGCATGTACGGCTTGGCGTCGACATCGGGGTTGTAGCGGTAGACCGAGAAACGCATGGGTGCTCTCCTGAATCCTTAGTAGACGCGCGCCTTGGGCGGGATCGAGTCGACGGTGAGCGGCTTCAGCCGCACCGGCTTGAACTCCACCCGTTGGTCTTCGCTGTAGTACAGGCTGTGCTTCATCCAGTTGGTGTCGTCGCGGTCCGGGAAGTCGTCACGGGCATGCGCGCCGCGGCTCTCGGTGCGGGTGTTGGCAGTGATCAGGGTGGACATGGCCACCTCGATCAGGTTGTCCAGCTCCAGGGCCTCGACACGGGCGGTGTTGAACACCTTCGACTTGTCCTTGATGCCGGTGCGCTTCACGCGCTCGGCAACCTCACGGATCTTCGCCACGCCCTCGGCCAGCACGTCGCCGGTGCGGAACACGCCGGCATGGCGCTGGATGATGTTGCGCAGGTCGCGACCGACGTCGGTCACCGACTCGCCATCCTTCTGGTTGTCGAGGCGGGCCAGGCGCGACAGCGACAGGTCGGCCGCGGTGGCCGGCAGCGGCTTCTGCACCGGGTTGGCCTTGAGCCACTCGATGGCGTGGTCGCCAGCGGCCTTGCCGAAGACCACCAGGTCGAGCAGCGAGTTGGTGCCGAGGCGGTTGGCGCCGTGCACCGAGACGCAGGCGCACTCACCCATCGCCCACAGGCCCGGCACCACCTCATCGGGCGAGGTGCCGTGCGGAGCGACGACCTGGCCGTTGATGTTGGTCGGGATGCCGCCCATCATGTAGTGGCAGGTCGGCACTACCGGGATCGGGTCCTTGACCGGGTCGACGCCGCCGAAGCGGATGGCGATCTCGCGGATCCCCGGCAGACGCTGGTTGATGACTTCCGGCCCGAGGTGGTCGAGCTTGAGCAGCACGTGGTCCTTGTTCGGGCCACATCCGCGGCCCTCGTAGATCTCGACTGCCATGGCACGCGACACCACGTCGCGCGAGGCCAGATCCTTCACGGTGGGCGCGTAGCGCTCCATGAAACGCTCGCCGTTCGCGTTGAGCAGATACCCACCCTCGCCACGAACGCCCTCGGTGATCAGCACACCGGCACCGGCCACGCCGGTGGGGTGGAACTGCCAGAACTCCATATCCTCGAGCGGGATGCCGGCGCGGGCACACATACCGAGGCCATCACCGGTGTTGATGAAGGCGTTGGTGCTGGAGGCAAAGATGCGGCCAGCACCGCCGGTGGCCAGCAGCGTGGCGCGAGCCTGCAGGATCATGCACTCGCCGGTCTCCATCTCCAGCGCGACCACGCCGACCACGTCGCCATCGGCGTCGCGGATCAGGTCGAGCGCCATCCACTCGACGAAGAATTGGGTGCGGGCGCGCACGTTACGCTGGTAAAGCGTGTGCAGCATGGCGTGGCCGGTACGGTCGGCCGCGGCGCAGGCACGCTGCACCGGACGGGCACCGAACTCTTGCGTGTGACCGCCGAACGGGCGCTGATAGATCTTGCCGTTGTCCAGGCGGTCGAACGGCATGCCGAAGTGCTCGAGCTCGATCACCACACGAGGTGCCATGCGGCACATGTACTCGATGGCGTCCTGGTCACCCAGCCAGTCCGACCCCTTGACGGTGTCGTACATGTGCCAGAGCCAGTTGTCTTCCTGCGAGTTGCCAAGCGCTGCCGAGATACCGCCCTGGGCGGCGACGGTGTGGCTGCGTGTGGGGAAGACCTTGGAGAGGACCGCGACCTTGAGGCCGGCCTCCGAAAGTTGCAGTGCGGCGCGCAGGCCGGCGCCACCGGCGCCGACGATCACCGCGTCAAAGGAACGTACGGGCAGTCCCATCAGTGGCTCCAGACCAGTTCAAAGACCCAGCCGGCGTAGGCGACCAGCGCCAGGACCGTCAGGGTGTGCAGGGTGAGCCGGATCGAGACCGGCTGGATGTAGTCCATGTAGATGTCTCGCACTCCGATCCAGGCGTGGTAGAGCACCGACAGCAGGAACACGAACAGCGCAACGCGCATCCAGTCCGGCTCGAACACGCCGGACCAGCCCTCGTAGCCGGGCTCGGCAGCGACGATGCGCAGGCCAGCCACGACCGTGAAGACGAGCATGACAACGGCGGAGAGCCGCTGCACCAGCCAGTCGCGCAAGCCGTAGTGCGCGCCGGTGACTATGCGCTTCACCATAGTTGCACCCCCACCAGGGCGGTCAGGGCCAGACTCGCAATCATGACGATCATGGCGCTGCGGTTGGCCGGGACGCGGTCAAGGCCGATATGCAGGTCGAGCAGCAGATACCGGATACCGGCACAGAAGTGGTGCGAGTAAGACCACACCAGAACCAGCACCGCCAGCTTGACCAGGGCCTGATCGAAGAACGCAGCGGCGGCGGCGTAGGTCTCGGCGCTGTCGAGGGACTGGTCCAGCTGGTAGATCAGGACCGGCAACGCCAAAAAGAGCAGCGCGCCACTGACGCGGTGCAGGATCGACACCTTGGCCGGCAGCGGCAGACTGATCCGCAGCAGGTCGAGGTGCTTGGGCCGCTTGGCCGCACTCGATAGGGAGTTCATGGGTGACAAGGCTCCGGTTTCGCTAAGGTTGGTGGGTTGCTGGAAATGGCTCACGGCGCGGGCCAAAAGGCCCGATACCTAATAGAATTAGTCTAATGTAGTTGCATAATAATGTGATGCCGTGTCGTAGTGGCCCAACCGCCACTCCATCGGCAGGTCGTCATAGGTATAGGCCACGCGCTCCACCGCTAGCAAGGGAGATCGCTCATCGACACCCAGATCGGCGGCAACATCGGCCTGCGCAACCACCGCCGTGAGGTGCTCCTCGGCGCGGATCAGACGAACGCCGAAGCGCGTCTCAAAAAGACTGTACATGCTGCCCTCCCAAGCCTCGATCACGCTCGCGTCCAGCGCGCCGAAAACGCTGGCGGGCAGAACGATGCGGTCGTGCGTCACGGGACGCCCCGAGAAAGACAACACGCGGCGCACCTCGACCACCGGCTCACCCTCGGCCAGATTCAACATGACGGCGGCCCGCCCGCTGGCAGTATCGCGGCGGCAACTGATCAGACGACTCTCGTGGGTCTCGACGCTGCCATCGGCCGCCCGCAGCCGCAGAAAGCGGGTGGAGTTGCGGTCCTCTGCGTGGGTGGCCACGAAGGTCCCGCGACCCTGGCGGCGCATCAGCAGGTTGTCGGTGGCGAGCTCGTCGATGGCCTTGCGCACCGTGCCCTGGCTCACGCCAAAGCGGCTAGCCAGCTCGGACTCGCTCGGGATCATCTGGCCCGGCTTCCACTCACCATTCGCAAGGCTGCTCACCAGCAGCGACTTGATCTGGCCGTAGAGGGGCTGATAACTGGGTATGGACGCGGCCTTCTCGTTCATGCCGTTGAATCTAGCACCCGGATCGGGCCCAGTCCACATACTGATATCTTATATAAGACATAAGTATGCATACCGGGCGTGCTATGGCACACTCGATGCTGCACCGCACACCATCTGCGTCACGTTGTCAGGCCCCTCCTCAACCGACCCGCTCCCGCCGCGATGACCACCAACCCGAACTCCCCCGACGTCGTCCTTTTCCCGGACGAGAAGCCGTTACCGATCCTGCCCGCCGCCGAACACTACGCCGGCTCCGAAAAGCTGATGTTGAAGTCGTTCGCCATGCAGGACGAGTTCGGGCCGGTGTTCGACGTGACCTGTGACTGCGAAGACGGCGCCGCCGCCGGCACCGAGAAGCAGCACGCGCACCTCGTGGCGCGCATGATCAACTCGGAGCAGAACCACTTCGGTCGCGCCGGAACCCGCATCCACGACTTCCAGCATCCCAGCTTCACAGACGACATCGACATCCTGATCGGTGAAGCCGGCGAACGCATCGCCTACATCACGCTGCCGAAGTCGCCCAACTACGCCATGGCGCTGGCGGCGGTCGAGTACATCCAGAAGCGCACGCAGGCCATGGGGGTGAAGCGCACCATCCCGCTGCACCTGATGATCGAGTCGCCCACCGCCGTGCACGACGTCTGGAAGATCGCGGCCCTGCCCGGCTGTGAGGTCATCGACTTCGGCCTGATGGACTTCGTCTCCAGCTACCAGGGCGCCATCCCGTCGACCGGGATGCAGAGCCCGATGCAGTTCACGCACCCGCTGATCGTGCGCGCCAAGGGCGCGATCGGCACCGCCGCGGCCGCGCATGGCGTCATCGCCTCGCACAACGTGACCCGCGACGTGAAGAACCCCGCGACGGCAGGCAGCGACGCCCGCCGCGCCAAGGAAGAGTTCGGATTCCTGCGCATGTGGTCGATCCACCCGTCGCAGATCCTGCCGATCGTCGAGGCGATGCGCCCGGACCCCACCGATGTCGCCGACTCCTCGGCCATCCTGCTGCTGGCGCAGGCGGCCGACTGGGGCCCGGTGTCGTACGCAGAAAAGCTGCACGACCGC
The DNA here is from genome assembly GCA_027490755.1 of Betaproteobacteria bacterium. GTDB lineage: Bacteria > Pseudomonadota > Gammaproteobacteria > Burkholderiales > UBA3065 > UBA3065. The sequence continues at coordinate 117,018 of JAIXXL010000008.1, forward strand.
GCGAGTTACCGCTACAACTGGCAGGTACTCAAGCGTGCCCGCGCCACCGGTGTGAGCATCCCGTCCGAGGCCGAAAAAGCCTTCTTCTGACCCCCAGGCACCCCGCCGTCCCGAAACACGCTGACACGAGGAACCGACCATGCTGCAAGCCTACCGAGCCCACGTCGCCGAGCGCGCCGCCCTTGGCATCCCGCCCCTGCCCCTGGATGCCAAGCAGGTCAGCGAACTCATCGAACTCATCAAGACGCCACCCGCCGGCGAGGAGACCTTCCTGGTCGACCTGCTGACGCACCGCGTGCCGCCGGGCGTGGACGATGCCGCCAAGGTCAAGGCCTCGTTCCTGGCCGCAGTGGCGCACGGCGAACTGAAGGTGGCGCTGATCGGCAAGGCCAAGGCCACCGAGTTGCTTGGCACCATGGTGGGTGGCTACAACGTGCACCCGCTGATCGAGCTGCTTGATGACGCCGAGGTCGCTGGCATCGCAGCCGAGGGCCTGAAGAAGACCCTGCTGATGTTCGACTTCTTCAACGACGTGGCCGAGAAGGCCAAGGCCGGCAACAAGCACGCACAGGCCGTGATGCATAGCTGGGCCGAGGCCGAGTGGTTCACCTCGCGCCCCGAGGTGCCCAAGACCATCACCGTGACCGTGTTCAAGGTGCCGGGCGAGACCAACACCGACGACCTCTCCCCCGCCCCCGACGCTTGGAGCCGCCCCGACATCCCGCTGCACTACCTGGCGATGCTCAAGAACACGCGCCCGGACGCGGCCTTCAAGCCGGAAGAAGATGGCAAGCGCGGCCCGATGCAGTTCATCGACGACCTGAAGAAGAAGGGCCACCTGGTCGCCTATGTCGGCGACGTGGTCGGCACCGGCTCGAGCCGCAAGTCGGCCACCAACAGCGTGATCTGGGCCACCGGCGAGGACATCCCGTTCGTTCCGAACAAGCGCTTCGGCGGCGTCACGCTGGGTGGCAAGATCGCGCCGATCTTCTTCAACACACAGGAAGACTCCGGCGCCCTGCCGATCGAGGTGGACGTCGGCAAGCTCGAGATGGGCGACGTCATCGACGTGCTCCCCTACGACGGCAAGATCACCAAGAACGGCGCCACCGTCGCAGAGTTCGCGCTGAAGAGCGACGTGCTGCTGGATGAGGTGCGTGCCGGCGGCCGCATCAACCTGATCATCGGCCGCGGTCTGACCGCAAAGGCCCGCGAGTTCCTCGGCCTGCCGGCATCGACCGTGTTCCGCCTGCCGAAGCCGCCGGTCGACTCGGGCAAGGGTTTCACCCTGGCGCAGAAGATGGTCGGTCGCGCCTGTGGCCTGCCCGAGGGCAAGGGCATCCGCCCGGGCACCTACTGCGAACCGCGCATGACCACGGTCGGCTCGCAGGACACCACTGGCCCGATGACCCGCGACGAGCTCAAGGACCTTGCCTGCCTTGGCTTCTCCGCCGACCTGGTGATGCAGAGCTTCTGCCACACCGCCGCCTACCCCAAGGCGGTCGACGTCAAGATGCACCGCGAGCTGCCCAACTTCATCAGCAACCGCGGTGGCGTGGCGCTGCGTCCGGGTGACGGCGTCATCCACTCCTGGCTCAACCGCCTGCTGCTGCCCGACACTGTCGGCACCGGCGGCGACTCGCACACCCGCTTCCCGATCGGTATCAGCTTCCCGGCCGGCTCCGGCCTGGTCGCCTTCGGCGCCGCCACCGGCGTGATGCCGCTCGACATGCCGGAATCGGTGCTGGTGCGCTTCAAGGGCCAGATGCAGCCCGGCGTGACCCTGCGCGACCTCGTGCATGCGATCCCGCTCTACGCCATCAAGGCCGGTCTGCTGACCGTCGCCAAGGCCGGCAAGAAGAACATCTTCAGCGGCCGCGTGCTTGAGATCGAGGGCCTGCCGGACCTCAAGGTGGAACAGGCCTTCGAACTCTCCGACGCGTCGGCCGAGCGCTCCGCGGCCGGCTGCACCATCAAGCTCAACCCGGAACCGATCAAGGAGTACCTCACCAGCAATGTGGTGCTGATGAAGAACATGATCGCCGACGGCTACGCTGACCGCCGCACGCTCGAGCGCCGCATCCAGGGCGTCGAGGCATGGCTGGCCAAGCCGCAGCTGCTCGAGGCCGACAAGGACGCCGAGTACGCGGCCGTGATCGAGATCGACCTGGCCGACATCAAGGAGCCGATCGTCTGCTGCCCGAACGATCCGGACGATGCCAAGTTCATGAGCGAGGTGGCCGGCACCCAGATCGACGAGGCCTTCATCGGCTCCTGCATGACCAACATCGGCCACTTCCGTGCGGCGGCCAAGCTGCTCGGTGGCGCCCGCGACATCCCGGTCAAGCTTTGGGTCGCACCGCCGACCAAGATGGACGAGTCGGAGCTGATCAAGGAAGGCCACTACGCCACCTTTGGCACTGCTGGCGCGCGCACCGAGATGCCGGGCTGCTCGCTGTGCATGGGCAACCAGGCACAGGTCAAGGAAGGCGCAACGGTGATGTCGACCAGCACCCGCAACTTCCCCAACCGTCTGGGCAAGAACACCAACGTGTTCCTGGGCAGCGCGGAGCTGGCGGCGGTCTGCTCCAAGCTCGGTCGCATCCCGACCCTGGCCGAATACCACGATGCGATGGGCATCATCAACCAGGACTCTGCCAGCATCTACCGCTACATGAACTTCGACCAGATCGACGAGTACGCGGAGATGGCGAAGTCGGTCACCGTCTGATCGCAAGCGTGCTCGGCATAGACCCGCGCCTCTGGGCGCGGGTTTTTTCCGTCTGCGGCCCCTCCGTTTGAAGCGCATGCGGCAAGGTACTGCCCCGTGAACCTCGACCACATCCTGCAACAGGTCGCTGTGGCGTCCCCGCTTTTCGTGCTGGTGTTCCTCGGCTACTGCCTGGGACGCTGGGGCGGATGGGGCAAGGAAGCGAGCAAGGCGCTCTCCGCCTTCGTATTCACGGTCGCGATGCCGGCCCTGCTGTTCCGCCAGATGGCCACCTTCGGCGACCTCTCAGGCGTCGATGCGCGCCTGCTGATCGCTTTCTTCGGCGGCTGCGGCGTGGTCTTCCTGCTCGGCCGCCTGCTGAGCTGGCGGCTGTTCGGCCACAACGGCGTCGAGCAATCGGTTTTCGGTCTCGGCGGCGTGTTCTCCAACAACGTGCTGCTCGGCATCCCGATCGCTCACCTGCTGCTCACCGAACAGCACATCCCGCCGGTGGCGCTAGCGCTGGTCTTCAACGCGCTCATCCTGTGGACGCTGGTCACGCTATCGGTGGAATGGGCACGCCACGGCGAATTCTCCTTGCGCGGCATCGGCAACACGATGAAGGGCGTTCTCACCAACCCGGTGGTGGCCTCGATCATCGGCGGCGCGGCCTACGGTTTTGCCGGGCTTACCATCCCGACGGTCATCGACCGGCCGATGGCGATGCTGGCGTCGGCCACAGGGCCGATGTCGCTGCTGGCACTGGGGCTGAGCCTGGCTGAATTCGGCATCCGCAGGGGCTGGCAGGCCAGCAGCACGATCTCGGCAGTCAAGTTGGTGCTGCACCCGCTGGCGGTGTGGGGCATCGCGCTTGTCATCGGCCTGCCGCTGATCGAGACGCAGGCTGTGGTGATGATGGCCTCGCTGGCCACTGGGGTGAACGTCTACCTGATGTCGCGCCAGTTCCAGGCGCTGGAGGGCGAGACCTCTGCGGCGCTGCTGATCTCCACCGCGTTTTCAGCAGTCACCGTGCCACTGTGGATCGCTGCAACCGCGGCAGTCTGACAACAGGACCGGACGCATAAACAAAAAGCCGCCCCGGGGGCGGCTTTTTGCTTGGCGTGCAGGCTTGAACACCCGCCACTCGTTCTGGGCGAGCTTGGGCGCCTTACTCTTCGAAGGTCTTGACCTTGGTAGCGAATGCGCCGTCCGAGCGACCCTTAAGGTACGAGTAGAGCATGTCGATCTTCTCGGCACCCAGGAAGCCGTGCGGGGGCATGCCTTTTTCGGCACGGCCGTTGGTCACGGTAGTTACAAACTCTTCCTTGCTCAGCTTCTTCAGCGACTCGACCAGCGACGGTCCGACCATACCTTCCTGGTTGGGGCCGTGACAACGCTCGCAGGCAGCCGAACGCCAAGTTTGGAAGCCCTTGTAGGTCTTGCCATCAACCAGGCCATCCTTGACCGTGTAAGGGGCGTCTCCGGCCATGACCGGGGCAGCGAGGCCCAACAGCAGGGCGGACAAAACAACGCGCTTCATTTGAACATCTCCTCCGTGACAGTGTGAGTCGCTAAACGACATCTAGATTCTAGATTGTGTCGGCGACACTGTATATAACGCCGTTCAAGCTATGGCGTTTACACAGCCGGGGGAGACTCAGTCGGGGATGCGGTCGCGGGTCTGGGCGCGCGTGACGCTGGCCCGGGGTAGCTCTGGCGACGACGCGCGCGAGGCACGGATGCGGGACTGGGCGATCGCGGCCTGGTCTTCCTGAAGGTCAAGCCGCTGACGACGCTCGCGCACCGCCTCGATCCAGCGCCGACGCATCTCGGGGCTGGCCTGATAGAAATTCTGTTGGAGGTCCTCTACGTCCTGACGGAAAGCTTCACGTTCGGACGCCGAGAAAGGTGAGTCGGGCTCGGGCGGCGTCTCGGATGTGACGCCAGTTGTCGCGGGCACAGCGGGCGTGGCCAGAGCAAAGAACCCCAACGCACCAGCCGCAGCCAGTAATCCGGTCTTGAACAATCGAATGGCCTCCGGGGAGACAGCGCCAGAACATCTCCGGCGGAATGCGAGACTAGGACCGCAATCTTTCCGCGCCGTGTCTGGAAGACGCTCAAGTGTTACCAGATGTAATCGCGCGCCAGGCTTGGCCACTTTGCTAGAGTTGTGGGCCCAGAGGGACGGACGATGAGCGAGAGCGAGCGGATCCTTGTAGTCGATGATGACGCGCGGTTGCGGGACCTGCTGGTGCGCTATCTGGGCGAGAACGGCTTCCGGGTGCGCAGCGCCCAGGACGCGGCGAGCATGGACATCGAGCGGCGGCGCGAGCCGGTGGACCTGATGGTGCTCGACCTGATGCTGCCCGGCGAGGACGGGCTCTCCATTTGCCGCCGACTGCGTGCCGAGAACGAGCAGCTGCCGATCATCATGCTCACCGCGCGCGGCGAGGAGGTCGACCGCATCGTCGGGCTCGAGATGGGTGCCGACGACTACCTGCCGAAGCCGTTCAACCCGCGCGAGCTGCTGGCCCGCATCCGTGCCGTGATGCGCCGGCGCAGCGGCACCCCGGGCGGTTCGGCAGCGCCCTTGCAAGGTGGCAGGGTCAGCTTCGGCCCGTTCACGCTGGACCTTGCCACGCGGCAGCTGACGCGTGACGACGAGCTGCTGCCACTCACCAGCGGCGAATTCTCGGTGCTGAAGGTCCTGGTGGAGCACGCCCGGCGTCCGCTCTCGCGCGACCAGCTCATGGAGATGGCGCGTGGCCGCGAGCACGAGGCGTTCGACCGGGCCATCGACGTGCAGATCTCGCGGCTGCGCAAGCTGATCGAGGACAGCGCGGGACAGCCGCGCTACATCCAGACCGTGTGGGGCTTCGGCTACGTTTTCGTGCCCGACGGCGAACGCAGTGTCTGAGTCTCTGGCCGGCCACCCAGCCGGGCGCGAGCAGGCAGCGGGCAAGGCCCTGAAGCAGCTGCCGTGGTGGAGCCGCCGGCTACCCGACACCACGTTCGGGCGCAGCATGCTGCTCATCGCCGCGCTGATCGCCTTCGGCCACTACGCCTGGGTCAGCGTCACCGAGCGGATAGAGATGCCGGTGCGCGCCTACTGGGCGGCTCACGAAGCGGTCAGCATCGTCAACCTGACCCGAGCTGCCCTGCTCGCCTCTCACGCCAACCGTCGGCTCATGCTGCTCGCCGAACTGTCGCAGAGCGAGAGCATCCAGCTGTACCCGCTGGAGATGCTGCCGATGGAGGGGCAACCGCACCTCACCCGCCTGCAGCAGGGCATCGTCGAGGAATTGCGCAAGGAACTCGGCCCGACCACGCTGGTGGGCTTCGACCGGCACAACATCAACGGGCTATGGGTCAGCTTCGACCTCGGCCCCGACCGCTACTGGCTGGTCATCCCGCGGGCCCCCACCAGCGATGACCGGTCACTGGTATGGGTCGGCTGGAGTGCGCTGGTGTTGCTGCTGTCGATCCTTGGCGCGGCGATCATCGTGCGCCGGCTCAACCAGCCGCTCGCCGACCTGGCCAGCGCAGCACAGAGGCTGGCCGCGGGCGGCCGCCCGGAACGTCTGAAGGAGCAAGGGCCGCGCGAGATCGCGACGGTGACGCATGCCTTCAACAGCATGACGCGCAACCTCGAGCGCGCCGAGAACGACCGGGCGATGCTGCTGGCCGGGGTGTCGCACGACCTGCGGACACCGCTGACACGCCTGCGCCTGGGCGTCGAGATACTCCCCGACAACGTGGACGATCTCTCGCGGCGAGGCATGATCGAGGACATCGACGACATCAACGCGATCATCGGCCAGTTCCTCAACTTCGTGCGCGACGAGAACAGCGAGCAGCCGACCCGGGTCGACCCCGCTGGCCTGGTGGAGAGTCTGGCCGGCCGCTATGTCGAGAAGGGGCACGAGCTGCAGACCGACACCAGCGCGTCACCCCGCAACGCGGTACTGCGTCCGCTGGCGATCCGCCGTCTGCTGCAGAACCTCATCGACAACGCGATCCGCTACGGCAAGCCACCGATCGTGGTGGTGGCGCGCGAAGATGGCGACCACCTGATGCTCGAGGTGCTGGACCGCGGCCCCGGGATCCCGCCCGACGCGGTGGAGCGCGTGCTGCAGCCGTTTACCCGGCTGGACATGGCGCGCGGTGGCGGCGGCACCGGGCTAGGTCTGGCCATCGTCGACCGCATCGTGCGGCAACACGGCGGCCTGCTGGAACTCGACCCGCGCGAGGGTGGCGGGCTAGCAGCCCGCATCCGGCTACCGCTCGACTGCCGTCGGGCCGGCAGCTAGGCCGGCAGCAAGAGGCAGACGGCCTCGCAGGCGATGCCCTCGCCGCGGCCGGTGAAGCCCAATCTTTCGGTGGTGGTGGCTTTGACGTTGACCTGCCCTGGCGTGACGGCGAGGTCGGCAGCGATGTTCTGCACCATCGCCGCGATATGCGGCGCCAGGCGCGGCGCCTGCGCGATCACCGTGACGTCGACATTGCCGACCTGCCAACCGGCCGCCGCCACACGCGCCACCACCTCGCGCAGCAGCACCCGGCTGTCGGCACCGGCGAAAGCCGGGTCGGTGTCGGGGAAGTGCCGGCCGATATCGCCAAGTGCAGCGGCGCCCAGCAGCGCGTCCGCCAGCGCGTGGAGCACGACATCGGCATCTGAGTGGCCGAGCAGTCCACGTTCGTAGGGGATGTTGACGCCGCCGAGGATAAGCGCCCGACCACTGGCGAAGGCGTGGACGTCGAAACCGTGCCCGATGCGCATCATGCCGCTCCCTTTTGCTGCAAGGCCGCAGCCATCTGCAGGTCCTCTGCCAAGGTCACCTTGAAATTGGCCGGCTCGCCGCGCACCAGCCGCGGCCGCAGGCCCAGCTTCTCGATCGCCGAGGCCTCGTCGGTGATGCCGAGCCGTTCGCCGGACAAGGCCTGGCGCAGCAGACCGACACGGAACATCTGCGGCGTCTGCGCGGCCCAGAGCTGTTCACGATCAACGGTGGCCGTGACACGACCATCATCGTCGCAGCGCTTGACGGTATCGGCTACCGGCATGGCCAGCAGACCGCCCACCGGGTCATCCCCGACCTCGTCGATCAGACGCGCCAGAGCCACTGCGGAGAGGCCTGGGCGTGCGGCATCGTGCACTAGAACCCAATCCTCCGCGCGAGCGTCGAGCTGCTCGACACCGGCAGCGACGCTGTCGGCGCGGGTGGCGCCGCCTACCCCAGCGAAGCGCACACGCGCATCGAAGCGTCCTTGCGCTGGCCGCCGCAGATCATCAGGCGAGACCACGACGACCACGGCGGCAAGGCGTGGCTCGGCCAGCAGCGCGTCGATGGTCCGGTGGAGCATGCTGTCGCCACCCAGATCCAGATACTGCTTGGGCACCGGGGCGCCTAGCCGGGTACCGCCGCCCGCGGCAGGCACCACCGCGTGATAGCGCTCAGACATCGCCGTCGCGCCGCCGGTTGGCCCACTCGTCGGTCAGGCGCTGCTCCTGACGCCGGTCGCGCACGGCGAGGCGGTCGACATGCCTCTGCTCAAGCACCCCGTAGGTCTTGAGTTCCCGTGTGCGCTCGTTCCAGTCGGCGACCCTCAGTTGCCAAGTGGCCTCCAGCCGCTCGATCTCTAGCTTTTGCTGCTCCAGCGCCTGGTCGATGCGCGCGATGAAGGCCAGCGTGTCGCGCATGCGAGAGGCATCGAGACCGACCCCGGCCGCGCCGATCAGCTGCTGCGCGTACTGCCCGCGGTAGTCGCGCAGCACATCGGATTTCTGCCGGCCTTCGGCCAGACGTGCCGCGGCCAGCGCCACCATGCGGCCGGCCTCTTCCTCGCGGAATCGAGCCAGTTCCTGGACAGCGCTGAGGGGGAAGGTGCGACCCGCCATAAGCGTCAGGGCAACAGTTTCTCAAGCGCCGCGCGACAGTCGGCGATGGGTGCCGACTCGTGCATCCCCTGCAGCAGGAACTGCTCCATCGCCGGGTAGAGGCGCACCGCCTCGTCGAGCGTGCGGTCGTTGCCAGGCACGTACGCGCCGATCGAGATGAGGTCGCGCGAGCGCTGGTAACGCGTGTAGAGGGCGCGGAAACGGCGCGCCCTCTCCAGCTCGCGGGTGTCGACGATGTCCGGCATGACGCGGCTGATCGAGGTCTCGATATCGATGGCCGGGTAGTGCCCGGAATCGGCCAGCGACCGCGACAGCGTGATGTGGCCGTCGAGGATGGCGCGCGCAGCATCGGCGACCGGGTCCTGCAGATCATCGCCCTCGGCCAGCACGGTGTAGAAGGCGGTGATCGAACCGCGGCCACCAAAGCCGTTGCCGGCGCGCTCCACCAGTTGCGGCAGGCGGGCGAACACCGAGGGTGGGTAGCCGCGGGTCGCCGGCGGCTCGCCGATGGCCAGCGCGATCTCGCGGTTGGCCTGTGCGTAACGCGTCAGTGAATCCATGATCAGCAGCACATGACGACCCTGGTCACGGAAGTACTCGGCCACGGTGTGCGCGTAGGAGGCGCCGTGCATGCGCAGCAGCGGGCTCACATCGGCCGGCGCGGCGACCACAACGGCGCGGCGCAGAACTTCCTTGCCGAGGATGTTCTCGATGAAGTCCTTCACCTCGCGGCCGCGCTCGCCGATCAGCCCGACGACCACCACATCCGCGTCGGTGTAGCGCGCCATCATGCCGAGTGTCACGCTCTTGCCCACACCGCTGCCGGCGAACAGGCCGATCCGCTGACCACGGCCGATGGTCAGCAGCGTGTTGATGGAGCGCACGCCTACGTCCAGCGTATGGTCGATCGGGTCGCGGTCGAGCGGGTTGACGGGCCGGCCCTGCAGCGGCACCTGGCGCAGCTCGCCGAGCGGTGGCCCGTTGTCTAGAGGACGGCCGTGACCGTCGATGACGCGACCGAGCAAGGCGTCGCCGACACCGACCTGACGCATGCGGTCGACGGCACGACGGCGGGGGTACCAAGGCTCCCCAAGGCGTGGGGGCGTCGCCATCGCGGTCTCGACGGGATAGACACGCGCACCGGGCTCGAGGCCGTTGACTTCGCTGGTGGGCATGAGGAACTGGCGGCCGCCGATGAATCCGACCACCTCGGCCTCGACCCGGTCACCGCCGCGCCCGACCTCGACCAGGCACATCGAACCGACCGGCACCCGCAAACCAGCGGTCTCGAGCACCAGCCCAGCGACGCGGGTCAGACGCCCGGCGCACACCGGCCCGGGGGCGCGATTGACCGCCTGGGCACAATCGTCAAGCAGTCGCTGAGTCCGCTCCAGCATCAAGCGCCACGTTCGGACGCGTCCTGCCAGGCGTCGGTGCGACCGATCGCCTGCAGGACCCTGCCCCAGCGGTCCTTCAATTCGGACTCGACAACACTGTCACCCAGTTCGATGCGACACGAACCGCGGGCCATGCCGGGGTCGGGGATGAGTTGCCATGCGCTGTTCATGCCAGCCTCTTCACGCATCCAGGCGATGTCTTCCGGGTGCAGGTGGATGTTGGGGGACTCGGTACCGCCGGGCATGACGGCCAGTGCCTCGCGCACCACGCCCATCAGGGATTCGGGCTGCAGCTTGAGCTCGGCCCGGATCACCTCGCGGGTCATGGCGATGACCAGGTCCAACAGGTGCGGCGCCAGCGTCGCCTCGGTATCGGCGAGCAGGCTGCTGGCCTGCTCGATGGCCTTGTTGAGGGTCGCGAGGCGGGCGCTGATCGCGGCCCGCCCCTCGTCGAGGCCGGCCTGCCAGCCCTCGCGGTAGGCGCGGTCCTGCAGCGCCTGCAGTTCGCCCGCCGTGGGCAGGGGTTCGACGTGTTTTGGGGCGGGCTGGCCGGCCAGTTGCCCGGCTGCCTGCTGGATGCGTTCCTCGAGGACCGGCAACTCCCAGCGATCGTAGGCGGTGAGGCGCTCGCGCGTGACCACCTTGACTGGGCCCGGAGCCGCCGGCAGGACCTGCGGCCGAGAGTTGTCGCCGCTCACGAGACGAGGCCCTCCTCACCCTTGCCGGCAAGCACGATGGTGCCGTCGTCGACCAGCGCCCGCACCGTCTTGAGAATCTCTTTCTGTTCGGCCTCGACCTCGGACAGCTTGACCGGACCACGCGCCTCCAGGTCTTCCCTCAGCATCTCGGCGGCACGCGCCGACATGTTGCGGAAGATCTTCTCCTTGAGCGGCTCGCTGGTGCCCTTGAGGGCAAGGATCAGCGAGTCGGACTGCACCTCGCGCATGAGTGCCTGGATCGAGCGGTCGTCCAGGTCCATCAGGTTCTCGAACAGGAACATCTGGTCCTGCACCGCCTGCGCCAGGTCGAAGTCGACCTCGCGGATGCTGTCCATGGTCGGCGCCTCGAGAGCACCCATGAAGTTCATGATCTCGGCCGCTGTCTTCACACCACCGAGGCTGCTCTTGAGCATGCGGTCGGCACCCGACAGGATGCGCGCGAGCGACTCGTTCAGCTCGCGCAGGGCCACCGGCTGCACCCCCTCCAGGGTGGCGATGCGCAGCATGGCGTCGTTGCGCAGCCGCTCGGGGAAGAGCTTGAGGACATCCGCGGCCTGGTCGTACTCCAGGTGCGCGAGGATGACGGCGACGATCTGCGGGTGCTCGTTCTTGATCAATTCGGCGATGCTGGCCGCGTCCATCCACTTCAGAGCGTCGATGCCGCTCTGGTCGGCGCCGACCAGGATGCGGTCGAGGATGGTGCCGGCCCGCTCCTCGCCGAGCGCCTTGGTGAGCACGTTACGCAGGTACTCGTCCTGCGAGTCGTTGAGCGAGATCTTGCCGCGCACCGCGTCCTTGAGCTCCTCGACCGCCTCGTGCAACTCGTCCGGCGAGGTGGTGCCGAGGATGGCGATGTTGGTACCGACCCGCTGCACCTCGCGCGGCATCATGTGCTGAAGCACAGCCGCGGCGAGCTCCTCTCCGATACTGGAGAGCAGGATCGCACTCTTCTTCCCGGCGAGATCCTCTTCAGCCATTGTTCATCCAGTTCCTCAAGACCTCGGCGAACAGGCGCGCATCCTTGCGGGCGATGAACTTCGCCACCTCGATGTCGGCCTTGAAGCGCTCCTCGGACTCGGCCTGGGCGCGTGCTTCATCGCTGAGGACTACTTTACTCCCTTCCTCACCCGGCATCGCCGGCTCCGCGATCATCCCGGGCGGCAGCGGTTGGCCATCGGCGCCGAGGATGACCATCTGGCCGCCCGCCCCGACGACGGCTCTGGCGCCCTCGGGCAGTACCCCGCCGGCCAACACCGGCGGTGGCTCCGGCAGTGTGCTGAGTTGGCGGATAGCGGGACGCAGGATGCCGAACACCAGGTAGGCGATCAGCACCGCGACGGCGACGTTGCCAAGGTTCTGACCGGCCAGCCCGAGCAACGCCTCGGGGTCCTCGAGCAAGGATTTGGGCGGGGGCGCCTCGGCCGGGCTGGTGAACGTGGCGTTGACCACATTGAGGGTGTCGCCACGCTCCTTCGAGAAGCCCATCGCCTCACGCGAGAGGTTTGTGATCTGCTCGATCTCCTTCGGGCTCAGCGCCTTGAAACTGGGCGCGGCGCCCGGCTTGCCCTCGACCCGGCGGAAGTTGACGACCACCGCCGCAGAGACACGGCGGATGCTGCCGACCGGCGCCTTGGTGTAACGGATGGTCTTGTCGACCTCGAAGTTGACGGTCGACTCACGCTGCTGCGAGCGGACCTGCTCTCCCCCGGCGCTGGCCGCCGCAGCAAGCGCCCCACCAGCAGCCGGGGCACCGGCCTGGGGCGCGGCACCCGCGGCCGGCGGCTGCGCCGGTGCCCCGCCGGCGATAGGTGCGCCGGCCGCGCCAGGCGGCTGGTTGGAGAGCGCTCCCGGAACGCCGCCGGCGCCAGAGCCACTGCTCAAGGACTCGCTCTCCTGGCGGCTGCGTACGGCCGAGTCCTCCGGGCGCGGGTTCGGCCTGAAGGTCTCGGAGGTCTGCTCGACGGTGGCGAAGTCGACATCGGCGGCGACCTGCGCCTTGACGTTGCCGCTGCCCACCACCGGCACGACGATGGACTCGATGCGCGCCGCGATGTCGCGCTCGATCTCCTTGCGGTAGCTAATCTGGGTGGGGTCGAGCCCGACCGTGGCGGAGCCGTCGTTGCGCGCAGAAAGAACGTTGCCCGACTGGTCGACCACCGTGACCTGCTTGGGGCTGAGTCCGGTCACGCTGCTCGACACCAGGTGGACGATGCCGGCGACCTGCTCGGCGTCCAGCAGCCGCGCACGCTCAAGCTCGACCAGCACCGAGGCGCTGGGCTGCTGCGCCTCGCGCACGAAAACGCTGGGACGCGGGATGGCGAGGTGGACCCGCGCGCTGCGCACCACGCCGATCGACTCCACGGTACGCGCCAGTTCGCCCTCGAGCGCACGCTGGTAGTTCACCTGTTCGGCGAACTGGCTGATGCCCATGCGCGGGTTGTCGAGCAGTTCGAAGCCGGTGGCGCCGCCCTTGGGCAGGCCCTGCGCGGCGAGCTTGAGACGGGTGTCGTAGACCATCTCCTCCGGCACCATGATCGAAGCGCCGTTGTCGCCCATGCGGTAGGGCACGTTCAGCTGCGAGAGCTGCGCGAGGATGGCACCGCCGTCGCGCCCGTCGACGTTGGAGAAGAGCACCCGGTAGGTCGGCGTACGCGCCCACATCACAGCCGCAACGACGATGGAGATCGCGGCCGCGAGAGCGACCATGAGCCAGATCTTGCGGGTGTTGTCGAGCCGGTTGAAACCTTCGAGCAGTGCTGCCGGCGAGAACTTCTGGGCCTGTTCTGCCATGCAGTCTCTAAATCTGCATGTTCATGACTTCGCGATAGGCCGAGACCAGGCGCTCGCGCACCTGGACCATCATCTGAAACGACAGGCTCGCCTTGGACAGCTCGATCACCACGTCCTGCAGGGCAAGATTCGGGTCGGTGTCGAGGCGGCGCTTGAGGTCGTCTCCACGGGCCTGCTGCGCGCTGACATCGCGCAGCGCGTCGGTCAGTGCACTGGCGAAACCGGCGCCCGACGCCGACTGCGCAACGGCTGCGCTCTGCGGCGCAACCTGCGCAGCGGTGGCCCGCATCTGCGCGAGCGCGCTGTCGATACCGTTTGTGGTGTTCATCGCCAGATCCCCCTTCGCCAGTATAAAGCCTGAAACGCGCGTGCGGCCGCGCAAGATGGGCGTTTTGCGGCCTTTTTTGGCGGCACGGCAGGCTTAGATGTCGTCGCCGACCAGACCTTCCTCGCGCCAGCGAGCCAGCTTGTGGCGCAGTGTTCGCTCGGGCATCGACAGACGCTCGGCGGCGAGGCGGCGGTTACCACCGGTGGCGGCAAGCGCGTCGAGCACCGCCTGACGCTCCAGCGAGCGCAGATCGGTCGCCGGAGCGGGCACATCGCTGTCACCGGCAGCCGCACCCCCGGGGGCCGCAACAGCCGCCAACGCCTGCTGGGTGGGCGCGACCGCCGCCGAGGGCCTGGCTGGCAACATGAGGTGCTCGGCACGCACCTCAGGACCCGGCGCGAGGATGGTGGCTCGCTGCATGACATTCGCCAGCTCGCGCACGTTGCCTGGCCAGTCGTGGGCACGCAGCGCCGCGCGGGCGCAGCCAGCCAGCGCCGCGCGGGCGTCGTGGCGGCGGAGGAACTCGGCGGCCAGCACCAGCACGTCCTCCCGGCGCTCACGCAGCGGCGGGACGGCAAGCGGGAAGACGTTCAGCCGGTAGTAAAGGTCCTCGCGGAAGCCCCCCGCCGCAACCTGAGCAGCCATGTCGCGGTTGCTGGTCGCCACCACGCGGATGTCCACCGGCACCGGGCGGGTGCCGCCGACGCGCTCGACCTCGCGCTCCTGCAGAGCCCGCAACAGCTTGGCCTGCAGCGCCATCGGCAGCTCCGAGACCTCGTCGAGCAGCAAGGTGCCACCGTGGGCCTGCTCGAACTTGCCGGCGTGGGCGCTTGCGGCGCCCGTGAACGAGCCCTTCTCGTGACCGAACAGCGTGCTCTCGAGCAGGTTGTCAGGGATCGCGGCACAGTTGATGGCGACAAAGGGTTTGCCGGCGCGCGGTGAGCGCGTGTGGATGAAGCGCGCCAGAACCTCCTTGCCGACCCCACTCTCGCCGGTCACCAGCACCGTGGCGTCGGAGGCGGCGACGCGCTCGGCGAGGGCATAGAGATCGCGGATGCCTGGGCTGGCAACAGCCCGCTGATCGTCCTCGGACAAGGTTCGTTTGAAGCGCGCCACCTCGGCCAGCAGGACATCGATCTCGAAGGGTTTGGTCAGGTAGTGGCTGGCGCCATCACGTACTGCCTGCACGGCGCGGGCGATGTCGCCGTAGGCGGTCATCATCACCACCGGCGTCTGCGGCCACTGCCGCTTGACCTCGCCGAGCAGGGTGTAGCCGTCCATCGGCGCCATCTGGATGTCGGTCAGCACCAAGCTGACCGGCCCCGATGCGAGCACCTTGAGCGCAGCCTCGCCGTCGCCGGCTTCGACCACCTTGTAGCCCCCCGACTGCAGGGCGGCCACCAGCGCACCGCGCAGGGCGACGTCGTCCTCGACCACCAGCAGCCTGTCCATCAACGCCCCCCCACGGTACTGCGCGGCAACTCGACGATGAAGGCGGCGCCACGGCCAGGCGCCGAGTCGACACTGACCCGCCCACCGTGGCGCTCGATGACACCGCGCACGATCGAGAGGCCCAGACCGGTACCGCCCTCACGGCCGGAGACGAAGGGCTCGAAGATGCGTGGCAGCAGGTTGCGGTCGACACCGGGGCCCTGGTCGACGATGCGCAACCGCGCATGCTGGGCATCGATCTCGAGTTGCAGGCTGACGACCCCGCCCGCCGGACTGAAATGGATGGCGTTATCGACCAGGTTGCTGACAGCGCCCTCGAGCGGCACACGCCACCCGCTCACCTGGGCGCCATCGGGCGGCAGGTCCAGGCGCAGTTCGATCTGGCGACGCGCGGCCAGGCCGGCCATGGCGGCGCGAACCCCGAGCAGGAACGGTCCCAGCGCGATCGGCGCGGCTGGCGACGAGCCATGATCGCCGAGCTGGTCGAAGGCGTGGCTGATGTAGGCCTGCATGTGCTGCAAGCGGTCGAGTAGCGCCTCGACCTGGGCCCGCTGCCCATCGTCAAGGCTGCCACGCGCCAGCACACCCGCGTGCAGCAGCGCCGCCGACAGCGGCGTACGCAACTGGTGGGCGAGGTGGGCGGCGAACTGGCCGAGTGCCACCAGCTGCCGCTCGCGCTCGATGCCGGCACGTTCGGCGATGCTGTGGGTCACATCGGCCAGCGAGTAGACCATCTCGCCGGATGGCGTACGGCTCTGCTGAACCCGAAGGCAAGCGCGGTCGAGCATGTACTCGTCGGCAACGGCGGTGGGCGTGAGCCGCGCCAGGAAGGTCTGCCAGATGTCGCCCGGCCCGAGGCCAGTGACCCGACCAGCCTGCGCGGACAGCTGCAGCACCCGACCGGCGGCGTCGACCACGACCAAGGCGGCTGGCAGCGAATCGAGGATCAGCGCAAGCCGCGCGGCGACGGCGGTGCGCTCGCGCAGGCTCCCGGCAAGGCGACCGGTGGAATCGGCGAGCGAGCGGCGCAAGGACGCCTGCTCGGCGATCACCGCCGCGATCGGGTCGGCGGCGTCTGCCACCGCCGGGGTCGGCTCCTCGGGCTGCGCAGACGGGCTCATCGGGCTTGGGACAGGGGTTCGCGTCGTGTCGGAACAGACACATTATGAGCCGCGAATCCGAGGTAGAGTTTGTCTAGCACAAAGAGCCTGCTAAAGTTAGTTTTGCGGAATGCCGTAATACAAATAACCGCTTTATTCAATAGGCCATGTCAGAACTCTTCCGAAACGTAGAAGCACGCACCCGCCTGGCGGGCACCAACAAGCTGGAGATCCTGCTCTTCACGCTGGGTATCGACGCGCGCACGGGACGCCGGGAGACCTTTGGCCTGAACGTATTCAAGGTGCGCGAGGTGCTCAAGGCGCCCGCGGTGACAGCGGCCCCCGAGATGCCCAGCGTGGTCGAAGGCATGGTATCGATGCGTGGCATCCTCATCCCGGTCATCCACCTTGGACGATACACCGGCATCGCCGCCGATACCCCGCCCGAGGTGATGATCATCACCGAGTACAACGGCCACACCCAGGGTTTCCTGGTCGAGGCGGTCGACACCATCCTGCGCCTTGACTGGGGCTCGATGCGCGTCCCGCCCGACATGCTCAACGCGCAGATGACCGGACTGGTGACAGCGGTGACCGAGTTGCCCGACGGACGGCTGGTGATGATGCTCGACGTCGAGAAGATCCTCGCCGAAACCGCACCTCCGCAAGACGAGACCATCTTCCAGAGCATCCGCCCGGTGTCGGGCGCGGATGGCATCGTGTTCTTCGCCGATGATTCGGCTGTGGCACGACAACAGATCGCCCGCACACTGGACGCCATGCAGGTGCGCCACCGCAGCGCCATAAACGGCTTGCGCGCGTGGGAGGACCTGCAGCGGCTGGCAGATCACGCAGAGGTGCTGGGAGAACCGGTCGAGAACCATGTGCGGATCATCCTCACCGACATCGAGATGCCGGAGATGGATGGCTACATGCTGACCCGTCGTGTCAAGTCGGACCCGCGCTTCCGCCGCATACCGGTGCTCATGCACTCCTCGCTGTCGTCAAGCTCGAACGAGCGGCTCGGACGGTCAGTGGGTGTCGACGCCTACGTGCCCAAGTTCGAGCCCCGCAAACTGGCCGAGACAGTGGCCGGGCTACTCGGTCAGGCCGCCTGAGGTGAACATGAACAACCAGCCCGGCACCGCCACATCCCTGCTCGACGCGGTCGACGGGCGCACCAAACTGGCGGGCTCCAACCGCATGGAGCTGCTGCTGTTCTCGATCGGCACGCCGGAAGTCTTCGCCATCAATGTCTTCAAGGTGCGCGAGGTCACCAAGACGCCCGAGATCACGCTCACGCCGAACATGCCGGCGGGCGTCGACGGCGTCATCAACCTGCGCGGCAACATCATCCCGGTGCTCAACCTGGCGTTCTTCCTCGACCGCGATGGTGTGTCGAACTGCAGCAACCGGACCATGATGGTGACCGAGTACAGCCGCCGCACACAGGGCTTCCTGGTGCACAGCGTCGACCGCATCGTCCGCGTCGACTGGGAGGGGGTGCGCGCACCCGACGGCCTGATGTCCCGGCATGACGGCCTCGTCACCGCCATCACCGACCTGCCCGACGGGCAGCTGGTGTCGATCCTGGATGTCGAGCAGATCCTTGCCACCGCATTTGGCGAGGTCTCGGTTCCGGAGCTCGAGCCGATCGATACCGCCCCCGCCACCTTCCTGTTCTTTGTCGATGACTCCTCGGTCGCACGGCGCGAGATCGGCGCGGTGATGGACAAGCTCGGCCTGCGCACCCAGCTCGCCACCAACGGCAACGAGGCGCTCAACCGACTGCAAGCCCTGGCCGCCCAGGCCGAGCGGGACGGCGAGAGGCTCGCCGAGTCGCTGAAGGTCATTCTCGTCGACGCCGAGATGCCGGAGATGGACGGCTACGTCCTGACACGGCACATCAAGGCCGACCGCCGCTTCTCCGGCATCCCGGTGGTCATGCACTCGTCGCTGTCTTCCGAGGCCAACAAGGCGATGGGTGCGGCGGTGGGCGTAGACGCCTACGTCGCCAAGTTCCACCCGGAGATCCTCGCCGAAACGCTGCGGCCTCTGGTCAGCCGCTGAATCCGAGAACATCGACACATGACAAACCCGAACATGAAATTCCTCGTCGTCGACGACTTCGCCACCATGCGGCGGATCGTTCGCAATCTGCTCAAGGAGCTGGGCTTCCTCAACGTCGACGAGGCAGAGGACGGCAACGTCGCGCTGCAGAAACTGCGCGCCAGCAAGTTCGACTTCATCGTCACCGATTGGAACATGCCGAACATGACCGGCATCGAACTGCTGCGGCAGGTACGCGCCGACCCCGAGCTGAAGCACCTACCGGTGCTGATGGTCACTGCCGAGGCCAAGAAAGAGAACATCATCGAGGCGGCGCAGGCCGGTGCCAGCGGCTACGTGGTCAAGCCGTTCACCGCCGTCACGCTGGACGAGAAGCTGCAGAAGATCTTTGCCAACATGGCCGCGCGCGCGGCGTGACCTGACCTGACCCAGGAGAGCGCCATGAGTGCGACCAGTACCGACACCCCCGAGCTCGAGGCTCTGTTCGACAGCATCGTCGCCGAGACCGTCGCGTCACGCTGCGCGGAGACCGGCGAGACCGCACCAGGCAAGCCCCAGCCAGCCAATGACATGGAAAGCCCGGCGGTGCCGCAGGACGTGTTCGAGCACGTCGGGCAGCTGACCCGACAGCTGCACGACACGCTGCGCGAGCTTGGCCACGACCGCAAACTCGCCGAGGTGGCAGACAGCATCCCCGACACGCGCGACCGCCTGAGTTACGTTGCCCGGCTCACCGAAGACGCCGCCAACAAGGTGCTGGGCGCCACCGAGCGCGCGCAGCCGCTGCAGGACTCCATCGTCGACGCCTCGGCCGCGCTGGAAGCGCGCTGGAACGCGGTGTTCGAAGGCGGCAGCGACCCCGACGCCTTCCGCCAACTTGCCGAAGATACCCGGACATACCTGTTGTCGACCCGCACGGCGGCCAGCCAGACGCGTGATGAGTTGCGGGCGATCATGATGGCCCAGGACTTCCAGGACCTGACCGGTCAGGTCATCAAGAAGATGACCGACCTGACCGCCAACCTCGAACAACAACTGCTGACGATCCTGATCGCGCACGCACCGGCAGAGCGCGCAACCGACGGCGACAGCCTGCAGGGGCCGGCCTTCAACGCGAAGACGATGGGCGAGACGCTCGGCAGCCAGGTCGAGGTCGACTCGCTGCTCGAGAGTCTTGGCTTCTAGGAGAGCGGCATGAGCGCGTTCAGCGGGATGGAAGAACTACTGCAGGACTTTCTGCAGGAGGCATCGGACCTGCTGTCCGATGTCGACAACAAGCTGGTCGAGCTGGAGCAGCACCCCGGCGACGACGGACTGCTGAACGACGTGTTCCGCGGCTTTCACACCATCAAGGGGGGTGCCGGCTTCCTTGGTGCCACCGAGATGGTGGCGCTGTGCCACCGCACCGAGAACCTGTTCGACCGCCTGCGCCAGCACACGCTCAGCCTCGAGCCGGCCATCATGGACGTGATCCTCGACGCCACCGCCGAAGTGCGCACGATGATGGACAGCCTGTCGGCAAGCGCCCAACCGGATCCCGCGCCGGCGACCCTGCTGGCCGCCCTCGATGCGGTGCTGGAGGGCCGTGACGTCCCGGTGGCGCCAGCAGCGGCCGAGGTCGCGACGCCTGGCGAGCAGCAAGCCTCGGCAAGCGTCCCGGCAGGCAGCGGCATGGTGGACTGGGCATCGCTGCTGGCCGCGGTCGCGCCCCCCGGGACGCACGCAGCCAACGCCATCGAGCCCGCGGCAGCCCACGCCCACGCGGCGCCCGTGGCACCGCGACCGGCAGCCGACGCGCCGCGTGCCGCGAAGGGCGGCGCCGGTGGCGGCAGTTCGTCACGAGACTCGACCATCCGCGTCGACACCGACCGTCTCGACCAGGTGCTCAACCTGTCGGGCGAGATCGGGCTGACCAAGAACCGCCTCAACTGCCTGCGCGCCGAGCTCCTCGCCGGCAACACCGGCCCGGACACGGTCAACGCCATGGATGCGGCCATCGCGCAGCTGGACCTGCTGGTCGGCGACCTGCAGAACGCGGTGATGAAGACCCGCATGCAGCCGGTCGGCAGCCTGTTCCAGAAGTACCCGCGCCTGGTTCGCGACCTCGCCCGCCAGTTGGGCAAGGAGGTCGAGCTGGAGATCAGCGGCGATGAGACCGAACTCGACAAGACCATCATCGAGGACCTCAAGGACCCGTTGGTGCATCTGGTGCGCAACGCTGTCGACCACGGCATCGAGATGCCAGCCGACCGGGTGGCCAACGGCAAGCCGGCGAAATCCACCGTTCGGCTCAGCGCGCAACAGGCTGGTGACCACATCGTGCTCGAGATCAGCGACGACGGTCGCGGCATCCGTGCCGATGTCATCCGCCGCAAGGCGCTGGACAAGGGACTGATCGACTTCGAGACCGCCAACTCGCTGGACGAAGCCTCGAGCCTGAAGTTGATCTTCCTGCCCGGCTTCTCGACCAAGGACCAGATCTCCGATGTGTCCGGTCGTGGTGTCGGCATGGACGTGGTCAAGACCAACATCCAGAAGCTCAACGGGCGCATCGACATCGATTCGCAGCCGGGGCTGGGTACCACCTTCCGCGTCCACCTGCCGCTGACGCTGGCCATCATGCCGGTGCTGGTGGTTCGCCTGAAGCAGCAATCCTTCGCTGTGCCGCTGTCGATGGTGCGCGAGATCATGCCGCTGTCGCCAGCGACCATCCAGCACGTCTCGGGCCGCGCCACGCTGGTCCTGCGCGACGAGGTGCTGCCGGTGCGCTCGCTCGCCGGCATGCTGAACCGTGAAGGCGATGCACCGCCGTTCGGGGTCCTCATGCAAACCTCCGCCCGCGGCTCGTTCGTGCTCGGCGTCGACGGCTTTGTCGGGCGTGACGACGTTGTCATCAAACCGCTGGCCGACATCAAGCCCAAGGGCGTGTCGGGCGCGACGCTGTCGGGCGACGGCTCGGTCGTGCTCGTTCTCGATATCGAGGCCATGCTCGACGAACCTGGCAGCGTCCTGCTCGGCTACACCTTCAACCGGCAGGACAGCGACGTCGCGGCCCTGCCCGGCCCACTCGGCGCGGCCCTCGCGGCCTGAATCGAGAACCTTTCGGCTGCGCCAGCCGAGTCACCTGACCAGGCCATCAGAGCAGACCGGCCTCGGCGAAAGAGAACACCCGCTGCCGGGTGACCACCAGGTGATCCAGCGTGCGCACGTCGACCAGGGCCAACGCATCTCTTAGGGCAGTGGTCAGGCTGCGGTCCGCGAGGCTGGGCTCGGCCGCACCTGACGGGTGGTTGTGGGCCAGCACCACGGCGCTGGCGTTGAGTTCCAGAGCGCGGCGGACCACCTCGCGCGGGTAGACGCTGGTCTGCGAGACACTGCCGCGGAACATCTCCTCGAACTCCAGCAGACGGTGCTGCGCGTCCAGGAAGATGACGGCGAAGACCTCGTGCGGAGACAGCCCTATGCCAAGGCGGAGGTAGTCGCGCACTGCATCGGGTGAATCGAGCAGGCGCATCTCGGGCAGCGACTGGGCCATGCCGCGACGCACCAGCTCCACCGCCACCGACACCCGATAACGGACCCGCCTGTCACGGCCCGCTGGCGCATGGATCGGCGGCAGAACCAGCCCGGCCAGGCCACCGGCCTCTCGCATCAGCCGGCGCAGGGCACGGCTGGG
Organism: Betaproteobacteria bacterium; assembly: GCA_027490755.1. Taxonomy (GTDB): domain Bacteria; phylum Pseudomonadota; class Gammaproteobacteria; order Burkholderiales; family UBA3065; genus UBA3065. The sequence continues at coordinate 139,159 of JAIXXL010000008.1, forward strand.
CGCGGCGCCGATCAGCTCCGCCAGCAACTCGGCATCGTCGTGGGCCTTGAATCGGCTGCCGCACGCGTCCCCGCTGCGGGGCAGCGCGTTACACTCGCGGCCATGCAGACGCCTGCCCATCCCCCGGCCCGCCACTTCGTGCTTGGTGTCACGGGTGGCATCGCCGCATACAAGAGCGCCGAACTGGTGCGCCTGTGGGTGCGTCAGGGCCACACCGTCGATGTCGTGATGACTGCGGCAGCCAAGGCCTTCGTTGGGCCGGTCACCTTTCAGGCGCTGTCCGGCCGCCCCGTCAGGGACGACCTCTGGCACTGCGGAGATGGCGGGATGGACCATATCGCCCTGTCGCGGAATGTGGATGCGGTGATTGTCGCGCCGGCCTCAGCCGATTTCATCGGCAAGTTGACGCATGGTCTGGCGGATGACCTGCTCTCCACGCTGTGTCTGGCGCGCGATTGCCCGCTGCTGGTGGCACCGGCGATGAACCGGCAGATGTGGGAGAACCCGGCCACCCGGCGCAACATCGCCCAACTGCGGGCCGACGGCATCGCCGTGCTGGGCCCCGCCAGCGGCGAACAGGCCTGCGGGGAGGTGGGCGAAGGACGGATGATCGAGCCTGAGGAGATCGTCTGGCGTGTCGAGTCGCAACTGCTGCCGAAACCGCTCGCCGGCCGGCGCGTACTGGTCACCTCCGGACCCACCTACGAGCCCCTGGACCCGGTGCGCGCCATCGTCAACCGCAGCTCCGGGCGGATGGGCCACGCCATCGCTGCCGCCGCGCGCGACGCTGGCGCCGAGGTGACGCTGGTATCGGGGCCGGTAGCGCTGCCCCCGCCTGGTGATGTCCGCACCCTGAGGGTCGAAACAGCGGCCGAGATGCTGGCTGCGGTGGAATCGGAATTGGACGGCACCGACATCTTCGTCAGTGTGGCGGCGGTAGCCGATTACCGCAGCGAGACCCCATCCGAAGACAAGATCAAGCGCGACGGTGGTCCGCTGCAACTGGACCTGCTGCCCAACCCCGACATCCTGGCCGCGGTCGCGGCACGGCCTGACGCGCCCTTCTGCGTCGGCTTCGCCGCCGAGAGCCGCGACCTGCTCGACAACGCCGAGGCCAAGCGTCGACGCAAGGGACTGCCACTGCTGGTGGCCAATGACGCCAGCGCCATCGGCAGCGCTGAGAGCAGCCTGCACCTGCTGGACGATTCAGGCATCCACAGCCTGCCCCCCGCCGAAAAGGCGATCTCGGGGCGTTGGGTGGTCGAGCACATCGCCCGCCTTTTCACACACTGGGAGAGACACTGATGCGAGTCGAACTGCGCATCCTCGACGATCGCCTGCGCGAATCACCGCCGGCCTACGCCACCGCGGGCTCTGCGGGGCTTGATCTGCGCGCCTGCATCGAAGCGCCGATAGCGATCGGGCCGGGCACCACCCACCTGATCCCGACCGGTATGGCACTGCACCTGGCCGACCCCGGCTACGCCGCCGTGCTGCTGCCGCGATCGGGGCTGGGCCACAAGCACGGCATCGTGCTTGGCAACCTGGTCGGCCTGATCGACTCGGACTACCAGGGGCAGGTCTTCGTATCGGTTTGGAACCGGGGCAACGAGAGCTTCGAACTGCAACCGCTGGAGCGCATCGCGCAACTGGTCATCGTGCCGGTGGCGCGCGCCGATTTCGTCGAGGTGGAAACCTTCGCCAGCAGCGACCGCGGCGCCGGCGGCTTCGGCAGCACTGGGCGCGGCTGAGCCAGGGCATGGCAAACGATCGTCACGGTCTGGTGCTGTTCGCCCACGGTGCACGCGCGCCGTCCTGGGCGGTGCCCTTCGAACGCCTGCGCGACCTGGTTGCTGCCGGCCACGGCGACGGCCTGGTGCGGCTGGCCTACCTCGAACTGATGCGGCCTGACCTGCCCACGGTGGTCGACGAACTGGCAGCCGAGGGCGTCACGCGCGTCGACCTGTTCCCCATCTTCCTCGCCGTCGGCAGCCATCTGCGTGAGGACCTGCCGCTGCTGGTCGCGGCGGCTCGGGCGCGGCACCCCGACATCGCCATCACGGTGCACGCAGCACTGGGCGAGAGCGAGGCGATGCTGCGCCATATCGCCGGCGGAATCGCTCAGGCGCTATCCGAAGACTGACGCACACGCTCGTACATCGCGATGGCAGCCGCCACTGCGACGTTGAGCGACTCGGTACGTCCTGGCATCGGGATGCTGACGAGCCGGTCAGCTGCGCGCAGGCCTTCGGCACCGATGCCGGCGCCCTCGCCGCCCAGCAAGAGGACGATGTCGCCACGCAAGTCGGTGCGGTGGAGTGGTGTTCCGCCCGCGGGCACCAGGGCAAGCACCTGACCGGTGTAGGCATGCAGCGCCGCCTGCAGGTCGATGCCCTGACAGACCGGCAGAATGGCATGCGCGCCCTGGCCGGCCCTTAGCACCTTCCACGACCAGGCATCGGCGCAGCCCCGTCCCAGCCAGACCTGGTCGAACGCACTGGCTGCGGCGCTGCGGATGGCGGTACCGACGTTTCCGGGATCCTGCACGCCATCAAGGGCGAGGATGCTGCCGCTGACGGACGGCTGTGGATCCGGGATGGGGACGATGGCGAGCACGCCCGGCGCAGCCCCGGCCGGGGAGACGGATGCGAGGCAATCATCGTCGACCAGTTGCACGGTGGCACCACGCCCCTGCCACGCGTCTGCCTCGGCTGCCCGCGAGGCGGACAGCAGCAGATGCTCGACGCGGTGCCCGGCAGCCAGCCAGTCGGCCAGCAGGTGCTCACCCTCCATCACGGCGAGGCCAGCAGCGTGTCGTTCGCGCGGACGCTCGAGCAGCTGCCTGGTCTGCAGCAGCAGGGGATTGCGCCGGCTCCGAATCACCTCCATGGCGCGGGAGCATACCTTGGAGAGCGAACAGCGTCCGCATCGAACTCCGGCTCAAGTAAAGTGAGGAAAGTCCGTAACTGGATAGTGAACCCCCAACGACCGACAGGGCCGTCGTCCGCACATGTTTATCGCAATCGGCTACATCATCACCCTGGGCTCGATCTTCGGCGGCTTCGTATTGGCCGGCGGACACCTGGCAGCCCTGTTCCAGCCCCTAGAACTGCTGATGATCTTCGGCGGTGCTGCTGGCGCGTTCGTCGCCGGCAACAGCCAGAAGAACGTCAAGGCCACGATCAAGGCCTTCCCGGGCCTGTTCAAGGGCCCGGCCTACAACAAGGCGGTGTACATCGACGTGCTGGCGATGCTGTTCGAGATCCTCGCCAAGGTGCGCAAGGAGGGCCTGATGTCCATCGAATCGGACGTCGAGGAGCCAGAGAAGAGCGCCATCTTCTCCAAGTACCCGAAGATCCTGGCGGATCACCACGTCGTCGAGTTCCTCACCGACTACCTGCGCATGATGGTGGGCGGCAACCTCAACGTGTTCGAGATCGAGTCCTTGATGGACGCCGAACTCGAGGCGCACCACAAGGAAGAGCATGCGCCAGGCGACGCTCTCTCCAAGTTGGGCGACGGTATGCCGGCGTTCGGCATCGTGGCCGCCGTTATGGGGGTGGTGCACACCATGGAATCGTTGCACCTCCCGCCAGAAGAGCTTGGCCTGCTGATCGCCCACGCGCTGGTCGGGACCTTCCTAGGGATCCTGCTCTCCTACGGCATGGTGGCGCCATTGTCGGCGCTGCACGAACAGAAATCAGCCGAGGCAAGCAAGATCTACGACTGCATCAAGGCGGTGCTGCTGGCCAGCATGAACGGCTACGCCCCGCCGGTGGCCGTGGAATTCGGGCGCAAGGTGCTGTTCTCGACAGACCGTCCGGGCTTCCGCGAGCTCGAGGAAGAGATCAAGAGCCGCAAGGGCAAGTAACAGGGTGCGCGCCATTACGGATGCGTTGTCCCTTCAGGGAGTGATCGCGGGTGAGTGACGACAGTCAGCGGCCAATAGTCTTCAAGCGGGTCAAGAAGACCCTGCATGGCGGCCACCATGGTGGCGCCTGGAAGATCGCGTACGCCGACTTCGTGACCGCCATGATGGCGTTCTTCCTGCTCATGTGGCTGCTCACGTCGGTGAACAAGGCCAAGCTCGAGGGCATCTCCAGTTACTTCAAGACGCCGCTGCGTGTGGCCTTGGTTGGCGGTGGCTCAGGCTCCAAGGCCAACATGCTGCCCAACGAGGGCGACGGCATCCTCAAGCAGCCAGGCAACCGCCCGCAGGAAGGCAAGGGCGAAAAGCCCAGCCAGGGTGATGGCGAAAAATCGGGAAAGGGTGACTCGGACGCCGAGAAGATCGCGGAGATGATCCAGGCGCGCGTCGAGAAGCGCCAGCTTGAAGAGCTCAAGCAGGAGATCGAGGAGGCCATCGCGGTGGTCCCCGACCTCGCCAAATTCAAGGAACTGATCAAGCTCGAGCAGACCACCGACGGTCTGCGGCTGCAGATCATGGATGACCAGAAACGACCCTCTTTCGACAACGGCAGCGGCCGCATGAAGGAGCACACGTCGACCGTACTGCGCCAGCTGGCGCTGCTGCTGAACCAGGTGAACAACCGCATCAGCATCTCGGGTCACACCGACGCCAAACCATATGCCGGTGGCCTTGGCGGCTACTCCAACTGGGAACTGTCGGCAGACCGCGCCAATTCGGCGCGCCGCGAACTGATCAACGGCGGCATCAAGGAAGACAAGATCCTGCGGGTCGTCGGTTTGGGCTCGTCGTCTCCGTTCAACAAGAATGACCCCTCGGACCCCATCAACCGGCGTATCACCATCATGGTGCTGAACAAGAAGGCCGCCGAGATCGTCAGCTCGGACGGTGGGTCGCTCGACATCTCGCGCCCGGTCGACATCGCTCCCCCACAGCTTGAGCCGCCGGAAGCCCCCGCACAGCGACGCTGAGGCACCGGCATCGCCGATCCGCAAGGCGGCGCTCTGTCTCGTCGGCGCCACCGTCCTGGTGGTGGTGCTTATGAACGCCCTCCCCCCACACGACGAGACACCGTTCCAGTGGGCGTGGCTGCATGGCGCGTTGGCTGCGTCCATGGCCTGGGCCACAACCATGCCGCGCTGGTGGGTGCCGATCATGCTGCTGTTCGCGCCAGCAGTCTTGCTTGCGCTGACGCTGCAGGTCCCGCCGCTGGTCTGGCTGGCGGCTGGCCTCCTGCCCTGGCTGGTGTTCCGCGGCGCCCTGCGGGACCGCGTGCCGCTGTTCCTCAGCGACCAGCCGGCCATCAGCCGACTGTTGGAAATGATCACCGACGAGCATCCGGTCAGCGTCGTCGACCTGGGCTGCGGCACCGGCGGTCTGCTGCTGGCGTTGCGTGAAGCGCGGCCCATCGCCCGACTGCGCGGCGTCGAGAACGCGCCGCTGACCTGGCTGATCGCCCGCATCAGGCTGGCAAAATCGGCGGTGGATGTGGTCTACGGATCGATCTGGGATGAGCCGCTCGGCGGCTACGACGTTGTTTACGCCTACCTCTCCCCGGCGGCCATGCCGCGCCTGTGGGAGAAGGCCCGCCGCGAGATGAGGGCCGGGAGCCTGCTGGTCAGCAACAGCTTCGAGGTACCAGGCGTCACGCCGCAGCGGGTTCTGGAACTGGATGGCACCGGCATGGCCACCGCGCTCTACGTCTGGGAGATGGGCGGACCGCCAGGGCCCGGCACGCAGGTGAACTGACCGCCACCGCGCGCTGCAAAGCTTACTGCTCGGCCTGCAGCAGTCGCGCCACCGGGCCGAAAGATCGCCGGTGTACCGGACTGGGCCCCAGACTCTGCAGCGCCTTCAGGTGGGCAGCCGTCGGGTAGCCGGCATGACGCTCGAACCCGTATCCCGGGTACACCTCGGCCAACTGCCGCATGACCCCGTCGCGGGCGGTCTTGGCCAGAATGGAAGCCGCCGAGATGGCCGGTACGGTGGCGTCGCCGCCGACCACGCACCGCGTGCGGCGTGCCCAGCGCGGCGACTGGTTGCCGTCGATCCAGACCTCGGCAGGTTCATGCCCCAGGCCATCGACAGCGCGCTGCATGGCAAGCAGGGTGGCCTGCAGGATGTTGAGGTGGTCGATCTCCTCGACCGTTGCGTAGGCGACGCACCAGGCCGAAGCATGCTCGCGGATGCGCAAGGCCAGAGCCTCACGACGAATCGCACTGAGCTGTTTGGAGTCGGCGAGCCCCTCGATCGGGAACCCGTCGCCGAGTACGACCGCAGCCGCGCAGACGGGTCCGGCGAGGGGCCCACGCCCTGCCTCGTCGACGCCGGCGATCATCACGCAGCGCCCTGCTCGCCGTCGAGGACGGGTGCCAGCGCATCAACGATCGCGGCGGTCGTGTCGGCGGTAAGCGCGCGGTGGATGTCGCAGAAAGCCGTCTGCTGGTCGTCCGCGGCAGGATTGTCGAGTTGCGCCGCGAGAGCCTCGGCAAGCGCCGCCTCGGTTGCTGCGTCCTGCAGAAGCTCGGGAACGATCTCCCGGCGCGCGAGGATGTTGGGCAGTCCGACCCAGGGCAGATAACCACGCCAGCGCATCAGCTGATACGAAAGCCACGGCATGCGGTAGCTGATCACCATCGGCTTCTTCAGCAGCGCCGCCTCGAGCGTCGCGGTGCCGCTGGCGATCAGCGCCGCATCGCACGCCTCAAGAGCCTGATGGGCGTGGCCCAGCACCACCTGGAAACGGTCGTGGTGCGTAGCGTTGGCACGCAGCAAGAGGTTGAAACGATCGAACGTCGTGCGCGTCGCCAGCGGCACCAGGAAGCAGGCGTCGGGATGGCTCAAGAGCAGGCGCTCGGCAGCGCGGATGAACAGCAGTCCGAGGTGCTCGACCTCGGCCATGCGCGATCCAGGCATCAGCGTGACCAGCGGTTTGCACTGTGGCGCCACGCGCAAGGTGCGGCGCGCACCGGCGGTATCTGGAACCATGGGCAACTGCGTGGCGAGCGGATGGCCGACGAAGGTGACTGGGATGCCTGCCGCCTGGTAGAGCGGCGGCTCCATCGGAAAAAGCGCCAGCACGCGGCCAGCAGCCCGACCGATGCCCCGGATGCGTCCCCCGCGCCACGCCCAGATCGATGGGCTGACGTAATGGATGGTGGGAATGCCGGCGGCGCGCAAACGTCGCTCGAGGGCAAGGTTGAAATCGGGGGCATCGACGCCGACGAATACATCGGGCCTATTGCGGAGCAAGTGTTGGCCAAGCCGGCGGCGGATGCGTAAAAGGGCCGGCAGCCGACGGACCACCTCGACATAGCCACGAACGGCCAGCATCTCTTGCGGGTACAGGCCGTCCATACCTTCGGCCTGCATCTTCGGCCCGCCGATGCCGACGAATCGCGCCTCCGGCCAACGCGAGCGCACCGCCTGCATGAAGCCCGCACCCAGAAGGTCGCCCGACGCCTCCCCGGCGACGATGCCGATCAGCGGTGGGCGCCGACAGCCCTCGCTCGACATCCTGTCAGCGGACGATGCCGCGGGTGGCTCGGCCGAGGAAATCGACCAGAGGTTGCACCTCGGGCGTAGCGGAAGCCTGGGCCGAGAGTTCCGTCTTGGCCTCCTCCAGCGTCAGGCCACTGCGGTAAAGCGTCTTGTAGGCTCGCTTGATGCCGGCGATAGCCACGGCGGAAAAACCTCGGCGCTTCAGCCCCTCGCTGTTGATACCGTGTGCCTGCGCCGTGTTGCCGCCGGCTAGAACATAGGTTGGCAGGTCCTGCAGCAGCACTGTTCCGACGGCGGTCATGCAGTGCGCACCGACCTTGCAGAATTGATGCACGCCGGTGTAACCGCCCAGGATCGCCCAGTCGCCGATGTGGACATGTCCGGCCAGGTTGGTGCAGTTGGCGAAGATGGTGTGATTACCCACCACACAGTCGTGGGCGATATGCACGTAGGCCATCACCCAGTTGTCGTTGCCGATGCGGGTCACACCGCCATCCTGCACGGTGCCAGCGTTGATGGTGCAGTACTCGCGGAAGGTATTGTTGTCACCGATCTCGACGCGGGTCGGCTCGCCGGCGTACTTCTTATCCTGCGGCACCTCGCCGATCGAGCTGAACTGGAAGATGCGGTTGTTGCGGCCGATATAAGTGTGGCCGGTCAGGACGACGTGCGGGCCGATGGTCGTGCCCTCCCCAACCACCACATGCGGCCCTACGATGCTGTAGGCACCGACGCTGACACCGGCGGCCAGTTCAGCCGCCGGGTCGACCAGGGCCGTCGGGTGGATGCCGGCAGTCGAATGAAGACTCGGCTCAGACATCCCGCACCGTGCACATGATGTCGGCACTCGAGACCACCTTGCCCTCGACCTCAGCCTTGGCAGCGAAGGTCCAGAGGCTCAACTTGTGCTTTGCCAGTTCCGCGGTGATGCGCAGGCTGTCACCAGGCACCACCGGACGCTTGAACCGGGCGTTGTCGACGCCGGTCAGGAAATACACCGTGTTGTCGCCGGCGGTGGCACCACCCGCCATCTCTGCCTCGCTGGTGACAGCGGCCAGCAGCGCAGCGGTCTGCGCCATCGCCTCGATGATGAGCACGCCGGGCATCACCGGGTAGTTGGGGAAGTGCCCCTGGAAGAACGGCTCGTTGATGGTCACGTTCTTCAGCGTCACCACGCGCTGGCCGGGCGTGAACTCGAGTACGCGATCGACCAGCAGGAAGGGATACCGGTGCGGCAGGCGGTCAAGCACGCCGCGTATGTCGATGATCTGGCTCATTCGCTCTCGGGGGGGTCGGATGGGGTGATGACGCCGGCGCCATGCTCGAGCTGCCGGAGGCGCTTGGCGATGTCGTCGAGGTGCCGCAACTGTGCCGCATTGCGCCGCCACTGTGCAAACGGCATGAAGGGGAACACCGAGGCATAAACACCGGGCTCCGTGACAGAACGTGTGATGGCCGTACCGCCAGCGATCTCGCTGCCGCCGACGATCTCCAGATGACCGCTGATCATCGACGCGCCGCCGATGCGACAACGCGGGCCGATGCGCGTGCTGCCGGCGATGCCGACGCAGCCAGCCACAGCCGTATGTTCGCCGATGACGCAGTTGTGACCGATCTGGATCTGGTTGTCGAGCTTGACGCCCTCGCCGATGACCGTGTCTTCCAACGCACCGCGATCGATGGTGGTGTTGGCACCAACATCAACGTGGTCACCCAGCACCACGCGGCCCACCTGCGGGATGTGCTCCCAGGCCCCACCGTTCCACGCGAGACCAAAGCCGTCCGCGCCGACCACGGCGCCGGAATGCAGGATGCAGTGGCGGCCGATGACGCAACCGTCATAGATGACCACGCGCGGATGCAAACGGGTACCGTCACCGACGCTGACGCCACCACCGACGTGGCAGCCACTCCCGATCACCACGTCGGCACCGATGCAGGCGCCGGGGCCGATCACCGCATGGGCGCCGACCTCTGCCGAGGCGTGGACGCTGGCAGCAGGGTCGATGGATGCCGAAGGGTGCACCCCGGGACGAACCGGCGGCAGCGGGTTGAGCAGGCGCGACGCGCGTGCGAACGCCAGGTAAGGATCAGCCACCCGGAGACGGGCTCCGGCGAAGCTGTCCGGACACTCCACGTCTTCGCGCATCAGCACCGCCGATGCAGAGCAAGCGGCCAGTTGCTTGCGGTACCTGGGGTTGCTGAGGAAACTCAGCTGGCCAAGGCCGGCACCCTCGAGTGTGGCCACGCCATGGATCGGCGTCGCAGGATCACCCTCAAGCCGCGCACCGAGTTGTTCGGCCAGGTCTCCGAGCTCGATCGGCGTCGCCATCTGCGGGACTGCCGAGTATTACTTCGCCTCGCCAGCGAGGGCCTTGAGGACCTTGTCGGTCATGTCGATACGGGGGCTGTGGTAGACCGCATCCTGAAGGATCAGGTCGTACTTCTCCGACTCGGCCATCTTCTTGATGACCTTGTTAATCTGGTCAAGCAGCCCGGAAAGCTCCTCGTTGCGGCGACGGTTCAAGTCTTCCTGCAATTCGCGGTTCTTGCGTTGAAGTTCGCGGGTCAGGGTACCGAGCTCGCGCTCCTTGGCCTGCCGGTCCGACTCGGACATGGTCACGCCGTCCTTCTCGATCCGGGTCTGCAACTCTTTGCCCTGCTTCTCCATCTTCTGGAGTTCCTGGACGCGGCTCTCGAACTCCTTCTCCATCTTCTTCTTGACGCGGTCGGCGGGGGCCGACTCGCGCATGATGCGCTCGGTGTTGACCACGCCAACCTTCAGGCCAGGCGCCGGGTCAGCAGCCCGAGCCGGCTGTGCCGCGATCATGAGGGCGGCAAAGATGCCGAGGAAACGGAGTGCTGCAGTCATATCAAGCCTCTTCTGTGCAGATTTGACGGGCCGGGGTCAGAAATTCGAGCCCATGGTGAACTGGAAGACCTGGGTCACGTCGTTGGGACCCGGGTTGAGCGGTTTGGAGATCGCCAACTGGATGGGCCCAAACGGCGAGACGAAGTACAAGCCGATACCGGTCGACAGCCGCGCACCATCATCAAGTGAGCTCTCCAGACTATTGCGGATCAAGCCGACATCGACGAAGGTGGAGATGCGGGCATTGCGCTCCTTGCCGAGCCCGGGGATGGGGTATAGCACCTCGGCACTACCGACAAGACGCTGGTTGCCGCCGGTTGGTCGCGCGAAATTGCCGGTGCCGTCCTTCGGCCCGAGGTTGGACGTGCGGAACCCCCGAACCGAGGTGATGCCACCCGCGTAAAAGTTCTTGAAGAAGGGCAGTTCCGAACCGGCGAAGCCCGCGGCGTATCCGATCTCGCCGTTGAGCTTGAGCGTGAAATCGCCCACCAGCGGCGTGTAGTACAGATGGTCGTAGGTGAACTTGTAGTACTTCAAGTCAAGCCCGGGAACGCCGACCTCCAGGGTGGCGCGCTGGCGCGTACCGCTCTTCGGCAAGATGATGCTGTCGAGACGGTTTCGCGCCCAGCCGACCGAGCTGATAACTCCAGTGTTGCTGTTGCCTTGTCGGGCAACGTATTCGCATGCAGAACGGAAACTGCGGCGGGTTGAAGTCGAATCGTCGCAGTCGAAGACCTCAAGATCGGTCGACTCCACCGCGAGCCCCAGGTTGATGCTGTCGCTCTCGTTGATCGGCACCCCGAAACGCACGCCGCCACCGATCGAGTCGGTGTTGTAGCGCGGGCCGAACGACAGCAGCGCGAGGTCACTGCGGCGCTTGTACAGGTCAAAACCGCGGCTGACGCCATCGACCGTGGAATACGGGTTGGTGAATGACAGCGAGTAGACCGTGTTGATCCGCCCGGTATTCGCAGCGATGCCGATCGAGTTGCCGCTACCCAGCACGTTGGCCTGAGACACCGAACTGCTCAGCAGAAAGCCGTCGCTGGAGAAACCACCCCCCAGGGTGATGGCGCCGGTGGACTTTTCCTTGACCTTGACGTTGACGTCGATCTGGTCGTTGCTGCCCGGCACCGCCGGCGTCTCGATGCCGACCTCGCTGAAGTAGGCAGTCCGGTCGACCCGCCGCTTCGAGGCCTCGATCTGCGCAGAGCTGTACCAGCCGCCCTCCATCTGGCGGAATTCGCGGCGGATCACTTCGTCGCGGGTCTTGGTGTTGCCGTTAACGACGATGCGGCGCACGTAGACGCGGCGGCCGGGATCGATGAACAGTGTGAAGGCCGCGGTGTGGTTCTCCTTGTCGATCTCCGGCGCGGCATTGACGTTAGAGAACGCGTAACCATCGTTCGAAAGCCGGTCGCTGATGGCCTTGGTCGAGGCATTGAGCTTCTCACGGCTGTAGGTCTCGCCCGGGGTGACCTTGAGCAACTGCCGCAACTCATCCTCGGGAACCAGGAATTCGCCGGCAAGCTTCACGTCGGTGACCTTGTAGGGCTCGCCCTCGGTCACCGAGATGGTGATGTAGATCGACTTTCGGTCAGGCGTCAGCGAGACCTGAGTCCCCTCGACGTTGAACTCCAGATAGCCGCGGTTGAGGTAGTAGCTGCGCAGGGTCTCGAGGTCGGCCTGCAGCTTCTGCTTGGAGTACTGGTCATTCTTGGTGTACCAGGACAGCCAGTCCGGGGTACGCAAGGTCAGCTGCTCGACCAGGTCCGCCTCCTTGAACACCTTGGCGCCGAGGATGCGGATCTGGCGGATCTTGGCCGCGTCACCCTCGACCACGGTAAAGCGAAGGCCGACCCGGTTGCGCTCGAGCGGCGTGACGGTGGTGGTGACGGTGGCGGCGTATTTGCCGCGCGCGTTGTACTGGCGCTTGAGTTCCTGCTCCGCCTTGTCGAGCAGGGCGCGGTCGAAGGTACGCGCGACGCCCAGCCCGAGCTCCTGCAGGCTCGACTTCAGGGCGTCGGCCGGAAACTCCTTGGTACCGTCGATGTCGACGCTGGCGATGGACGGTCGCTCCTCGACGATGACCACCAACACGTCGCCCTCGAGTTCGAAGCGGACGTCCTTGAAGAAACCGGTATCGAACAGTGCCTTGATCGCCTGGTCGCTGCGCTCCTCGTCGAGGAGGTCCCCGACGCGAACCGGCAGGTAACTGAAGACGGTGCCGGCCTCGACGCGCTGGATGCCCTCGATGCGGATGTCGCGGATGGTGACCGGATCACGCGCCAGGGCAGCGCCACTGAGCAGCAGGAAAGCCACGGCAGCAAGGCAGAGTCTCATGTCGCTGGCTAACCGGTGAGGATTCTCTGGATGTCGTTGTAGAAGGCCACCAGCATCAGGGCACCAAGCGCAGCCATACCGATGCGCTGGCCAACCTCCATGACCCGGGCCGGAAGTGGCCGCCCAGTCAAGGATTCTGCTAGATGATACATGATGTGACCCCCATCCAGAACCGGCACCGGCAGCAGGTTCAGGACCCCCAGGCTGATACTCATGAGGGCGAGGAAGCCGACGAAGCTGACCCAGCCCATGCGCGCCGACTGACCGGCAAAGTCGGCGATGGCGACCGGCCCGCTCAGATTTTCCGGCGACACCGCACCAGTCAGCAGGCCACCGAGCATGCGCAAGCTGAAGACGCTGGTGTCCCACGTGCGCAGCACGGAATCCACCGTCGCGTCCACCGCCCCGCTGCTGTGATAAGCGGTATTGGCGGCGGTCCAGTCGGGATCCGGCCTTGGTCCCAGACCAACGCGACCCAACGACACGCCGCCCGAGACCACCGCCGCCGGGGTGACCCGCAGCGGCATCGTCACGCCATCACGCTCGACGGTAACATCAAGGGGGCGACCCGGGTTCTCGCGCACAGGGCCGGCGAAGTCCTCCCAGCGGGAAACCGGTTTGCCCCCGACCGCCAGCAACCGGTCGCCTGGACGGAACCCGGCAAGCTCGCCAGCGCTACCCTCGGCGACCATACCGACCACGTTCTGCGCCTGGGGGGGCTCGACCGCGAGGCCGAAGGCGCCTGGGAGGTCGCTGGTGATCTGCTCAAGGTTCACGCCGGCAGCCGGAAAATCGACAGTGCGCTGTACACCGCCGGCTTCGAAGGTGACCGTCAGAACAGCGGGGCCGGCCGCCACCTGCCGCATCAGTTGCCAGCGCACGTCAGCCCAGCCCGGGGTCTCGCGACCACCCACCGCAACGATGCGCTCGCCGCCACGCAAGCCGGCCGCGGCGGCCGGCGTGCCCTCCGCCGGAACGCCGATCGATGGGATACGGAGGGTGCCACCAAGCATCGCCAGCCCGGTGTACAACAACACGGCGAGGATCAGGTTGGCGAGTGGGCCGGCTAGGACGATGGCGATGCGCCGGCTGACCGGTCGCGTGTTGAATGCCTCGTGGCGAAGCCGCTCGGGTACCGGCGCCTCACGCTCGTCGAGCATGCTGACGTAACCGCCCAGGGGAATGGGCGCCAGCACCCATTCGGTGCCATGACTGTCCTTGCGTGTCCACAGCGGCTTGCCGAAGCCGAGCGAGAAGCGCAGCACGCGCACACCACAACGCCGGGCCACCCAGTAGTGGCCGAACTCGTGGATCACCACGAGGATGGCGATGGCGACGAGGAAGGCGGCGACGGTGGAAGGGAGGCTGGAGAGCGCCATGGGTACAGTGTGCAGTGTCAGGGTGGGGAGTGTGCGGGTTTGTCGCGCCGCAGGGCGTTGGAGTGGTGGTCAGCGCGCGAAGTTGCGGTCACGGGTCAGGGCGCCTGCCAGCTCGCGCGCGGTACAGTCGGCCTGCAGAACAGCGTCGAGGTCGGGCTGGCGGACCAGCGGCACCCGTGCCAGCGTCGACTCGATGATGCGCGGAATCGCCGTGAAGCGCAGGCCGCCATCAAGGAATGCAGCCACTGCCACCTCGTTGGCTGCGTTCAGCACGGCCGGCGCGGTGCCGCCCAGGCGCAACGCCTCGTAGGCCAGCCCGAGGCACGGGAAGCGGTCGCGGTCCGGGGTGCGGAAAGTCAGCGGCGGCATCGCCACCAGGTCGAGCGGCGGGACACCTGCCTCGATGCGCTCCGGCCAGGCCAGTGCATGCGCGATAGGCGTCCGCATGTCGGGATTGCCAAGCTGCGCCAGGATCGAGCCGTCGTCATACTCGACCATGGAGTGAACGATGCTCTGCGGGTGGATGACCACCTCGATGTCCTCTGCGGGCGCGCCGAACAGCCAGTGCGCCTCGATCACCTCCAGGCCCTTGTTCATCAGCGTCGCCGAATCCACCGAGATCTTGCGGCCCATGCTCCAGTTGGGGTGCTTGCAGGCCTGATCGGGGGTCACGCTGGCCAGGTCGAGGTCGGGAAGGTCGCGGAACGGACCACCGCTGCAGGTCAGCCAGACCTTGCGCACGCCGCGCACCAGACGCCCCTCCGGAAGCACCTGGAAGACCGCGTTGTGCTCGCTGTCGATCGGCAACAGGGTGGCGCCATGCTGACGGACTGCCGACATGAACAGCGGCCCCGTCATCACCAGCGCTTCCTTGTTGGCGAGCAGGATGCGCTTGCCGGACCGCGCGGCGGCGAGGTTGGCGGCGAGACCGGCGGCGCCGACGATGCCGGCGACCACCGTATCGATCGTGCTTTCGGCTGCTGCTGCAGCGACCGCGTCCGGGCCGCCCTCGACGCGGGTATCGAGCCCCTGCCCGCGCAGCTGCGAAGCCAGACGGTCAGCGGCAACAGCATCCGCCATCACCGCGAGCCGCGGCCGGAAGTCGCGGCAGAGGTCGGCCATGGACTCGACGTTGCGGTGGGCCACCAGGGTGTCGGCGACGAACCGCGACGGGTGGCGGCGCACGATATCGAGAGTCTGCACACCGATAGAGCCGGTGGCGCCGAGGATACAGACGCGGGCCGGCACGCTCACGCCCCGAACCCCGCCAGCCAGAGCCCGCCCGCCCAGGCAGGCAATGCAGCCGCCAGCGCATCGACACGGTCGAGCAGTCCGCCGTGCCCGGGCAGGCAGGTGCCGCTGTCCTTGACCCCGGCGACCCGCTTCATCCAAGACTCGTAAAGATCACCGACGATGCCGAGCAGGCACATCAGCAGCGTCAGGGCGAGCAACTCTGGCAGACCGGCCGGCAAGCGCTCGCCGGCCAACAGGAACAGCGCGACGGTGTAGGCAGCCACGCCGACCACACCGCCTGCCACGCCCTCCCAGGTCTTGCCCGGGCTGACCGTCGGCGCCAGCTTGCGGCGGCCAAACGCGCGACCGGCAAAGTAGGCCGCACTGTCGCTGACCCAGACCACCGCCATACCGGAGACCAGCAGCAGGTTGCCGTCGGACTGCTGCTGCAACCACAGCAGCGCCCACACCAGCGGGACAATGACCAGCACGCCGGAAACACCCCGTGCGCCCTGCCCCGACCAGCCGCTGCGCAGCGTCAGCGGCGCAACCAGCAGCCAGAACACGAGCGCACAGAAGAGGATGGCGGCGTCGAGCCAAGCGTCGTGCCCGGCCCGCAGAACCAGCGCCAACGAGGCCAGCAGAACCAGGGCGACGAAGGCATTGCGCATGCGCACCGGCCACGCACAGAGGCCCGACCATTCGGCAGCCGCCACACCGGCCAGCATGAGTACCACCACTACCCAGAGCCAGGCCGGACCCAGCAAGAGGATGCCGGCCAATGCGGCGATCAGCACCGCTGCCGTGCGGATGCGCAGTTCAGTCTGACTGCTGGAGCTGTTCACTGGTCCTTCCGAAACGCCGTTCGCGGCGCGCATACGAGACGAAGGCCTCGGCGAGCGCCGCGTCACCGAAGTCGGGCCAAAGGGTATCGGTAAAGTGGAATTCGGTATAGGCCAGCTGCCACAGCAGGAAGTTGCTGATGCGCGCTTCGCCGCCAGTACGGATGAACAGGTCGGGTTCCGGTGCGTAGTTCATGGACAGCTGCGCGGCCAACGCCGACTCGTCGATCGGACCCTGGTGACCCGACTGCCGCAGCCGCTCGACCGCCTGCAGAACGTCCCAGCGCCCGCCATAGTTGGCCGCCACCGTGAGCGTAAGACCGGTATTGCCAGCGGTGAGCGTCTCGGCGGCTCGGATGCGCTCGCAGATCACATCACCGAAAGCCTCGGTGGCGCCGACGACGCGAAAACGTACGTTGTTGCGGTGCAGGCGCTCGATCTCGCGGTCGAGGGTCGACAGGAACAACCGTGTCAGGAACCCCACCTCATCCGCCGGCCGCCGCCAGTTCTCGCTGGAGAAGGCGAACAGGGTGAGATAGCCGATGCCGCGCTCGGCGCAGCCTTTCACCACCGCCCGCACCGCGCCCAGACCAGCCTTGTGACCCGCCGCGCGAGGCAGCAGCCGCTGGCGCGCCCAACGACCATTGCCATCCATGATGATGGCGACGTGTTGCGGCAGATCCGAAGTCTGCGGGAGGGTAGCGGTGGAACTCCCGAAGGCGGTCAAGCGCGCAGCCTCAGATCGCCATCAGGTCGGCTTCCTTGGCGACCAGCAGCTTGTCGATCTCGGCGATGGAGCGGTCGGTCAGCTTCTGGATCTCCTCCTGGGCGCGCCGCTCATCGTCCTCGGAGATTTGCTTGTCCTTCTGCAGCGCCTGCAGCGCCGCATTGGCATCGCGGCGGATGTTGCGCACCGCCACGCGGGCGTTCTCGCCCTCGCCCTTGACCACCTTGATCAGCTCCTTGCGGCGCTCCTCGGTGAGCATCGGCATGGGTACGCGCACGGCATCGCCCTGCGTCGAAGGGTTGAGGCCGAGGTCGCTGTCACGGATCGCCTTCTCGATCGCGCCAGCCAGTTTCTTCTCCCAGGGCGACACCATCAGGGTGCGGCCATCGGCAAGGCTCACGCTGGCGACCTGCGGGACTGGCGTCGGCGTGCCGTAGTAATCGACCATGACGTGGTCGAGCAGGCCGGCGCTGGCGCGCCCGGTACGGACCTTCTGCAGGTCGGTCTTGAGCGACTCGATGGAGCGACCCATCTTCTGTTCTGCAGTGGTGCGGATGTCCTGGATGCTCATGGAATCTCCGTGTGGGGTGTGCCGGATCGTCAGGCGTGAACCAGCGTCCCCTCGTCCTCGCCGAGGATGACACGTCTCAGCCCGTCCGGCTTGAAGATGCTGAAGACCTTTATGGGGAGTTTCTGGTCACGGCAGAGGGTGAACGCGGTGGCGTCCATCACCTCCAGTTGCCGGCTGATCGCCTCGTCGAAGCTGACCTTGTCGTAACGGCGAGCCGTGGGGTCTTTCTTCGGGTCTGCGGTGTAGATACCGTCGACCTTGGTCGCCTTCAGCACGATATCGACACCCATCTCCATTCCGCGCAGGGCAGCCGCCGTGTCGGTGGTGAAGAAAGGATTGCCGGTGCCGGCGGCGAAGATCACCACGCGGCCCTCTTCGAGGTAACGGATGGCCTTGCCGCGGATGTAGGGCTCGGCCACCTGCTCGATGTGCAGCGCGGACTGCACGCGGGCGTTGACACCCGCCCGACGCAGCGCATCCTGCAGGAGCAGCGCGTTCATCACGGTGGCCATCATCCCGACATAGTCAGCGGTGGCGCGGTCCATCGAGTCGGCCGCAGCCGACATGCCACGGAAGATGTTGCCGCCGCCGATGACGACCGCCACCTGGCAGCCCATCTCGACCACTTCGCGCACCTGCGCGGCGATCCCGTCCAGGGTCGGACGGTGGATGCCGTAGCCGGCGTCGCCCATCAGGGCCTCGCCGGAAAGCTTGAGCAGGACGCGCGAGTAGGCGATGGCCATACGTGTCAGCGCGCGGCGGCAGCAGCCTGGGCAGCGACCTCGGCAGCGAAATCGGTGACCTTCTTCTCGATGCCCTCGCCGACGATGTACAGGGTGAACGAGGCGACCTCTGCCTTGTTCGACTTGCACAGCTGGTCGATGGTCTGCTTGTCGTCCTTGACGAAAGGCTGGCCGAGCAGGGTGACTTCCTTGAGGTACTTCTGCACCGTGCCCTCGACGATCTTGGCGATCATCTCGGCTGGCTTGCCGGCTTCCTTGGCCTTCTCGGCGGCGACGCGGCGCTCCGACTCGATCAGCTCGGCCGAAACCTCACTGGCGTGCAGCGCCTTGGGCTTGCTGGCGGCGATGTGCATGGCGATGTCCTTGGCCAATTCGTCGCTGCCGCCGACCAGATCCACCAGCACGCCGATGCGCGCACCACCGTGGATGTACTGAGCGACCTTGCCCTTGGCAGCGATGCGCTGGAAGCGACGGATGCTCATGTTCTCGCCGATCTTGCCGACCAGTGCGGCGCGCACGCTGTCGACCGTACCCTCGCCCAGGGGCAGCGCGGACAGCGCAGCCACGTCGGCCGGGGCCTTCTCGGCGACCAGGCGCGCGGTGTCGGCAGCCAGCTTGAGGAACTCGTCGTTCTTGGCGACGAAGTCGGTCTCGGAGTTGAACTCGACGATGGCCGCAGTCTTGCCGTCGGCCGAGATGAACGTCGATACGACACCCTCAGCGGCGACGCGGCTGGCAGCCTTGCTCGCCTTGTTGCCCAACTTCACACGAAGGATCTCCTCCGCCTTGGCCATGTCGCCATCGGCCTCGGTCAGAGCCTTCTTGCACTCCATCATCGGGGCGTCGGTCTTCGCACGAAGTTCCGACACCATCGCTGCGGTGATTGCCGCCATGTCTGCTCCCGTATTCCTGATATCTGCGTTGCGGACGTTCTACACCAACGTCATGACTTTTTTCGGCTAGCGTGGCGTCGATCCGACCCGCGTGATTTTTTACTGCCTGCAGCGGCTCAGAAAAAGGGGCGCCCGGCGCCCCTGTTCCGAACCGGCCTGCGAAACACGCTCAGGCCGCGCCCTCGGCGCCCGCCTCGACCTCGACGAACTCTTCCTCGGTCGACTTGACGATCTCCTGGATGACCTGACTGCGGCCCTCAAGGATGGCATCTGCGACGTCGCGGGCGTACAGGCGGATGGCCCGAGCCGAGTCGTCATTGCCCGGGATCACGTAGTCGACCCCTTCCGGCGAATTATTGGTGTCGACCACGCCGACCACCGGGATGTTGAGTGACTTGGCTTCCTGGATGGCGATCTTCTGGTAGCCGACGTCGATGATGAAAAGCGCATCGGGCAGGCCGTTCATGTCCTTGATACCGCCAAGGCTGCGCTGCAGCTTTTCCAGCTCGCGGCTGAACGACAGGGCTTCCTTCTTGCTCATGCGCTCGAGCGAGCCGTCGAGTGTCGCGGCTTCCATGTCCTTGAGGCGCTTGAGCGAGGTCTTGACCGTCTTGAAGTTGGTCAGCATGCCGCCGAGCCAGCGATGGTCGACGTAGGGCATGCCGGCGCGTGCGGCCTCTTCGGCAACGATCTCGCGGGCCTGGCGCTTGGTGCCGACGAACAGGATGGTGCCCTTGTTCGAGGCGAGCTTGCGCACGTAGGTCAGCGCGTCGCCGAACATGACCGCGGTCTTCTCAAGGTTGATGATGTGGATGCGGTTACGGTGACCGAAGATGTAGGGGGCCATCCGCGGGTTCCAGTAGCGTGTCTGGTGGCCGAAGTGAACGCCGGCCTCCAGCATCTGGCGCATGGTTGATGCCATGGGTGTTGCTCCTTGTTAAGGTTGGTCCGCCACCCGCGTCCGCCTGCACTTTCAACGGGCATGGGGCCGGTCGCTGCGCAGACACCTTAACGAAACGGGTGTGAGAATTTGGCTGTGTGCCAACCCGAGATTGTAAACCGGTATGGCCCTTTGCCTCAAGACCGGAGATGCCTCCCTGCAAGTGCGCCACATCGCCCAGAAAAGCACCACCGTGGCGAGGCAAAATCGGAGCGAGTCTGAAGCCCGTGTCGACTACAATCGCGGGACAGTCTCACCTTGGCCTCCGCACCTCGATGTCCTCGATCACCCTAAAATCAGCGCAGGATATCGAGTCGATGCGTGTCGCCGGACGGCTCGCGTCTGAGGTGCTCGACTTCATCACCCCGCACGTCTGCAGCGGCATCAGCACTGCCGAACTCGACCGCCTCTGCCACGACTTCATGGTCGACGTGCAGGGCACCGTGCCAGCACCGCTCAACTATGCACCGCCAGGGCATTCGCCGTACCCCAAGAGCATCTGCACCTCGGTCAATCACCAGGTCTGCCATGGCGTGCCCGGGGAACGCGTGCTCAAGGGCGGTGACATCGTCAACATCGACATCACCGTGATCAAAGACGGATGGCACGGCGACACCAGCCGCATGTTCATCGTCGGCGAGGGTTCGGTGCTGGCGAAGCGCCTCTGTGACATCACCTACCGCGCCATGTGGGAAGGCATCCGCACGATACGCCCCGGGGCGACGCTGGGCGATATCGGACATGCTGTTCAGCGCTTCGCCGAGGGCCAGGGCTTCAGCATCGTCCGCGAGTTCTGCGGCCACGGTATCGGCCAGGTGTTCCATGAAGACCCGCAGGTGCTGCACTACGGCCGTCCAGGCACCGGCACCAAGCTGGTCGAGGGGATGGTGTTCACGGTCGAGCCGATGATCAATGCGGGCAAGGCGGGCATCCGCCAGCTCGGCGATGGCTGGACCATCGTCACCAAGGACCACTCGCTGTCCGCGCAGTGGGAGCACACCGTAGCGGTCACTGCTGACGGCTTCGAGGTGCTCACCGTATCGGACGGCACGCCCCCGCCGCCATGAGCCCGGACGCGCTGCGTGCGCGTGTCGGTAAGCTGCGCGCGGCGATCGCCTCACGGCGCCGCGAGCTGCAGGAAACCTACCTGGGTGGCAGGCCGGCGCGACTGCTGCGGCAATGGTCGGCCTCGGTTGACGAGGCCTTGCGAAGCCTGTGGGGAGACACCAGCATGCCGGCCGGCTGGGCCTTGGTGGCGGTCGGGGGCTACGGACGGCGCGAACTCTTCCCCTGCTCCGACGTAGACCTGCTGCTGCTGCTTGATGCGCCGGTCGGCCCCGACGAGCAACCGCTCCTCGACCGCTTTGTTGGCACCCTCTGGGACATCGGGCTGGAGGTCGGTCACAGCGTGCGCACCGCACACGAGTGCCTGGAGGCGGCCCGCAGCGACATCACCGTCGCCACCAACCTGATCGAGGCGCGCTGGCTGGCTGGCGACCGGCGTCTGTTCGGCCGCTTCGAGCAGGCACGCGACAGCGCGCTCGACATTCGGCTGTTCGTACACGCCAAGCGCGTGGAACAGGAGCAACGCCACGCGCGGCAACAGGACGCGGCCTCAAGCCTCGAGCCGAACATCAAGGAGGCTCCGGGCGGCCTGCGCGACCTCCACGTGGTCCTCTGGATGGCGCGGGCCTGCGGCTTTGGCAGCGACTGGAGCGCCCTCGAACGCTCCGGCCTGCTCGGCCGCGCCGAGGCGGCGCAGATCCGCCGCAACTGCCGCTTCCTGCAGGAGTTGCGCATCCGGCTGCACCGGCTGACCAAACGTCGCGAGGATCGCCTGCTGTTCGACTGGCAGACCGGGCTGGCACAGGAGATGGGCTTCAGCGACGGGCGCGGCCGGCGCGCCTCGGAGCGCCTGATGCAGCGCTACTACCGCACCGCCAAGTCGGTGGTGCTGCTCAACACCATCCTGCTCCGCTTGCTCGATGCCCACCTCAACGGTAGCGGCACGGTCGTCGAGCAGGTACTCGACGGCCACTTTGTCATCCGCGACGGCTTGCTCGACATCGCCGACCACGGGGTGTTTGAACGCAACCCGCCGGCCATCCTGCGCGCCTTCCTCGAACTGGCCAGACGCCCCGAGCTGCGCGGACTGACGGCGGGCACGATGCGCGAACTGTGGCGCTCGCGGCAAAAGGTGGACGCCGCCTTCCGCCGCGACCCGTGCAACATCGCAAGCTTCAACGCGCTGCTGCGCGAACCCCGGGGCCTGACACACAACCTGCAGCGCATGAACCGCTACGACATCCTCGGGCGCTACCTGCCGGAGTTCGGGCGCATCGTCGGGCAGATGCAGCACGACCTGTTCCACGTCTACACGGTGGACGAACACATCCTGATGGTGCTGCGCAATGTCCGCCGCTTCGCGCAGGCCGAGTTCGCGCACGAGTACCCACTCTGCTCGCGCCTGATGGCTGAGTTCGAGCGTCCGGAGGTGATCTGGGTGGCCGCGCTGTACCACGACATCGCCAAGGGCCGCGGCGGCGACCACTCGACGCTCGGCGCGGTCGACGTGCGGCGTTTCTGTCGCCGCCACGGATTCGATGCGGGCGACACGGCCCTGGCCGAGTTCCTTGTCGAGCAGCACCTGCTGATGTCGGCCACCGCTCAGAAGCAGGACCTGAGCGACCCGGCAGTCATCGCAGCGTTCTGCCAAAAAGTACCTGACGAGCGCAGCCTGACCGCGCTTTTCCTGCTCACCGTAGCCGACATCCGCGGCACCAGCCCCAAGGTCTGGAACGCCTGGAAAGGCAAGCTGTTGCAGGACCTGTATCACCAAGCGCTGCGACGGCTGCGCGGCGAGAAAGGCACCGATGGCACCTGGATGCAGGGTCGGCAGGTCGAGGCCGAGAACATCCTGCGCCTTTACGCGCTGGATGCGGAGGCGAATCGCGGCTTCTGGGCGACCCTGGAACCGGATTACTTCATGCGCAACGAGCCGGCAGACATCGCCTGGCACGCTCGCTCGCTCTACGGCCGCCACAACGGCGGCGAGGCGGTGGTGCGCGCCCGCCTGGCGCCCATCGGCGAGGGCCTCCAGGTCCTGGTCTACAGCCCCGAGCGCGCCGACCTGTTCGCCCGCGTCACCGGCGTGTTCGAGCGGATGGGTTACAGCATCGCCGAGGCGCGCCTGCACACCACGCGCAGCGGCTATAACGTGTTCGTGTTCCTGGTCATGGACCCGGGCCGCGATGCGGCCGGCTACCGCGACATCGTCGCGCTGGTCGAGCACGACCTGCTGGTCGCCCTGCAGACCGAAGAGCCGCTGCCGCCGCCGCTGCAAGGTCGTCTGAGCCGGCAGGTCCGACACTTCCCGATCAGCCCCGAGATCAACCTGCGCGGCGTCGAGAACCCGCGCTTCCGCATCCTTACGGTGATCGCGGCCGACCAGCCCGGCCTGCTCTCGCGCATGGCGCAGGTGCTGCTAAGACACTCGGTGGCGGTGCATTCGGCCAAGGTCAACACCCTCCGCGAACGCGCCGAGGACAGCTTCTTGGTGTCGGGGCCGGGGCTTGGAGATGCGCGGCAGGTGGCACAACTGGAGCAGGATCTGGCCGGCGCGATCGCGGTGACCTGACCAAGGCCGGATGTGGGGTCAGCCCTCGTTGCCTGGCTCACCGGCTTCGACCGCGCGCAGCGTCTCGGGCAGCCCCTGGGCAACCGGTGGCTCGCCGGCGTCCTCGCCGCGCTCGATGCGATACAGCCAAGCCAGCACCTCGGCCACGGCGCGATAAAGGGCTGGTGGGATCTGCGCGTCAAGGTCGACCTCGAGCAGCAGCCGCACCAGTTCCGGCGACTCGTGCACGAAGATGTCCGACTCGCGGGCCTTCTGGATGATGCGCTCGGCAAGCTCGCCGCGGCCCTTGGCCAGCACCGTCGGCGCCGACTCGTTCTTGCTGTAGGCCAGCGCCACTGCGGCGCGCGGCGGCAATCTCCCGCGATCACCCTTGGGGTCGGCCGCCACCGGCTCAGCCCCCCGCCGCGTCGACCGGAGCGGGTTCGAAGGCCATGCGCCGCACCTGCAGACCTGCCGCTGCCAGCGCCTCGGTCAGGGCCGGCGCCGCATCGCGCAGGCGCTCGAGCGAGGCCGTTCCTGCCCGTAGCGAGACCTGCAGGCGATCGCCCTCCAGCGACAGGTGGGCCTCGATGCGCTCGAGGCTGCCGAATTCGCTGCTCAGGACCGTCTCCCAACGGCGTTCGGCATCCTCGCCGCGTCTTTGCGGACCCTCATCCTCGACGCGGGTCTGCCAATCCATCACCAGCCCGGAGGCGAGATCGGTACGGATGACCAGCGTCTGTTGCTGGAACACCTCGACCTGGTGGCGGACCATCTCCAGCGCCTGACCACTGAGCCCCGCACCCGCCAGCCGGGTGGCGAGAGCGCCATCGCCTGCCGCTGCAGCCTGGGTGGTGGGCCATGCCGCCTGAGGCTCCTGACGCAAAGACGCCTCACTACGCTGGCCCTTGACCCACTGCGCCTGGTGTTGCTCATAGAACAGGCCGCTGCGATCCACCGCCTCGCGCAAGGCAAGGGCCAATCGGCCCGGGTCCTGCATCAGCGTCGCGTCGGCGGCGCCGGGCACCGAGACCTTGGGTGGCGCTGCCGGGTTCGGCAAGGCCTCACCGACACGGCTGAGCATCCGCCCCTCGGGGGAGAGCTGCAGGTCGGGCGAAGCGTCCGAGGGCGCGCCGGCAAGTTGGGCCGGGACGGCGGGTGGCCTCGAGACCGCCAGACGCAACTCGGGCTTGACCTCGAGAACCGTGAAGTCGAGTGTCTGGTCTGGGGTAACGGGGAAAGGCAGATCGACAGCGAAGGTGGCGGCCCCGAGCATGAGGACAGGCCGCCCTTGGGCGCCCGATTCAACCACCCGGGCGCGGACCATGTCGCCCACGGACAACTGCGAACCCGCCAGTTCCTGCCCGGACAGCGCCGGCAGGGGAACCAGCGACCGGACATCGACGGAGATCATCCCGGCGGCCGCTGTGGCGGGCCGTTCCCGGCGGGCGGGGACGACATCTCCGCAAGCAATTCGCCGAGCCGGGCCATGCGGGCACCGGTCAAAGCGGCGATCTCATCGTTCAGACGCAGGCAGGTCGCCAGGCCTTCCTTGACACGGGCTGCCGCGGACGGTGACTGGGAGAGCACCGATGCGTAGTCCTCACCCAGAAGGCGGCCGCGGTCGGACTCCAGGCTCGCCAGAACATCCCAGTCGCCCGCCCTGGCGGCGTCGAGCATCTGGCTCGACAGCGCGACCGCCCGTGCGAGTCGCTCGAGCTGGGCGCGCGTTTCTGTATCGTTAGCCGGCACGGACAGCGACGGCCGGGCCGGTACCGCTCACCGGCCGCGTCTTCTCACGCTGGCGATCGGCAAGCTCGACCCACGAGGCACGAAGGGTGGACAGCAGTCCAGCGACCCCGTCAAGCTTCTCTTCGGAATTCCTGAGGTTAGCCTGCAGCAACTGGCCACGCAGGTAGTCGTATAGGGCAGCAAGGTTTGCGGCGATCTCTCCGCCCTGCTGCATGTCCAGGATGGCACGCAATTCCGAGACGATATTGGTAGCACGGGTGATCTCGCGGGCCTTGCCAGGAACATCGCCGGCCTGAAGCAGCAAGATCGCGCGGCGCACGGACTCGATCGCTCCATCGTAGAGAAGCACGATCAGTTCCACGGGCTCGGCGGAATTGACGGAAAGTTCGAGTTGGTTGAGGCGGTAGGCCTCGATTCCGCGGTCGGTCGGCATGTTCATAGGTGTCTCTCTTATCCAAGGGTCCTGCTGATTGCTGCACTGGTTTGGCCAAGCCGCGCCATCAGCGCGTCGAGGGCGGAAAATTCGCGGCGCAACCGAGCCTCGACGGATTCGAGTCGTCTTTCCATCTGTTCGATGCGCTCGTCAAGGGAAGTGATGCTGGAACGCAGACCTTCTTCCCGAGAGTCGATCAGTCCATCTGTGTCGAGGAACTCGCTCGCAACTGTATTAAAACGCGCAAAGATACCGTTGGTGCTGTTGGCGAGGAGGTTGCTGACGGCATCTGGCTCGTCAGTCAACGCCGATCGCAAGGTCTCCGAATTCAGGCTCATCACGCCGTCCTCGTCAACTGAGATGCCGATCTCGATCAGGTAGCTCAGGCTGTTACCCGTGCTGCCACCCGATTCGCCGGCCAAGCTGCGCAGGCTGGACATCACAGAGAGCAGCGTCGAGTCGGCTGCCAGGGCGCCGCCCTTGGCGTAACGTTGCTCGTTGGACTGGATAAAGGTGTTGTATGCGCTTACGAAAGCCTCAACTTTTTCGACCACGGCGGAGTCGTCCCGCGCAATGGAAAGGTTGAAGGTGCTGGAAGTGGTCGCCTTGGCGACGAAGGTCACGCCCTCGATGGCGCTTGAGAACACGTTCGTCGACGAAGTGATGGTTACCCCATCAACGCTGATCTGCGCATCAGAGGCCGCGACCGATTCGCCGGTCGTGGCACCAGAGTCCGTGTAAGACGTCCCGGCAGAGAATTGCAGGAAATCGTAATTCGAGTTGCTGGTGCCGCTGACGGCAACAGACGTTACGGCGTTTGCCGCGCCCGTGTCTTCGCTACGCATGACGAGTCGCGAACCGGAGCCGTCATTGATGACGCTGGCGACCACGCCGGTGTTGTCGGTCGCGTCGTTGATCGCGTCACGGATACCTTCCAGGGAAGCATCTGCAACACTGACGGAGAAGCTTCCTCCGCCTTGGCTTATCGTCAGCGTGGCTGATCCCGCGATTGTCGCGCTCGAATCCGTGATGCGCGTGGCACCGCCGTCGATCGAGTTGGGTGAAACGAGTGTCTGCGCCTTGGCCAAGGATGCCACACGGATAGCGTACTGCCCCGCAGTGGCACTTGAAGACACTGCTGCAGACCCCGCCGAGGTGTCCGACAAGGTCGAAGAGAAGACGTTGAAACCAGTGCTGGTGCCAAGGTTTTTCGCCGCGGTCTGAAGCGCAGCGATCTCAGATCTGACTTTGCCGTACGCAGAGAGATTGGAGTTGATGCCAGAGATACGACTCTGCAGTCGGGACGCGGGCCGGCGTTCCAGTGACATCAACTGCTTGACGATACCCTCGACATCAAGATTGCTGCCGATACCGGCAGAGGTGATGGCCATGGGCGATCGGCTCCGGTCAGGCCTTGTCGCGGAGCAGAACGCCGCTCAACGCGTCAAGTCGCTTGGCGATTCGAAGGGTTTCCTCAGACGGAACCTGACGAATCAGTTCACCCGAGTTGGAGTCGACGACTCGTACAACCGGGCGGTTAAGGCTGTCATCGATGGAGATGCGCAGGTCAGAGAAGGATTCAGACAATTTGCGGTCGATCTGTTCGGCCGCTTTTTGAACGGCTACCCGTTGGGCTTGGGCCCCAGGCTGCTGGGATGCGGGGACCCCGGAAACCGGCTTGGGCTCGGGCTTCTGAGGCTTTGCAGGAATACTGACCGGCGCCAGAGACGCCTCTTTCCGCGAACGCGGGGGTTCCGCCGCCGGATCTGGCGGGGAGGGCTTTGCACTAGGCTGAACCGGGATTGAAGTCATCTCGCGAGACTCCGGGATTTACGAGACCGTGGGTGCTGCCGGCACCTGCCGGCAGCACCTGCTCATGTTAACGCAGCAGCGTCAGAGCGTTCTGCGGCAGGGCATTCGCCTGTGCCAGCACCGAGGTGCTGGCCTGCTGCAGGATCTGGCTACGCGTCAGGTTTGCCGTCTCCGACGCGAAGTCGGCGTCAATGATCCGGCCGCGGGCAGCGGTCAGGCTCTCGGCGTAGACCTGCAGGTTGGAGATGATCGCCTCGAAGCGGTTGGTCACCGCACCAAAGGTCGCGCGCGAGGTAGTCACCGAGGTGAGCTGCGTGTCGAGTGTGCCGATGGTGGCCGAAGCGGAAGCTTGGGTGCTGGTAAGACCGGAACCACCAGAGATCGCCGCGGCGACACCAGACAGGTTGACAGCCGAAACGGTGAGCTGATCCGTCGTGCCCGAGGCACCACCGATCTGGAACACCAGGTTGCTACCGCCGCTCAGCAGCTGGTTGCCGTTGAACGAGGTGTTTTGAATGATCCGGGTGATTTCAGCCGCCAGCTGGCCGGTTTCAGCCGAGAGATTTTCCCGCTGCGTCGTGCTGATCGTACCGTTGGCCGCCTGAACCGCGATTTCGCGGATGCGCTGCAGGTTGTTGGTCACCTGACCCAGTGCAGCTTCCGCCGTGTTCGCCAGCGAGATACCGTCGTTGGCGTTGCGGATGCCCACATTCGAGCCGTTGACGAAGGCGCGAATACCTTCTGACACGGCGAGGCCGGCGGCGTCGTCACGTGCAGTGTTGACACGAAGACCGGAAGACAGACGTTGGAAAACGGTCGACAGACCAGCTTGGTTCACATCCAAATTGCGCTGAGCGTTCAGCGACTGGATATTGGTATTAACGACTAGTGCCATTTTAAAAGTCTCCTAGTAGAGGCGAGATTCCGAACTCGACGGTCGGTGGTTGGTGCGTTGAAGCATCGAGTTCGCGCCGCCGTCAGAGAGGTTTTCGGACGGCCACCAGAAAACTTGAGGGACTTTTGATGAACGACCTACGTTTTCCGCCAAAACCAGTATAGAAGGGGCTTCGTCTCAGTCGCGGATGAGCACCTGCGTGCCGGCCAACACCAGGTCGAACAGTTCCACGACATCCCGGTTGCGCATGCGAAGGCAGCCCCGTGATCCCGGCTGGCCGAGCTGCACGCCATCAGGAGTGCCGTGGATGTAGACATACCGACGGAGAGTATCGACCTGGCCGCCGCGGTTGATGCCCGGCTCCTCGCCGCACAGCCAGAGGATGCGGCTAAGGATCCAGTCGCGATCCGGCTCGGCGCGCCAAGCGGCATCATCGCAGACCTCGCCGGTGGGGCGCCTGGCGCGCAGCACGGCGCCCATCGGGAGGCCGCTACCGATCTTGGCGCGGATCCGGTGTCGGCCACGCGGGGTGCAGTAGCTGCCAGCCTGCTCGCCGGGACCGTTGGCTGCAGTAGAGACGGGATAGGCGCGGATGCGGACAGCGTCGTCGAAAAGGTCGAGCTGCTGCGCCGGGATGCTGACCTCGATGCGAAGCGTCATGCGTCGGCCTCCCCGTCGGCAAGCCGCTCGGCAGAGCCACTGTCGCTCACGGAAACGGCGGGCGAGCAATGCGCACTGCGACGCGCGGCGAAGAAGCTACTGATCTGCGCAGCGCATTCGCTTTGCAATACGCCACCCTCGACCGATGCGTGATGGTTCAGGCGCGCCTCGGCGAAAAGGTCGATGACCGATCCCGCCGTGCCGGTCTTGGGGTCGCGGGTGCCATAGACGACCCGGCCGATGCGCGCGTGCATGATGGCCCCGGCACACATCGCACAGGGCTCCAGGGTGACGTAGAGCGTCGCGCCAGGCAGCCGGTAGTTGCCGACCCTTGCAGCAGCAGCCCGCAGGGCCCGCAGCTCGGCATGCGCGGTGGGGTCGGACAGGCCGATCGGGGCATTGGCGCCCTCACCCAGCAACTCTCCCTCGCGCACCACCACAGCGCCCACCGGCACCTCCCCCAGCGCCGCGGCGCCAGCAGCCAGAGCCAGAGCGTGGCGCATCCAGCGCTCGTCATCCGCCATCGTGTCGGGGTAGGCCGTCTGTGCAGGTGTGCTGCTCATGGCGATGACTATAACCGCGCCGGACAGACACCCGCGCATTCTGCGCACGGTTCCAGCGACATGCAGGTGCGGATCGGCATGACGCCTCAGGCGCCCGAGCGGCGACGTCCGGCCGGCGCAGCTGCGGTGTCGGAGCACGCGCGGACCCGCTGCCAGTAGCGCGCCTGTGCGACGCGGCTCGAGCTGGCACCCCATTCGCCGCCAGCCGAAAGATCGAGACGTACGGCACCGTCGCAGTCTGTGCGCCACTGGGTCGCGCCGGCGGCGGCATAGCGGTCGAGGATGTCCGGTGCGGGGTGGCCGTAGCGGTTGCCGGCACCCACTGGGTAGACGGCAACGGCCGCATCGACAGCCTCCACCAGCGACTTGCCCGAGGCATGTCGCGAACCGTGGTGTGGAACGATGATCACATCGCTGCGTATGTCGGCGCCCCAGTCGTGCATGCGCTCGAGAAAACTGCCTTCCCCCGCCTTCTCGAGGTCGCCCGGGATGAAGACGGACCCCAGCGACGTGCTGACGCGCAAGGTGCAACTGACCTCGTTGTCATCCATCGGGCCGGCGAGGTCTGCATGGTCGGGGTGCAACAGGTCGAAACGCACGCCATCGACCTCCCAGGATGCGCCGGCAAGGCAGAAGGCAGCATCGACACCGCGCGGCACTTCGATGAGGCTCTCACGGTCGGTGTGCAGCAAATGGTCGACAGGCAGTCCGGAGAGAACGCTGGCAGCACCACCACGATGGTCGGCATCGTTGTGGCTGACGATGAAGGTGTCGAGCCGACGCACGCCCATCGCACGCAGTTGGGGAAGCACAGTGCGCGCACCAGCGTCATTGCCGCCCATCGCCGGACCGGCGTCGAACAGCAGGTTGTAGCCGGCGGTCTGAACCAGCAGTGACTGGCCCTGGCCGACATCGAACACCGTGACGCGAAGCGCGCCGGGCGCTGGCCTTGCAGGCTCGCCAACGAACAAGGGTACGAGTGCCAGCATGCCGGTCCAGCGATGCGGCCACGCGGCCGGCATGAGCATCAGAAGCGACCCGACGAAGGCCGACAGGGCAACGGTGAACGGCGGCGCCGCCACATCGACCAGCGGCTGCGGCAACGCCAGCAGCGCGGCAAAAAGACTGTCGAGCAGGCCCATCAGCCAGGCACCGGGTGGCAGCAGCCAGCCCAACCCGGGAAAGGCCCCGAACAGTGCCAGAGGGGTCACGGCCATGCTGACCACCGGAATGGCTACGGCATTGGCCAGTGGGGCCACCCATGAAGTCTGCTGGAAAAGGAAGAGGGTGGGTGGCATCAGGCTCAGCGTCATGGCCCACTGGCTGCCGACCGCCTCGCGCCAGCCTGCGCGCTGCTCCAGCCGGCCCGCGCCGCAAAACACCAGCACGCCCACCGCGCCGAACGATAGCCAAAACCCGATCTGCAGGACGCACCATGGGTCCAGCCAGCAGACCGCGACCAGCGCAGTGGCGAGGGGCCGCACGCCGAACCAGCGCTCGCCGCGCCAGGCCGCCCACGCCATCGCCAGCACCATGTAGAGGGTGCGCTGCGCCGGCAGCCCCCATCCCGCCAACGCAACGTAGGCCACCGCGCAGCTGCCAGCCGCCAGGCTGGCGAAACGGCGGCGGGAGACCCTGAACATGATCGCTGGCACGCGTCGCCAGACCAGCGCGGCGAACCACACGGCGATGCCGGCAAACAAGGTGACGTGCAGCCCGGAGATGCTCATCAGGTGCATCACGCCGGTGTCCCGGTAGCGCTGCCACTGATCCTGGCTGATGCCGGCACCGTCGCCAATGGCCAGCGCCACCAGCACCCCGGCCTGCGGGTGCTCACCGAGCGCAGCCAGCATGCGCTGCCGCACCGCCTCGCGCAGCGCCGCCAGGCGGGCATCCAGTTGCCATGCATCCCCAATCCGCTCGGCGCCTCGGATGCTGCCGGTCGCGCGGATACCCTGCGCAAATAGCCAAGCCTCGTAGTCAAAGCCGTGGAAGTTGTGCAGACCTTGTGGCGGGTTGAGGCGGATGGTGAGCCGCCAACGTTCGCCGGCGGCCGGCTGGCGCGATGGTGCAGACCCGTTGCCTGAAAGAGCCGAGCGCTGGGGCCGCGCGCTCCAACTGCTCAGGAGTACCCGCTCCGGAACGCTTGCGCCGGGCGTCAGCACCGCCTCGGTGACCCATTCCAGGCGCACCGAGCGCTCGCCGCTGCGCGGCAGGTCGACCACCCGCCCGACCACCTCGACATCGCGGCCCGCCCACTGCTCCGGCATTGCATCATCAAGTCGCGCCTGCGCTCGGGCATTGGCCAGCGCCCAGGTGCCGGCCAAGACCGCCAGCAAAAGCAGGACGCCCCGCCCGCCCTTGCGGTAGGCGGTACACCCCCATCCGGTGCCATCGGCGGCGGGCCTGCGATACCAGGCCCCGACCAGCGCAGTTGCCGCCACACAGGCGGCCATGCCCACCAGCCAAGGCTGTGGCAGAACCTCCTGCAGCTGGGTCTGCAAGGTGGCAGCGAGGACCAGCAGGGCGGGTAAGGTCGGCACAATTGCGACTCTCGCGCAATCCGGCGCCGATTGAATCCAGCAAACCGCCTAAGCCATGCCACCCGCCACCAACCGCCTGCCCGACTACTGGGACACCGCCTGCCGGTACCTGACAGAGAGTGACCCGGTCCTCGGCAAGCTCATCGCCAGCTACCCAGAGGGCTCCCTGTCCAGCCACGGCGACGCCTTCTACACGCTGGCAAGGGCGATCGTCGGCCAGCAGATCTCGGTGAAGGCGGCAGACGCGGTGTGGGCGAGGCTGGAAGCCCATCTGGCTTGTGTCACCCCAGGTACGGCTCTGGCCGCCGACGCCGAGGCCCTACGCGGCTGCGGGCTTTCCTGGCGCAAGGCCGAATATCTCCACGACCTCGCCACCCACTTCGCCGACGGGCGACTGAGCGATGACCTGTTCGGGCACGCCGGCGACGCTGAAGTTCTCGCCCGCCTCACCGCGGTGCGCGGCATCGGGCGCTGGAGCGCCGAGATGTTCCTGATCTTTCACCTGATGCGGCCTGACGTGCTGCCGCTGGACGACATCGGGCTGCTGCGGGCGATCGGCGTCTACTACGGCGACGGCCAGAAGGCCGGTGCACGCGAGGCGCGCGCGATCGCTGCCGCATGGGCGCCGTGGCGCACCGTGGCCACTTGGTATCTGTGGCGGGCGCTCGATCCGGTGCCGGTGGCCTACTAGCCTTTGGCGAGGGGTGGGGGCGGCCCACTACCTGCGGTGCCCTCCCCTCGCTCCTGCTCGCTACGCTCGGAAGTCGCTTCGGCGAGGACCCCGCACGGGGGCCGCCCAGCGATGGATCAGGGTGCTCCGCTGACGGTC
>JAIXXL010000049.1 GCA_027490755.1 Betaproteobacteria bacterium
ACCTGATGCTTCACGTGGCTCATCGTGCGCGCGTAGTCGCCGGCGCCCTTGTCCTCGATCTTGATCACGGTCGCGCCCATGTCGGCCAGATGCATGGTCGCCATGGGGCCGGGCAGCAGGCGGGTCAGGTCGAGGATGGTGATGCCGGCCAGCGGTTGGCTGGCCGCGGCGGGCGTCGGATCGGGCTGGGTCATGCCGTGATTATGCGGCATTCGCGATCAATGCCTGATGTCAGTCGGAATCGTCGCCTGATCGCTCGGCGGAGCTGTCGATCGACTGTCCGCTGGCCGCTTCGCGACCCTCCTCGCTGCCCTCTTCAGTCGACGTTGCGCTTGACTTTGCCCCGGACACTGCGCTTGACGCTCCTACCGGCGCGCTGGTCCGGGGCTCCTTGCTGCGTGGCGCGCCGGGCGCCTCGTGCTCTGCCGGGCGTTTGCGAGCCGCGACCGCTTGCTCCGCCCGCGGCAGCATCAGCAGCGCCGACTGCGGCGTGAACAGGTCACCGTGGCCGACCAGCAGAGCGCCGGGAATGCTGGCCACCAGCTGCTGCTTGAGAACGGCATGCAATTCGCCAGTCGTGCGCCAGCGCATCGAGCGCGCGGCCTGCAGCGCGTCGCGCCACCGGACAACGATGGCTTCGCAGGTCGTCAGCGGCAAACCCAGCTCGGTCTGTATGCGACCGGCCAGCATGCGGTCCGGATCGCCGAGGTCGTGCCGATGTTCGAATTTCCGCAACCACGCGGCCGGATCCGCGCAGAACTTGCCCAGCGCCAGCGATTCGATCGGCAGTGTCCGGCGCAAGGTGTCCAGACAGGCGCTGGTCCAGTGGTCGCGAGCGCCGAAGTCATCGACGGCCTTGCGCATCAGGTTGTGCGCGACGGCCAGCAGCAAGCGGTTTCCGTCTTCGCCCGTCGTGCCGGCAGGCTTCCACTTCTGGGTCCGGCGTGCCGCGTTGATCCATGCGTCGCGAACTAGCCGCAGTACCGGAGTCGGAGCGCCGGTCGACGACAAGATGCGCTCCTTGATGAAGCTTGCCATCGCGACGCCCTCGGCGGCCTCCTGGTCGCATCGGATGAAGAATTCCAGCGTGGTCGCCTCGGTCAGTCCCTGCATGCAGTGATCGATGAGTCGTTGCGAACCCTCGAGCAGGGCAGCGAGCTGCGCGGACTTCCGCTGTTCCATCGTGCTTCGCCAATCCGAACCCGGCGTTGGCGCGGCCCCGGCCCCGGCCTTGGCCACGTTCTTGGCCAAATCATTGGCAAGGGCGGGCAGTGACTGCTGAAACAGGCAAGCCGCCTCCAACGCCCATTGCCGGGGGTGCATCAATGGCCTCTGTCTGGCGAGCGTTTCCAGTGGCTCCCTGCATCGGCCGAGCAGGGAAGTGAAGATTCCGAAGCTGGCAAGCGCCGGGGGATCCTGGCATTTTTCGAGGATCGCCTGAAGCAGCGCGATAAAGCCGTCAAGATCATCCGCTGCAATGACGGCCGGGGCGCGCGCGGTCAACAGCTCTGCCGCGATCGACGAGCTCACGCCGTTCGGAAAAGCCGAATCCCATACAGTGACGGGTTCGTCGGACTGTTCATGATTTTCGATGGGCGCGCCGGCGGACATCAACAGTTCAATGACGGGCAGGTCATGCAATGTCACTGCGATGCCCAGAGGGGAGTGAATAGAGGTATCTTCGTCCTCGTCATTGAAATCGTGTTCGCCGATCAGCTTGCGCAAACAGCTGACCGGCATGCGCGAGCAGACACAGGCGGCCAAGCCTTCAAAATCGCAGCCATTCCTGCATGAAGCGAGGTTTGCGCCGTGACTGCGCAAGGTGTCGAAAATGGCATGATGCTCGCCACGCGATGCAATGATCAGTGGCGAACAATCACCGGCGGCCGCATTGGCACCTGCGCCGAGCAGCGCATGGACCATGGCCTCATTGCCGGTACCGACGGCGATCATCAGCGCCGTGACATCGTCGCTCAGGTACAAATCGGCATAGGGGAACAGGGAGTTTTTCTCCCGGGCTTCAAGTCCGGACACCACAGCCTCGACATCGGCGCCCGCCTTGATCAGCATCTTCGCGATCTCCACTTCACCGGCAATCAACGCATGATGCAGGGCAGTTTTTCCGTTCTTGTCTGCATAGCCGACCGAGATTTGCGCGATATGGACCAGGGCCTTTGCCATCTCGACATGGCCGTCTCGACACGCCTCCATCAGCAAATCGACGCCGTCATCCGGTGTGAGTGGAATGTCGGCGCCTCGCAGTATCAGGCTGGAAATCGCCCAGGGCTGGTTATGGCGCGCGGCGATGACCAGGGGATGGCATTCATAGCGGCCATTGCCGTTAATGCTTGCGCCCATCTGAAGGGCCTCGTCGAATTTTTGCGGTGATTCGCGCTCGTTGCCATGTTCGATCGCGCGGACAAGCAGCATATTCGCCCGGTCGAGCAGGGATTTGGCAGTGGGGCCTGCCGGGAATGCAGCGGGTAGGCGTGGGGCAGAATGGATATGCATGCGGGACTCTTGCGGGTTGTGGAAAACGCAAGCTCAGTCCCGCGTCCGGATGATGGGTTCCTCCGTTGGCAGGCTCTTGGTCAGGCCTGAATTTTCTCGAGCGCTTCCTGCAATTGCATCCATTCGTCTTCGAGCTTGCCCAGCGCCTGATGGCAGACGACTTGCTTGTCCAGCAGCTGCTTCAGTTCATCCTTGCGGCTCGCTTCATAGATGGCGCTGTCGGCCAGCGTTGTTTCGATCAGCAGCTTTTCGTTTTGAAGATCGCTCATTTCCGACTCAAGCTTGAGCAAGCGCTTTTCGAGCGGCTTGCGCAACGCTGACTGGCGCTGGCGCTCTTGCGCTTCCAGCCGTTTCTGCTCCTTGCGGTCGGTTGACGGTTCTATGTTCGCTGATGGTTCTGTGGCTGCGGCAGCCATCTCGGCCTTGGCCTTGAACAGCCAGTCGCGATAATCATCGAGGTCGCCATCGAACGGCGACAGCTTGCCATCGGCGACGATCAGGAATTCATCGGTCGTTGCGCGCAGCAGGTGACGGTCGTGCGAGACCAGCACCAGCGTGCCATCGAACTGCGCGAGCGCTTCGGTCAGTGCTTCGCGCGTTTCGAGATCGAGATGGTTGGTCGGCTCGTCCAGCAGCAGCAGGTTGGGCCGCTGCCAGACGATCAGCGCCAGCGCCAGCCGCGCCTTCTCGCCGCCGGAGAAGGGCGCGATCGGACTCTTCACCATCTCGCCGGGGAAGTTGAAGCTGCCGAGGAAATCGCGCAGCTCCTGCTCGCGCACCTCGGGCGCGATGCGCATCAGGTGCATCAATGGGCTATCGTCGGGGCGCAGCATCTCCAGCTGGTGCTGCGCGAAATAGCCGACTACCAGGCCCTTTCCCAGTCGCGAGACGCCGTGCAGAGGATGAATGTCACCGGCGATTGTCTTGATGAAGGTCGATTTGCCGGCGCCGTTGACGCCGAGCAGACCGATGCGCTGTTCCGATTGCAGTGCGAAATTGATGCCGCGCACGATGATCTTTGCTTCGCCGTCATTGCCGCGATAGCCGGCATCGACCTTGTCCAGCACCAGCAGCGGGTTCGGTGCGCGCTCGGGTTGGCGGAATTCGAACGAGAATTCGGCGGCGGCGCGCAAGGGAGCGAGTTCTTCCATGCGCGCCAGGGCCTTAACGCGGCTCTGCGCCTGCTTGGCCTTGGTGGCTTTCGCCTTGAAGCGATCGATGAAGGATTGCAGGTGCGCGCGCTTGCGCTGCTGCTTTTCCAGCATCGCCTGCGCCAGCTCCAGCTGCGCGGCGCGCTGGCGCTCGAACGCGCTGTAGTTGCCGGAGTAGCGCTTCAGCTTGCGCTCGTCGATGTGCGCGACGACATTGGTCACGCCGTCGAGGAAATCGCGATCATGCGAGATCACGATCATCGTGCCGGGGTAGCGCTTCAACCAGTCTTCCAGCCACAGAATCGCATCGAGATCGAGGTGGTTGGTCGGCTCGTCGAGCAGCAGCAGCTCGGACGGGCACATCAGCGCCTGCGCTAGGTTCAGCCGCATGCGCCAGCCGCCGGAAAAGCTGGCAACCGGGTGGGTCATTTGGGCTTCCGAGAAGCCGAGGCCGACCAGCAGCTGTTCGGCGCGAGAGCGCGCGGTATAGGCATCGGCATCGGCCAGCGTGGCATGCAGTTCTCCGATGCGATGGCCGTCTGCCTCGCCGCCTTGCGCTTCGAGCAGCGACAGTTCGTGTTCGAGCGAGCGCAGTACGGCGTCGCCGTCGATCACGTAGTCGACCGCTGCACGGTCCAAAGCCGGCGTCTCCTGCGCGACGTGCGCGATCCGCCATTGCTTCGGAAAATCGATGCTGCCGTTGTCGGGGTGCAGTTCGTCGCGCAGCATCGCGAACAGCGTCGATTTGCCGGTGCCGTTGGCGCCGATCAGGCCGACTTTCTCGCCGGGGTTGATGGTCAGCTCGGCCTGCTCGAACAGCGGCTTGGTGCCGCGCATCAGGGTGAGTTGTTGGAGGCGGATCATGGATGGGTATCAGGGGTGCGGCGATGGGTCCCAGCTTTCGCTGGCACGACGATAATACGGCTGGCAGCTTTTGACTTGTCATCCCGGCGGAAGCCGGGATCCACGTTTACATCGCGACTACAGCTGATCGGCTGTAAGCAGAAACACCGCCTCATCCCCCGCACTCGTCGACAGCCAGGTCAGCTCCCGATCCGCGAACGCCGCCTCCGCATACGCGAACTCGTTGCCGATCTCGACCACCAGCACGCCGTCCGGCGTCAGCCTGTCTTTCGCTCCTGCGACGATCCGTCGCACCAGATCCATGCCGTCCTTGCCGCCGGCCAGCGCCATCTGCGGCTCGGCGCGATACTCTGCCGGCAGCGTCGCCATCGATCCGCTGTTCACATACGGCGGGTTGGTGACGATCAGGTCGTATCGCCTCGCCGGCAGCGCCTCGTACAGGTCCGAATGATGCAGCGTGACCCGGTCCTGAAGCTCGTAATCGGCGACATTTTTCCGTGCAACCTCGAGCGCATCGGTCGACAAGTCCACCGCATCCACCTGCGCATTGGGGAAGACATCGGCGAGCATGATCGCGAGGCAGCCGGAGCCGGTGCAGAGTTCGAGCACGCTCGTCACGGCTTCCGGATCGTCGATCCAGCGCTGGAACTGTTCGGGAATCAGCTCGGCGATGAATGAGCGGGGTACGATCACGCGCTCATCAACATAGAAGCGGTAGTGGCCGAGCAGCGCCTCGTGGGTCAGGTAGGCGACCGGCACGCGGTCCTGAGCGCGGCGCTCGATCAGCGCGAGCAGGGTGCTGATTTCCTGCTCGGTCAGTCGCGCGTCGAGGAAAGGATCGAGCCGGTCCAGCGGAAGTTTCAGCGTGTGCAGCAGCAGGTAGGCCGCTTCGTCGAATGCGTTGTCGGAGCCGTGGCCGAAAAAGAGTTTTTCGGAATTGAAGCGCGTGACGGCGTGACGCAGCACATCGCGCAGGGTCTGGAAAGGGACGGGCATTGCGGCTGCCCCCGGAGGGGCGTGAGGGTTCAAAGCCGCAAGGATACCGGATCGGCAGGGGTGACGGACAATCAGCGTAATGCCCGACAGGCTCCTAGTGACGATTGTTCATCTGGCGAAGCACTTCCCGGCCTTCAGGGGTTTGTGCGTTGGCGATCATCGCGTCCGTGGGCTTGAAATCTGATGGCTTCATGGCCCAGGCCAGTCTTGACGGGTTCACGTCCGCCATCATCGAAAGCAATGCCGACTTGGTGGGGTGGGTCGCCACGATCGGCGCGATGAGGTCGAACAGCGTGTGTTCAACCGGATTATGCTGCGTTAACTCCGCATAGAACGCCTTGCTTTCAGAGGCAATGGCAACGGTATCCGGCCATGACCATGCTTTGCAATACTGAATCAGGCTGGCGACTTCGTTCTCAGGTCTGATATCGATGAATTCTTCGAGGCTTCGCTCTACCCGAGGAACGGATTCCTCGGGCTTGCTCAGAAACAGCACGCACTTCATCAGCACGATGAAATTGGCTGGCGGGCCATGGTGAACGGCATCATAAGCCGGGAACAGTCGCCATGTCTTTCTCGAGCGAAGATCGAGCTCGAAATCGATATTTTTGCCAGCATGGAAAGTCCGGGCCAGGTGATTGATGCCCGAATTGTCCAAGTACACGCACAGCGCGCTTCGCAGTTGCGGACATTCCTTGGCGACCGCAGCAAGGTCCTCCGAGTTGTGCTGCGCTGCCCACGCCTCGAGCCCGAGCGGGTCTTTGTCGATCGGGTAAGGCGTGGGGATGCCGCCTCGACGCTCTGCATTCTCCAGCTTTGCCAGCAGACGGTTGACGGCATCGGCTTTGTCGAACCACTGGAAGCGTCTGCTGAGCTTCGTCGCAGCAGGCGCGTTTCTGCCTGCATTGATCTCGGCCAGCAAGCGATCCGCCTGTTCAGGCAAGTCGGACTGCGTCAGGGCTTCCGGGGGCAATGCATCCGCCTCTTGCAGAATCTGAAGTAATGCATCGTGGCGCTTCGCGGAGAGCGTCTGCAATGAGGGCGGGTTTGTTTCGGTGGAGGTGTCGGACAGCCACTTGTCGGTCCCCTTGGGCGCAGCGGTCGCGGTGGGTGAAGACATGCCCGGGATGGGGTTGCCGGAGGACGGTACGCTCATGCTGAACTCCTTTCATTACAGGTGTGAAAGGCAGTTCGGTAACGCTCCGGCGGCGGGGGTTCTGAAGCTTGATGAGTTATCGGTGGCCCATGAAAACTCAGGTGAGCAGATTTTCCAGCGTGCGCCGATAGATATTCTTCAGCGGCTCGATCTCGGAGACGGCAATATGCTCATCGATCTTGTGGATGCTCGCATTGGTCGGGCCGAACTCGACCACCTGCGGGCAGATCTGCGCGATGAAGCGTCCATCCGACGTGCCTCCCGAAGTCGATAGCTCGGTCGCGATGCCGGTTTCGGCCTCGATGGCCGATGACAGCGCATTGCTCAGTTCGCCGCGCGGCGTCAGGAAGGGCAGGCCACCGACGGTCCATGTCAGGTCGTAGTTCAGGCCGTGCCTGTCGAGCACCTCGTGCACGCGCTTCTGCAAGTCCTCGACCGTGCTCGCGGTCGCAAAGCGGAAGTTGAAGTCGATCACGCACTCGCCCGGAATCACGTTCGACGCGCCGGTGCCGGCGTGAATGTTCGACATCTGCCACGACGTCGGCGAATAGTATTCGTTGCCCTTGTCCCATTCGATGGCGGCCAGCTCGGCCAGCGCCGGCATCGCCAGATGAATCGGATTTTTCGCCATGTGCGGGTAGGCGATATGCCCTTGCACGCCCTTGATGACGAGCTTGCCGGACATCGTGCCGCGGCGACCGTTCTTGATGGTGTCGCCGATCTGCTTCACCGACGTCGGTTCGCCGACGACGCAGTAGTCGAGCTGCTCGCCGCGCGCTTTCAGCTGGTTGCAGACGATCACGGTGCCGTCGATCGCCGGGCCTTCTTCATCGCTGGTGATCAGGAAGCCGATCGAACCCTTGTGCTCCGGGTGCGCGGCGACGAACTCCTCGACTGCAACGACCATGGCGGCGAGCGAGGTCTTCATGTCGGCCGCGCCGCGACCGTAGAGCTTGCCGTCGCGATGCGTCGGCGTGAACGGATCGGAGCTCCAGCGCTCGAGCGGACCGGTCGGCACTACGTCGGTATGGCCGGCGAATACCAGCAGCGGCTGTGCATTGCCGCGGCGAGCCCACAGGTTGGTCACGTCGCCGGAGGCAATCGTTTCGCATTCAAAGCCCATCGGCGACAGTCGCTCTGCCATCTTCAGCTGGCAGCCGCCGTCGGCCGGCGTGACGGAATGCAGCGAGATCAGTTCTTCGGTCAGCGCAAGGGTTGGGCTCATGCTCGCAGGGTCTTCTCGTAAAGGGCTGGGTCGAAACCGACCAGCACCTGGTTGTTCGTGCAGAGGACAGGGCGCTTGATCACGCTGGTGTTGTCCAGCATCAGTTGCGTTGCGCTGGCGGCATCGACGACGGACGCCTTGGTCGCGTCCGGCAGGCCGCGCCAGGTCGTGCCTTTTTTGTTTACCAGCATTTCCCATGGTACCTGTTTCAGCCAGGTGGCGACGGTCGCCTGATCGAGGCCGGCCTTCTTGAAGTCGTGGAAGGTGTAGGCGACACCCTGCGTGTCCAGCCACGCGCGGG
>JAIXXL010000031.1 GCA_027490755.1 Betaproteobacteria bacterium
CCCGCCCTGGACCCCGAGCGCGGAGCCGTTGATGATGAAGTAGGCGGTCTCGGCCGGCTCGCCCATCATGCAGATGCGCGTCTTCGGCTCGAACAGCGACTGGTTCAGTTCCGAGCAGCCCCACAGCGTGAAGTACAGGCGCTCATTGCTCACCAGATTGCCCGACGCATAGAGTTCGAGGCTCTGCTTCGAGTAGGGGTCGACCGCACCCAGCGCGTGCAGGTGATCGATATCGACGCCGAACGTGGCTGTCACTTCCTTGTTCAATCGGTGGCCCTTCGGAGGGGGTGCCAGCCCCGGTGCATATGTTGTCCCCGCGCTGCCGGCCCGGCGGGCGGGGTGCGGCTCGCCGGCATGGCGTGTCTTCGGAAAGAGTCGGCTCGACGGAGGCAGACTTTACCGGGAACGGCGCCCGGTTGCAGACCGCGCGAAGCTTAACAAGAGTGTGTCTAGCTTGCAATCATTCTTGAAAGAAAGGAATGTACAATTCCGTGCAACAATTTAATTCCAACGTCCCATGGATAACCAGCATTCAAGCTTGCAGGATCTGCAACGCCAGTTTGCCCGCTATCGCGAGTGCTGGGCCGGGGACTGGCCGGGGTTGCCGGCCATCCTCGCCGAGTGTCTGGTGGCGCTCGGCCACCGTGAAGGCGATGCGCTCGACGCACGCATTGCGGCTGTGCGCGACTGCATGCTGGCCGCTGCCGAGGCGGTCGAGCGCGACGGGAGCCGGCGGTCGCTGCAGGGTACCGAGCCGGCGTATCACAACCGGCTGCACATCGCCGACACGCTCGCTTCGCTGGTCTGCCTGCTGCTCAATTTGCGCGAGACGCCCGCCTCGCGCCCGAGCGCCGTCGAGTGGTTGCTGATGCTGTGCATGCTGGCCCACGACTACCTGCACACCGGGCGCGTGAACCGCGTGCCGGCCGAGCTCGAGCAGGCCTCGGTCGACGGCTTGCGGCCGATGATGCAGGCCGCCGGCATGGCCGACGACGACCAGGCACGGGTGGCCGAGCTGATCCTGATGACGGATCCGACCCGGGTCGGCCACACCCACCGCGCGTTTGCCGGCCGCCGCTTCGACCTCGCCGACTTCGACGCCATGGCCGTGCTGCTGCAGGAGAGCGACATCCTCGCCAGCGTGATGCCGGCGGTCGGGATCGAGCAGACCCGGCGGCTGGCGACCGAGTGGTCGGTGTTCTCCGAGCCCATGGCCAAGGGTTTGCTGCAGACCGGCGGCCGCGTGGCTTTCCTGCGCGACCACGCCTGTTTTTCCAGCCCGGCCAGCCGCCGGCTCGGCATACCTGAGCTGATTGCGCAGCAACTGGCTGCCCTGTCGGCGAGCGATGCGTCGCTGCCCCTCTGAACCCCGGACGCCGCGGCGGTCGCTGCCGGCCCTGTTGACGCCGTCGGCTGCGGCCGCGGCCCCCGCTTTTGATTGGGCAATCGGATGAAACTACTGTCGCGCTCCTGGAAGCAGTTCCGCTCGCTGATGCTCCCCGCCGGCCAGCCCGGCCGGGATGCCGTGCCCGAAGCCGACGAATTCAGCCTCGGCGGCTCGCAGCTCGAGGTCGAGGCGCACACGCTGTGGCAGGTCGTCGGCCAGTGCCCGTCGGCGCTGATGCTGATCGACCTGCGCGGCAGCGTCCGCTATGTCAACCAGAAGTACACCGAAATCACCGGATACGCCGAGGAGGAGCTCAAGGGCCGCGCCCTGCATGCCATCCTCGCCGACGAGGAAGAGCGCAAGCGCCTGCGCCGCCTGCTCGAGACCCTGCGCAATGGCGAGCGCTGGTCGGGCGAGCAGGCCCTGATCGACAAGGACCAGCAGGTGCTGCGCTGCTGGAGCCACATCGTTCCGGTGCGTCGCTTCGACGGCAGCATTGCCGGCTACTTCTGCACGCTGGAAGAGATTACGCAAAAATTCCTCGACGCGGCCGAGCGCGAGGCGGCTCGCCACACGCTCAAGCGCATCGTCGACCAGCGCACGGCCGAGTTGCAGAGCGCGCTCGAGATGATCCGCGCCAACGAGGAGCGCTACAGCATCGCGCTCGAGGCGACGCAGGAGGGCATCTGGGACTGGAACCCGCGTACCGACGAAATCCATTGCAACCAGGCCTATTTCAGCATGCTCGGCTATCAGCGCGAGGACCTCGAGACCAGCTTCCGCGCCGGCCTGCTGGACCTGGTCCATGTCGATCAGCGCGAGCATGTGTACCGCACCTTCTTCCATGGCCACAAGGCGTCCGACGGCATCGTGCTCGAATACCAGATGCGGGCCAAGGACGGCACGTACCAGTGGATCATGTGCCGTGCCAAGGTCGTCGTGCGCGAGCTCG
The DNA here is from genome assembly GCA_027490755.1 of Betaproteobacteria bacterium. Taxonomy (GTDB): domain Bacteria; phylum Pseudomonadota; class Gammaproteobacteria; order Burkholderiales; family UBA3065; genus UBA3065. The sequence goes on from JAIXXL010000031.1 coordinate 2,340, forward strand.
ACGGGGCGGTCGAGCGCATTGTCGGCTCGCACAGCGACCTGACGCTGCGCAAGCAGTTCGAGTTCGACCTGCTCAAGGCCAAGGAGTCGGCCGAGGCCGCCAGCCGCGCGAAGAGCCGCTTCCTCGCCAACATGAGCCACGAGCTGCGCACGCCGCTGAATGCCGTCATCGGCATGACCTTCCTGCTGCAGCGCGGCACGCAGGACCCGGTGCTGCTCGATCGCCTGAACAAGATCGGCGACGCCGGGCAGCACCTGCTTTCGCTGATCAGCAACATCCTCGACATGTCGAAGATCGAAGCCGGCATGATGGTGATGGAAAGCGCGAACTTCGAGACCCGCCACCTGCTGAAGAAGGTCGAGAACATGGTGCAGGAGCGCGCGTCGGCGCGCGGGCTGAAGCTGATCGTCGATCCCGATCAGCACCTGCCGCCTTTCCTGCGCGGCGACGCGCTGCGCCTGCGCCAGGTGCTGCTGAACTACGTGAACAACGCGATCAAGTTCACCGAGCAGGGATCGGTGCGGATCGGCTGCCGCGTCGAGCAGGAGTCCGGCGACGATTTCCTGATCCGGTTCAGCGTCGCCGATACCGGCATCGGCCTGACCGATGCGCAGCGCGACAAGCTGTTCCAGAACTTCCAGCAGGCCGACGAATCCACCAGCCGCAAGTTCGGCGGCACCGGTCTCGGGCTGGCGATTTCGAAGCAGCTGGTCAGCCTGATGGGCGGCGAGGTCGGCGTCGACAGCGAGTTCGGCAAGGGCAGCACCTTCTGGTTCACGGCCCGCCTGCGGCGCGGCACCGGGCCGGCCGTCTCGGCCATCATCCGCAATGCCGATGCGCTGATCCGGCGCGGCGCGCGGGTGCTGCTGGTCGACGACAATGAAATCAACCGCGAAATCGCCTCCGAGATTCTCGATGGCGTCGGGCTGTCGGTACAAACCGCCACCAATGGGCAGGAGGCGCTCGACCTGCTGGCCGCCGAGGCGGTCGATCTGGTGCTGATGGACATCCAGATGCCGGTGATGGACGGTTTGCAGGCCACGCGGGCCATCCGGCAGCAGCCGGCATTGGCGCACCTGCCGGTGATCGCGATGACCGCCAACGCCTTCGAAGAAGACCGCCAGATCTGCCTCGATGCCGGCATGAACGGCTACCTGACCAAGCCGGTGTCGCCGGACAGCCTGTACAAGCTGCTCGCCGAATTCATACCGCACGACGGCACGCAGGCGCCCGAGCCGTTGCCGGCCCCCGCAGCGCCCGTGCCGTCAGAACCGGCCACGCCGGCCGCAGCAGCCGCGTCCGACGGCTTCGACGCCGACGGCAGCCCGATCAATGTCGATGCCGGCCTCGAATTCTGCGGCGGGCGCATGCCCAGCTACCGCCGCCTGCTCGGCCGCTTCTGCGAACTGAAGACCGGCGCCACCCGGGAGTTGCTCGACGCGCTGAAGTCGGGCGACCGCGAGACCGCCGAGCGCGTTGCGCACAGCATGAAGGGGGTGGCCTCGACGCTGGGCGCGTTCGCGCTGTCGCGGGTGGCGGAGGAACTCGAGTTCCGCATCGGCGAGGGCGAGCAGGGCGACGCGCTCGACCAGCACATCCTGCGCTTCGACGAGGAACTGTCGCGCGCGCTGGCCCATATCCGGCACCTGATCAGCACCGACGCCGGCGCCGAGGAATCGGCCTGAGCGCCCCCTGCTAGCCGGTAACCGCCGAGTCGCGCGCAATCCCTTTGCGTCTATGTGGTTAAAGCCGGAAACATTTCCGGTGTTTAACATTTCTATGGTGCAAGATGATAGGATGCAGTCCTATTGTCGATTTCATAAAGCCCGCGTTTTTTACCAGGCGCGGGGTTGTCCATTGTGCCGGGTGTGTCCATGAAAACAGTCCTGCTCGTCGATGACGAGGAATTGCTGCGCGAGGGTTTGAAGGAAATTCTCGAGGAGCGCGGCTTGCAGGTACTCGAAGCCTCGAACGGCGCCGAGGCGCTCGAGCGCTTTGCCTTGGCCGACAAGATCGATCTGGTGATCTGCGATGTCGTGATGCCGGAGATGGATGGCGTCGATTTCATCGACCAGCTGCGCAAGTCGTTCACCGAAGTGCCCATCCTCACGATCTCCGGCGGCAGCCGCGTCGTCAGCGCCCGCTACGGCCTCGATTCGGCGCTGCTGACCGGCGCCACCGACACGCTCACCAAGCCCTTCACCTCCAAGCAGCTGCTGGCCAAGGTCGACGAGCTGCTCGGCGCCTGACTCCGGGCCTGCCGATGTTCCAACCTCTCGGTGACCGCGCACCCGTCGACGAGGCCGAGAAGTCGCTGGGCGCCTTGGCCGAGGGCACGCGCAGTTTCACTGATGCGCGCGTGCTGCTGGTCGACGACAGCCAGCTGATCCGCATGGGTCTGCGGCGCTCGCTGGAGCAGATCGGCCTGGTTCACGTGAAAGAGGTCGGCGACGGCGACACCGCGATCGAATTGCTGATGCGCGAGCCCTTCGACCTGATGCTGCTCGACATGGAAATGCCGAAGCGTAACGGCATGCAGGTGCTGGAGCTGATGCGCGAGTCGCCGCATTTTGCATGGCCGCCCGTGATCGTCATCTCCGGCGGCGCCGGCATGAACGACGATGCGGTGCGCTGCATCGAACTGGGCGCCGAAGACTACCTGCCCAAGCCCTTCAATCCGGTGCTGTTGCGCGCGCGGGTGACGAATTCGGTCGACAAGAAAATGCTGCGCGACCAGGACATGCTGCGCCTGAAGCAGCTGAAAAAGCAGCACGAGCAACTGGCGAAGGAGCAGGCCAAGACCGAAGAGCTGCTGCTGAACATCCTGCCGCGCTCGATCGCGCAGCGCCTGCGGCGCGGCGAGGAGCGCATCGCCGACGAGGCGCCGATCGTCAGCGTGCTGTTCGCCGACCTCGTCGGCTTCACCGCGATGACGCGCAAGACCACCGCCGACCAGCTGGTGGAACTGCTCGACGACCTGTTCTCGCGCTTCGACCTGATCACCGAAAGCCACGGGCTGGAAAAGATCAAGACCATTGGCGACTGCTACATGCTGGCCGGCGGCGTGCCGCTGGCGCGCGAAGACCATGCGCTGGCTGTCTGCCGCGCCGCTTTCGAGATGATCGACGCGCTGGCCGAGATGCGCGCGCGCACCGGCGGCGCGGTCAACATGCGCATCGGCGTGCACAGCGGGCAGGTGATTGCCGGCGTGATCGGCGTGCGCAAGTTCACTTACGACCTGTGGGGCGACACGGTCAACGTGGCCAGCCGGATGGAATCGACCGGCCAGCCGGGCCGAGTGCATGTGTCGCCGCAGACGGCGGCGCTGGTGGCTGCCGAGTTCGACCTCGAGCCGCGTGGCAGCATCGAGGTCAAGAGCCTCGGTCAGGTAGAGACATTCTTCGTCAATCGCCGCGGCGACAAGCTGTTCGGCGTGCCGAAGGAAAAAGTGGCGGCCAGCCGGCCCTGAGCCGGCGGCTGACCGTGGGGCGGCTGGCGCCGGTGGCGCGAGCCGGGGGGAAGCAGCAAACGAAAGGGTGCGACGGGGTATCCGGTTATGAGCAAGAGAAAAGACATCGTCCCGACCGAGAAGGAAATCGTCATGCGTGACGATGAATTCATCGTGTCCAAGACGGACGTCAAGGGACGAATTACCTATGTAAACCAGGTGTTCATCGATTTTTCCGGTTACACGGAAGACGAACTGATCGGCATCCAGCACAACGTGATCCGCCATCCGGAGATGCCGCGCGGTGTCTTCAAGCTGCTGTGGAGCGCGATCGCGGATGGCCAGGAAATCTTTGCCTACGTGAAGAACATGTGCAAGGACGGCAGCTACTACTGGGTGCTGGCCAACATCACGCCGTCGGTCGACGTGAACGGCGCGACCGTCGGCTACTACTCGGTGCGGCGCAAGGCCAATCCGCGTGCGATTCCGATCGTCACCGATCTGTACCGGAAAATGCTGGCCGCCGAGCGGCAGGCAGGAGCGCGCGACGCAACTGCCGCCTCGCTGGACCTGATGCAGCAGGTAATCAACGAAAAAGGATTGAACTATGAAGAGTTCGTTCTCTCGCTCCAGTCGATTTGAGCTGTCGCCGACCGCGGGTCTCGCGACAATGTCGGTGGTGCTGGTCGCCTTGTGCGCCGCGCTGGTCTGGGTCAGCGACCTTGCCGTCTGGTCGTTCATCGTGCTGGCGGCGGTACTGCTGCTCGTCGGCCTGTCGGCCAAGGGCCATCAGACCGAACAGCAACTGGTGCAGCAGATGGAGCGTGTGCTCGAAGGCTTCAGCCGCGGCCTGCTCGAGCAGCGGCTGGTGCTGATACCGCGCGGCTCGCGCCTGAAGAATTGCGCGCTGCATGCGAACGCCGCGCTCGACCAGGTCGAGGCGGTGTTCCGCGAAACGCTGACGGTCGTGTCGCGGATGGCCAGCGGCAGTTTCAGCCGCACTCCGCAGACGGCGGGGCTGGGCGGGCTGTTTCCGCAGATCCTGCTGCGCGTGGCCGATGCGCAGACGCGTACCGCGCGCACCGTGGATTCGCTGGACAAGGTAATGGCCGGCATGGCCGGCGGCGACTTTTCGACGAAGATTGCGCTGGCCGACGAGCGCGGCAGCTACCGCGACATCCTCGACAATGCGCAGAAGGCCATCGCCACCCTCGGCGCGACCGTCAACGATATTGCCGTCGTGATGGATGCGCTGGCGCGCGGCGACCTGACGCCGCGCGTGACGGCCGAAGCCAGCGGCGCGCTGGCCAAGCTGAAGGACGACATCAACCGCTCGATGGTCGTGCTCGGCGGCTCGATGAAGGACATCGGCGACAACGCGCAGCAGGTCGCGCGCGCCGCCAGCGAGACCAGCACCGCGATCGGCCAGCTGGCCGACGGCGCGCAGAGCCAGACGCAGTACATCGGCCAGGTGGTCACGTCGATCCGCCAGACCGCCACCGCGATCAACGACATCTCGTCCAGTACCGAGACCGCCAGCAAGCAGGCGCAGGCATCGGCCGACGTGGTGCGCCAGGGCCGCCAGAAGATGGCGCAGATGGTCGAGGTCGTCAACGGCATCTCCGCCAACTCCGAGAAGATCAGCAAGATCACCGAAGTGATCGAGAAAATCGCCAACAAGACCAATCTGCTGTCGCTCAACGCCGCCATCGAGGCCGCGCGCGCCGGCGAGCATGGCAAGGGCTTTGCGGTCGTCGCCGAAGAAGTCGGCAAGCTGGCCGCCAGCAGCGGCGAGAGCGCCAAGGAGATCACGCTCCTGATCCAGCAGGCCGTTACCGAGGCTGCGCGCGCGGTGGTGGCGGTGAAGGAGGTCAGCGCCGACATGGAAAGCATCGTGCAGACCTCGAACATGACCGACAGCATGCTGCAACGGATCTCGTCGGCGGTCGAGGAGCAGGGCCGCATGGTGCATGAGATCAACGAGAACGTGTCGAACCTCGACAAGATCGCGCACAGCAATTCGGCCGCCTCCGAGGAACTGGCAGCCAGCATGATCGAACTGTCGCGGGTGGCCGACTCGACCCGCAAGGAAATCAAGAAGTTCGTCATCTAGCGACAAGGACGCCGATGGAACTGGTTCTCTTCGAATTGGGGCAAAGCCGCTTCGCGTTTCCGGCCCGGGGCATCAGCAAGGTGCTGGAGCCGCTGGCCGTCACGCCGCTGCCCTATGCGCCGCCCGAGGTCGAAGGACTGGTCAATGTCGGCGGCAACGTCGTCGTCAAGCTCGACCTGGCCGCCAAGCTCGGCATGGGCGAGCGCTGCGCCAGCGAGGGCGGCAACCTGCTGCTGGTTTCCGGCAGCCGCGACACCGTGGTCGTGCAGGTCGATCGCGTGCTGCGCAAGGTCGAGGTCGGCGAAGACGAATTGGCCGTCTATGCCGGCGGCGGCGCCGCGTCGATGATCTGCGGCGAGCTGACCGTGGACGGCACGCTGACGCTGCTGCTGGACGAATCGCGGCTGGCGCTCGAGGGCGTGCGCGCGCATGACGTGCCGGAAGGCGGCGGCGGGCTGCTCGGCCATGCGCAGGAATTCGACGGGCGTGCCGGCGCGGCAGCGCAGCGGTTCGACCTGCCGGTGCTGGCTGTGCGCGACGGCGGCGAGATCTTCGCCTTCCACATGAAGGACGTGCGCGAGATCGTCGATATCAGCGCCATTACCGAATTGCCGGGTGCCAGCCCCGAGATCGAGGGGCTGATGCGCCTGCGCGGCAGCGCGCTGCTGGTGCTGTCGCTGGCGCGCCTGCTCGGGCAGCGCGGCGACGAGCCGGCCACCAGCGTGATCATCGTCGGCAGCGGCGACATCACGGTCGGCATTTCGGTCGCCGGCGTGATCGGCATAGAAAACCACGACACTGCCGAGCTGCAGGCGCTGGCCGTCGGCGACAGCCAGCTCGATGGCTACCTGCCCGGCAGCGGCGAGTGGGCTGCGCGCATGACCGGCCTGGTGTCGCTTGGCGGCCTGCTGTCGCCGGAGCGTATGGAACGCTACCAGCGCTATGTCGCGCGCCACGGCGGTGAGGTCGCGCTGGTCGAGCGCGCGGCGATTCCGACGCGCCGGCTGCTGTCGTTCAGCGTGGCCGGCGAGCGCTGCGCGCTCGACCTGTCGCGCGTCGAGCGCATCGAGGAATTCTTCGAAGGCGTCGCGCTGCCCGACGGCGACGCGGCGGCGCCGACGATCATCCAGATCAAGGGCGAGCTGGCGGCGTCGCTCGATCTGCGCAAGCTGCTCGGCCTGCAGGCCTCGGCGCCGGCGGCGGCGCCGGTTTATATTCTGGTGCGCGTGCAGGGCGCCAACTGGGCGCTGCTGGCCGATCGCGTCGACGGCGTGATTGACATTCCCGAGCCCGACATCACGCCCGTGCGCAGCCGGCAATCCGATTATCTGCCCGAGGTCGGCAAGTACGACGGCAAACTGTATTCGCTGTTCTCGCTGGACCCGCTGGCAAACCGCAATCCCTGACAAAGGCTCCGAATTGGCCAATCCCCTGTATTCCTCCACCGCAGCCGACAGCGCCGCCGACCCGTTCGGCAAGTCCGGCCGCGGCTTCATGCAGGCGCTGCACTCGCTGATGAGCGGCGTCGAGTCACGCTTCGGCATCAAGCCGGGCGGGCTGGTCGAGCGCAAGCTCGGCCGCATCATGGAAGCCGTGCCGGCGGCCGCCGTCGAAGCCTGGGTGGCGTCGATGAATACGCTGGCGGCCGACCATCCGGAATGGCAATCGCTGGTCGAGTGCCTGACCGTGCATGAAACCTACTTCTACCGTGAGCCCGAGCTGATGGAGATGACGCGGCGCGACATCCTGCCGCACCTCGAGCAGATCCGGCAGTCGGGCCGCCGGCTGCGGCTGTGGTCGGCCGCCTGCTCGTCGGGCGAGGAGGCATACGATCTGGCTTTCCTGACGCTGAAATACCTGCAATCGCGGCAGAAGGCGATGTGGAGCGAGTTTGGCGTGCGCCTTACCGATGGCTGGTCGATGTCGGTGCTGGGCACCGACATCTCGAACCAGGTGCTGCGCACCGCGCGCGACGGCGTCTACAGCAACATCGCGATGGGCTCGATCCGCGACATGCCGCCCGAGTGGAAGGAAATGCTCGAGTCGGTGCCGCCGACCGATCCGCGCGCCGACCGCAGCGAGGCTTTTTATGCGGTGCGGCCCTGGGTGCGCAGCTATGTGAATTTTTCGCGTTTCAACCTGATGGACAGCCGGCCGCCGTGCGAGGACATCGACCTCGCGTTTTGCCGCAACGTGCTGATCTACTTCGAGGACAGCGTCAAGCGCGAGGTGCAGACCATGCTCGCGCGCGCGATCGCGCCGGGCGGCGTGCTGGTGCTCGGCAGCGCGGTACGCCTGCTGGCGACCGAGTATTTCAGTTCGCAGTTCGGCGCCGGCGGCTCGTGGTACATCCGCAATGACGTGAAGGTGACGGCATGATCAAGCTGCTGATCTCGGACGACTCCGCCTTCATGCGCATCGCCATCCGCAAGATGGTTGGCGATGGCGCCGAGATCTCGGTCGTCGGCGAGGCGCCGAACGGCCAGGTGGCCGTGCAGATGGCGCGCGAACTGCGGCCGGACGTGATCACGATGGACGTCGAGATGCCGGTCATGAACGGGCTCGACGCCGTGCGCGAGATCATGGCCAGCGCGCCGTGTCCGATCATCATGGTCAGCAGCCTGACCGAGCGCGATTCGGCGACCACCATCAAGGCGCTCGAGCTCGGCGCGGTGGACTTCATTGCCAAGCAGTCGTCGTTCGTCCAGCTCGACATTGCCAAGATCGGCCAGGAGCTGGTCGAAAAACTCCGTTTCTGGGGTCAGCGCAAGCGTCGCGTACCGCTCGGCGGCGGCGCGGCGGCCTTCCGCAGCCCGGCGGCCGCGCCGGCGTCCGCCTTCGACATGCCGGCGGCCCCGCCGCGGCTGCGGCGCGACAGCCAGCAGCAGGCGCCGGGCCTGGTCGTGGTCGGCATCTCGACCGGCGGCCCGGTGACGCTGCCGCCGTTCCTGAAGGCGATGGGCGAGTTGAAGTGCCCGGTCGTGATCGCGCAGCACATGCCGCCGATGTTCACCGCCGGTCTGGCTGCGCATCTGCGCATCGACACCGGGCTGAACGTGATCGAGAGCAGCGACAACCTCGAGCTCAAGCCGGGCATGGTCGTGATCGCGAAGGGCGGGCAGGATGTCGTCGTGCGCGAGTCCGCGCCCGGCATGCTGCGCCTGTTCGAGCGCCTCAATCCCGAGGCGCCGATCCATCCGAACGCCAACGTGCTGTTCGCTTCCGCCACCCGCGTCTCCTGCCCCGTGATCGGCGTGGTGATGACCGGCATGGGCAGCGACGGCCTGCAGGGCAGCCGCGAACTGATCGACGCCAGGGGCGCGACCATCCTCGCGCAGGATCCGTCCACCTGCGTGGTCGATGGCATGCCCGGCTCGGTCATCGGGGCCGGCCTGGCGACCGCGATTCTCTCTCCGCAGGACATCGGGCGCCGCCTCGCCAGGCTGGCAGGCCAGTCGATGTTCGGAACCTCTTCCAGCCTTGCATGATTAACCGGACCAGCCAAACAGAATGAGCCAGAAAAACATACTGATCGTCGACGATTCCTTTGTGATGCGCGCGCTTCTGAAAGGCATCATCTCCGCCGATGCCGACCTCAACGTCTGCGGCGAGGCCGGCAACGGCATCGAGGCGCTGCAAAGCATCAAGACCAGCCCGCCCGACCTCGTGCTGCTCGACATCGAGATGCCGCAAATGGACGGCATCGAGTGTCTGCGCCGGCTGCGCCTGCTGAGCGACGTGCCGGTCATCATCGTCTCGTCGGTCGCGCAGGCCGGATCGCCCCAGGCGCTCGAAGCGCGCAAGCTGGGCGCGGCCGACGTGATCGCCAAGCCCTCCGGCGCGATGAGCCTCGACCTCGGCGCGAAGAAGGGCCACGAGATCGTCAAGTCGATCCGCAAGACGCTCGGTATCTGACCCTCCCGCCACCGCCAGTCACGGACACGACCCATGTCAGCCGACTTCATCGAAACCATCTGGGCGCAGTACGCGGTCGAGACCGAGGAGCACGTCGAGGCGATCGAGGGGCTGCTGGTCAAGGCCGACGGCGTGCAGCTGGACGGCGAGGAGCTGTCCGGCCTGTTCCGCGCCTTCCACTCGCTCAAGGGTCTGAGCCGGGTGATGGAACTGACCGCCCTCGAAAAAATCGCGCACCGCGCGGAAGACCTGCTGGGTCTGGTGCGCGAGGGTATCGCCGGCCTCGACAAGCCGAGGGTCGATTTGCTGCTGCGCGCGCTGGACGCGATCAAGGTCTTGCGCGCGAAGGCCGTTGCCGAGCGCGCCGACGGCGAGCTGCCGCCCGGCCTGACCGACGAACTGCAGGCGGCTTACCAGGCGGCCTCGACCGGCGCGCCGTCGCCTGCCGCGGCAGCGCCGGCCGCACCTGCCGCACCGGCCGCTGCAACTCCGGCGCCCGCACCGGCGACGCCGGCCGCGCCCGCTGCGCCCGCTGCTGAAGCTCCCGCTGCAGCGGCAGCCCCGCCCAAGCCGAAAGCCGCCGAACCGCAGCCGCTGGCGCGCGAGCAGGAAGTGTTCTTCCGTATGGTGCGCAACGGCATTCCGCTGCTCGAATTGCTGGCCTCGTCGGTGGCGGCCAAGGACGATCCCGAGCTGGTATTCCAGGTCGCGAACGACATCCGCCGTCCGCTCGCATGGATGGCGCGCTCGACGCAGAAGCTGCAGTACAACGGCCTGTCGAAAGACATCCGCGCCATCATCGATGCCTTGCCCGACTCGGCCGCGGTTGCCTTCGACAGCCGCCGCATCGTCAACTGCATCGTCGATTTCATCGCCGACCTGCGCCAGCTCGGCGAGGTCAGCGGCAGCTCGTTCGGCGAGGCCGAGCTCGGCAACATCCTCGAGGAGACGCTGCAGAAAAGCCTGGTCGCGCTGCTCGACGACATTGCGTCGCAGCTGCCCGCCATCGACCCGTCGGATCGCGACGCGATGCATCGCGTCGGCGCTGCCTTCCTGCGCGTGCACGAGTACCTGAGCACCAAGTTCAGCGACGTCTATTTCAACCTGCCATTGCTGTTGTCGGACGTGTATCGCCGCGACGAGCAGGCCGGCGCCGAGCACAGCCTGCTGCTGACGATCACGCTCGAGGCCATCAATACCATCCGCGAGTTTTCGCTGGCGCACAATGCCGCCAAGTTCGGCGAACTGGTCGCATCCGAGCGTGTGAGCGCGATCAACAAGCGCATCCAGGCCTACCTGTGGCAGCAGAGCGGGATCGGCGGCGAGGCCCGCGCCACGCAGACCGAGCTGGCGTCCAAGCTGAAGCTGCCGCAAGAGCTGGTTGACCTGCTGACCCCCGAGAACATCCGCCAGATCGGCGAACTCGAAGCCGCCGGCGCCTGCGCCTACGTGATCGACGCCCATCTCGAGTCGTCCGAGCGGCTCGCGTCGGCCTTCATCGAGTGGATACAGTCGCGCGGCACGATCATCAGCAACCGCTCGGTATTCCAGCAGGACGAGAACTGGTACGAGATCCTGTTTTTCTCGACTGCCGACCGCGCCACGATCGACCGCGAATTGCAGGATATCGACCAGGGACAGGGCTTCCTGAAACTGTCGGCCACCGCCGGCAGCACGGGCTCCGGCGCCGCGCCGGCAGTGAGCGCGGCGACGTCGACGGCCGCCTCAAACACAGCGGCCGCACCCGCCGCCGCGCCGGTCGCCGACTCTGCCGCCGAACCTGCCGCCGCACCGCCCGCCGCACCCTCCGCCGCTGCCGGCGCGGCGACGACGGCGCCCGTGCCCAAGGCGGCCGCGACGCCGCCGGCAAATCCGCCGACCGGCACGCCGCTGGGCGCCGCAGCATCGAATTTCATCCGGGTGCCGGGCGAGACGCTCGACCAGTTCATGAACCAGATCGGCGAGATGGTGATCATCCGCGGCCAGTTGTCGCACCTGATCGGCGACCGCCGCCAGCGCGACCTGCTGCAGTCGCTGCGGCACGAACTCGACGGCCGGCTCGACGACAACGAAGATTTCCAGCGACTGATGGACCTGGTCGATGCGCAGTCGCGCCGGCTGGCCGAGGTCGAGGCCCAGATCCAGGGCGCGCTGTCGCGCCTGCAGGACGGCGTGATGGAGTTGCGCGTGGTGCCGGTCGATCTGGTCTTCAAGCGCCTGCCGCGCATGGTGCGCGACCTCGCTCAGAGCCAGGGCAAGCGCGTGCGGCTCGAGCTCAGCGGTCAGGACGTGAAGATCGACAAGGCGATGGTCGAGTCGCTGTCCGATCCGCTGCTGCACATGATCCGCAACAGCGTCGATCACGGCATCGAGACGCCGGACGAGCGGCGCGCCGTCGGCAAGCCGGAAGAGGCGGTGATCCGCGTGCAGGCCGAGCAGCAGGGCGCGCGCGTGGTGATCCGCGTGATCGACGACGGGCGCGGGATCGACCCCGAAAAGGTCCGGCGCAAGGCGGTCGAGCGCGGCCTCGTGCGCGAGGAGGACAGCCTCGGCATGGGCATCGACGAAATCCTGAAATTCATTTTCCGGCCCGGTTTTTCGACGGCCGAGGTGGTCACCGAAACTTCCGGCCGCGGCGTCGGCATGGATGTGGTGCGCACCAACATCATGCGGCTGGGCGGCAACATCCATCTCGATTCCAGCGTCGGCCGCGGCACCTCGTTTGCGATGTTCATGCCGCTGTCGGCAGCGGTGCAGGAGGTGCTGCTGGTGACGGCGGCCAACCAGACCCTCGCGATTCCGGCGCGCTACGTGGCCGAGGTCATCGAACTCAACGAGGAGGACATCCAGTCCGTCAAGGGCCGCAAGGCCGTGCTGCTGCGCGGCAGCTTCCTGCCGATCGCGCGCCTCGACGACCTGCTCGGCTACGCGCGCAGCGCGTCGGCCGCGCCGCACCGGTTTGCCGTCGTGCTGTCGGATTCGCAGCGCATGCTGGGCATTTCGGTGTCCGAGGTGCTGGGCCGGCATGAACTGTTCAGCAAGGACATTCATCCGCGCCTGACCGAATTGCCCGGCGTCGGCGGCGCGTCGATTCTCGGCGACGGCCGCGTGGTGCTCATTCTCGACTGCGGCGCGATCTACCGGCTGGCCGAGAACATCGGCGACGAGCGGCCTGCATTGTCCGGCACGCCGGCAGCCTTGCCCGGCTAGCGATGGCTATGCTCTGTCTGCAAGTCCGGGCCGGACCGATCCACCTGATGCTCGATGCATCGGCGGTACACGAGGTGCTGACGCAGGAGGCGCGGCTGGCGCAGGATGGCGTCGAGCGGCTGCACCTGCAGTGGCGCGGCGGCGTGCTGCCGGTGGTGGCATTGGCGGAATTTCTCGGCTTCGGCCAGACGGTCGCGACGGTCGGCATCGTCTACTCGCCGGCGCCCGATGCCGCGCCGCTGGTGCTGGCAGCCGACGAGGTCGTCGGCCTGTACGCCACCGAGGCCAGTGCGTGGCGCCGGCTGCCGCCGGTGCCGGAGCCGACCGCAGGCCTGTTCGATGCGGTCTACGTCGACCCGGCCGATCCGGCGCGCCTGTCGTACCGGCTGCGCACCGACATCGATCCGGGCCTGTTCGAGGTGGGGGAAGACAGGCTGCTGCTCGAGGGCTGAACCGGCGCCATGGCTACCGGGCCAGCGAATCACCGTCCTGTTGTCCGACGCCGCGCTGCCTGATCCAGCGCGCCGCCGCCACCACCAGAATGGCCCCGGCGGTACCGGTCAGGCTCAGGTGCACGCCGACCTCGTGGAATTTCAGCAGGTCCAGCGGCAGCAACTCGGCCGCGTGGGCCGCGATCGCGATGTCCTTCGAGATCATCGAGCCGCCCAGGTAGC
>JAIXXL010000023.1 GCA_027490755.1 Betaproteobacteria bacterium
AACTGTGCGCACCCGTCGGTGCGCGCCCTGACGCCGGACGTCGTCAACCACGCCGAGCCCGCCTTCCTGCACCGCTTCAGCTGGCTGGACGACGACGAGATCGGCGAACTCGACAAGGGGTGGAATTACCTCGAAGGCTGGTACGCGCCGAAGTACGACAAACTGAAGGCGGTGCATTACACGCTGGGCGGTCCGTGGTTCGAGCACAAGCGCGATTGCGATTTCGCCGAACTCTGGCTGGCGGAAGAGGCCCAGCTAAAATTTGCGCAGCTCGCGCTCGAGGCGGCCTGATCATGCTGGCCAAAACCAAACCGACGTCGCAGAGCGACCCCATCCTTGGAGCCATCGCGAAAAAAGATTTCGCCGGCGCCCGGCGCCTGCTGAAAAAGTCGCCGCCGGCAGAGCTCTGGAAAGCCTTGAGCCACGAGGCGATGATTTTGTTCGCCGAGGGCAAACCGGACGACGCGGAGCATTGCCTGTTCCGCGCCATCCGCGAGCCGGGATGCGGCCAGAAAGCCTACAAGAACCTCGCCTCGCTGCTGATCCAGAAAGGCCGTCACGCCGATGCCCTGCCCCATGCGCGAAAGGCGCATGAGCTCGATCCGACGGATTTCGAGACGGGCAGCATGTACACCAACTGCCTGCTCGACCTGGCGAGGTCGGCCGACGTGCTCGAGGTCTGCGAGCATTTCCTCGGCATCGATCCGAAACACCGCATGTTCCGGCTGGCGAAGGCGTCGGCCCTGCGCTCCACCGGCAAATCGAACGAATCCTTCCTGTATCTCGACGAAATCGCGAAAGAGTTTCCGGATGACCCGGTGATCATGCGCATGCAGGCCGACATCATTGCCGACCGCGACTCGCGGGCCGGCGTGATGATCTATGACCACGCGCTGAAGAAAACACTCGAGAAGACCGGAAAGACCGACATACCGCTGTGCTGGAACATGGCGCTGCACCTGCTGCGCACGCGCGATTTCGAGCGCGGCTGGAAGTACTGGGAATACGGCTTCCACAAGGATGTAGGCACCATGGGCCGCAACCTGCCCGGCCTGATGAAGCAGGCGCGCCGCGCCGACCTGCAGGATAAGATCGATACCGACAAGTGGACCATGGTCTGCGTCGAACAAGGGATCGGCGACCAGGTGCTCTTCATTAGCGCGATGGATCAGGCGATCGAGGAATTCAAGAAGGTCATTTTCGTCTGCGAAGAGCGGATCGCACCCATCGTCCGACGCTCTTTCCCGGACATGGAAGTCGCCCAGCCCGGGCTCATCGAGCCCTGGAACGACTGCAAGCTGCCGAACAACGGCTTCATCCCGCTCGGCAGCATCTTGCCGCGCTACCGCCCCACGCTCGACAGCTTCATCGAGCGCCGGCGCGCCTTCCTGAAGGTGGACGGCAACCTGTACGCCATGTACCACCGCAAGCTGCGCGAGGTCGCGCAAGGCCGCCCCATCGTCGGCATCTCGTGGAAAGGCGGCTACTGGGAAAACCAGAAACGCAACAAGGCGCTCGACATCGAGAACTGGCTGCCCATCTTCGAGCGCGGCGCGCTGTGTGTGAATCTGCAGTATGGCGATACCCGCCACGACGAGGCGTTCCTGGCCGAGCGCGGCTACGAAATGCTGAGCTTTCCGGACCTCGACTTCAAGAAGAACATCGACCACTGGATGGCGCTTGCCGCCGCCTGCGACGGCATCGTCTCGGTCTCGACCGCGCTGGTGCACTTTGCCGGCGCCTGCGGCCAGAAGGTGGCAGTCATCATGCCGGAGCCGCAGGGTCCGTGGATCCTGGGCGTCGACGACCAATGGTCGATCGCCTACCCCGACGTGCTGCTGTTCCGCCGCCATCACGACGAGCCGGTACGCAACCTCGTCGACCGCGTTGCAAGGGTGATCGTGCAATGACCACTTCCTACAAAGACAGCAACATCAAGCTCACCAACGTCCTGCTGACGCAGTTCGAGCAGGGGCGCGAAGTGCCAGCGCTGATCGACCTGCTGGCCAAGCGGCCGGGGGCGCTGACGATGCAGGACCGGATGCTGATGAGCCGCGCCGTCGCCGCCCGCGCGTCGCGCCGCAGCGAAGCGACCACCGTCGCCATCGGCGTCGAGCACTTGTCGGTGCTGGCAACGATGACGGCCTTCATGTTCGGCAACTCGGCCAAGCAGCCGATCTGGACGACCGACCCCGCGCCGCGCTGCCGTGACGCGGACATCTGCCGCGAGTTGAACACCCTGCTCCCGGAAGACAACCTGGTCGTCGATGCCCGCGAGCTGGTGCAGCGTTGCGCGAAGGGAAAGGACTTCCTGATCGTGCTGCTGAACCACGACCACCATAACGAAATCCGCGCAGTGATCGACATGTTCGATGCTGGCCGCAAGGGCTTGCTGCTGGTGCGCGATTACGGGCTGATCCACGCGGCCAGCCAGTATGAGTACGGGCGGGAGCGGGGGTTTCGGTTGTTAGAGACGCCGGAGGGGTCGGGGGAGTTGATTGCTTTTTGATCAGCCTGCAATCATTTTTAAACCGGAAAACGGGCAACGGTATGGGTAAGAAATCACGAACTCCTAAAGTCAAGCCAAAAATCGAATGGTTGACCCCTTTCGCCTCGCCAACAATCGAGACACTTGAAATGAGTAATCTCGCCTCTGTGCGGCTTCGGACCGTCGTCGGCTACCGCGCTGCAGAGAAAGATGGAGCAACTTGCACCCTAAACGATGGTGACAAAGCATCCCGCGCAGACGTGATTATCGTTGGAAAAATTGACACAGTCACTGATCCGGACCGTGCCCGACGTTGGCGCGAGCATTTAAAGCGAAGCAAAGCTGCACGCATTAAAATAATCATTGACTACACAGATCATCACTTGGCAATACCGAGTGTCACCGCCGACTTTTACACAGAGGCCTTGTCTCTGGCTGATCTGGTTGTTTGCAGTTCTCATCAGCTGCGACGATACCTTGAAAGCCATGTCACTTGCAAAATAGAGGTAATCGAGGACCCAATAGAAGTTCCAATTATCCCGCCCAAGCACCGCTTAGGTGAGCGAAAAACTTTCCTCTGGTTTGGCCATAGCACCAACATTGAACCTTTGCTTCACTGCCTCATAGATTTCTTCGATGTGGGCGACGAGGCACGAGTTATCGTATTAACCAATCTGTATCCACTACCTGAGGATATTACCAATTTGCTGGATTTACCCAATCTGGCGAACATAGAAATTAATATCATTTCATGGAGTACGGAAACACTAGTTGAGGCGACGTCGCTGTCCGACTTTTGCATTATTCCGGCAGATCTGGCGAATCCCCGAAAGAACGGCGCAAGCTCCAATCGTCTGCTCACGGCTTTGGCACTTGGCCTGCCGACGCTCGCTTCCCCCTTACCGTCATATGAGCCATATTCAAGTGCATTTTTCAACCTAGAGAAAGCCACATTCAAGGCGTCGCTCCGAGCGACTCAAATCGATACATCGCCAATATCCAGAATTCAACAGCAAATTGCAACCAGCCATACAAAAGAATGCATCGCAAAAGCATGGAGCGAGTTGATATTGAGGACAGTCTCTGCCAAAGCAATGCCGGAGGATAAAACACCTCAGAAAAGTACTGTTACAGAAGTGAGGCTTAATCTTGGTTGTGGCGACAAGATTATTGATGGATATATCAACGTCGACGTAGTCGAATCGCGTGGCGGAAAAAAACCAGATGTCTTATGCGATTTGCATAGATTGACCGTCTTTGATGATGAATTTGCAGACGAGATTCTTGCCGTTCATGTAGTAGAGCATTTCTGGCAATGGGAAATCGTGGAAATCCTCAAAGAATGGACCAGGGTTCTGAAGCCTGGCGGTCGAATGATTCTGGAGTGCCCCAACCTCATCAGCGCCGCGCAAGAATTCCTCAAGGACCCAGACCGGGCTGCATTGGGTGGGCCAGAAGGTCAACGCAGCATGTGGGTTTTCTACGGCGACCCGGGTTGGCGCGATCCATTGATGATTCACCGATGGGGTTACACACCGCGATCGCTTGCGGCAGTGATGCAGGCCGCTGGGCTGACGGATATCCGGCAGGAGCCTGCTCAGTTTAAGTTACGCGAGCCGAGAGACATGCGTATTACCGCACGCAAGCCGAGGCATACTTAAAACCTGGAATAATTGGTGTCAAGTCGCAAGGTAGAGCAGGAAATTCAACTAGATTTTCAACAGATCATATAACGAGCAGCTCTCGCAGACGATAGCATATTAGACACGCCGAAAGACTGCTTTTACATCGTTATAGCAAAAAGGATTTTATATGACGTACCAGGAAAAATTTTTTTCTGAAAGAAAACATAGCTCAGAAAAATGGGAGCATTATTTTGAGATTTACGACCACCTGTTTTCTCATAAATACGGCCAAGACATAACTTATGTTGAAATAGGTGTACAAAATGGTGGCTCACTTGAGGTTGCAAAAAGTTTGTTCGGACAAAACTCAAGGATTTTCGGTCTGGATATCGATCCAAAATGCGTCACGCTTCAGGAGGACGGCACCGCTGAAGAGATATTCGTCGGATCACAAATTGATCCAGCGTGCATAGATTCGCTCAAACAGCGCGCATCAGCCATTGACATTGTTTTAGATGATGGCTCTCACATTCAAAAACATATGTTGCAAACTTTTCTCATGCTCTGGCCATCAGTAAAAGAGGGAGGCATCTACATCATTGAAGATACTCACACGAATTATTCACCAGAACATCAGGAAAGTTTTTACGGAATTGGTCTGTATGACTATTTCAAGGGGCTGGCAGAGAGACTGAATATTGATTTCATTGATGCGGACGCCAGAAGAAATCGCTTCAAGTTGCCAAGACATCAAAGAACCAGACGCGTCGCGCATCCTGACATCACACGCGAGATTTTTTCTGTTGAATTTTTCGACAGTGTGATTGCCATCAGAAAAAAGAGGAAACTGGAGCCCCTCAGAATCAGGAAATAGCAGAGGCTTAACGGGACATGTTCGTCACGGTCGTTGGAGGTTCTCCCCACCATCACCTCAGCAAAGCCAATACCCCCTGCCCCGACTGATTCGCCATCGCCAGCATCGCCTGCCCCGCCTGCGCCAAGATCATCTGCCGGGCCATCATTGCGGTCTCGAGCGCATAGTCGGTGTCCATGATGCGCGACTTGGCGGCCGTGGTGTTGGTTCTTTCCGACGTCAGCACATTGGCGCGCGACTCGAGGACATTCATGATCGCGCCCAGCGCGGAGCGCTGGCGGTTCACGTAGGTGAGCGCCGCGTCGACGTTGCCGATCGCGGCCGAAGCATCGGCCTGGGTTCTCAGGGAAATGCCGCCCATGTGCGGCTGCCCGTTGGCTGAGGAGGTGGTGGAGCCGCCGCTGATCTGGAACGTCCCATCGGAAAACTGCAGGAACTCGACATTCAGCAGCCGCACCGCCTCGCCGTTGGGGCCGGTCACCAGAAAGCCGCCGTCTGCCGCAGCAACCGTGTAGCTGTTGCGCGCGCCTGTGAACACGGCCGTGTCGTTGCCCGCGCCGCCGTCAATCGAATCATTGCCACCATTGCCGGCAATCTGGTTGTCTGCCGCATCGCCGATCAGCAGGTCGGCAAAGCGCCCGCCGATCACGTTCTCGATCTCGCTCAGCGAATCGACGCCGATGCCGGCAGGGTCGCCGCTGGCAGTGGAGCGGGCCGTGCCGAGTTGCAGGTTCACCGTGATGCCGGCTTTCGCGCTGCTGTAGCGGATGGTGTCCGCGCCCGCGCCGCCGACATAGGTATCGTTGCCCTCGCCGCTGCCGCCGACGATCAGGTCATTGCCGGCGCCGGCGATCACCACGTCGTCGCCGGCTCCGGCCTCGAGCAGATCGTCGCCCGCACCGCCCGACAGGCGGTCGCCACCGCTGCCGCCGGCAAGGCGGTTCGCGGGGCTGTTGTCGATCAGGCTCGGGCCGCGCGGGGCGGTCGGCGTCAGCACCGCGCCCCCGGCCGAGCCGGAACCCGATCCACCGCCAGAGCCGCCGCCGGTTCCGCCGCCAGCGCCGCCGCCGGCCGACCCGGTACGGCGACCCACATAGGTCTGGTTGCCGCTGACAAAGTCGCTTGCACCACCGCCACCGCCACCACCACCGCCGCCACCACCACCGCCGCCACCACCACCAACAGCGACATTCGTGGTCAGATCCCAGGTCAGGTCGGAAAACTCGAGGTAGCGGACGCCGGTCAGCGAGTCGGTACCGTCGGTGCCGGTGCTGGCTTGCACGGTCGTCGTGGCGCCGGAGGTGCTGATCACGTAGTTCGCATACGCGCCATTGAAGACGGCGGTGTCGGTACCGCCGCCGCCGCTGATCGTGTCATTGCCGGCATTGCCCTTCAGGCGGTTGTTGGCGCTGTTGCCGGTGATGGTGTCTGCCGCCTGGCCGCCGATGGCATTCTCGATCGTCGCGCTCAGCGCGATGCCGACGTTGTCCTTGCCGGTGTACAGGATATCGTTGGCCGGCCCCTGGTCGTTTGCGGCGATAAAGGCGCTGATGTTGGCGGCCACGCCGGCACCGTACAGGCTCTGGTAGTGCGCCAGTTGCTCGGCGCGGCTCCAGTAGCCGATCGACGAGAAGCTGCCGGCGGTGAGGTTGATGAGGTTCGAGCGCGTCTGGTTCGATGCGTCGATCGTGTCGTTGCCGCCGCTGTCGACCAGCGTCTCGATCACGACCGGCGACGTGCTCCACGTGTAGTTGGTATCGCCGGTATTGGTGGTGGTCGATACGCCGTAAAAATACTCGACTGTCGCGACGTCGTAGATCATCGGCGTCGATGCGTACACCGGATTGGTCAGCGTATAACTGACGCTACCGCCGGTACTGGTCACCACCAGCTGGTAGTTGCGGTCGGTCGACGTATACGACATCAGGGTGTTGCGCATGTAGTCGTCGGCGGTCGGCAGGTTGATCCCGGCAGCGGACGATGCATCGAACGGATGCGACAGGCCGATCGCATGGCCAATCTCATGCAGCGCGGTCATGTAGCCATAGCTGCCGACGACAAAGCTCTGGTTCGCGGTCAGGTCGCCGTTGAACCAGATGTCGCCGTTCACCGGGTGGGTGCCCGGCCCGTAGGCATAGGCAGCGACACCGGCCGGCGTCTGGGAGTTGTTGGTGTATCCGGTGCGCAGCTCGCCGACCGTGGTGCCGCTTTCTGTCACTTTCAGGAAGTCCAGCATCGACGCCATGTCCCAGTCGGCAAAGGCCGAATCCAGCGCCGCCGCCTGGCTGGTAATGGAAAAGGCAGCCGATCCCGGATTGCGCCCGCCGGCCGGGTAGCCGACATACGGCACGCTGCCGTCGTAATACGAATAACTGAGGGTTTCGCCCGCCGACAGATCCCACT
>JAIXXL010000040.1 GCA_027490755.1 Betaproteobacteria bacterium
ATGATCCAGTCCGTCCCCAAGTCGCTGCGCTGGTTCGTGCAGGACGCAGAAGACGAAGCCTTCCTGCGCGCGCAACTCGGCAAGGTGTTCCAGCATCCGCAGCCGCCGCAGCAGCATGCGAGGGATTTCGCGGAGGCCTGCATGCGGCGCACCGGCGCGTGGGACGCGGACGACCTGAAGAGCATCTGACCTCCGCCCGATATCGCCGGGCAAAAAAAGCCCGCACCGAGGTGCGGGCCTTGATGGCGCTTGTGCCGGTCAGAACGCGTAGTTCGCCTTGATGCCGACGATATAGTTGCGGCCGGGGGCGGGTTCGAAATAACGCTGGTTGGTGTAGTCGTTCACGCGTACCGAGCCGATGTACTGCTTGTCGAAAATGTTCTCGATGCGCGCATACTCGGTGATTCTCCAGTTGCCGACCTGCTGCTGCAGACTGGCCCGGATGTTGAAGATGGTGTAGGACGGTGCTGCATCGGTATTCGTGTCATTGACGAATACCTTGCTGTTATACCTCCCCTCGAT
Organism: Betaproteobacteria bacterium; assembly: GCA_027490755.1. Lineage (GTDB taxonomy): Bacteria > Pseudomonadota > Gammaproteobacteria > Burkholderiales > UBA3065 > UBA3065. Next base: position 523 of record JAIXXL010000040.1, read on the forward strand.
AGCGGCACGGAAGTTTGTCGGCTGGTGACTCCAGGCCAGTTCGCCGAAGAACTGTGCGCGATACGTACCGGGGATGTAATTGTTCTTCGCGACGTTATTGTTGGTGGGGTAGCTGAACGCCTCGTCAAACTGCGCGTTCAGCAGGGTGTAGGCTCCGTACAGGGAGAAATTGTTAGGCAACGCGGATTCGACCGACAACTCGGCACCGGTACGCTTGGTGGTCTTGCCGTTCTGGAAGCTCGACCGTCCGCTTACCGTCTGGTTGGTAATGATCTCGTTGTCGGTACGGATGTTGAACGCCGCCAGATTCACCCGGGTTGCTTCCCCGATGAACGCCTTGGCCCCGACTTCGAAGTTGTCGCTGGTGCTGGGCTTGAGGTTCAAGTTGGGACCGGTTCCGGCGCTTGCATCGAGGAACGAGATTTCCACCAGGGTCGGCGTTTCGAAAGCCCGGCCGAAATTGGCGTACAAATTCAATGTGGGCGTGAGTTTGTACACCGCGCCAACTGCAGGCGTGGTTCTCTCGTAGTTCACCGACCCGCTGGTGTCGCAATAACGTCGGGTTGCGGCGACACCGCACCTCACCGGGTCAACTTGGCGGTCGGTGACACTCAGATCGATTTTCGTCCGGCGCAAGCCCGCATGTACGTCTAGCCGCTCACTGGCTGCGAGGCTTCCTTGCAAATACTGGTCGAAATTGCGAGCGGACTGGGCCTCGTTGCGGTTGAAATTTGCATCGATGGCAGGGCGAGTGACGCCGTTGTCGGCATTGATATCGTAGCGGCTGTCTTTCATCTCACCGAAGGCGATGCCGCCCGTGATGGTGTAGGGCTTCGACATGAACTGACCGCGATTCGTCAGCCGAAGCTCGGTGCCATAAAAATCGCGGGCTATCTGGCTTGACCGGCTGTTGGCCGGGGCGTTAGCGACGTAAAGCACCTGGTTGTTGTTGCGCTTGCCGCCATACGCGATCAGGTTCAGCGAATTGTTCTGATCGATCGACTTTTCGTAATTGATGCCGATCTGGGTGTTGTCGCGAGCGACGCGGGTATTGACCAGCTTGAAATTGGCGGCAGCTCCCGTCGGGTTGGCGAAAGCCGACGGATCGCCGGCGACGGCGTTCCGGACCAGTCCACCCGGGTCTTGTGCGTTCTGATCGAACCAGCTGATCAGCGTGGTCAGGCGAGCATCATTGCCGACTTGCGTTTTGAGGCGGGCAGTGGCGGACTGTTTCGAGCTCGCGCTTTGTTCTCTGAAACCATCGGACGAGAAATCGGTGTAAGTGAGCGAGTAATCGAGGCCATTACGGATGCCCGCTGCCTGCAAGCTGTCGCGACGCGTGTTGAAGCTGCCGAACATCACGTCAGCCGAGACCTCTGGCGTCTTCGGTGCTTCAGCCGAGAGCAGTTGGATCACGCCACCCGACGAGTTTCCGTACATCGTCGAGAAAGGACCCCGCATTACTTCGATACCGCCGATTGTCGAGAGGTCGATGCTCCCGGGGTTGCCTATTCCGTCAGGCATCGACAGCGGAATGCCGTCGACGAAAAGGCGGATGCCGCGAACGCCGAAAGCTGACCGGGCACCGAATCCCCGCGTCGAGATCTGGGGATCCTGCGCCATTTGATTCCGGTTTTGCGCGGTGATGCCCGGAATGCGCGACAGGCTCTCCGACAGGGTCATTCGCAGCTGTGCGTCCTGAATGTCCTTCTTCTCGACCTTGTCGATCGACATCGGCAGGTCAAAACTGTCCTGCTCGACGCGCGTCGCCGTCACGACAACGGGCGACAGAACCTTGGTCTCCTCGGCATTGGCACCGGCAGCTCCGAAGCAGCCGGCGATCAGCACGGCCAGCGTAGTCTTATTGTTTTTCATGAAAAGAGGGTCCGAGAACAAAAACGCGTCAGGATAGCGGGATCGCAAGAGCGTTGCGGTAATGAAATTCATGATTTCTTTGACCTGATGAAACTTTTCCCATGGTAAGAGAGCATAAATTATTGGATTCACAATATTTCCGCCAAAAAAAAGACGGCCGCGAGGGCCGTCTTTTTCAAAACACGTGTCGCAGCCGGCCAGCAGGCCGGCCCGCGCACCGCCGAATTAGCGGTTAGCGATGTACATCGTGATTTCGAAGCCGAAACGCAGGTCGGTTGCTGCCGGGGTGGTCCATGCCATGATGATCTCCTGTTGACTTGAAAAAGTTTTTATCAATCGCCGA
>JAIXXL010000030.1 GCA_027490755.1 Betaproteobacteria bacterium
GAGCGGGTGCTGGTCTGAGCATGAGCGAGGATCAGGCAATGCGCGTCACCGGCTGCGAACTGTGCGAAACCCCGGGCGGCGAAGTGCTGCACCAGGGCGCGCAGTTCCGCGTGGTGCTGATCGATGACGACAACTACCCTGGCTTTTGCCGCGTGATCTGGCGCGACCATGTGCGGGAAGTGACCGACCTGAACGAGCTCGACCGCATGCTGCTGATGGACGTGCTGTGGCAGGTCGAGCACGTGGTGCGCGAGGTGATGCAGCCGGAGAAGGTCAACCTCGCCAGTTTCGGCAATGTGGTGCCGCACCTGCACTGGCACGTGATTCCGCGCTACACCGACGACGTGCACTTCCCGCAGCCGGTGTGGGGGCAGGCGCAGCGCCCGGCCCAGCCGGCGTCATTGCAGGTGCGGCGCGAGCGGCTGGATGCGTTGCGTGCCAAAATGCAGCAGCGGCTGGCGACCTACCTCTGATCGCTACCCGCTGCAACGCCCATGAAAACGAAGGACTAGCCGTGAGCAATACCCGCATTCCCACCGCCATCACCTTGCACAGATCCTCCCGCACGCTCGAGCTCGCGTACGGCGATGACAGCGTCGAGTTGCCGTTTGAATTCCTGCGCGTGCTGTCGCCGTCGGCCGAGGTGCGCGGCCACGGGCCGGGGCAGGAGACGCTGCAGACCGGCAAGCGGCTGGTCGAGATCAAGGGCATCGAGCCGGTCGGGCATTACGCGATCCGGCCGGTGTTTTCGGACGGGCACGATAGCGGCATCTACTCGTGGGACCTGCTGCATGATTTCTGCGTGAATCGCGACCGGCTGTGGGAGGACTACCTGCAGAAGCTGGAAGCGGCCGGATTCTCGCGCGAATCCGGCCGCGATGCGCCCATGGTGGTCAAAGGCGGCGGTTGCAGCTCTCACTGAGCCCCCCGGCAACACCCTCGCTGGCCGGATCCTGGCCCGCACCTAGTCTCGAGGTCAGGCCCGGCCTGTCTTCATTCCCCGACCCGTCGTCGGACATCGCCGAATCCTGAAACTCAGGTCAGTATCAGGAAAAAGGTGCTGGAGCAGGCACTGCCGCAGGAGCAGCCACCGGCCCGGTCTCAACGTCAGTCTCAACTTCAGTCTCTCCCCTGATGAACTGCGTCAGCATATGAAGTTGCCGGAACATCAGGTCGGCATACAATCCGGCGGCTTCAGGAGAGGCACCCGGCAGTTTCAGCGTATCGCCCGAGTCGACGATCAGCGATAGCCTCCTTCTGAATGCCTGCAGCAGTTGCAATGATCGATGCTCGCTGAGGGAGGTGATGCCATCGTTGATGCTGCTATCGGCGCTGTTGCTGCCGGCGGTGTTCGTTCCCTCCATCGAATCCAGGATCGGAATGTCCGCATGGAGCTGCACTTCCTGATTTTCGATCCAGGCCAAGTGATCGCTGTTCAAGAATGATTCCGGTCGCGGTGGAATGGTTTCGACCCATGCAGCGCGCCAGGCTTGGTCGATGCGATCGGCCAGCGCCGCATAGATACCCTTGGGTGTCAACTGTGAAGCGATAAATTGTGCAGGCGGCGAGGCATGCAGCTCGAGTGCTTGCTCCCTTTTAAGCGACAGGGTGGAATGCAGGCATTGATCGAAAAGGCCCGCGAATTCCGTTGCCAGCGACTTTTCCTGCTCCGCCGCCAAATCACTGAGCAGTGCAATCTCTTCGCCGGCTTTGTCGGCCAGTATTTTTCGCAGGGGATCCGATCCGAGATCCTTGTAGAGCTCGTTGATCGACTCTCCATCCACGATCAGCCGTTTCGTATTGGCCAATGTTCCGCTCAATGACGCTACCCAAAGGCGATGCGGTATCTGGGTGACAGGAACAGGGCCGAACAACTGAAGCTTCATTGCCGGGAAGGCGTCTATGTACGAGCAATAGGCTTTGATGGCTGGCAACCGGGCACCGGCGAGGCAAAGCTGGATTTCAGTGTTCGGAGGATCCCAATCGTCGTGCGACAACTCGCAGGCGGCTTTCACGATCGCGAAAACCTTTTTGGTCTCGAATTTCGGCACGGCCAAAACCATGCAGGTGCCGGAGGGCGTCGTCTTCAGTTCGCCAACTATGCTGAGAATTTCACGAGTCACCGGATGTTCGGCTCTTTGAGTAGCCATGGCACGGCGCTGCTCCCAGTATGGCTGCTTCTGCATGGTCAGTATGGCCAAAGACCGGAGCGTTTTAGTCGACGCATGGGCGTAGTCAGCGGATACGTCCCTGGCGCCGGTCAGGATATCGTCGAGTGTTTTCGCAGCGATCTGTAATGCATTCCGGCCACGGACATCTGCTTGCCCCACTCTGGCACCCGCTGAAAACAGCAGCTCGATGAGGGGAGCGTGTCCATCCATGGCGGCCAGCATCAATGTATCAACGCCAAATTGGTCAACCGCAGAGAGTGGCGTGTTGAATTTCAGAAGAAGTTTGATCGCATCAAACAGAGTTTGCGAATTTTTGTAGTTATCCCAGCTGCAGATCGGCAGCGAAAGCAAAGGAAAGAGACTCCAGGTCTTGCTGTCCCTGAGTCTTGGCACCGAGGTGGGTACGCCAGCTTCCAGGAGCAACTTCATCCCCTCCAGACAGCCCTGCGCGGTCGCTGCGTACAAGGCGAGATAGCCGAAATTTTCCTTGCTCCGCAGTTTGGCGCCAAATTGAAGCAACAAGCGCATCAGCTCGACATTGCTCTTGCCGGCCGCATGTATCAGCGTATTCGTCTCGCTGGAGTCCGGTATGTCGGGATTCGCGCCAGCTTCGAGCAATAGCTTCGCAATGGCTGTGGAGCCAACGATACATGCGAGAGTAATCGCGGTTTGACGTGATGCTCCGGTCGCGTTGATGTCGACCTTCAACTCGATCAGCCGCCGGACCAGGTTCTCTTGCTGGTTTCTCGTGGCGATATTGAGCAGCGTGTCATGTTGCCTTTCGTTCGTCAGCGCGGCACCCCGCTCAAGCAGCAGGTTGAAAACATCCAGCTTGCCGGCCGCGACAGCGGCTGACAGGATGGAATTGCCGCCGCCATCGACATGATCGAGGTTCGCGCCTGCCTCTAGCAGCCACAGGCAGCATTCGGCATGACCGTTGTGGGCGGCATACCACAGCGGTGTTCGGCCAAGATTGTCTTCCGAATCGACGCGCACTCCCTCGGCTACGATCAGGGCGCAGATCGCCTGATGCCCGTTGTGCGCCGCGATGATGAACGGGTGTCCGTTCGGTTCATCCGACACCCGCCTCGGCAGACGTGCCATGCCAAAGTTCAGCAACAAGGAAAACACGGCTTCATGCCCATGCTGTGCCGCATGCGCCAGCGCAGCCCAGCCGGCCGAATCTTTCAGGTGGGTCTGTGTTTGTGGGTGGCGCAGCAGCGACCTGACGAGACGGATATGGCCTTTGGCGGCCGCAACCATCAAGGCTGTCTTGCCGTCGGAAGTCTGGCGATTGGGATCTGCGCCATTGTCGAGAAGAAAATTCAGCGTCTCGATGTCGCCGAGCACGGTGGCGACCATCAGCGGCGTTGCGCAACTTTGGAAGGGAATGGTCTGAACGTCGGTGCCGCCTTCGATACCGGCCTCGCGAGGACGGATGATCCGGATTTGAAGGTCCCCCTCGCCACCGACGTGGATCACGTACTCCCCCTCATCCACGTCATCGGTGTCATCGTCGATCGCATCCGCATTCCGGGGAGCCTCGGCCTCAGCGTCGGCATTGCGTTCCGCTTGCGGCGGGCGGGTACCGTCCTGGTTGATCTGCACCTGCAACAGGCCAAGCTTCAGTCGCTCCCGGTCATACTGCGGGGCGACCAGTACCAGCGACCAGGGTCCCCACACGGCGCCTGAACTGCTCCACAGAACATGCATGCCGGCCCCCCGAAGTATATCGGCCAGTTCCGGCGAGAGGCCCGGGAACTCAAGCAAGGAAAATCCGTCTGGCCAGTTGTCAGGCCTGTCTTCGAAAATAACCGCGGCGGCTTTTTTCAAATCGATTTTGTTGGGCTCCCAGAAGCCCGACACTTGGGTATCGGACAAGAGAGGCAAGGCCTTGGGCGCTGTCGGAGCGGAGGTTGCGCAGGAGGACGTCGACGACAGGCTGGAAGACGAAGAAGACGAGGACGGAAAAAAATCCCCATCGGTTTCTTTCCCGCCAGGAGAGTTGTGGGTGCGGTGTCGTGGTCGCTTGAATCGGGGTTCGTCATGCGGACCCCGGGAGTCGTCATCGCTTTCCCTGCCCCGCTTGGGCGGGCGGAGTCCGGCGTCGACGCGGTTTCCTTCGTCATCGGCGGTATCGACATCCATCCCGTCCGGTTCAGGCTCTCGTACCAACTGAAGCATGCGCGGCGAAGCTTGCCGCCCGGGGTGGTCGGCCGGCGGGTATTCGTTATCGTGTCCCAGACCCTGGAGGCTGGGCGATGAGAGGGCAAAGGCGGTGGCGTCAGCACCTGCAGTGGCAGGATTCATGGTGATCGGGCTCCCTGTTCATGGGCAGGGCCAACCCCTGCCGGCGGGCCACTGAGTGAACATTTCCTGTCTCTGGTTCACGGCTGCCCGCAGCGGACGCCTCCGGGCGACGGAGTTGCCCGCTTGTATAATGCGGGTTTGCACGACCATCTCCCGTCGCCCCGCCATGACCCAGACCCATTTCGGCTATCAGCACGTCCCCGAAGAACAGAAGGTGAAAAAGGTCGCCGAAGTCTTTCATTCGGTGGCGGCAAAATACGACGTGATGAACGACCTGATGTCGGCCGGCCTGCACCGGATCTGGAAGGCATTCACGGTAGCGCAGGCGGGCATCCGTCCGGGTTTCAAGGTGCTCGACATCGCGGCCGGCACC
>JAIXXL010000020.1 GCA_027490755.1 Betaproteobacteria bacterium
CGGCCGATGAAGATCAGCGGCTTGATGATGAACGAGGCCGGTAGCGCAATGCGCTCCGGGTAGGTTGCGCCGATCACCTTCGGCGTGATCTCGGCAAACACGATCAGGAAGAAGGCCACCACGGCGGTGGCCACGGTGATCACGGTCTCGTCGTTACCGAACGTGGAAATCGCAATCGACGTCACCAGCGCCGTAATCAAGGCATTGACGAGCGTGTTGGCGATCAGGATCAGCGACAGCATGCGGTCGGTGCGATCGAGCAGCCACAAGGTAGTCGCCGCCAGCCGCGAGCCGCGCCGCGCCAGATGCTTGACCCGATGGCGGTTCAGCGCCATCAGGGCAGTTTCGGAGATCGAAAAGAAGGCCGAGGTGGCCGTCAGCAGGGCGAGAGCGAGGAGTTGTACCCACAAGGGGACGGAGTCCATGGAGGGCGCGGGGGTAGTGACGACGGCAAATTATACAAGGCCGCCGCGCTGCCGCCGAAGCTGCTCCGGCTGCGGCCATGCAGAACATTCGCGACGGGCCGTTCGCTTCTCTGAAATTGCCCGTCTGGCAAATATTCGCTTCACAGGAAAGTGGCGCTCAAAACATGAAAGCCCCCGTTATCGCTAACGAAGCCTTTGCTTTTCTGGTGGCCCGGGGCGGAATCGAACGGGGCCGAGGACGCCTGATCCGGATGAGCATCACTTCCAATGAAGATTCAGTTTTCTGTGTGATGCCGCACAATCCCGCAAATACAAGTTGATTAGTGTCTGATATGGAATTCCGACTTCTTCCGAAATGCCCTTGAAGTAAGCGACAGAATCCTCATCAAGCCGGATGGTGATGGATTTTTTCAGCTGGGTTGCATGGGGATTTTTGCGAGCCTTTGAAAAATCATACTCATCGCGCATGTCAATCACCTTTATTTATAAGATTTCGTCTCGTGGGCTGTAGCCTTTCTTGCGGAGATGATGCGAATCACCTCATCGTCGCCTCGATAGCAGTGGCACACCACAACCAATCGCAAGGAAAAACTCAGGCCTAATAAAATGAATCGCTCCTCATCGGCCGAATGGTCAGGATCGTCAATCAGCTTGGCGTGTTCATCATGGAACGCAGACTTTGCTTCCTCAAACGAAATTCCGTGCTTCTTGAGATTGGCCGAGGCCTTGCGCGAGTCCCATTCGAATCGGAGCGAATTCATATGTACATTGTAAGTACGGCATGAGGAGTGTGCAAGCGATCCGATGGTGTGCGTTGTGATGTCGCCCCCGAACGCAAAAAGCCCCCGTTATCGCTAACGAGGGCTTTGCTTTTCTGGTGGCCCGGGGCGGAATCGAACCACCGACACAAGGATTTTCAATCCTCTGCTCTACCGACTGAGCTACCAGGCCAGGACGCGAGATCATAGCGGAGAAATTCTTTGGGTGCAAGGGGCGGCGGGGGTGATGGCGGGTAACGCCCGCCGGCTCTACCCGCCCCATGGACCCGCGGATGCTCAGGCGCTGCCCCTCCGGAGCGGTTTGAGGGGCGGGGCTATAATGCCCGCATGAAGAACATGTCCGACATCTGCGTGATTGGCAGCGGCGCCGTCGGCAAGGCTGCGGCACTCGCACTGGCGCAAGCGGGACACGATGTGGTGCTGGTCGCGCCCGCGTCTGCCGCTGCCGGCCGCTCGCCCGACTGGGATCAGCGTGTCTACGCGCTCAACCATGTTGCGCATGGCCTGCTGTCGTCATTGAAGGTCTGGGGGGCGATGGATGTCGAGCGCATTGCCCCGGTCGATGCGATGGCCGTGCATGGCGATGGCGCCATGGATGCCGACGCGAGCGGCCGGCAAGCGGCCGGGCACCTGGCATTCGACGCCTACGGCGCACGTGTCAATGCCCTTGCGTGGATCGTCGAAGACGCCAATCTCAACCACGCGCTCGATGCCGCGCTGCGGTTTGCGTCCAACCTGCGCGTCGTGCAGGGCACGGCCGTGCGGATGCAGTGCGAGCCCGAGCGCGCATCGATCACGCTGGACTCGGGCGACACGCTCGCGACTTCGCTGATTGTTGGTGCCGACGGCGCGTACTCCTGGGTGCGCACGCAGGCCGATATCGGCATCGATTACCGTGCCTACGGGCAGACGGCGGTAGTGGCCAATTTCGCCACCACCCGCCCGCATCACGGCGTGGCGCGCCAGTGGTTTCTCGGCGCAGAGGGCATCGTCGCATTGCTGCCGCTGCCCGGGCAGCGGGTGTCGCTCGTCTGGTCCGCGCCCGAATCGCTGGCCGCACTTTTGCTGGGCCTGGCGCCCGACGATCTGTGCGAGCGGCTGCAGTCCTTGCCCGGGCAAGTGCTGGGCGAATTCTCGATGCTCGTGCCGCAGAAGGCACGTGGTTTTCCGCTGCGGCTGATCCGCTCGCACTCGCTGATTGCGCATCGCGTGGCGCTCGTCGGCGACGCCGCGCATGTCGTGCACCCGCTGGCCGGGCAGGGAATGAACCTCGGTTTTGCGGATATCGATGCGTTGCTGGCCGCGCTTGGCAAGCGCGAGGCCGCCGCGGATTGCGGTGACGCGCGCACGCTCGCCCGCTATGCCCGCAGCCGCAAGGAGGAAGTCCTGCTGATGCAGCTGACGACCGACGGCTTGCAGCGGCTGTTTGCCTCCGAGCTCGGGCCGGTGAAGGCCTTGCGCAATCTCGGCATGACGGCTGTCGACAAGCTGCCGTTCCTGAAGCGCCGCCTGATGAACCACGCGTTCGGCCGCGCCCTCTCTTCCACCACCACGGGATCATGATGATGTCCATCCTCCGCAGCTCTGTGCTGCTGGCCTGCGCGCTGTGCGCTGGCGCAACGTCGGCCCAGACCACCGAGGCCAACATCAAGAAGCTGCTGCAGAACCGGCTCGGTGCCGAGGCACCGATCGAGACGGTGACAAAGACGCCGTACAGCGGCCTCTACGAGGTGAAGGTCGGCAGCGAGGTCATCTATACCGACGCCGACGCGAAGTTCGTGTTCATCGGCCGCATCCTCGATACCGAGACCTCGAAAGACCTGACCCAGGCGCGGCTTGATGAACTGAACAAGATCAAGTTCTCCGACCTGCCGCTGGACCTGGCCGCAAAAACGGTCAAGGGCAGCGGCAAGAGGGTGATCGCGGTGTTCGAAGACCCTAACTGCGGCTACTGCAAGCGCTTTCGCAAGACCTTGAACGAGATGAAGGACATCACCGTCTACACGTTCTTCTATCCGGTGCTGGGCGAAGATTCGACG
>JAIXXL010000013.1 GCA_027490755.1 Betaproteobacteria bacterium
CCTTGCTGCAGCACGCTGGCGGTGACGGCTGTGGTGCTGACGGATGCGATGGCGTTGCCGTCGTAGACCTTGTCGCTGGCGGTGATGCCGGAGATGGTCAGCGCCTTGGGCGTGATGCTTCCGATACTGGCCGAGATGCTGCCTTCAAAGAGGGTGTAGTTGGCGAGGTTGGTACCCTGATTTGCGGCGTAGTGTGCTCTGTTGATCGTGGTGGAAACGTTGATGCCGGCCCCGACGTTCTTGCCGACGAAGGTGCCCTCCGTCTGGGTTACCGACCCGCCTTCGCCGTCGATGAAGCCGGCGAGGGTGAAGTTGCTGCCGGAGAGCAGTGCCGTAGTGCCACCGTCGTAGACCTTAGTCACGCTGCCGGTGAGTGTCGGGATGATGGTCAAGCTGCCCGGGGTGATCTGCCCACTGGTGTCGACATTGCTGACCGGCAGGCTGTAGCCGAAGATGGCTTTGCCGGAAGCCGTTGTGGTGGCGAGCTGGAGTCCGGTGATGGTCACGAAGCGGCTGCCTGCGCTTGCCGAGTCGAAGGTGGCTGTGGTGGCGGTGACGCTGATGATGTCGTCGCTGAGGGCACCGCTGGCGGCCACGCCGAGCCCGTTAAGGCTGGCTGTGCGGTTTCCGTCGTAGGTCTTGGTTGCAGTACCGGTGCCCGACAGTGTCAGCGTCGGCGTGATCGAGTAGAGGACGCCATTGCCGCTGCCGAGGGGCATCGAGGTGCCGAAGCTGGCGCCGTATTGCTTGAAGTCGAAGTCAAGGTTGCCAAGCACATCAGCAGTAGCACCGGAGAACGGGCTGGCGTTCGAGCTCCAGACGCGCCAGTTGCTGGCAGTGCTCTGAAGCACGTTGCTGACGCTCGAGCTATTGACGAAGCGGCTGCCCGCCACAACATCGATCGAGCCAACAGTCCGGGCGCTGAATCCGCTGCCGAGGGTGAGTGCCTGATCTGAAGAGAGCAGCAGGCTGGTAAGAGCGTTCTGCCCGCCGATCGCTCCGCCGAGGTTCAGGTTGCCGCTGCTGACGATCCCCAGCGCGTAGGGGCCATTGATGGCACCGTTGAGCAACAACCCGCCAAGGCTGCCGATGGCGGTGTCGCCGGCGAGTGTGATGCTGCCGTTGGCCACGCCGGTGCTGGTGGCCGAGGTGTTGACTAGTGCACCGGTGAAGGGGAAAGCGGTCTGCACGCCCACTGGTAAGGTGGCGCCGAGGCCCGAGAGGGTGAGGTTGTTGTGGACGGTGAAGCCGTTGAGGTCGAGCGTACCGCCGGTGCTGGCCATGAGAACGGTGGTCTGTTCGGGTGAAATGGCACTGGGCGACTCCACCTTCACGCTGCCGGTGCCGAAGGCGCCGCTTACCGGCGTGGAGCCGTAGAGCACCGAGGATGCACCGGCCTGCAGTACGCCACCGCCCACGGATGTGCCACCCGAGTAGGTGTTGGCACCAGAAAGCATCAGACTTCCGCTTCCTGACTTGATGACTGTACCGCTGCCGGAGATGGTGCCGCCGAAAGCGACGACATCTGAGCGGTTGAAGGCCAGGGCCGCGTTATTGGTGATGTTACCTCCGATCAAGCCGCTGCTGCCGCCGTCGCCGATCTGCAGGGTGCCGGCGCTCACGGTGGTGTCGCCCGAGTAGGTGTTTGCCCCGGTCAGGGTGAGGCTGCCTGAGCCGGACTTGGTGAGTCCACCGGTGCCGGCGATGACGCCGGCGTAGTTGAGCGAGACCGAGGCGTCGGCGCTGAAGTTGCCGCCGCTGGTGCCAAGACTGATGCCGCGGTTGGCGCTGATGACGGTGTTGGTGGTGGTCCGCAGGGTGCCGCCATTGAGTGTGAGGTTGCCTGCGCTGGCGGTACCCGATACTGCGCCAAGGTTGGCGTCGCTACTGATGGCGAGGGTGCCGCCACTAACGGTAGTACCGCCGCTGTAGGTGTTGGTGCCGGAGAGCGTCAGGGTGCCGGTGCCGGACTTGGTCAGCGATGCGGCCCCGCCCACATCGCCGGCGATGGTCACCGAGCCAGACGCGCTGTCGAGGGCGGTGTTGGCGGCAAGTGTGACGGTGGTTGCCGCCGAGGCAGTGCCCCCACCCATAGGTGCCCCGATGGTCGTGTTGCTACCGGTGCTGATGCTTCCGGCCAGGCTGATCGACGATTGGGCAATGGCAGTAAAGCCACCATCGAAGGCCAAGGCAGAAGTGCCATCGGTCTTGCCGAGTGCAAGAGATCCCGTATTGCCGAAAGTGGTCGCGTTCGCGACCCGGGTGCTGGCCCCTTGCAGCGCCAAGTTGTAAGCGCCGGTCCCGGTGTTCAGGGTCGTGGTGTCGAGCGCCGAGGAGAAGGTGACGTTGCCCGTCTGGCCGGCGCCGATGCTTACGCCTCCAAGCGCGTTCGACACCCTCTCAAGGGTCAAGCCATCGATGATCGGGTTGCCGTCGCCGAACGATCTGTAGCGGGTGCCATCGAGAACGATGGTGGTGCTGGCCGACGGCGCATTGAAACCATAAGAGACGATTGCAGCCCGGCTGACTTGCCCCGCGCCACCCTGCACGGCATCGATCGAGAACAGGTCGACAATGCGCGTGCCGTTGACGTTTATGTCGAAGCCACGGTTGCTGCAGCATCCTTCGGTGAAGAGCAACTGCAGCTTGTAGTTAGCACCGGTATTCAGGTTGTCGAGTCTGATCTGGACCGGCTGGGTATCCCACCGCATGCTGCCAAGGACGGTATTCAGTCCGACGTCGTTGGCGCTGGTCCCAACGTTTGGCGATCCCCAGTTGGGATAGGGATTGCCGGCTATCAAGGTCACCCCGTTGGTGGTGACCCCATTTTGCGGGTTGAAAGCCACAAAGTTGGCCTGGCCCACAGTCGCGTTGGTGCTGCCGCCGATGTTGAGGGCGTAAACGAAATCCCCGGTGAAGTCACCACCCTCGCCTGGGTCGCCTCCGGTTAGGACGCCGACCGAGGCGCCCAGACTTGAGCCACCGCCACCGCCACCGCCACCGACGCTGCCGGCAAAGTTGATCTGACCGGCGCCTGCGTCGACGGAGAGGGAGCGGGCGACCGAATCGCTGGCCACGGTGCCACTGAAGGCGATACCTGCCCCCGACGCGCCACCGGTCTGGAGCGAGGTGTTGGCGCCCAGCACGACGTTGCTGCCATAGCTCTGTAAGCCGACAGTGTTGACTGAGCCACCGCCGAGCGTGATGGTGCCCGTACCGTTGGTACTGAGCGACTGCAGGGCCCTCTCGGTGCCGATGGCACTGCCGAACGACAGTGCGCCGGTGTTCTGCGCAGTGAGGGCAAATCCGCCATTGATGGCCCCGCCGAGTGTGAGCGCGCCGTTGTTCTTGATGGTGGAGTCGGCGGTGAGGGTTATGGCGCCGGAGGCGGTGGCTGCTGAGGTGTCGGAGTTGAAGAGTGCGCCACCTGCGTTGACGCCGGTACCGGCCAGGCTGAGTGCGTTGGCGATGCTGACGCCGTTGAGGTCGAGGCCGCCGCCTGAGTCGACGTTTATGCTGGCGGTTCCGAACGGACCATCGGTAATGGACCCGGTCGAGCTCCGGTCAGCCTTGAGGATGCCGGCACTGACGGTGGTTCCACCCGAGTAGGTGTTGATGCCGCTCAGGGTGAGGGTGCCAGAGCCTGATTTGACCAGTGAGCCTGCACCGGTGATCGCACCGGAGAGGGTCTGGCTGGCGGAGGAGGCGAAGTCGAAGACGGAGCTGCTGGCGATGGAGAGGGCTCCTGCTCCAGCTGAGCCTGTGCCGCCGATGATGAGGGTGCCGGTGGTGATGCTTGTGGTGCCGGAGTAGGTGTTGTTGCCGGTCAGGGTGAGGCTGCTGTTGCCGGACTTGGTCACTGCGCCGGTGCCGGAGATGACGCCGCCGTAGCTGAGCGCATCGGAGCGGTTAAACACCAGAGCTGCGTTGTTGGCGATGTTGCCGCTGATCGACCCGCTGCTGCCGCCGTCGCCGATCTGCAGGGTGCCTGCCGAGAGGGTGGTGCCGCCCGAGTAGGTGTTGTCGCCGGCGAGGGTGAGGGTGCCTGAGCCCGACTTGGTGAGGCCGCCGGTGCCGGCGATGATGCCGGCGTAGTTGAGCGAGACCGATGCGTCGGTGCTGAAGCTGCCGCCGCTGGTGCCGAGGCTAATGCCGCGGGTGGCGCTGATGATGGTGTTGGCGGTGGCCTGCAGGGTGCCGCCGTTGAGTGCGAGGTTGCCAGCGGTCGCGGTGCTGGGCACTGCGCCGAGGTTGGCGTCGCTGCTGATGGCCAGGGTGCCGCCGCTGATGGTGGTGCCGCCCGAGTAGGTGTTGGCGCCGGAGAGCGTCAGCGTGCCGGTGCCGGACTTGACGATGGCGATGGCGGCGTTGATGCCATCCTGGATGGTGCCACTGAAGGTTGTGCTGCTGTTGTTCCCGCCGGTGGCCAGGGCCACCGAGCCGCTGCCCGCGGTGGTGCCGACGGTGCCGGTGCCGGCCAGCGAGCCGATGGTGTCGGATGCGTTGGCGTTGTAGGTGGCGCCGCCGCCAATGCTGACTGCACTCGAGTCGGCCAACGAACCCGAGACGGTGAGCGAGCCGGCGTTGACCGAGGTCGCGCCGGCGAACGTGTTGGCGCCGCTGAGGGTCAGGTTGCCGGTGCCCGCCTTGACGAGGCTGGCAGCGCTACCGCTGATCACGCCGCTGATCGTGCTGTTCACCGGGGTGGGTGAGCCGGCCGGCACCAAGGTATCGACAGTCAGGGTTTCCTTAACCGCGATGTCGCCGGCCGTCAGGCCGGCACTGGTGACGCTCAGGTTGGCGAGACTGCCCTGCGTCCCCACAGCCTGGGCGAATGTGACCTGCCCTCCGGCGGTTACGCCGAGAGAGCCGCTCTGTCCGTATCCGCGCACGACGATGATGCCGGACCCGCCCGCGGCACCATTGCAACGGCCGTCGCAGATGCCGCCGCCGCCACCGCCGCCGCCTGTATTGGCTGTTCCTGCGGTGGGGCCTGGATTGCTGCCAGCCCCGCCACCGTGGCCGCCGCCGGAACTGGCGGAGCCACCGACGCTGGAGTACGTGCCGCCGCCACCGCCGCTGCCATACATCACGGTCTGTCCGGTGATGTCGGAGTTGATGCCGATGCCCCCATTGCCGCCGTTGGCGCCACCTCTCTGGCCTGGCCCACCAGCACCACCGCCGCCGCCAGCCGTATCGCCGCCGTTTCCAACGCCGTTGCCGCCCCCGTCTTGACCTTGTCCTGCCGCTTGTGAAAGGACCGCCCCGCCGCTGAGTGACGTCGAGTTGCCGTGACCCGCGCCGCCACCGCTGCCGCCTTGAGCACCGCTCGCAAGCTTGGAGCCACCGCCACCGCCACCATAGGCCGTCAGGCTGCCGAAGACAGTGTTGCCGCCGGTGCCGCCGCGGCTCCCTACGCTTCCCGTCGAGCCCGCGCCTCCTGCTCCGATCGTGTACGCGATAGAGGCACCGGCCGTCAGTGAGTAGCCGGTCAGCTGCAGCACGCCACCGCCGCCGCCACCACCGCCAGCATCCCAGCCACCGCCGCCACCACCGCCCACCAGCAACAGATCTGCCAGCGTCATCGTGGTCGGGACGACAAATGTGCCGCTGCCAGTGCTGGTCAGTGTGAAGGTCTGGGCAGGCTGGTCGATGGCGTCGACGCTGCCACTGAACAGCACGCTGCCACCGGTGCTGTCGGCCGCGGCCTGGCCGCGGACCTTGATTGCATTGCCGTAGTTCTGGTTGCCGGTGGTGCGGATCGTCGCATCGGCGATCTCGATCTCGCCAGCGCCAGAGGTCGAGACCGCAGCGAGCCGGTTCTGCGCGCCGACTTGGCCCGAGATGATGAGGCGGCCGGTGCTGACGAGGTCCAGATTGGCGGTGCCATTGATGGTTCCGCCGAGTGTGAGCGCGCCTTTATTCTTGATGGTGGTGTCGGCGGTGAGGGTGATGGCGCCGGCGGCGATGCCGGCCGAGCTGCTGGAGTTGAAAAGCGCGCCGGAGTTGCTGAGGCCCGTACCGGCGAGGTTGAGTGCGTTGGCGATGCTGAAGCCGTTGAGGTCGAGGCCGCCGCCTGCCCCGACGCTGATGCCGGCGGTGCCGAACGGACCATCGGTGATGGACCCGCTCGAGCCGCGGCCGGCCTTGAGGATGCCGGCGCTGACGCTGGTGCCACCCGAGTAGGTGTTGGCGCCGGAGAGCGTCAGGGTGCCGGTGCCGGATTTGACGAGGGCGATGGCGGCGTTGACGCCGTTCTGGATTTTGCCGCTGAAGGTGGTGCTGGTGTTGGCGTTGCCGGTGTTGAGGGTGACGGTGCCGCTGGCTGCGGTGGTGCTGACGGAGCCGGCGCCGGAGAGTGACCCGATGGTGTCAGAGGCGTTTACATTGTAGGTGGCGCCGCTGGCCACGGTAAGGGCGCTCGAGTCGGCGAGGGCGCCCGAGACGGTGAGCGAGCCGGCGTTGATGGTGGTGGCACCCGTGAAGGTGTTGGTGCCGGCGAGGGTCAGGTTGCCGGTGCCGGACTTCGTCAAGGTCGCCGCACCACTAACGGCCGCCGCGATGCTGGCATTGCCGCTGTTGGCGATGGAGATCGCGCCCGAGATCGCAGCGCTCGCACCAGTAATGTTCAGATCGTAGCTGCCGGTGCCGGACGAGACGCTCGCTGCGGCGAGGTTGCCGCCAAACGAGACGGCGCCAGTTTGGCTGCCATCGATCGAGATCGTGCCGAGCGGGCTGCCTGCGCCCGTGGTTGATACGCTGAACTGGTAGCCCCGGTTCCCGTAGCTGGAATCAAAGTTGATGTTCGATCCGACGGACTGCAGGGTCGTCGGCGAGGAGCCGACGTAGCGCCAGGAGCCGTTGCTGTCACCCATCGACATGCTGCCGCCGTTCAAGGTTGTCGTCGTGCCATCCCGCCAGCCGAAGAAGAAGTTGCCAGAGGTCACAGCGGGGCTGCCAGACTGCGCATTCCAGTCGAACGAGTAGGCGGTGTTGGCCTGCACGCTCTGGCTCGCCCCGACTGACCTCAGGGCATAAGTGCTTCCGGACACCAGTTCAAGTAGCAGGGGCGTGATGCTGCGCGTGCCGCTGAAATTCCCGGTGGCCATGCCCCATGAGCCCACATCACTGCCCACAGCGGCAGATCCCAGACTGTCGTTCGTCCATACGAACATCGTCGTCGCCGTGTCGACGATTCCGCCGGGGGTGAGGGTGCCGTTGGGTGTCAGCGAGGAGCCAGATACGGACTGCCCGATGTTGCCTGTGATCGAGATGGTGCCGGCCTTGGCTTTGAGGTTGAGTCCGGTGGAACTGGTTCCGGAGATGTTCCCGGAGACCGTGATATTCCCACCGGCACCGGCCTCGGAGGCCCCGTTGCCGTCGGCGGTGGAGTCGAGCGTGGTAGTCCCGGTAAGGGTGACAGCGCCAAGGCCCATCGCGCCGGCAGTCCGCACCGTACCTGCGAGAGAGAGGCTCGGTGCGGTGGCGGTCAGGTTGCCGAGTACCGTGAAGATGTCGCTGGCGTCGTCGCCGAGGGTGGTCGTGCCCGCATTGGAGAAGTTGGCCGCACTGCGGACGATGTTGTTGGCGCCGGTGAAGCCGAGGTTGTATCCGCCCGAGGAGGTTGTCAGGGCGCCGACGTCGATGTTGCCCTGGAAACGGATGTTCTGGCCGGCGGTGCTGCTGTTGATGGCGAGGGTGCCAGCGCCGCTCACCATGCCGGTAAAGGTCTGGTTGGCGGAGGAGGCGTACTGGAAGGTCGCGCCGCTGCCCATCGAGATCGCGCCTGCGTAGGTGCCAGCACCCAGAGAGCCGGAGCCACCTATCGCAAGCGTGCCCGCCGAAACGGTGGTTCCGCCGCTATACGTATTGTTGCCAGATAGGACCAGCGTGCCGCTGCCGGATTTGGTCAGGCTGGTTGCACCCGAGATGGCGCCTGAGATCGTGCTGGCCGAGGTCGAGTTAGAGGCAACCGAGAGCGAGGCGAGATTCGAAGTCGCGCCAGCGATATTCACCGCACCGGAGCCGGCGTTGATGGCGACGGCTGGTGTGGCGGTGCTGTTGACCAGGACCTGCAGCTTCCAGTTGCTGGTGCCGAGGCTGCTACCACCTGCGAAGGTCCAGTCTGGTTGGCCGCTGCCACCGATCTGGCTCCCCAGCCCGATGTCCGGCGCGCCGGAACTGTGGTTGTTCCACGCCAGTACCGTCTGGTTGAGGCCGTTGGTGATGTCGTGGACCTGGAAGGAACCGTAACTTGAGTTGCCCGCTGGGTTGTCGTTGACGTCGTAGTTTTGGCTCGATCCACCGACCCCAGCCGGCCCGGTCATTTCAGTGCCGTAATTCCATGGCCAGAGTTCGAGGTATCCGGTCTTGCCGGAGCCGGTACTCACCCCGGTTGATTTGCTCGAAACACCCGCGGCCATGTTCGAGCTGACGGTCATGTTGTTGACCACCCGCCGCACGGTGAACTGGTTGCCGCTGGTCAGGTCCGGGATGCGCAGGTCGCGGGCGGTCACGCCACTCCAGGCATCAAAGGACGCCTCGGCAAAACGCAGCGTGCCGTCGACACTCACCTCCATCCGATAGGTGATCTGGGAGATCGATCCGCTGAACGTCGCAGCCGCATCTCCCGCGCCGAGGCCAAGTCCGGACGAGTAGACGATGGCGTTGCCCGATCGCATCGGGTTAGTGGTCTGGTACAGCAGTGACTGCCCGCCGATTTGCAGGCCGGTCAGCGAGCCGAGGACGCTGATGCCACCCGATGTCGAGTCGAGGCTGATGCTGCCGACGCTCAGGTTGCCGCCGTAGCTCTGCGCGCCCGACGTGAAGACACTGCCGTAAAGGTTCGCGGCGCCGCCCACAGAGAGGCTGGCGAGGCGGTTGCTGCCGCCGATCGTGCCGTTCAACACGACATCGCCGCCCGAGTTGAGGACGAGCGCGCGCGCAGTGCTGTCGCTGTTCACCGTGCCGCCGAAGCCGATCGCGCCATTGCCGGTGCTGGTCAAGGTCGTGTTGGCAGCCAAGATGACCGGGCCAAAGTAGCTCTGTGCCCCTACCGTTTGAACATCCGCTGCGAGTGCGATGGACGTGGTGTTACTGCTTTTACCGAGGGTCAGGCTTGCAAGCGTGGTTCCAAAACCAAGTCCTGCGGTGCTGAAAGCACTACCGAAGCTACTGCCAGTCGGCTGGATGATAAGCGAGCCGCTGGTGTTGACCGTTGACTGGCTGGCGCTGTTGAAGACGATCGAGTTGGCGGTGAAGGTCACGTTGCTAGACGAGGCGGTCACCAGACTGCCAGTACACAGGCTCGCCGGGCAGGCGCCAATCTTCACGGCAGCTGGCGTTGCATAACCATTAACGTTGTCGAGCTTGATTGCGCCAGTTCCGCCATCCAGGTCGATGGCTCCGCTGCTCGAGAGGATGCTGGCACCCTTGATCGCGACTGCGCCCCAGCCAGCACTTGAAGAATCGCCAGCGATGCGGATGCCACCGGCACCCGTGGCTTGGATCAGATTGTTGCCGGGTGTGGTGCCCCAATAGCCGATCAGGACACCCGCCCTATCGCCAGCGCTGCTTCCGGAGATGCTTATGGCGGGAGAACTGCTACTGCCGCCTGACGAACTGATGCGGTTGATGGTGGGGCTTGCAGGACTAGGGTGGCCGTTGGCACCCCAGCCGATCTCGATGCCGTGGCCGCTGCCGGTACTGTTGCCCACCAGGCTGATGGTGCCGCTGCCTGAATCGATGGTGGTGTCGCCATATATGCGCAGAGCCAGCTCGGCGCTGGATGCGCGCATCAGGATGCTGCCGCCGCCCGAGTAGACGCCGACGTTGGCACTCGAAGATTGACCAAGGTCGATGAAAGATGCGAAGCCGGTGCTGGTATTGGCGCCGCCGGAAAGCGTGATGGCACCACCGCCGCTGGTTTGCGAAATCGAGCCATTGGCACTGTTGAGGCTGGTGTAGTTGCCCAGTGAGATCTGTCCGCCGCCCGAATTGTCCGAATCGGCCCACAGCGTGATGGCGCCGTTGTTGGTCTGGATACTGCGCAAGGTGCCCTGCGAGCCAGCGCTGGTGGTGATGTTGCTTGTGGCTTTGACCAGGATGCCGTTGCCTGCACCTGAACTGGCGACGTTGGCGTTGAGCGCGATGCTGCCGCCGTAGAGGGTCACGGGGCCGGCAATACCGATCGCGCTGCTAACCGTCAGGTCAGCCGTATTGCCTGATCTGCCAACTGTAAGGCCGCCGAGTGTGGTTCCAAACCGGGTCCCATCCAAGTTGAGCGTGTTACCGAAGCTTGTCGATGCCGATTGGATGATCAGTTTCCCTGCACCGCTATAGGATGCGCTGGCGAGGGAGGGCGTGTCGTTCTGGATGACCAGTTCCCCGGCGCTGATGGTGGTGGCGCCGGTGTAGGTGTTGGCGCCAGCCAGGGTCCAGGTGCCGCTAGCCTGTTTTGTGACGGTTCCGGCGCCGGTCCCAATGCTGCTGCTGATCATGCCGCCAGCGGCACCAGCGAGGGTCAGGCCGA
>JAIXXL010000035.1 GCA_027490755.1 Betaproteobacteria bacterium
GCTTCGAGCCGCGCGTAGTCGGGCCGGATGAACTGGCAGGCCTGCCCGCAGCGTCGCGGATCGCTGCTGCGCGAGATTCCGCAATCGGTGCAGAGGCTGCGGAAGGGCGCGGCGGAGACGGGGATGTTCGGCGGCGTGGACATAAGTGCGTGTCAGGAAATTTTTACCCGATTAGAGAGCCTGCCTGTGCAGATGTCCACATTTTTCTGGGACAGCCCTGTGGACAACTGGGTGGAAAAAGTCTCAAGGCATTGATTTCAATAAATTATTTTCTTCTGAGCCAAATCAAGGCACAGCGCCGGGGCGGACGATACCCCGCAAGGCCGTAGGGGAATCAATTGATGGATGCCCGGAAATGCATTATCTTTGCATCAAAATACGAATCATTCTCATTTATATTGCCAAGTCACAGGAAAAGTAATGAAGCAAGGAAGTCACTGCACAGTCGCCCGCCCGGCTTTCCGGCAGGCACCGATGGCCTCGGCCCTGCTGGCCGTATTCGTTGCCTGCCCGGCCTTCGCACAGACCGATGCCTCGGCCGACGAGCGGGTGTTGCCGCGAGTGGATGTGATCGGCACCGGCGCATCGACGATGACGCTGGCGCCGGGTTCGGCAACTGTCATCGATGGCCGTACGCTGGAAGAAAGCCGTGTCTTCAACGTGAACGAGGCGCTGCGCAAGGTCCCGGGTGTTCACGTGCGTGACGAAGAGGGCGTGGGCCTGCGCCCGAACATCGGTATTCGCGGGATGAACCCAACCCGCTCGACGAAGGTCCTGCTGCTCGAAGACGGCCTGCCGCTGTCGTTTGCGCCCTATGGCGACAACGCCAGCTACTACCATCCGCCGATCGATCGCTATGACGCGATCGAAGTCAGCAAGGGCAGCCAGGTGATCCGCTTCGGTCCGCAGACCGCCGGTGGCGTGATCAACTACATCACGCCCGAGCCGCAGCAGGCCTTCGGCGGTTTCGTCGGCGTGGCCGGCGGCACGCGCGGATACCTGAACGCTCACCTTATGGCGACAGGCAATGGCGCGATGCTGGACCTCTACCGCAAGGAGTCGGACGGCGCGCGCGCCAACATGCACAGCAAGCTCGATGACCTGAATTTCAAATGGGCGGGCCAACTGAACGAGGATCACAAACTCGTGCTGCGGGCAACGCACTTTCGAGAAGATTCGCAACTGACCTATGCCGGCCTGAACCGGGCCGAGTTTCTTGCGAACCCGCGCCAGAACGCATTCAGGAACGACTTCTTCGATGCGACGCGCAGCGGCCTGTCGGCTACGCATGAATGGCGGATCGATGCAGACCGCAAGCTCCTCACCAGCGTCTACAGCGCGTATTTCGACCGTGACTGGTGGCGGCAGGCTTCCAGTTCAACCGACTGCCCGACCCGCAACCTCGATGCCGCCACCGGCTGCGCCGTCAATGGCCGCCTGCGCAACTACACGACTGCGGGGATCGATTCCCGCATGCTGCACCGGGTTCAGGCATTCGGCATGCAGAACGATCTCGAGTACGGCCTGAAACTGCACAGCGAGGTGCAGCGCCGGCGTCAGGAGCAGTACGCCAATTACGCCGACTTCCTCAGCGATACGCGACCGGCCACCTTCCTGCAGGAGCACCAGAAGCGGCGCACGCAAGCGGTCTCGGCCTTCGTCTCGAACCGGATGCAGTTCAGCGAGCGTCTTGCGGTCACGCCCATCGCGCGCATCGAGCATATCCGCAACGACCGCGTGTTTTATCCGGACAACAACGGCAGTACGGCCAACAGCGGCAGCGTATCGGCCAATTTCACCGAGTTCATCCCCGGCGTCGGAGCCACTTATCAACTTGGCCAGAACACCGTGATGTATGGCGGCGTTCATCGCGGCTTCAGTCCGCCGCGTGTCGAGGACGCGATCTCCGGCTCCGGCACCGTGGTCGATCTGCGCGCCGAGCGCAGTGTGAATGCCGAACTGGGCGTGAGGACCCGCCCGGCCGAGCGCCTGTCGCTGGACGTGGCAATGTTCCGCAACGATTTCAGCAATCTGGTGCAAGTCGGCAGCATTGCGGGCGGCAGCACCGCCTACCAGGAGGGCAAGGCATTGTTCCAGGGGGTCGAACTCGCCGGGCAACTCGATCGCCTCACCGAGCATGTGGCTGGCAACCTGTTCGCAAGGATCGCCTGGACCTGGCTGCCCACAGCCGAGCAGAAGTCGGCCTTCAGCAGCACGGCAGGAGCCGGCGCCATCGGCAAGCGCCTGCCCTATGCGCCGGAAAACCTGGCGACCCTGACCCTGGGTTACCGTGCCCCGAGCGCGTGGAATGCCCGGATCGATTACGTGTACGTGGGCAGGCAGTTTGCCGACTTCGACAACACTGTCACGCCGTCCGCCAATGGACAGGAGGGGCTGATCGATGCCCATGGCATTCTGAATGCCGTGGCCAACTACACGATCGGGAAGACGACCCTCTTCGTCGCCGGGAAGAACCTGACCGACAAGACTTACATCGTCGACCGCACTCGCGGCATCCAGGTCGGCATGCCCCGCACCTTCCAGGCCGGCCTGAAGTACGCGTTCTGACCTTGCACTGATCACTGCTGAAGTTTAGGCCGCTCCCGCCCGCGCTGACCGACCGCCTCCTCCGGCGGTCAGCGCCGGCGGGTTTTTTTATTTCTGGCGGTGTGCCGCGGCCGGCAGCAGGTGGGCGTCGCGGTAGGCCGCAGTCGAGAAGAAGGGATCGTCGTTGACGAAAGCCAGCAGCATGTCGGTTGCGTCGACGCCCCAGAACTGTCGGCCGTCGACGACGGCGGCCGGCACGCCGAACACGCCGGCGGCAATCGCCTCCTCGCAATTCGCATGCAGCGCCGCCTTGATGTTCTCGCCGTTGATGTCGGCCGGCGTGACGAGATGCTCGTCCAGCAGATCCTGCCACGCTTCCGCGTCGGAAGGCAGCAGGCCGTCGCGCCAGACGTAGGCGAATAGCCGGTCGACCACGTCGTCGGTCGAGCCCAGCGCGAGCGACAGCCTCAGCAGCGGCAGCGGATTGAATGGATGGGCCGACGGCAGTCGCATCGGAATGTCATGCCGGCGCGCCACCCACAGGCTGTGTTCATACGTCCAGCCGCGTTTGGGCGGCACC
>JAIXXL010000005.1 GCA_027490755.1 Betaproteobacteria bacterium
GGGGTGGGGGCGGCCCACTACCTCGGGTGTCACTTGTTCTCGCTCCTGCTCGCTGCGCTCGAAAGTCGCTTCGAAAAGGACACCCGACGGGGGCCGCCCGTTGGCGGCTTCTGGTGCTGCGCTGACCGTCGCTGGCGGGGCGCATCGGGAAAGCTCTTCGAAGCGGGATGCGAGCGAAGCGAGAGAGCGAGAGGAGCGTCCCGATGGAAGCCACGCCCGCCACTCGGAAGGGCCCGCCCACCACAACCTGATGGAAGACCCGCCCGCTACGACCCGATGCAGGCCGCCATCCACCGTACCCAAGCTAGTGGCCCGCCCGGCACCGAAAACCCATGCCGCTTGACGCCCTGAGCTGGGCCGATCAGGCCATCCTGCTGGCGGCGGCATTCGTCGCCAACTGGTTCTCGGCGCTGGCCGGGGGTGGCGCCGGGTTGCTGCAGTTCCCGGTACTGATCTTTTTGGGGCTGCCGTTCGCGCTGGCGCTGGCCACGCACAAAATCGCCACGGTGGCGCTGGGGCTGGGCTCGACGCTGCGTCACCTGCAGGGTGAGAGTCTGGAGCGGGATCTCTCAATCGTGCTGCTGGCGGCCGGTGTGCCGGGGGTGGTGCTGGGCGCGCGCTACATCCTCGACGTGCCGGGCGACATCGCGCAGCAGGCGCTGGGCGTGCTGACCATCGGCATGGGGCTCTACAGCATCGCCAAGCCGCAACTGGGCCTGACCGCCGAACCGCGCAACCGCGAGGGCACGGCGCTGGCCATCGGCGCGGCCGGCATCTTCCTCATCGGCATCCTCAACGGCTCGCTGTCCAGCGGCTCGGGGCTGGTGCTGACGCTGTGGCAGATCAAGTGGTTCGGCCTGGACTACAAGCGCGCCACGGCGCACACACTGGGGTTGTGCGGACTGGCGTGGAACGGTACCGGCGCGGTGGTACTGGGCGTGATCGGCGAGGTGGCGTGGGCATGGATGCCGGCGCTGCTGGTCGGTGCGTTCGTGGGTGGCTACCTGGGTAGCCACTACGCAATCGGCAAGAGCAACGCCTGGGTCAAGCGCGTGTTCGAGGTGGTGACGCTGGCGGTGGGCGCCAAGCTGCTCTTCTAGCCGCTTGTAAGACGCTCCCCAGACCCGATGAAGACCATGCCCCCCGAACCCCAACACATCCTTTTCGATCTTGACGGCACCCTGATCGACTCCGCACCGTCCATCCTGGCCGGCTTCGGCGCGGTAGTGGAGCGGCACGGCGTCACCCCGCGGGTGCCGCTGGACAGCCGACTGATCGGCCCACCGCTGCTGCCGACACTGGAACGCATCACCGGTATCGGTGACCCGGACGCGCTGAAGCAGATGGCCACCACCTTCAAGGCCTCGTATGACAACGAGGGCTACCGGCACACGTTGGTCTACCCTGGCATCGACGCCGCATTGCGCGCACTGGCTGCCCGCGCCGCCCTGTACATCGTCACCAACAAGCGCATCCACCCGACGCGGCAGATTCTCGACCACCTGGGCTGGGCATCTCTGTTCGCCGGGGCCTACGCGCAGGACGCGTTCGAGCCGCCGCTGCCGTCGAAGGCGGCGGTGATCGGCCGGGTGCTGGCCACGCACGGTATCTCCCCAGCGGCGGCGCTCTACATCGGCGACCGTGCCGAAGACGGCGAGGCCGCCACCGCGAACGGGCTGGCGTTTGCCTGGGCCACCTGGGGCTACGGTGTCGACCTCGACCTGGCGCCCTTCATCCGGCCGCGGACGCTGGCGGAGCCGGCGGACTTCGCGTCTTTGGCGTGACCATCGCTGGCGGGGCGCAGCGGTGCAAGCTCTTCAGACGGGCGAAGCACCAAAAAGAGTACCCCCACGAAAAGCCCCGCCCGCCACGCCATCATCACCCTGCGATAATCGGGACCTGGAACCCCAACGCAGCTAGATTCCCATGACCGACGTCACCCTCGCCCCCGGCATCACTGCCGGCAACACCCGCCCCCTTGTGCTGCTCGGCGGCATCAACGTGCTGGAGAGCCGTGAGCTGGCGTTTGCTGCGTGCGCCGAGTACGTGCGCGTGTGCGCCCGGCTGGGTATCCCGTACGTGTTCAAGGCCAGCTTCGACAAGGCCAACCGCTCGTCCATCCACTCCTACCGCGGCCCCGGTCTGGAGCAGGGCATGGAGCTGCTATACGCGGTGAAGCAGGAGTTCGGCGTGCCGGTCATCACCGACATCCACGAGCCGTGGCAGGCCGGGCCGGTGGCCACCGTAGCCGACGTACTGCAGCTGCCGGCCTTTCTGGCGCGCCAGACCGACCTGGTGGTGGCGATGGCCAAGACCGGCAAGCCGGTGAACATCAAGAAGCCGCAGTTCCTGAGCCCCGGCCAGATGCGCAACATCGTCGACAAGTTCCGCGAGGCCGGCAACGGCAACCTGCTGCTGTGCGACCGCGGGACCAGTTTTGGTTACGACAATCTGGTGGTCGACATGCTCGGGTTTGGCGTGATGCGTCGAACCTGCGACGACCTGCCGATCATCTTCGACGTGACGCACGCCCTGCAGCAGCGCGACCCGGGTGGCGCGGCGTCGGGCGGGCGCCGGCAGCAGGTGGCCGACCTGGCGCGTGCCGGCGTGGCGGTGGGTATCGCCGGGCTGTTCCTGGAGGCGCACCCGGACCCGGCCAAGGCCCTGTGCGACGGCCCCAGCGCGCTGCCGCTGGCGCAGCTGGAGCCGTTCCTGACGCAGGTCAAGGCCATCGACGACGTGGTGAAGGCGCTGCCGCCGCTGCAGATCGACTGACATGAGCCAGAGCACACCGAACAAGGGCCAGGACACCGGCTGGCAACTGGACGACCCGCTGGCCATCGGCCGCCGGGTATTGAGCGAAGAAGCGGCCGCGCTGCAGCGCACCGCCGCCGCGCTGGGGGCGGACTTCGCGGCGACGGTGCAGGCGGTGCTGGGTTGTCGCGGCCGGGTGGTGGTGTCTGGCGTGGGCAAGAGTGGCCACGTCGGGCGCAAGATCGCCGCCACCCTGGCCAGCACCGGCACGCCGGCGTTCTTTGTGCACGCGGCCGAGGCCGGCCACGGCGATCTGGGCATGATCACCGCCGATGACATCGTGGTGGTCATCTCGAACAGCGGCGAATCCGACGAGGTGGTCAACATCGCTGCCTTTGCCCGGCGCTTTGGCGCGCGCATCGTCGCCATGACCGGCAAGCCTGGCAGCCGCGTGGCGCAGCTGGCCGACATCCACCTGGACAGCAGCGTGACGCACGAGGCCTGCCCGCTGGGTGTGGCGCCGACCAGTTCCACCACAGTGCAACTGGCGCTGGGCGACGCGCTGGCGATGGCGGCGCTGGCCGGGCGCGGCTTTACCACCGAAGACTTCGCGCGCACCCACCCGCTGGGGCAGTTGGGCCGGCAGTACTACCTGCGAGTGCGCGACGTGATGCAGGGCATCGCCGAGGTGCCGCACTGCACGCCCGAGACGCGCCTGCTGGATGCCATCCCCGAGATGGCCACCGGCCGCATGGGCGCGCTGCTGGTGCTGCGCGGCGATGCGTTGGAGGGGCTGTTCACCGAGAGCGACCTGCGGCGCCTGATCACCGGGTCGGGCGGGCAGTTCGACGCGCTGCTGCAGCGGCAGGTGGGCGATTTTGTGACGCGCGCGCCGATGACCATCAACGCAGACCGCCTGGCTAGCGAGGCGCTGGCGGTGCTGGAGGAGCGGCGCGTCGGTCGGCTCGTGTGTGTCGACCAAGGGCGCCCAGTCGGCCTGCTGGCGTGGCACAACTTGTTACAGCACAAGCTCGCTTGACGCGCGTCACCCTCGCACGCTCCGGCCATGGAAGATGTCTCTCAAGCTTCTTCTCGCGGGCACGTTTTTCATATAGGATATGTTTCATATAGGAAAGCTCATGCGCGGGCACTCTTGGGGCGACGTGCCCCTTGGATCACGCGGAACCTCACTTCAGGAGAGCACGGACATGGCGACACGCCCGACACCCCGCTATCGCCTGCTCGCCAGCGCGCTGCTACTGCTCGGGTCTGCGCCAGCGTGGTCGATCGACCTCCTCGAGAGTTACCGGCTGGCACTGCAGAACGATCGCCAGTACCGCATCGTTCAGGCGCGTTCAAGGGCTGAGGCGGAATCGGTGCCGCAGGCCATGTCGCAGCTGTTGCCGAACGTCTCGGCGCAGGTGTCGCGCAATCAGGTTGAACAGGAACGCACCACCGAAGATCGCCCGACGCAGAAGTTTCCCCGCTACCCCACCGAGACCGACAGCATTCAGCTGCGCCAGCCCATCCTCCGCCTTCGCTCGGCATTCGCGTTGCAGCAGGCGCGCGAGGAGGTCCGCGCTGCCGAGGCGGAGGTCCGGCGCGAGCGTCAGGCGGTGGGCGTACGCGTGGCGGCAGCCTACTTCGAGGCCCTGCTGGCGCGCGACCGGCTCAGCCTGCTCGGCTCACAACGCCGCAACATCGAGACACGCCTGCTCGCGGCCCATAAGGCGCTGGCGGCTGGCGCTGGGGTGCGCACCGACATCGACGAGGCACGCGCCCAACTGGACAAGATCCGCGCGCAGGAGATCGGCATCAACCAGAACATCCGCAATACGGTGGCGCAGCTTGAGGTGCTGGTCGGTCAAGGTGTCGAATCGCTTTCGACACTCGACGTCTCGAGGTTGAGTCCGGAATCGTTCGATCCCGGCGAGATCGAGACGCTTCTTGAACTCGCCATGGAGAAGAGCCCGGAGATCATGGCGCGCGCCGCCCAGGTGGATGCGTCGCGCGCAGCGATCAAGGCAGCGCAGTCAGATCACCTGCCGACCCTCGATGCGGTTCTCGCCTACAACCGCAGCCTCAGCGACAACCCTTTCTTCCGCAACAGCGAGATCACCACCCAGTCGTACGGCTTCCAGCTCACCATCCCGATCTATTCGGGCGGTCTAACCAGCAGCCGTGTCCGCGAGGCGGTGGCACTCTCGGAGGAGAGTCAGGAGCGCTACCTCAACACCATCAACTCGGCCAAGGTGCAGCTGCGCAAGGACTACGCCGCCATCAAGGAGGGGATCGCGCAGATCAGGGCCTTCGAGGTGGCGCTCGAGTCTGCGGATCAGGCCGTGCTGTCTAACCAGAAGGGCGTCCTGGCGGGCACCCGCACATCGCTGGACGTGTTGCTGGTCGAACAGCAGCGCAACCAGGTCCAGCTGGACCTGACGCAGTCTCGCTACCAGGTCCTCAGCACCTGGGTGAGACTGAACAGCCTGATCGGCACCATGGACGAGGAGGAGTTCGCCAGGCTGAACGATCTTCTCGCGGCCGCGCCGAGTGGCACCTGAGTTGCCCGCATCAGCCATCCCGGTCACTGGCCAAAGCCCCGGACCCGCCACCATGACGATCCGCTTCAGCGTCACCCTCAACGCACGCCCCGATCAGAACGAGCGACTCACGGCATTGCAACGCGTGTTTGTCCAGGCCTGCAACAGCCTGACCCCGCTGGTGCGGGACACGCGCTGCTGGAATCGGGTCGGCCTGCACCAGATGGCCTACCGGCAGCTGCGAGACCGGTTCCCGCAACTGGGCTCGCAGATGGCATGCAACGTCGTCTACTCGGTATCGCGCGCGTGCCGGCTGGTCTACCAGAGCAAACGCAGCCCGTGGACAACCGGTCGCGACAAGGAGGGCCCGCTGCCCTTGGTGATCTTCGACGCCGATGCGCCGGTCTACTTCGACCGCCACACCCTCAGCCTGCGCGATGGTGCAGTGTCGATGTTCACGCTGGATGGCAGGATGCGTTTCGAGGTCGGCCTGAGCCCCGCACAGGTGTCGAACTTCCTCAACGACCGCCTGCGGGAGGTCATCCTGCGCCGGGACTCCGGCGTGTTCAGTCTCACCTTTCTGTTCACAGGGTCGGGAGATGCCGAGGTGTCCGGGTCGGGGGATGAGGATCTTCCCGAGTACCTGGTCGTGAAGCAGACCGCCAGCCCGGCGACACTCGCAGGAGCAGCCTGATGCCGCCCCCCACCCCCGCGAAAACCACACCCGGCAAGGACTCCGAACTGCTGGAAGCGATGCTGGAGCTGATGCCACTGTTCAAACGCGCGCTCTGGTTCAGCGTCGTGACCACGCTCCTGTCCCTGGCGCCGATCGTCTACATGCAGGAGGTGTACGGGAGGGTAGTCAACAGCAGGAGTGACGAGACCCTGCTGATGCTCACCATCCTGCTGCTCGGCGTTCTGGCGATCATCGAGTTCCTCGAGTGGATCCGCGGCGAGGTGATGTCCGGCGCCGGGGTCGACCTCAACGTGAAGCTCGCGGCCCGGGTCTTCAACGCGAGCTTCGACGCCAACCTGCTCAAGATCCCGGGCGCCACGCAGGCTCTCGCCGACCTTCGCGAGATCCGCAACTTCTTCGGCAGCCCGGCCACCCCGGCCCTGCTCGATGCCCCGCTCTCCCTGTTCTTCCTCGTGCTGATCTTCTTCATCAACCCGCGGATGGGGTTCTTCGCCTGTGCCGGCGCGGTGCTGATGGGGGTGACCAACGTCGTCGCCGAACGCCGCATCAAGCCGGCCATGGAAGCCGCGCAGAAATCGGCCTCCGAGGCGCAGGCCTATGCAGGCTCGACCATGCGCAACGCCCCGGTCATCGAGGCGATGGGGATGATGGGGGCCATCGAGGCGCGCTGGCTCAAGCTGCAGCGCAAGTTCCTCTACCACCAGGCCCTGGCCTCCGACCGTGCCGGCGGCAGCGCGGCGATGTCGCGTCTGCTCATGATGGCGCAAGGCTCGCTGCTGCTCGGCTTCGGTTGCTTCCTGACGCTCGAGGGCGTTCTCGCCGACGGCGGCGCGAGCATGATCATCGCCTCGATCCTTGGCGGTCGCGCGCTCCAGCCTCTGGTGCGCCTGATCTCGATGTGGAAGCAGGTGATCTCGGCGCGACAGGCATACGGCCGGCTGGACCAGTTCCTCAAGGCGGTCCCGGCGCGAGACCCCGGCATGCCCCTGCCGCCGCCGAAGGGGCGATTAAGCGTCGACGGCGTCGTGGTGAACGCGCCGGGCCTGCCGGTGCAGATCCTGCGCGGCGTGAGCTTTGCCGCGGAACCCGGCGAAGCGGTGGCGGTGGTGGGGCCATCGGCGTCGGGCAAATCCACGCTCGCCCGCGCGCTGGTGGGGGTCTGGCCGCTCGCGGCCGGGGCGGTCCGGCTCGACGGCGTCAGCGTGCACACGTGGCACAAGTCGGAGCTCGGCCGCAACATCGGCTACCTGCCGCAGGATGTCGAGCTGTTCGATGGCAATCTGGCGGAGAACATCGCGCGCTTCGGCGAGATCGACGACGCCGCGCTCGACGCCGCGATCGATGCGGTCGGCCTGCGTGCCACCGTGGATGCGCTCCCGGACGGCGTCGCCACCCAGATCGGTGACGACGGAGCCACCCTCTCCGGCGGCCAGCGCCAGCGCGTCGGCCTGGCGCGCGCCATCTACGGGCTGCCGCGCTTCATCGTGCTCGACGAACCCAACTCCAACCTCGACGAGAGCGGCGAGCGAGAGCTGCTGGGCACCATCGCATCGCTCAAGTCGCAGGGCTGCACCGTCATCGTGATCACCCACCGCACGAGCGTGCTGCCGGTGGTCGACAAGATGCTGCTGCTTGCCGAGGGTCAGGGGCGGATGTTCGGCCCACGCGACGAGGTGCTCGCCCGGCTCCGTGGCGCCCCGCCCCAGCCCGCCGTGCCGGCAGCGGCCACGGCGCCCAGCGCAGCTCCCGGCAACGGCACCACGGTGGCAGCATCATGACGACCGCATCGACGATCAACCGCTCGGTCAGCGCCATGACCGGCGCCGGCGAGCCAGGGCCTCGCGCCGACCTCCCCCCTGGCGCCGAGCCACCGCTGCTCACCGCGCTCAAGGCGTTCCATCGCGAGTTCGTGGTGGTGGGGATCATGAGCCTGGTCGTCAACATCCTCATGCTGGCGCCCACGCTCTACATGCTGCAGGTCTACGACCGGGTGATGATCAGCCAGAGCAAGCTCACGCTGCTGGCTCTCACCCTGATCGTGGTGTTCCTCTTCTCGGTGATGGCGTTCTCCGACCTCATGCGCTCGCGAATGATCGTACGCATGGGCGTGAGGCTCGACGAGGTGCTCAACGGCACCGTGTTCCGCTCCAGCTTCGCGCAGCAGCTGCGAAAGGCCGGCAACAACCCGACGCAGGCCTTCGCCGACCTCACCATGCTGCGCCAGTACATCACCGGGCCCGGCATCTTCGCCTTCTTCGACGCGCCCTGGGCGCCCATCTACGTCGGCGTGATGTTCCTCCTGCACCCCTGGCTCGGCATCACCTCGCTCATCTTCATCGCCATCCAAGCCGGGATGGCCTGGCTCACGCATGTGCTCACGACCGACGCCAACGAGGCCTCGATCGAGGAGGAGCGCGACCTGAATGCCTTCCTCTTCACCAAGATGCGCAACGCCGAGGTGATCGAGGCCATGGGCATGGTCGACAACCTCCGCAAACGCTGGTGGGACCGTCAGGTCGAGAGCCTGCGGGTGAGCATGCGCAGCAATGACATGCAGCATCGCATGATGGCAATCACCAAGGGATTGCAGTACGCAAAGGCCTCGCTCTCGCTTGCAGTCGGCGCGCTGCTTGTGATCCGCGGCGAACTCTCGGTAGGCTCGATGATCGCGGCGAACGTGCTCATGGGCCGGGCATCGCAGCCGTTCGAGATGCTGGTGGGCGGTTGGCGCGGCTTCACCTCGGCGCGACTGGCGTACGACCGCCTCAATACCCTGCTGCTGGACCACCCGCCGGCGACCGGACGCCATGCTGGCGCCCGCCCGCAGGGTCAGCTGACGCTTCGCGACCTTATGGCCACCGCACCGAACCGCGCCGAGCCCATCCTCAAGGGCCTCAACGTCGACCTGCCGGCAGGCCAGGTGATCGGTGTGGTCGGGCCTTCGGGTTCCGGTAAAACAACTTTGGCCAAGTGCCTGGTCGGCATCTGGCCGGATACGCAGGGCGAGGTGCTGCTCGACGGCATCCCCCTCTCGCAATGGGACCGCGAGGCGATCGGCCCCCACATCGGCTACCTACCGCAGGACGTCGAGCTGTTCACGGGCACCATGGCGGAGAACATCTCGCGCTTCGGCGAGGTCGATGCCGACGCGGTGGTGGCCGCGGCAAAGAAGACTGGCGTCCACGACCTGATCCTGCGCTTCCCCCGCGGCTACGACAGCGGCATCGGCGAGGCCGGCAGCGTGCTCTCGGGCGGACAGCGACAGCGCGTGGCACTGGCGCGCGCCATCTACCGGTCGCCCGCGCTGATCGTGCTCGACGAGCCCAACGCAAACCTCGACGAGGCCGGCGAGCAGGCGCTGGAGGCCACGCTCGGGCAACTGCGCGAGGAGGGCAGCACGATCTTTCTCATCACCCACCGGCCCGGCATCCTGCGTGTGGCCGACCACCTGCTCGTGATGGAGGATGGCCGGATCCGGCACAGCGGCCCGCGCGACGAGGTGATCGCAGCATTGCGAGCGCCCGTCAACCCGACCGATGCCGCGCCCGAGCCGCCGGCTGTCCCCGCGGCCTGACCCGGCAACACGCTCGTCCGAACAACACGCCCCAGGAACACACCCATGCAGACCCCCGCACTGAAACCGCCGATCCAGGATGCCGACATCGTCGACGAGGGCCTCAAGCTCCAGACCGACACGCGCCGGGTCGCTCGCGTCGGCCTGTGGGTGTTGGGGATCGGCTTTGGCGGCTTCCTCGTCTGGGCAGCAGTGGCACCGCTGGATGAGGGTGTGCCGACCATGGGCACGGTGACCATCGACACCAAGCGCAAGCCAGTGCAGCACGTCGGCGGGGGCACGGTCAAGGAAGTGCTCGTCCGTGAGGGGCAGGCGGTCGAGGAGGGGCAGCCGCTGGTCCGGCTGAGCGACGCCTCCATCCGCGCCGAGTGGGAATCGGTGCGGCAGCAGTATTTCGGTCTGCGGGCCATGGAAGGCCGATTGATGGCCGAACAGCTGAACAGCACGCAGATCAGCTTCAGTCAGGACCTTCTCGACGCCGCCAAGGAGGATCCCGAGATCGCCCGCCACGTGAGCGTACAGAAGCAGCTGCTGCTGTCGCGGCGCTCGTCCATCGATGCCACGCTAGGCTCGATCCGCGAATCGATACGCGGGCTCGAGGCGCAGATTGATTCCTACGGACACATGATCGACGAACGGGAACAGCAACGCGCGCTCATGCGCCAGCAGCTGGCGGGCATCCGCGACCTCGTCGCGGAGGGTTACGCCCCGCGCAACCAGCAGCTCGAGCTCGAGCGGTCGCTGGCCGAGATCGCCGCGAACGTCTCCGACCTCCATGGCCGGCAGGCGAGCGCCAGGCAGAGCATCCTCGAGTTGAAGCAGCGCTCGATCACGCAAAGGAGCGAGTTCCAGAAGACCACCGACGGCGAACTGGCTGGGGTGCGCCGCGAGGTCGGCGGTCTGGGCGAACGATTCCGGGCGGCGAGCCTGCAGCTCGAACGCACGCTGATCCGCTCTCCGGCCGCCGGGCAGGTAGTGGGTCTGGCGGTGCAGACGGTGGGGGCGGTGGTGGCACCCGGCCAGAAGATCATGGACATCGTGCCCGAAGACGAATCGCTCATCCTCGAGTCGAAGATCCCGCCGCACCTGATCGACCGCGTCCGCACCGGCGACCCAGTGGATGCTCGCTTCTCGGCCTTCGCCCACGCACCGCAACTGGTCGTCGAAGGCAAGATCGTGTCGATCTCGCAGGACGTGCTGAGCGACCCGACGGCGCCCCAGATACCCGGGGCCTTGCACGACTACTACCTTGCGCGCATCGCCATCACCCCGGACGGCGTGGCCAAGCTCGGCAACCGCAAGATGCAACCCGGGATGCAAGTCGAAGTGGTGGTCAAGACCGGCGAGCGCACGCTCCTGACCTATCTGCTGCATCCGCTCATCAAGCGCGTCGCAGCATCCATGAAGGAAGAGTGAGCCGAACCGGTTTCAACCACTGCTGACGCCTGCGCCGGCGTCAGCGAGCTCCGCGAGGATGGACGAGATCAGCGGAAGTAGCGCACTCGCCGTCGGATGGGCGGCAGGCATCATCTCGCCGGCACGGCCATGCACCCAGACGCCGAGCCGGGCCGCGACCGGTGCTGCCAGCCCCCGCGCGAGCAGTGCTCCGATCAGGCCGCTCAACACATCGCCAGTGCCGGCGGTGGCAAGACGCACGCTGCCGGTCGGGTTGCAGGCGACCTCGACCGTCCCCGCACCGTCACCTGTTGGGCCGGGTTTGCACCACGCCACCAGTGTTCCGGCGCCCTTGAGGACCACCACGGCGTGGTACCGCTGGGCCAGCGCCCGGGCTGCCGCCAGGCGGTCCGCCTGGACGGCCGCCACACCCTGGTGCAGCAGCCGCGCGGCCTCGGCAGGATGCGGCGTGATGACTGCCGCAGCCTGACCTTCGACGCAGCCCGCCCGGCACCACAAGCGTTCGGCCAGATCGGCGCGCCTTGAGAGCAGGTTGAGCGCGTCGGCATCAAGAAGAAGTGGCAGGCGCGCATCGAGCGCAGCAACCAGCAGACCCGAGGCCTGCGGCGCCGCGCCCATGCCGGGGCCGAGGACCAGCGCCGTAAGTGGAAGGCGCGACCCCGGTTCCTCCCCGGAGAGGGTCGATGGAGGCTCCCAGCCTGCCAGCAGCGACTCCGCCCGGCGCAACATCAGCTCCGGATAGAGCGGGTCGACCACCGGCGATGCCGGGTCCAGTTGGCCGACATAGACCCGCCCGACACCGGCGTGCAGCGCCGCCCGCCCCCCCAGCCAGGCGGCACCGACCATGCCCGCTGCCCCACCGATGATGCCCACCGACCCGCGCGAACCCTTGTGCGCATCGGGCAGCAGGCGCAGCGGCGCAAGATCGAGCGTGGTCGGGTCGATGAGCGCAGGGGCGGAAGTTGTAGTCATGTTGGGAGCATAGAGCGGCAGAGGCTCAAGCGGTGTAGCGCGGGCGCTCGGTCGCGCGACGGTTGCTGACTTACGCAAGATGGTGGACCTCCCCGATGATGAGGCCCGACCACGCAACGGCGAAGGCCGCCACCGGCGTATCATGGAAGCTCTGTCGTGGCACCACCGCGTCACCCCAGCCCGAGCCCTTGCCGAACGTGCCCATCCTGACCCTGCGCGGCCGCCGCGCACTCTCCGATTTTCGCCGCGACAAGCTGCTGCAGTCACTGCGGGCGCAGATGCCCGACCTGCAGGGTGTGGCCACCGAGCAACGCTACTTTATCGACTGCGAGCGGCCGCTCACGGCGGAGGAACAAGGCCGGTTGGAGGTCCTGCTGGACGACCCCTCGGTGCCAACAGAGACGCTGCCGCGCGGACCCACCCTGCTGGTCACGCCGCGGCTGGGCACCATCAGCCCGTGGTCGTCCAAGGCCACCGACATCGTGCACAACTGCGGCCTGACAGTGGTGCGCCGCATCGAACGCGGCACCGTGTTCACGCTGGCGATGAACCGCGCCCTATCCGGGGCAGAGCGTGCAGCCGTGCTGGCCGCCATCCACGACCGCATGACCGAGTCGGTGATCATCGAGGCGCAGGTTGACGCGCTGTTCACGCGTGCCGCGCCAGCGCCGCTGGTAACAGTGGATCTGGGGCTGGGCGTGGCGCTGCCGGCCGACGCCGATGATGACGTGCTTGACGCACGCCGTGGCCGCGCCCAGGCCGCGCTGGCGCAGGCCAACGTGGAGCTTGGCCTGGCACTGGCGCCGGACGAGATCGACTATCTGGTCGACGCCTACACCACCCTCGGCCGCAACCCCAGCGACGCCGAGCTGGTGATGTTCGCGCAGGCCAACAGCGAGCACTGCCGGCACAAAATCTTCAACGCGGATTTTGTGGTGGACGGCGAGGCGCAGCCGCAGAGCCTGTTCGCCATGATCCGCGAGACGCACAAGGCGAACCCAAAGCACACCCTCAGCGCCTACTCCGACAACGCCGCGGTGATGGCCGGCAGCACCGTGCCGCGCTTCTACCCGCGCGAGGTGCCGGCCACCGGCGCGCGCGAGTACCAGTACTCGGTGGAGCCGGTGCACACGCTGATGAAGGTGGAGACGCACAACCACCCAACGGCAATCGCTCCGTTTGCCGGTGCTGCCACCGGGGCCGGCGGCGAGATCCGCGACGAGGGCGCCACCGGACTGGGCGCAAAGCCCAAGGCCGGGCTGTGCGGCTTCAGCACCAGCCACCTGCGCGTGCCGAGCGTGGACCTGCCGTGGGAGGCCGGCGGCGTGGGGCGGCCAGACCGTATCGTCAGCGCGCTGCAGATCATGCTGGACGGGCCTATCGGCGCGGCGGCGTTCAACAACGAGTTCGGCCGGCCGAATCTCTCTGGTTACTTCCGCACCTTCGAGCAGGTGGTGGACGGCCGTGTACGCGGCTATCACAAGCCGATCATGATCGCCGGCGGCATCGGCAACGTCGCCGAGCCGCACGTATTGAAGCATGGCTTCCCCGCCGGGTCGCTGCTGATCCAGTTGGGCGGGCCGGCGCTGCGCATCGGGCTGGGTGGTGGCGCGGCTTCGAGCCTGGCCACCGGCGCCAACGCAGCCGACCTGGACTTTGACTCGGTGCAGCGGGGCAACCCCGAGATCCAGCGCCGCGCGCAGGAGGTGATCGACCGCTGCTGGCAGATGGGCGAGTCCAACCCCATCCTGCTGATCCACGACGTGGGTGCAGGCGGCCTGAGCAACGCATTCCCCGAGCTGACGCACAGCGCCGGCTGCGGCGCACGATTCGAGCTGCGCAAGGTGCCCAACGAGGAACCGGGCATGAGTCCGATGGAGGTGTGGTGCAACGAGGCGCAGGAGCGCTACGTGCTGGCCATCGCGCCCGAGCGCCTGGGCGCCTTTACGCAGATCGCCGAGCGCGAGCGTTGCCCTTTCGCGGTGGTGGGCACCGCCACCGCCGAGGGTCAGCTGGTGGTGAGTGACAGCCACTTTGGCAACCGCGCGGTGGACCTGCCGCTGGAGGTGCTGCTGGGCAAGCCACCCAAGATGCGCCGCGACGTGGCGCGCGTGGTGGCGCAGGGCGACGGCTTTGGCATGCCGGCAGCGAACGGCCGCGGTGCGGCGCTGGCCACGGAGCTGCGCGGCACCGCGCTGCGTGAGGCGGTGCTGGACGTGCTGCGCCACCCCACCGTGGGCGACAAGACCTGGCTGATCACCATTGGCGACCGCACCGTGGGTGGCCTGACTGCGCGTGATCAGCTGGTGGGCCGCTGGCAGGTGCCGGTGGCCGATGTGGCGGTGACCACGCTGGGCTACACCACCTTGCGGGGCGAGGCATTCGCCATGGGCGAGCGCACCCCGCTGGCAGTCTTGGACGGCCCGGCCAGCGGCCGCATGGCCATCGGCGAGGCGATCACCAACCTGGCGGCGGCAGATGTGCCGTCGCTGCAGCACGTCAAGCTGTCTGCCAACTGGATGGCCGCGTGCGGGCAGCCGGGCGAGGACGCGGCGCTGTTCGACACCGTGCGCGCCGTCGCGCTGGACTTCTGCCCGGCGCTGGGCGTGGCCATCCCGGTGGGCAAGGACTCGCTGTCGATGACGACGCGGTGGGACGAGCACGTCGTCAGCTCCCCGCTGTCCCTCATCGTCACCGCCTTCGCCCCGGTGGGCGACGCCGGCGCCACGCTAACCCCTGCGCTGCGCGACGGCGACACGCGGCTGGTGCTGGTCGATCTGGGGCGTGGCAAGAACCGCCTGGGCGGCAGCATCCTGGCGCAGACGCGCGGACGCATCGGCCACGCCGTGCCCGACTGCAATAAGCCGGCACGACTGAAGGCCATGTTCGACACCGTGCGCGCGCTGGCGCGCGAGGGCCGCATCCTGGCCTATCACGACCGCTCCGATGGCGGCCTGCTGGCGACGGTGGCGGAGATGCTGTTCGCCAGCCGCATGGGCGCCACGCTGGACTGCACGCAGGACGACTTTGCCGGCTGGCTGTTCAACGAGGAACTGGGCGCGGTGCTGCAGGTGGCCGAATCCAATGTCGACCATGTGCTCAAGGCATTCGCCGCGGCCGAACTGGAGAACGCGGTCAGCGTGATCGGCCGGGTGGAGACGGCGCAGCGTCTGCTGCTGCGCCAGCGCGGCACGCCGCTGCTGGAGCTCGGCCTGCACGAGATGCTGGCCGCCTGGCGCCAGACCGGCCACGCCATGCAGCGCCTGCGCGACAACCCTGACTGCGCCGACCAGGAGCAGGCCCGGGCGCTCTCCGACGCGTCCGCGTTGTCGGCGCACCTGACGTTCGACCCGGCGCAGGACCCGGCCGCGCCCTACATCAGCAAGAGCGTGCGGCCGCGAGTGGCCATCTTGCGCGAGCAGGGCGTGAACGGGCAGATGGAGATGGCAGCCGCCTTCACCCAGGCAGGGTTCGCCGCCATCGACGTGCACATGAGCGACATCATCGCCGGCCGTGTCAACCTGCGCGACTTCAAGGGCCTGGCGGCGTGCGGCGGGTTCAGTTACGGCGACGTGCTGGGCGCCGGCCAGGGCTGGGCCAAGTCGATCCTGTTCAACGAGCGTGCGCGCGAGGTAATGGAGGCGTTCTTCCACCGTACCGATACCTTCGCACTGGGCGTGTGCAACGGCTGCCAGATGATGGCGAGCCTGGCGCCGATGATCCCGGGCGCCCACCACTGGCCGCGCTTCGTGCGCAACCACAGCGAGCAGTTCGAGGCGCGTCTGGCCATGGTGGAGGTGCTGGAGAGCCCGTCCATATTGTTGGCCGGCATGGCCGGCAGCCGCATGCCGGTGGTGGTCAGCCACGGCGAGGGCCGCGCCTGGTGGGCCGACCCGCACGAGGCTGGGCGCGTGCGCGTGGCCATGCGATACGTAGACGGCCACGGCCAGGCCACCGAAAACTACCCCGACAACCCCAACGGCTCGCCGGGCGGAATCACCGCCGTGACCACCCCCGACGGCCGCACCACCATCCTGATGCCGCACCCGGAGCGTGTGTTCCGCAGCATCCAGATGAGCTGGCGGCCGGACGCCTGGGGCGAGCGTAGCCCGTGGGCGCGCATGTTCGGCAACGCGCGGGTGTGGGTAGATTGAGATCAGACGACGCAGCGCAGACTTGTTCTCTCCCGCGGCATCGGTAACATGGGCCGATGATCTCTCTCCCCCTGCTCCGCCAGTTCCCGATGTTCGCCGACATGGACGACGCGGCCGCGGTGCGGCTGTGTGAACTGGCGCGGCTGGTCGAAGCACCGCGTCGGCATCTGATCGTCGAAGCCGGCAGCGAGGGCGACGGCGCTTATCTCCTGGTGTCGGGCAAGGTCAAGGTGTTCCTGGCCGACGAGGATGGCCGTGAGGTGATCCTGGGCACGCTGGGGCCTGGCGAAGTTTTCGGCGAGATGAGCCTGATCGATGAACTGCCCTGCTCCGCGCACGTGGAGACGCAGGAGGCGTGCACACTGGCCCGGCTCGCCAAGACGGATTTTCTGAATTGTCTGGATGGCGACAGCCGCTTGGCGCGCGCCGTCATGCGCAATCTGGCGACGCGGCTGCGTCAGGCTGATGCGCAGATCGAGCGCTTGGCCCTGTTCAGCGTGGAGGAGCGGGTGCTGCAGTTCCTCATCGATCACAGCACTGTGGTGGATAAGAGACGGGAATTGTTGCCCCCGTCCAAGCAGGACATCGCACGCATGGTAGGGGCATCCCGCGAGATGGTGAGCCGGGTGATGCGCGCCCTCGAAGAGGCCGGCCGCATCCGCAGCGAAGGCAAGACCCTGGTGCTGATCGACGACCCGGCGTGAGCGGTAGCGACCACACCCCGATGATGCGCCAGTACCTGGCGCTGAAGGCCGAGCACCCCGACCGCCTGCTGTTCTACCGGATGGGCGACTTCTACGAGCTGTTCTACGACGACGCGCAGCGCGCCGCACGTCTGCTGGACATCACCCTGACACACCGCGGCCAGAGCGCCGGCGCGCCGATCCCCATGGCCGGCGTGCCCCACCACGCCGCAGAGCAGTACCTGGCGCGGCTGGTGCGGGCCGGCGAGTCGGTGGCGATCGCCGAGCAGATCGGCGACGTCGCCACCGCCAAGGGCCCGGTAGAGCGCGCCGTGGTGCGCATCGTCACCCCCGGCACGCTGAGCGACGCGGCGCTGCTCGACGAGCGTCGCGATGCGCCGCTGCTGGCGCTGTGCGTGGTCGATGGCGTGGCCGGCGCGGCATGGCTGACGCTGGCCAGCGGCGAGCTGCGCATGGCCGAGCTGCCCGCGCGCGAGCTGCCGGCGCTGCTGGCGAGAATCCAGCCGGCGGAGCTGCTGCTGGCGGAGGGCGCCGAGCGGCTGCTGGACGGGGTGTTGGGCCGGGCACCATCGGTCACCACCCTGGCGCCCTGGCAGATGGACGCCGCCAACGGCAGCCGCGCGCTGTGCCAGCAGTTCGGCGTGCAGAGTGTGGCGCCGTGGGGCTGCGACGAGATGCCGCTGGCGCTGGGCGCCTGCGCCGGACTGCTGGACTACTGCCGGCACACGCAGCGGCAGCACCTTGCCCACCTGCGCCCACCGCGGGTGGAGCGCAGCGACGACCTGCTGCACATGGACGCCGCCACGCGCCGCAACCTCGAGCTGACCGAGACGCTGGGGGGCCAGCGCGAGCCCACCCTGCTGAGCGTGATCGACAGCACATGCACCGCCGCCGGCAGCCGCTGGCTGCACCGCGCCCTGCACCACCCGCTGCGCGCCGGCCACGAACTCGATCACCGCGAGGCCACGGTGGCGGCGCTGCGCGCCGGGCCCGAGCCATTGCGACAGGTGCTTGCGGGCGTGTGCGACGTCGAGCGCATCGCCGCCCGAGTGGCGCTGCGCAGCGCTCGCCCGCGCGACCTTGCCGCGCTGCGCGACACCCTGCGCCTGCTGCCCGACATCACCGGCGAGCTGGCGCGACTGGCGCTGCGCGGGCCGAGCGGCGAGCTCAAGGACCTGGTCGGGCGGCTGGTGTCGCCGGATGCCGTGCTGATGGCTCTGGCGACCACGCTGGCGCCGCAGCCGGCAGCAAGCCTCAAGGACGGCGGCGTGATCGCCGAGGGCGCCGACGCCGAGCTGGACGAGCTGCGCGCGCTCGACTCCGGCTGCGGTGACTTCCTGCTTTCTCTTGAGGCGCGAGAACGCGAGCGCACTGGCATCGCGACTCTCAAGGTGGAATACAACCGCGTCCACGGCTTCTACATCGAGGTCGGGCGCACACACGCGGACAACCTGCCGGGCGAGTACCGGCGCCGGCAGACGCTCAAGAACGCCGAGCGCTACATCACGCCGGAGCTGCAGGCGTTCGAGGACCGCGCCCTCTCCGCCCGCGAACGCGCGCTGATGCGCGAGCGGCAGCTGTACGAGGCGTTGCTGGACACGCTGCAGCCGCACCTGCCGGCATTGCAGCGGCTGGCCGCCAACCTGGCCTGGATAGACGCCGCGGCGGCGCTGGCCGAGCGCGCCGAGGCCCTGAACTGGGTCGCGCCGCAGTTCCGCCACGAGCCTGGCCTGCTGCTGCGCGACAGTCGCCACCCGGTGGTGGAGGCTGCGGTGGAGCGCTTCATCCCCAACGACTGCGAGTTCTCGGCGCACCGCCGGCTGCTGCTGGTGACCGGCCCCAACATGGGCGGCAAGTCGACCTGGATGCGACAGGTGGCGCTGTGCACACTGCTCGCGCACATCGGCAGCGCGGTGCCAGCGAGCCACGCCGAGTTCGGCCCGATCGACCGCATCTTCACGCGGGTGGGCGCGAGCGATGACCTGGCCAGCGGGCGCAGCACGTTCATGGTGGAGATGAGCGAGGCGGCAACGATCCTGCACAACGCCACCGAGACCAGTCTCGTGCTGATGGACGAGATCGGCCGCGGCACCTCGACCTGGGACGGGCTGGCGCTGGCGTGGGCCATCGCCCGCGCACTGCTGGTGAGCAACCGCTCGCTCACGCTGTTCGCCACGCACTACTTCGAGCTCACTGCCCTTTCCACCGACCATCCGACGCTGGCCAACGTGCACGTGGAGGCGGCCGAGCACGCCGGCGGTGTGGTGTTTCTGCACAAGGTTCAGCCGGGCCCGGCCAGCCGCAGCTACGGCATCCAGGTGGCGCAACTGGCCGGCGTGCCGGCGGCAGTGCTGCGCGAGGCGCGGGTGCGGCTGGCCATCCTAGAAGCCACCGCGGCTTCAGGTGGGGGAGCGGCGGCGGCGCAGGGCAGCCTGTTCGCACCCGCGCTTGCGGCGGGGGCAGTTGCGGCGCATGGCACCGAGGTTCAGCGAGGCGAGGTGGAGCGGCGCGCCCTGGAGATGCTGAGCGAGATCGATCCGGATGCGCTCAGCCCGCGAGAAGCGCTGGAGGCGTTGTATGCGTTGAGGGAAGCGCTTAACGAAGACGCTAAGTAGTTATTACCCGATGCCACCAGTGAGAAAAAGAGGCCCGCTGTACGCGGGCCTCTTGGCTGGCTCAACGCGGCCCTAAAGCAACCATCAACTGAAGACCCCGAAGTCCGTCACATTTTGTTTGACGCCGAGTTATGCAACCGAGCTGCGGGCTGGGAGAAGGGGATCGTCGAAAAGAATGTGCAGGATCGGCGCCGGGCGATCTGCCGGCGGCGCCTTGCTGGTCCACCTGCTGTCAAAACTCCAGGAGCAGACCAGAGTGGTCATTACCAGCAACCTCAACCTCACCGAATGGGCGAATGTGTTCGGCGACCCGAAGATGACCACGGCACTGCTTGACCGCCTGACCCATCACTGCCACATCGTCGAGACCGGAAACGACTCTTGGCGCTTCCGGAACAGCTCGGCGAAACGCCAAAAGACCGACCGTCAAACCGCCACAGAGAGACCCAAAGCCAAAAACCTGTCCACAACCTGACCGATATACTGGCCGCCACTGGGGTGGGTCAGATTTGGATTAAAACCCAGGGTGAGTCCTGCGCCGATATCGACAACGGCACCTCCAGAGTCAGGATTGGTTTGCCGGGGCCGCCTGTTCGTCGACCGCCCAAGGCGCCTCGATGTCCCATCCGGCGTGGCGCTGCCGGTTCCAGAATGCCTGCAGCAACTGGTGCGCCCGCGGACGGTCGCATGCGAAACTGGCCGAACCACCGGCACCCCTGAGATTCAGCGACAACCGCGCGCCATTGACGGAGACATCGACCGAATTGAGCAGCCCGAACTGCTCTGTG
Source organism: Betaproteobacteria bacterium (assembly GCA_027490755.1). Classification (GTDB taxonomy): domain Bacteria; phylum Pseudomonadota; class Gammaproteobacteria; order Burkholderiales; family UBA3065; genus UBA3065. Next base: position 20,215 of record JAIXXL010000005.1, read on the forward strand.
GCCCGTTTGCTGGCCGGATCGTCGGGACCCTTTGGCGCCCCCGCGGGTTTCAGTTGCGCCACGATCTCCTGGTGCTTCGCCGAGAAGACTTCCGGCGGCTGGCCCCGAGCCAGGAGATCGAACGTTGACCGGAGAAGCAACTTCAGCATGCGGCGGCTCAGCCAGAACAGCACGCCCGCCCGGCGACCGCTCAAGCGCACCCAGAGGCGGTCCTCCGAGTCGCTGTAGCCGATGGTTATCTGGGTAAAGTTCGGGGTTGCTTCAGAAGTCGGCATGGCGCGGATTATGTCAGAGTGAGGGAGACTGGACTCGTTCACCAGCAGGGGCGATCTTCACGAATCGAGCGCCGATCGGATCGCCGCGATGACTAGCGGTTCAAGCCGCCCCTCGCGCACCGGATCGGTGAGCTCGACCTGCACACCCATGCCGGTGCCCCCACGGTTGCAGATGTTGCTGGGCTGGCGGCCGGGGAAGCGGTGCCCCTCCGTCTGGCAGGGCACGCCGCTGGCGGCGAACGCATCGGCGATGCGAGCCTTCAGGATCTCGTCCAGCCCGCCGAGCAGCACCTTCTCCTCGAGCCCGTTGCACCCATGGATCGTGACCACGCGCTCGCAGCGCGCGATGAGACCCAGGCAACGCGGATCATCAAAGCGGCTGCTCGCCAGATGCAGGTTCTCGTAGTTGAGCGTCGGCAAGCGCCCTTCGAGCAGGTAGAGGTTGTACTCGTCGCCGGCGATCTGGCGGGCGATGTTCGACACACCGCGCTCGATCGGATCGCCGTGGATGGCGACCACGGCGGCAGTGGACGCCCGCTGCAGCACCTCGACAACGAAGTCGCGACCCTCGGTGAAGCGCGCGCAGAGTTCGGCAAAACCGGTGAGGTGGTCGGAAGGGATTGACATGCGGGTTTCGGCCGGAAGCTGCGAAGGCTGACGCAGGCCATAGCCGTTTGTCCAGTCCAAGGCATCGTGATAGCGTTCGCCGATGTTGCAAGCTCGGCAATCTCCGGGGCCCATCCCACGTAAGGTGACGCACATGGCTTTCAGCCTGACCGGCCGCACGTCCTCCGTGGAGGCTGAGGCGGCAAAATCCGAGACAGCGCCCGAGTACGCCCCCGGCCAGTTGATTGTCGGCCTCGACCCCTCAGTCGCCGATGCCCTAGAACTGCTGCTCGGCGCGATCGACGGGTCGATCCTCGCCAGTGACCTCGGTGGCAACGGTGTAGTGCTGATCAGCGTGCCTGTCGACACCGACATCCCGGCCACCGTCCGTAAAGCCGCCCAGCTGCCCTTCGTCACCTACGCCGAGCCCGATCACGTGGTGACGATCCAGTTGGAGGCACCGGTGCAGGAGACACTCGACCCGCCGATCCTGGTCGTTTGCCCACCACCCGAGCCTTGTCTGCCCAAACCCTACCTGCTCGACACGCGCTTCGAGACGCTGCTCGCCGGTGACGGCGTGACCATCTCGGGCTACGTGGAACTCACCGTGGGGCCCGGCTTCAGTTCCAGAAACGAGTACGACGCGGACTTTAATCTGCGCTCCAGCGAATACCGCGACAGCAGAGGCGCTCGCTCCATTACGGTGCGCGAGACCTTGGTCGAAGATGGCGTGGTGGTCGGCCACATCGATACCAGTTCGGGCAGCGGCGAGGGCTGCGCCTGGAAATCTCGCACGTGCTACGACGCGGCCTTCAACCTGGTCGAGGCCACCTACGCTGACAATCAGGGCTACCAATCGACCACCAGTCGCAGTGAGATCCTCGACGAGTCAACTGGCGAGTTGACCGGGTACGAGGTGACCAGTCGTGGCGGCGGCAACGGCTACACATACCACTCGGTCGAAACCTTCGACGCCAGTTACCGGTTGCTGTCGTCCGAATACGAAAGTGGCGACTACCGGTCGTCCTACCAGCTGGAACCGCAGTTTGACCCCGATACCGGTGAGCTGACTGGGTACGTAAGCACTTACACGTGGAGCGATGGCAGCGGCACCTACACCTTCAGCAACCAGTTCGATGCCAACTGGAACTACGTCTCTGGTGACAGCGACACCCCTGGGGTCGTTCTGGACGACGGCCCGACCAGCCTGCCCCTCCTCTTCCTCGACGCGCAGACAGTCGAGGCCGATGCCACGTCCAGAGCCGCGGCCATCGGGCCTGCGCCGATCGACAGTACCAGCGAGACCGGCGCACGCTTGCAGGGCACGCAGAGCGACGATGTCTTCCTGATCGATGACGCGCGCGATCGCGTACGCGGCAACAAGGCAGGTGACGATACGGTCATGAGCGAGACGCTCTCGCTCGACCTGAGTCGCCGCAACCTGAACGGCATTGAGGATGCAGTCCTGATGGGCTGGAGCGACCTCGACCTGCGCGGCAACCGCGGCGACAACGAACTGCACGGCAACGCCGGCGACAACCGCATCGATGGCGGCGCTGGAGCAGACACGCTGTTCGGCGGTTTTGGCTCGGATGTGTTCGTCATCCGCATCGGGCAAAAGGGCGCCGCGGATGTCGTGACCGACTTCACCAGTGGCGAAGACAGCATCGCGCTGCTCGGCAGCGCCTTCCGCCGCCTGTTCGATGCCGACGGCGAACTGCGCGGTGGCGTCCTCGGCGACCGCCTGCTGTTCGACGCGAGCAGCGGCGAACTCAGCTTCGACCGGGACGGTGCAGCGGGTCGTGGGACGGCCAAGGTCATCGCCGTGCTGGTCGGCGTCGACGAGGTCACGGCCAGCGATTTCACGCTCGGCTGAAGCCCCACACGCCGCCACGCCACCGCTAGCAGCGCCCCCGGGGCCTCAGGCAGGCCCCGGCTCAGCGCACGCCGAGCAGTTCCACGTCGAAGATCAGCGTGGCGTTTGGCGGAATCACACCGCCGGCACCGCGCGCGCCGTAACCCATCTCGGCGGGAATCACCAGCGTGCGCTTGCCGCCGATCCTCATTCCGGCCACGCCCTCGTCCCAGCCGCGGATGACCATGCCGCCACCCAGCGGAAAGCTGAACGGCTGCCCGCGGTCCAGCGAGCTGTCGAACTTCTTGCCACGCCCTTCAGCCGCAGCCGGGTCGTAGATCCAGCCGGTGTAGTGCACCGAGACCATCTTGCCCGGCGTGGCCTCGACGCCTGCGCCGACCGTGCGGTCGATCTTGGCCAGCGCGGTGACGGGCGCCTTGGGCAGGTCGGCTGGGCCGGCGGCATCGGCATCGGTGATGGAGGCGACGCTGGCGAGGGTGGCGAGTCCGAGGAGGGTGCTGAGGAGTTTCATGCAAGGCTCCGGGTGGTCGGCTGCAGGGCCGGTGGTGAGAGCCGGAATGATGCATCAGTCGCGGGCCGAGTGGGCGGCGGATCTGAGCGCGACGCACGCGACCCTTTGTGACGCATGCGAGCCCCAGGGATGCCGGGACTCGGAGTCCGGCCGATCGGCGGCCCACCCACCGCAGCACCACACAGCGAACGCACGGCACGGGGCCGCGTCAAAGTCGGAGGCCCACCCGTATGGCAGCATCGCCCTCATGCAAAAGATCTTCGACGCCCTCACCCGCGCCCTCGCCAGCCTGCTGCACCCGCAGATGCTGCTGCTGTGCATCGCGCCGCTGCTTCTTGCGGGGCTGGTGTGGCTGGTAGTGGTGGCGCTGACCTGGTACGACGGCTGGATGTGGATGCGCGGCACGCTCGAGAGTGGGCTTGGCGCGGCCGGGTCGACAGCGGAATCGCTGGCCGGGCCTTGGGCCGGGCGGGTGGAGCCGCCCGAGTGGATGCACGGCATGATGGTCATGGATGGCGAAGCGATCGCCGGCGGGCTGCTCGCAGTGGCCACCGGCGCGCTCTTGCTCGTGCTCTTGGTGCCGGCGGTGTGGATGACCGCGCTGGTGATCTTTGCACTCATCGCCATGCCGTGGACGGTGAGCCTTGTCGGCCGCCGCGACTACCCGGGCCTCGAGCGGCTCGAGGGTGGCAACTGGCTGGGCAGCCTCTGGAACGCGGTGGTGGCGGTCGCGGTGTTCGTAGTGCTGTGGCTCCTCACGCTGCCGCTGTGGCTGCTCGGCGGGCTCGGCGCACTGCTCGGGCTGGCACTCACCGGCTGGGTGACGCAACGCCTGCTGCGCTACGATGCGCTGGCGTTGCACGCCACCGCTGCCGAGCGGCGCCTGGTGATCGAGCGCGCCGGTGGGCGGCTGTGGCTGCTCGGCATCGTCATCACACTGCTGGCGATCGTGCCGCTGTTCAACTTGGTGCTGCCGGTCTACGCCGGCCTGGCGGTGACACACCTGTGCCTGATGGAACTGGCAGAGGTGCGGCGCGAGGGGCCGGTGGTCGGCTGACCGATCACCCGGCTGGTGCGCCCGGCGGCGGGTCCACAACGCGCAGGGCGCCCGATTTGACCAGCCAGACCAACCCGCGAAACACGTGAGCGCGCCGCGGCTCGGCGATCCCCTGTACCAGATCGGCGGCTGGCCGGGGGCCTGATGCGGCCACCTCCATCACCTGCCGCAACTCCTCCCGAGTGGGTAGCACGATGCGCGCGAAATCTACCATTGCAAGCTGCCGATCCGAATCGACCCGCTGCAGCAGACGCTCCATGTCGTCGATGGACGGCGCGAGCAGGGTCTGTAGTTCGAGTTGCCTGCTCGGATACACGGCGAACGCGTGGAAGGGATCGAGCCGGGCTGGCCAAGGATTCGCGAGCGGGTGCAGGCTCGCCCCACCAGACCGACGCGATTCGGCGAGTCGGGCCCACAAAGCCTCGTACTGCGGAATGATCGCGGCCCAGTCGTAGACAGCGCGCGCCCGCTCGCGCCCGGCCTCGCCGAACCTGCGGCGCAGCTCGGCCGACTCGATCAGACGCACGAAAGCCTCTGCAGCAGCATCGACATCGACCGCCACCAGAGTGCAGGTATGGCCGCAGTACATGTCGTAGGTGTCGAGCTCGAGCGCGTGGCGCAACGCTAGGTCCCCGCCATGCCCCGCTTGTGGCATCAGCGTCGGGATGCGGAACCCGTCGACGCCGTCGCGCACCGTGTCGCGATAACCATCCCAGTCGCTCACCACCACCGGCAGACCTGCTGCCATCGCCTCGATCGGCACGAGGCCGAAGGTCTCCTGGATATTGTCCGAGAGGCTGCAGAAGATGTCTGCGGCGGCCCACGCTGTCCGTCTGTCCTTCGCCTCGCGGCCGTCGAGGTTGCGAACCGGGACATCTGGACACGTCCGGCCCGCAGCCTCGGCATATGCCTTGGCGATGAACTCGTTGGCGTGCCAGCCACACTCCACCAAGAGCACCTCGCGCCCGGTGCGCTCGCGCGCCGCCTGCAGCGCCCGGTACATGGCCAGCGGATGAGCCTTGGCATGAAAGCTGAGTCGCCCCATGAACAGCACCACCAGCGTGTCCTCGGCCACACCCAGCCGCGCGCGCGCGGCGGCGCGTTCCCCAGCCTGAAACGAGAAGTCAGCGGTGTGGATGCCGAGCGGGATGACCGGGAACTGCGGCAGCACCAGCCTCTGCACTCCAAGGCGTTGCACCAGATAGTCGGCCTGCGCCTGCAGGATGCGCTCGACATTGTCTCTGACCGCCGTGCTGGTGCAGATCACAGCATCCCATGGCTGCACCGGAGCGGTGAGGAGGTCGGCGATCGCATCCATGGCCCTGTCGCTGCTGGTGGTGTGGGTGATGCCGCAAAGGCTCCACGACGCGTGGCCGAAAAAGGATCGCTGCCAGGCCTGCTCGCCGATGCCGGGGCCCGGGCAGTAGAGGGCCCCGGGCCGCGCCAGTTGATCGAGGTTCCCCGCCTGAACCACGTGGACCCCCTCATCACGTCCCAGAGCCCTCGCGGTATCGGCAAAATGCTGACCATGCTCGCGACGCATCGCCTGCACCCAGAGCTCACCACGCTCACCGTGGGTCAGAAAGCCCCGCAGAAAGCTCTCGCCAGCGGCGTTCCGCCCCATCAACTTCGGGCCGGAGGTCGTGTAGGCCTCGGGGTGGTAGAGGATGGCTGCAGTCACTGGGTGGCTCGCGTGTCGGTGCGTGATGAGGTTTGGGTCCGGAAGCGACCTGGCCGACCTGCCGGGAAGCCTCCCTAAGATCCGGATGACCCGCTAGTGAAGGCTACCAGTGCCATCGAATAGATTACCGGAGTTGAATACGGCGCCGAGCATCGAAGCGTCGAAGCGATAAGTCTGATTGCAGAACTCACAGTCGACGCGCAACTCGCCCTGCTCGTCGAGCACCGACTGCGCCTCCTCGCGACCGATCATGCGCAGCATGCCCTCGACCCGCTCGCGCGAGCAGCGGCAGCCGAAGCGCGGCTGGCGCGGGTCGTAGACGCGCAGGTCCTCCTCGTGGAACAGGCGGCGCAGAACCGTGACCGGCGGCGTGCCGAGCAGCTCGTCGGCGCCCAGCGTGGCCAGCAGCGCCCCGACCCGCTCCCAAGCGTCGGCGTCGGCGGAGGACTGGTCAGGCATGCGCTGCAGCAGCAGGCCGCAGGCGGAGGCGTCGTTGCTGGCCAGCAGCAGGCGCGTGGGGATCTGCTGCGAGCGGTCCATGTAGTCCTCGATGGCCGGGCCGACCGCGTCCGACTCCACCGGCACGATGCCCTGGTAGGGCTCACCGGCCAGGATGTCGAGCACCACGCTGAAGGTGCCGCGGCCGAGCAACTGCGCCAGCCCACCGGCCGGGGCATCGCCCTCCCAGTCGGCGGTGGCGCGAATGTCGAGGCTGTCGCGGGCCTCGGCCACTGCCAGCTTGAGCGCGCCCTGGCCCTGCAGTTGCAAGGCCACCGAACCCTCGAACTTTAGGCTGGCGGCCAGCAGCGCAGAGGCGGCCGTCATCTGGCCGAGGATGTCACGCACGGCAGAGGGATAGCTGCGGTGGGCGTTGATCGCGGCCCAGGTGTCCTGCAGGCGGACGATCTCGCCGCGGATGGCGGAATCGACAAAGTCGAAGCGGATCAGGGTGTCGGACATTGCCGGATTGTAGCCGCGCAGCCCCGCGAGACGGCGCCGGTGATGGACGGATCAGGCTGCCGGGGTGGTCACCGGCGGTTGTTGTGCATGCGCGCCTGGGTTGCGGGGTCAATCGCCTCGGGGGGTGCGCAGATTCGTCTCGATCTTGGCAAAGATGAGGTAGAGCGCGATCAGCATGAACAGGCCGAAGGCGATGGCCGCTGCGGTCGCCTGCCCGGTCAGCTTGGCGGCTGCCTCCAGCGCCTCGCGGGCCTTGGTCGCCTCCTCCTCGGAGATGCGGCTTTGCTCCGATTCCAGAAACTTGCCCCACGCCTTGCTGTGGAAGTTGCCCAACTCGTCATGCAGAAAGTTCTCCTGCAGCGCCGGCACCTTGCCGGACTTGATCAAGGCCTGCAGTGGCTTGGACTTGGCACCGGCACAGATGAAGTCCCGGCGCTCGTTGGCCCAGACCTCGCCCCAACCGTCGGCGTCACCACGCTCGTTGAGCCACTCGATCTCGCGCTTGAGAATCGAGTCCCAATCCTGCTGCTCGAACAGTTCAGGGTGCGTGGCCTTGAGCGAATCCTTGGTGCAGGCGATGATCGCCTCGGCCTGTCTGTTGTAGCTGCCCTTCTGTGGCACCTCGGGCGCGGCGTCGTCCTTCTCCTGCGGTTTCGGCTCGGCCTTGTCACCGTCGAGCGACTTCAGGTAGTCGTCAAACTTGATCTGCCCGGTAGCGGAACGCGGCTCCGACGCCGAGCTGGGGTCACTTTTAAGCCAGTTGCCGAGGGCCATGGCGCCAAGCGCCAGCGCACCCACCAGCGACAGCGCCATCACGGCGAGCAGCACCCACTTGAAGATGCGCAGGAACAACTCCTCGACCCGGGTCTCCATCGAGTTGCCAGGCATCTCGTCTCCTTTGGATGTTTTTTGGGAACAGCAGGACGGGCGAGTATATCCAGACCCGACGCCGGCCATGCCCGTCACTCCGGCCTGGCCCGGGGGCGGGCTGGGTTGTCGGTAACGGGTGCCGCGTTGGCCGAAGCCATTAGCATGCACGGATGCTGAACTGGCTCCGCCGCCTCCGTGCCCCTGCCGAGATCGTCATCGACGAGCCGCACTGGGCACGCCTGCGCCGCCGACTGCCGCTGCTGGACGGCATGGACGCGGGCGATCTGGCGCGGCTGCGGCAAACCAGCGGGCGCTTTCTGGCGACCAAGTCGGTCTACGGCGCGCGCGGCCTGGAGCTGGACAGCGACATGCAGCTGCTGATCGCGGCGCAGGCCTGCCTGCCGGTGCTCAACCTGGGGCTGGAGGCGTACGAGGGCTGGCAGGACGTGATCGTCTACCCCGACGAGTTTGTGCCGGTGCTGGAGTGGACGGACGACGCCGGCGTACAGCACAGCCGCGCCGAACCGCGCATCGGCGAGGCCTGGGCGCGCGGGCCGCTGGTGCTGTCGTGGGCGGACGTGAAGGCCGGCGGCCGCGGCGACGGCTTCAACGTGGTGATCCACGAGTGCGCGCACAAGCTCGATATGCTGGATGGCGACGCCAACGGCTGCCCGCCACTGCACGCCGGCATGTCGCGGGCAGATTGGCACGCGGCGTGGTCGGCGGGGTTCGACATGTTCCGCGCGCGGACGCAGCGCATGGCGTGGCTGGACCCCTACGCCGCCGAGAGCCCGGAGGAGTTCTTTGCGGTGATGAGCGAGGCGTTCTTCGAGCTGCCGTGGGAGGTGCGCGGCGCATTGCCGGACGTCTACCAGCAGCTGGTTGCGTTCTACCGGTGGGAGCCGATGGCGCGGGCGTCTTAAGTGGGGGCAGCCCCCTACAGTTGTTGGCAGAATCCAATGATGACGATCTCTCGCCGCACCACCCCAAACGACGTTGCCGAACGCCTGCAAACGCACGCCGCATCCCCCCTCCTCGCCCGCCTGTTCGCTGCCCGCGGCATCAGCGCGCCGGAGCAACTGGAGCACGAGTTGGCGCGGCTGCTGCCGTTCGAGGGCATGCGCGGAATCGACGCTGCTGCTGGCCGGCTCGCGGAAGCCATCCGTGACCAGCAGCGCATCCTCATCATCGGTGACTACGACGCCGACGGCGCGACCGCCACCGCGCTGGGCGTGCTCGGGCTGCGGGCGATGGGCGCGCAGGTGGACTTCCTCATCCCCGACCGGCTCACGCTGGGCTACGGGCTGTCGCCCGGCGTGGTCGAGATCGCTGCCGGTATGCAGCCAGACCTGCTGGTCACCGTGGACAACGGCATCGCCGCCTTCGACGGCATCGCTGCGGCGCAGGCGCGCGGTATAGAGGTGCTGGTGACCGACCACCACCTGGCCGGCGAACGTGTGCCAGGCTGCATCATCGTCAACCCCAACCAGCCCGGCTGCGGCTTTCCCAGCAAGTGCATCGCCGGGGTGGGGGTGATGTTCTACGTGCTGATGGCGCTGCGGGCGCGGCTGCGGGCTGAGGGCCGGCTGCCCAACGGCCCAGACGGCCGCACTGGCGGGCCGAATCTGGCGCAGTGGCTCGACATCGTCGCGCTCGGCACCATCGCCGACGTCGTCCGACTCGATCACAACAACCGCATCCTGGTGGCGCAGGGGCTGGCACGCATCCGCGCTGGCCGGGCTCGACCGGGGTTACTGGCGCTGCTGCGCGTGGCTGGCCGCGACCACACGCGCTGCAGCAGCACCGACATCGGCTTCGCGCTGGGGCCGCGCATCAACGCCGCCGGCCGCATCGCCGAGATGCGCATCGGCATCGACTGCCTGCTCGCCGACGACCCCGCCGAGGCCGACCGGCTGGCGCAACGACTGGACCGCATCAACCGCGAACGGCGAGACCTGCAGGCCGACATGCTGGAGCAGGCGCAGGCGGCGTTGGAGGGCGTGGACGTGGCCGAAGGCGCCAGCATCTGTCTCTACGACGCCGACTGGCACACCGGTATCGTCGGCCTGCTGGCTGGGCGCCTGAAGGAGGCGCACCACCGGCCGACCATCGTCTTCGCGCCGGACGCCAACGGCGTGCTGAAGGGCTCGGGGCGGTCGATCCCCGGCCTGCATCTGCGCGACGCCATCGATCTGGTCGACCGCCGCTGCCCCGGCCTGATCAAGCAGTTCGGCGGCCACGCGGCGGCGGCCGGGCTGAGCCTGGCCAAGGATGGCTGGGAGACGTTCGCCGAGGCCTTCGAGGCGGTGTGCGCGGAGACGCTGGACGCGGCGGCACTTTCACGAGTGGTAGAGAGCGACGGCGAACTGGCCGTAGCCGAGTGCGATATCGGCAGCATCCGTGCACTGGACGACGTGCCGTGGGGACAGGGCTTCCCGCCACCGTCCTTCGACGGCATCTTCGAGGTGCTGCAGCAACGGGTGGTGAGTGGCGGGCACCTCAAGATCACCCTTCTGCATCGGGACACCTACGGCGCCAAGGCGCGCCGCGACGCCATCCTGTTCGGTCGTGCGGAACCGGTACCAGATCGCATCCGTGGCGTTTACACGCCGTCCGTCAACCAATGGAACGGGCGGGTGAGCGTGCAGTTCACACTGCAGCACTGGGATGTGGCCTAGTGATCGCCGGCCGGGCTGTTGGCCAGATCAAGGGGAATGCAGAGGCCCGCTTCGCGGATGAACTTCCACAACACCTTGGTCCGTCGAATGGAGTACATCACCGTCGCCGTGCCAGTCCCCATGCCCGGCAGATCCCATATGCCGGCAGAGATCCCGGTCGGCGGTGACCCCGGCCTGGCCATCGGAACTCTCCGCCTAACGGTCAATCGCGACTCGCTTGCCGGTCAGTTCATCGACCAACCATCGCAGCGAGAACGCCCAAGCCTTTCCTTTTACCGCTTCGAGGAGGGAAGCGAGGTGCCCCGGCAGCCAGAAGTTGTCATCATCCAGGTAGGCCACCCGCCGTGAGTTGGCCATGAAGCTGAGAATCGCGCGGAGAGAACCCCAATCGCTCGCCGAATGGACACCACCATTTCGAAGCGACGTAGAGTGAGGCAACTGCAGCAAACACACGGCGACGTTACCGGAGCGACGTCCGATCAGATCGAGAAGGTCTTCAAGAGCCCCTCTGGCGACGTCAACCCCGATAAGAATCTGGATACGGCCGATCCCCTACTGCGCGTAGACCGACTGCACGGCCCGGAGCAGTTCCGGGCGCAGTTTCGTCGGGATAACCACCGCGACGTCGGCGGGAAGCTGCGGACCGGTGTCATCGAAAAAGTAGCTCGCGCAGTACATGGGTAATGGAATGTCTGGTCGCCCTGTCGCAAGGTTGATCCAATGTCTCTTCAATCAGCCAATCCAGCCAACGGTTCCCCGAGGAATCGCGGCCGCACGCAAACGGGTCTCGCGACTTGGCCCGGGACTGACGGTGGAAAGCTCCCAGACCTTGGAACCAAGTCAAAGCCGCCCGGGCGCGTGAGGTAGACCATCGGGAGGTGGCCGCCCTCCTCCGCAAACCTCGAGGCTTAACAACCGCCAGAGCGGCTGCACGGCGCGTCCGCTACGGCCCCAACGAACTGCCGCGCCAACCGCCACGCAGCACCCTGCGCATCCTCCTCGAAGTGCTGCGCGAGCCGATGCTGGCGCTGCTGTTGGCCGCGGGCGGCGTCTACCTGCTGCTCGGCGACCGGCTTGAGGCCGCCGCGCTTCTGGTGTTCGCCACACTCTCGGTGGCGATCACCGTGGTGCAGTCACGCCGCAGCGAGCGCGTACTCGAGGCGCTGCGCGACATCACCAGCCCGCGCGCACGCGTGGTCCGCGACGGGCAGACGCAGCGCATCGCCGGCCGCGACGTGGTGCGCGGCGACCTGCTGGTGCTGGCTGAGGGTGATCGCATCCCGGCCGATGCCATCTTGCTGCAGGGCGACGAGCTGCTTGCCGACGAGTCGCTGCTGACCGGGGAGTCGGTGCCCGTGGGTAAGCAGCCCAGGGCATCGCGTAGCGCCGATATGTGCCGCCCGGCATCCCCGCCACTACGCGGCTCCGCCGGCGACAGCCCAGCCGCAGCAGCCCCTGCCGACCGCCTCTACGCCGGCACCCTGCTGGTACGTGGCGAGGGGCTGGCGCGGGTGGTAGCGACCGGTGCCAGCAGCGCCATCGGCCGCATCGGGCGCAGTCTGGGCGACATCGAGACGGCAACGCCGCGCTTGCAGGCACAGACGCGGCGCCTGGTACAGCTGCTCGGTGGCGCCGGTATCTGCATCAGCGTGCTGATGGTGGCGCTGTACGGGCTGCTGCGCGAAGATTGGTCGCAGGCGGTGCTGGCTGGCATCGCGCTGGGCATGTCGATGCTGCCGGAAGAGCTGCCGGTGGTGCTTGCGGTGTTCACCGCCATGGGCGCGTGGCGTATCTCGCAGGCATCCGTGCTCACGCGCCGCGCCGCCGCCATCGAGACGCTCGGTTCCGCCACCGTGCTCTGCAGCGACAAGACCGGCACGTTGACGCAGAACCGCATGGCGATCGTCGAGGGGTGGACGCCGAACGGCGGGAACGCACAGATCGACGGCGAGAGTGCGTACGTCGAGCACCAGGACAAGCTCCGCGATCCTCGGCACGACGCGCTCGCCGACCACATCGGCGAGTTGCTGCACACCGGACGTCTGGCATCCAGCGACACGCCGGTCGACCCGATGGAAAAGGCCTTTCACGCCGGCGCCACGTTGGCGAACGGCCTGCAACCCCTCTCGACCCTGGGGCCGTCCGCTGGCAAGCCGATGATGCTGCGACTGTGGGTCTACCCGGCCGGTGCTGACAAAGGTGGTCTCACGCGTGGCGCCACACGCCGCGTCAGTCCGGGCGGCGATGTTGCGGGTAGCGCCGACGCGGCTTCAGGTCCAGGCGAGATGGTCATCGCCTGCAAAGGCGCGCCGGAAGCGGTGCTGGACCTCTGCCGGTTCGACGCGACAGCCCGCGCAGAGGCCCTGGCAGCGGCATCCGGCATGGCGAGCCGCGGACTTCGCGTGCTGGCGGTGGCGCGGGCAGACTTCCCGGCGGCTGCGGGCGACCCACTCGCTGGGGAGGCACTCACGGAACCTCCGCCCCTCGAGCTCGTTGGCATCGTCGGCCTTGCAGACCCCTTACGACCTGATGTTCCGGCGGCCATAGCCGAGTGCCGTTCCGCCGGCATCCGCGTGCTAATGATCACTGGCGATCATGCCGACACCGCGCTGGCCGTCGCGCGCGCGGCGGGTCTCGAGGTTGCGGTGCTCGCCGCCTCGGAGACCGCTGCTTCTCAAGCGCTCGGCCCGGCTCCGCTCGAGCATGGCGCGTCTGCCGCCGACCAGCGCGCTGAGCCTGCCGTACTCGCTGGCGGCGACATCGACCGCCTCGACGATGCCGCGCTACTCGACCGCCTCGCCAGGGTGAGCGTCTGCGCGCGCATCCGCCCGGAGCAGAAGCTGCGCATCGTGCGTCTGCTGCAGGAGGCCGGCGAGGTGGTGGCGATGACCGGCGATGGCGTGAACGATGCGCCTGCGCTCAAGGCCGCCGACATCGGCATCGCCATGGGCGAGCGCGGCACCGACGTGGGGCGCGAGGCCGCCGCGCTGGTGCTGCTGCACGACGACTTCGGTGCGATGGTGGCAGCCATCCGTCTCGGTCGGCGCATCGGCGACAACCTGCGCAAGGCGGTGCGCTTCATCTTCGCCGTGCACGTTCCAGTGGCTGGGCTGGCACTGTTGCCGCTGCTGCTAGACCTGCCGCTGCTCCTTGGCCCGCTGCACATCGCCCTGCTGGAGATGGCGATCGATCCGCTGTGCGCGTTGGTGTTCGAGGCCGAGACCGAGGAGCGCACGGTGATGTCACGGCCCCCACGCCAGCGCGACGAGCCGCTGCTCTCCATGGCGGAACTCGGTCACGCGATGCTGCAGGGGCTCGCCGCGCTGGCGCTGTGCGGCGGGCTCTATGTGATCGCACTGCAGCGCGGGTTGCCGGCCGACGAGGTGCGCGCTCTGGTGTTCGTCACACTGGTGATCAGCATCTTCGCGTTGGTGCTGGTGAACCGCAGATTCGGTGGCGGGCTGAGTAGCCTGCGTGGCTCGCGCAACGGCATACTGCTTGCGGTGGCGGCGCCGATCGCCGTCACCCTCGCGGTGCTGCTCAACTGGCCGGCAGCCGCGCGTGTATTCGGCTTCGGTGCCCTGCATGTGCGCGATCTTCTGGCAGCATTCGCAGCCGGCATTGGCCTGATGGTCGCGCTGCAGTGGCAAAAGCGCTGATCGACTCGCATCGCCTGCCTGCGCTGGTCGGCTGGCGAGCGCCGCGCGACGTCTCTGTGCAGCCTGATAGACTCATCGCTGATTGCACGATAAGTCTTCATACATGTCTGCCGCAGCACGAAACGACCCGTCAATGGTGTTAGCGACCTTCCGGCTACTCAACACGCCAGCGGCCGCTGTGCCGCAAGAGGCCGCAGTGCTCCTCTGCGAGGGGCCGCCGCGGGCATGGTTCATCTTGGACCCTGGCATTGCAGGCGCATTGCTGCGTTCCGATCGGGTGATCCCAACCTCGGGACAGCGTTACTACGCAGCGGTGTCGGGCCTCGCCCGCAGCGACTTTCCGCTGCTGAGCGAGGCGTTCGAACGCACGCCCCTCTCTCTCAGCGGCAGCGCACACCGCGATGCGCGTTCGAGAATCACGCCCCTCTACCGGCGGGTGGAGGCCGGGATAGACCATTGGATCGACGCGTTCTGTGCCGCCTACCTTGAGGATCTGCGCACCCGTATTGCACCGGACCTCATGCAGGCGGCCTCGGACTTCAGCGACCGGGTCAGCCGCGCGATGGCGGCCAGAGAACTCGACATCGGCTGGCAGGAAATCCCGCCAGTCCCCAACGAGATCTTCATGCTTTTCCCCAGCGCCGCCCGCTTGCGACAAATCGAGGAGAAGTTCGCCGCGATCCATGACATGGTGACCACCTGCCTGCGAAGTCAGGGGCGGGATTCGGAGGACTTCTGGCCCATCTTTACGTTGATGATGATGAATCGTGACGCGATGCAAGGTACTCTCGCGCACATGTTTTGCCATCTGGCGCGTGGAACGGTTCTCGGGTCAGCATCGGAATGCGCGATCGCGGCGAGCAACGTCAGTCTGCTGCAATGCCGCGAGGTGGTCGAGGACTGCGAGATCGCTGGCCACTCCTGGTCATGCGGCGATCTTCTCCAGATTTCGCCCTATCTGCTGCACCAGCGCGCCCCGCCGCCAGCAGGAACCGACTTCACGTTCGGGGCCGGACCGCACGCCTGCCCGGGTCGCAAGCTGAGCCTGCGCATCCTGGATGCGCTCATCAGGGCGTTGCGCACCCAACCTCTGCCCGAAGGTTTTTTCATCCCGATCCCCCGACTTTTCCGACAGATCATCTTGACAGCCGAAACATGACCCAAGCCAGCCAACCTCCGGAGTTGGACCGACTCCCCGAAATCATCGAGTTCTCGGTGCAGCACCTTGAACTCGACATCGAGCCGGCCAAGGCCGCCAACGAATCCCTCGCCGCACTGGGCATCGACTCGCTCGAACTCCTCTCACTCACGGGCGCGCTGGAGGAGACCTTCGGCGTCACCTTCGACCCTGATCGTCTTCAGGATGCTGCCAAGGCCAGCAAGCCCCTGACCCTTGCCGAGACGCTTTGCCTGATGGCTTCGGCGTCATGACGACTGCCAGGCGTCCCGCCGCGGGCCATCACCTTTTCTGGAGTACTGGCGAGGGCAAGTTGCTGCACTATCGGGTTCGGGGACGGAACGGGCAGGTCCCCGCCACCCGTGACATCTCCATCTGGAGCTTGCGAAAAAGGTTCCCGCTGTTCGTGCAGTGGCTCTCGCTCGCTCGCACGTTGCGCACGGGCACCATCCATCGCCGCACCCATAGCCTCGCGGTGGCGGCCCTTGCCGCGATCGGTGAGGACCGACCCCGCGAACCCGAGGTCAAGTTGCCCCTGGAGTCGCGCCGCTCGCTTTTCGGCATGCTCATGCTGGGCCCGCAGCGTGCTATCGCCCGCATGGCGGAGCGCCTGCAGACGGTCGGCAGCACACTCACCCCCAACTACCGCAAGATGCTCTCGGCCCTCACTCCGGCGTTCGATGACGCGGCAGACCTGCCCTTCCTCACCTGCCGACCGAACATCTATCTCTGGCTCCCTCCCGGGAGCGAGAACGAGTCGCGGGTACTGGTCTGTTTCTGTACGAGCAGCAACTCGCTCAACGCGCCGTTGCCGGTCGCACACGCGGCGCTTGCCGCTCGTGGCGTACCCATCTGCTACGTGTTCAACCGCAAGGGGCGCTTCGCCCACAAGGGCCTCCCCGGAATGGATGCGGACCTGTCGGCGCGCGCCATCGGCCACTTGCTCGACCGACTCGGCCTGCCCGAGCGCTATGGCCTCGGTACCTCGCTGGGCGGCTACACCGCGTGCCGATACGCCGCCGGGCTGGGTTTGCGGAGGGTGCTCAACTTTTCCGGTTGGCCGGACAAGGGCAACGAGGCATATACCGACCTCGAGTGCATGAACAAGGCCCTCGGCACATTTCCACTGGACGGCATACTCACGGTGCTCTCGAGCACCGATGCCAATGACCGTTCCATCGTTGAGTCCTACGACAAGGGTGGCTTTGTCACACAGCGCGTACTCCTCGACACACCGACGCATGGCTCGCTGCTGGGCGCGATCATCGAAGACCGTCTGGACGGCCTCCTCGGCTGGCTCCTTGAGGGCCGAGCCCTGGAAAACTGAGCCCTGGCGAGGCGCCGCCCTTCGAAGACCCACCCCCACTGCCATCATGCGCATCCTCTTCGTTCATCAGAACTTCCCGGGCCAGTTCAAGCACCTGGCGCCCGAGCTGGTCAAGCGCGGACACCACGTGGTGGCCACCAGCATGCGGCGCGACTCGCCAAAGATTTGGAACGGCTTGCAGGTCGTCCGCTATCAGGCGGCCCGCTCATCGACCAAGGACATCCACCCCTGGGTCACCGACATCGAGACCAAGGTCATCCGCGGGGAAGGGTTCTTCCGCCTCGCGCTCAAGCTGCGCGAGCAGGGCTTCGAACCTGATCTGGTGATCGCCCACCCGGGCTGGGGCGAGACCCTCTTCGTCAAGGATGTATGGCCTCGCGCCAAGCTCGCCATCTACTGCGAGTTCTTCTACCGCAGCCACGGCGCGGATTCCAACTTCGACCCGGAGTTCCCCTTGACCGACCCGGGCGACTCGTGCCGCATCCGCCTCAAGAACGTCAACAACATCCTCCATTTCGACTTGGCCGATGCGGCCATCTCCCCCACGCACTGGCAGGCGAGCACCTTCCCGGAGCCCTTCCGCAGCAAGATCCGCGTCATCCATGACGGTGTCGACACCGCACACCTCAACCCCGACCCGGAAGCGCGCGTGACCCTGACGCGGGAGCCGGCCCCGGGCAGTGCGGCCGATGCCGCACGCAACGTGACGCTGTCGCGGCAGGATGAGGTGCTCACCTTCGTCAATCGCAACCTGGAGCCCTACCGCGGCTTCCACACCTTCATGCGGATGCTCCCCGATCTGCTGGCGGCCCGGCCCGGCCTGCAGGTTGTGGTGGTTGGGGGCGATGGCGTCAGTTACGGCTCGAGCCCCAAGGGTGGCGGCACCTGGAAGGCGGTCATGCTGCGCGAGATGGGGCACCGCATCAGCCCGGCCGACTGGGATCGTGTCCACTTCGCGGGCAAGGTGCCCTACCCGGACTTCGTCAGGTTGCTGCAGGTCAGCACCGTTCATCTCTACCTCACCTACCCCTTCGTGCTGAGTTGGTCCCTGATCGAGGCGATGTCCTGTGCCTGCGCGATCGTGGCCAGCGACACGCCGCCCCTGCTGGAGGCGATCGAGGATGACGTCACCGGCCGTTTGGTCGATTTCTTCGACACGAGCCGGATGCTCGGGGCGGTGATCGAGCTGCTGGACGACCCGGGCGCGCGGCGCCGACTGGGCGAGGAGGCGCGTAAGCGGGCGCTTTCCAGTTACGATCTGCGCACCCGGTGCCTCCCCGCCCAGGTCGAATGGGTGGAGGAACTCCTGAAGCCCGACCACTAAGGCCTGCGATGCCAAAGAGAACCCAAGCTGTAAGCCAACCCGCGCCGCCGGCGCCCGAGGCCAGCCGGCGGGTGAGCATCACGATCGATGGCAAGCGTCTGGCAGAGGCCTACTCAGGCGGCAACGTCGATGAACTGGTCAAGTCGATCGTTCAGTGGTGTGCACCGCTGGCGCGGATGAACCTGCTCAAACCACTGAATGGGCAGCAGGTACAAGCGCTCGACGACAGCCTGTCGGCGGTTGCCTTCTATCTCACGCGGACGGGGCTCGACTTCAAACGGTCGCACGTGCTCAAGCTCGTGCAGATGCATTCGGTGCTTGCAAACCTCTCCGCCCTGTCATCGTTTGGCGGGACTAGCCAATGGCTGCGCCAATCAATCATCGGCGGTCGGCCGAGCCTGGCGACCTTCTATTTCGCCAACTCGCGCTGCGAGGAGACCATCCCGCGCAGTGCCCTGTTCGACATCGACCCCGAGATCGCCTCGGAGTGGTACGGCCTCTACTTCACAGCGGTGCGCGGCTTCCACAATACGGTGGCACGCGAGAACCTGCGCACGCAACTGCGCTTCTGGGACGAACGCATGCGCTGCCGTTGGGCGGTCTCCAACGGCTATATGCAGTCGACCTACATCGACCCTGCCGCCGACCGCATCTACAAGCAGCGATTCAACCAGCTGGTGCAGCGCCAGTACGCCGGCTTTGCCATCCGCAACCAGCCGCGCGGCAATCGTATCGCGGTGGTCACCGGGCGCTGGTCCAAGGTGAACCCGACCTACAAGAACCGCTACCCGCTGTTCAAGGCGTTGGCGGAGCGCTACAGCCTCAGCCTCGTCCACGTCGGGCCGCCGCGCAAGGACCTCGAGCACGACATCTTCGAGGACACGCACCACGTGCAGATCAAAGGAGAGCGGTTCGAGACCGATTTCCTCTTCGACAACGACTACGACATGGTCTTCTACCCGGACATCGGGATGAACGTCGAGTCGCGGTTCCTCAGCAATCTGCGCCTGGCGCCGATCCAGCTCACAACCAACAGCCACCCGGTGAGCACTTTCGGGTCGCAGATCGACTATTTCGTGACTGGCGCAGAGTCCGAGGAGTCGCCGGCGCTGGCGAGCCAGCACTATTCCGAACGGCTGCTGCTCATCCCGGGCATCGGCACGCACCCGGTGACACCCTCTTACGTCCCGCGATCACCCAAGAAGCCAGCCGATCCGCTTCTCATCGGCTGCGGCTGGGGCTCGCTCAAGTTCAACGACGACATGCTGCGCCTGCTGTGCAGGATCCGCGACCGCGCATCGCGGCGGGTGGTGTTCCGCTTCCTGCCGACGCTCAAGGTGGACGGCGGCGGGTTCCTCGTCTTCCTCAAGGATCTCGAGGCGCACCTGGGCAAGGACGCGGTGCAGCTGTTCCCAAGCCAGCCCTACGAACGGTACATGGACCGCCTGGCCGAGTGCACGCTGGCGCTCGACCCTTTCCCGTTCGGGGGCAACACCACCATCGTCGATTGCATGGCGCTCCGTCTGCCGATCGTCACACGCTGCGGGTGGCAGTTCTACAACCTCGCCGGCCCGGTGATGCAGACGCGCTTCGGCGTGCATGAGCTCTCAGCGCGGACCGACGACGAGTATGTCGACATGGCGCTGCGCCTGATCGACGATGAGCCATTCCGCCAGCGCATGGTGGATGCCATCCAGAACGACCACATGGCCGACCGGCTCGCCACGCTGAGCAGTGCGGAACGCTTCGTCGAGGCGATGACGCACCTCATGGAGAAGCGCCCCGACCCACGCGAGCGGGCGCCGCTGGTCTTTACCTGACACGCCAATGAGCTATGCCAGCGACACCCGGCTCACGCTGAGGTGTCTGGAAAGGTAATGCGCGCGCGTGCCCCTTGCCGGCGCGCATCGGCTCCAGTCGAGATAACAAAAGCCCGGCCGAAGCCGGGCTTTTGTTGCCACCAGTTCTCGGAGCGGATGGGCTGAAGCCTTACTGCACGCCCAACATCCGTTCAGAGATCATGCGTCAGCCGGAGGAGAAGTTGGCTCCAGAGGCGTGAAGCCCACCAGTATGACCATCGACTCATTGGTCAGCAGGTTCTGGTTGTCGACACTGCCATCGGTCCTGAAGAAGAGCAGGTCATCACCCTCGCTGTCGAACTCGAATCGGTTGGTGACCTCATCGTAGTTGCCGACCGCGTAGTACGCGCTGTTGTCCTCAAGGTTCCGATAGTTCCAGGGCCCCGACAACGAATCCGGCCTGACGAGACTGTAGAACAACACGTCGCCATCTGCGTCGAGGACATCGTTGAAGCCATCGAAATCGTTCACGCCATCGTTGTTGTTATCCAAGTCCCCGAAGACGAAGTCGACACCGTTGAACCCACCCAAGTCGAGGCTATCGACGTTACCCCCTCCAGCGATGGAGTCGTTCGCGACCTGGAAGTCGTAGATCAGATCGACCTGGTTGCGCCCATCGATGTCGTCCTGGAACTCCAAGAAGTCGCCCTCGAACACCAGTCGCTCATCCCTCAAGCTACCGGAGAGAGGTGCGACACCGTCATCGGCTCCTTGGGCAAAGTAGTCGCTGCCACCTGCCGGCGTGTTGCCGAAGTTGAAGTCCAGTGCCGGGTCGTTGTGGTCCCCGAAGCCGGAGTCAAGGTCAAAGTTGCCGCCATAGATGACCTGTGCGCCATCACCAGCTTCGATGAAGTCGTTGCCAAGGCCACCAACAACGATCTGGGCGTCTTCGGTCACCTCGATGAAGTCATCCCCGTTGCCACCCAACACAAGAACGGCGTCGCTGTGGATGTGGATGTCGTCGCCGAGGTCGCTGCCCTGGACCGTCTCGAAGCCGATCACATAGGCATCACCGAGACTGATACCGCCCGCCATCGAGTCCTCGTTACCGATACCCGCCAGGATGAGCAGGTCATCGCCGAGTCCACCATCGAGCGTGGCGATAAAGTCACCGCCGCCGATCGCGAAGTCATTGCCAGCGATGTAGAGCAGGTCGTCGCCGCCGCCAAGATCCAGGTATCGGAGGTCCGAGGTCACAGGATCGTCATTGCCGCCATCGTTGATGATGACGAGATCGTAGGCCCCGCTACCGAAGACCGACTCGACTGAGCTGCCGGCACCCCCGTCAGAGAAGAACGGGGAATCGACATCCTCACCCTCGTTCAGCACCAGTCGTCCACCCGCAAGCAGGTTGATGACGTCGTCGCCGTTGCCGCCGAACACCGTGGCATTGGCCTCGTCGTGGAAGTTGAAGGTCGCCCCGGCGAAGCCATCGCGAATGATGACAGTGTCATCGAGGTTGCCGTCAGCCCTGATGTCGACCGTCACCTCCTCGGTATTGACGAGGAACAACCCTTCGACGCCATGGAAAGATAGCTCGGCATTCTCGTGGTTCGAGAACACGACCGCGACATCCTCTCCAGAGCCACCGACCAACGTGACGTTGTCGAACTCGGAAGTAAACGGTGCGTCAACATTCCCGAACTCCGCCGAAAGATCGGCGAAACCAAGAGTGAAACTGTCATCGCCGCCAGCCCCATCGACAGTCACGTTCTCGATGCTGCCGTAAGTCTCGAGCGAGATGTCGTTGTCCTCGCCGTTGCTGCGCAACAGGCGGAGGCGGTCGGTTCCGAACAGTTCTCCGTCAGGCCCGCCGTCAACCAGCGAGATATCGCCTTGGCCACCGTCGGCAAGGATGAGCTGCTCGAACCCGTCGAACTGGCTGAGATCGATGTTATCGAAGACGTCGGGGTCACCCGCGCTCGAGTGGTTGCCGGTCAGGATCAGGGTGTCGAGCCCGTCACCACCATGGATGAAGAATCCATCCCCAGCGGCGTCCTCACCGTCGATACGGAACAGCTCGACCGTGTCATCGCCACCACCGGCATCGACGGATACACGCGCCAGACCATTTGCGCTGATGCTGATCGAATCATCGCCATCGCCGGCATCGACAGTGACATCTTCGATGTTGCCGCCCAACCACGAGTAGCCCGCGATCAGGTCATTCGCATCGTTGAAACCATCGGCGAAGGTCACCGTGGTGAGGACCAGCGAATCATCGCCGTCACCCAGGTTGAACTCCGATCCCCCATCGATGTTGCCGCTCGCCGCGACCACCAACGCATCGTCGCCATCGCCGGTCGTGACGTCGACGTTGCGGACGTTGCCGTCGTCGTTGTTGCCGAGGTCGGCGTAGAGGTTCACGGAACCGCCACCGTCACCGGTCTGGACAGTCGTGTTGACGATGCTTTCGCCGGAGACGAGCGTGATCTCGTCAAAGCCATCCCCGGCCTCCACTACCACGGCATCGATGTTGCCACCATCGAAGGCGTAGGACTCGACGTCGACCACGTGGCCGTCGTATTCGAAACCGGTCACCGGAGCCACATCGGTGCTGGTGAACAGCGAGAGGCCGTTGTTGCCGTCGCCGAGGTCGAAGGTCGAGTTGGCGATCCTGTCTGCCGCGCCACCAGTGACAACGTCGTCGCCGCTGCCGAGGATGACTGTCACGTCCTCGATATCGCCGTGGATGTTGTTGAACCCATCAAAAAGCTCGTTGTCGTTCACGTCGGCGAAGAGTTCAACGGTGTTGTCGCCGTCACCGACGTCGATCAGAACGCCTCCGATGGTACCGCCAGCAACGATGCGAACATTGTCGCGGCCATCACCGCCAGTCACGGTCGTCTGGTTGATATCAAACGGAACAAAGCCTCGTAGTTCGTACGCCTCGGGATCGAAGAACACTGAGTTGTCGAGTGTGTCGTCCTCGTAGCCGCGGATGGTGTCGAGCTCCGTGCTGGTGAGGAGCCGGATGAAGTTGTCTCCATCCCCAAGATCGAACCGTGCGTCGCCGTTTTGGATGCTGCCACTGAATACCGCGAGCACGGTGTCACTACCACTACCCGCGTTCACTGTGAGGTCACCATCTTTGCCGCCGAGATCAGAGAAGAGCGACACGAGGTTATCGCCATTGCCGACATCGATAAGGATCGACTCGTCGAGGCCGTCACCAGAAATCAGCGAAACGACATCGTCGCCAGAGCCACTCCTGATGGTGACATCGTAGATATCCCCTTCTCTGGCCAGCGCGTCACCCTCGACCAAGCCGAAGGCGTTGGTGTTCACAAGCGTGACGACGTTGTCGCCATCGCCAAGATCGAGCTCGACATTTGAGATGTCGCCATTTCCGGCGAGCAGCACAGTGTCGGCGTCACTGCCGCCGATCACAACCACACTCTCGATGTCCCCACCGTCGACAGCGCTGAGGCCCGCATACAGCGAGGCGCTGTTCGTGCCATCGCCAAGATCGAGCTCGACATTTGTGATGTCGCCGTTTCCGGCAAGCAGCACGGTGTCGGCGCCACTGCCGCCGATCACAACCACACTCTCGATGTTCCCGCCGTCGACAGCACTGAAGCCCGCATACAGCGAGGCGCTGTTAGTGCCATCGCCAAGGTCGATGAGGATCGCGCCGCTGTCGAGGTCGTTGTCATCAACAAGTGTGACCGAGTCGTCGCCGCTACCAGCGGTGACGGTGACCCGCTCGATACCGCCGAAGCTGTCACCCAACTCGAGATCTTCCACCTCCTCCAGAGCAGTACCGTCGAGGAACGAGGCGACGTCGGTGCTAGTGACCAGCAAGGCGGCATTGTCGCCTTCGCCCAGGTCGACCACCAAGTCGCTGATGTTGCCCGCAGCCGCGAGAACAACGACATCGCTGCCATCACCCCCGAACAGGGTCGTGACGACTTCTTCGCTGCTGTCGTCGATGCTGGGGGTGAAGGCGCCATCGATGTTGCCGTCGGCGAACAGCAGGATCGTGTCGTCACCCTCGCCGCCGTCGATCAGCGTGCCGAACGAGAACTCGCCCTCGCCATTGCTGGCGTTGCCGTCGGTGTCGACGACGTACTCACGGATGTCCTCGGCCGAAACGAGCGTGATGAGATCGTCTCCCGACCCACCCTCGACGCTAAGGCCCTTGAGGTCACCGCCGTCGATCGCATATTCGCCTTCGATGTTGCCGAGCAGGCTGCTGTTGGCGATCAGGATGCTGTCATCGCCGTCGCCAAGATTGAAGGTCGAATCCCAGATCTCACCACTCGCGGCGACGGAGACAGAATCGTCGCCCTCGCCACCGAACAGCTCGACCGAAGAGATGACACCCTCGTCTTCGCCGTCCAAATCCGCATAGAGACGGACGAGATCGTTGCCGGCACCGGCGTCGATGGAGACACCCGGCTCGATGTCGAGCAGGGCCCCAAGCACCGGGCTGCCAGACGAATCACCACCGAAGTTATTTGGCGATGTGCCGATGTCTTCACCAGACAGCAGCGTGATCTCATCGTCGCCGTCGCCTGCTTCCACCGTGACGGCGTTGATGTTGCCACCGTCGATGAACTCTGCACCGCCAACCGATCCGAGATCGGTGCTGGTGGTCAGCGTGAGGCTGTCATCGCCACTGCCAAGGTCGGCCGTGATGAGTTCGATATCCTCGCCCGACGCCATCAGCACGTCGTCATCGTCGTCGCCCGTATCAACCTCGACGGCAATGATGCCGCCGCCGGACTGGAGACCCGCGAAGATCTCGACTACGTCGTCACCACTGCCAGTGAAGATACCGCCGTCAAGGATCTCGGCGGCGTTTCCAGCGAATGTCTGGGCAGCCGTGTCCGCGGCCTCTGTGGCCGCCTCCGCTGCTTCGAAGGGATCTGCGCCAGAATCCAAAGCCTGCTCAAAGGCCGATTCATAGACCTTTTGGCGGAAGTCTTCGAGGTCGGGCACGAGCGTGTCGAAACGGGTTAGGAACGCGACGTTGTTGGCAGCCAGCGAGACCTGGTCGTCGCCGTCGCCGGTGGTCACATTGACCAGGCCGATGCCGCTAGCGAGGCCGAAGCCGTCGTTCAGGAACCCTCCGGGCAGGTCTTCGCCAACGGCGTCCACGTTGCCGGCGTAGAGGCGGACGACGTCATCGCCCGAGCCGAGGTCGAAGCTGCTGAGGCCGATGGCATCTGGTGCCACCGCGATCACCGTGTCGTCACCGCCCTCTTGATCAACCACCTCGACGCCAAGGATGACGTCCGGGTTCGGAGTGCGGCGTCTGATCGTGTCCTCGACGCCTGCGTAGAGCTCGATCAGGTCATTGCCTGCACCGCCGTCGATCGACAGCGGGGCGAGGTCAAACTCGAAGTCCTCGCCGTCGACGACAGCCGCCGCCGCTGCGAGCAGCGACACTGCGTCGAGGGACTGGGTAGGATCGAAGGGGACTTCCCCTGTCTGGATGTCCAACAGCCCGAGAATGTCTTCGCCAGCGACCAGACGGATCTGGTCGTCGCCTGCACCGCCTGCAATGGTCAGCCCGACGATGTCATCGCCGCTCAGGAAGCCGTCTTCGCCATCCGGGCCGAGGCTCTCGATGGGACCAAAGCCGGTGCTGGTAAGGACGTCGAGGACGTCATCACCACTGCCAAGGTCGATGCTCGAAGCACGAATATCGCCGCCCGCACCGATCGAGACGACGTCGTCGCCGGCGCCGCCATTGACGGTGGAATCAGACAAGTCGACATCTTGGGGGGGCCAGACGAAGGACTCGTAGGGGCCGGCGTAGAGAGAGATCTCGTCGTCGCCAGCACCACCCTCAATGGAGATACCGCTGACATCTTCCCCAGAGAGCAAGACGATACGGTCATCACCAGCGCCGCCGTCGACAGTCACGTCGTCGATCTCACCCGAATCGAAGTCTTCGCCACGGATGTCACCCACCAGCGTGGTGTCGGCAATGACCTGCAGGAGGTCGTCGCCCGCGCCGAGGAAGAATTCCGAATCGTGGACCTCGTTGGCAGACACGGCGAGCACGTTGTCGTCACCGGTGCCGGCGGTCACGGTCGTGTAGTGGACGTGACCCTCTTCGTCTTCCTCGAGTTCGGCATACATGGCGATGGTGTTGTCGCCGTTGCCGGCGTTGATGAACACCTCTATGTCATCCGCCGCATCGATGAGGATGCGGTCGTTGCCGCTACCAGCGGTGATCGAGACATCCTCGATATCGTCGCCCGTCGCGTCGTCACCGATGGAATCGTCTTCGGTAAGGTCGTTGACGTTGAAGCCGTCGAAGTCGAAATCTTCGGGCGCTGCGTATTCCGTGGTGGTGAACAGGCCGAGCAGATTGTCGCCATCGCCCAGATTGAAGTGCGTACCGCCGCCGCTACCACCAATCTCCGAGGCGGCAGCGGCAACGACCGTATCGTCACCAGAACCAGCATTGACGGTGGCGCGGTTGATGTCGGCATCCTCATCGTCCGGGTCCGACAGGCCGGCATACAAGCGAACGGTGTTGTCGCCGTCGCCAACGTCGATGAGAGCTTCATCGCCCTCGTCCTCGCTGATGCCTTCATCGGCAATGATCGTGACGTTGTCGTTGCCGCTGCCAGCCGTGATGGTGACGTTCTTTACCTCATCGCCAATGCCACCGAAGTCGATGTCGTCGGCAAGGACGTCGCCGTCCGGGAACAGGCTCACATCGCGGTCGCCCGCGGTATCCAGGAAGGTGCTGGTCGCCAGGACGATGACGTTGTCACCATCGCCCAGCGAGAAGGTGCTGTCTTCGACGTCATCTGTCGCGGCGGCAACGACCGTGTCATCGCCGCTGCCGGCGATCACCGTGACATTGTCGACCTCGTCACCACTGGAAGATCCGTCCCCTACGTCAGGATCGGAGTAGAGGCGCACGAGATTGTCGCCGTCGCCGACGTCGATGAACACACCGCCCGTCGCGCCGATCTCACCACCGGCCACGATAAGGACAGTGTCATTGCCGTCGCCCGCAGTCACGGACACGGCGTCGATATCGTTACCATTGAAGCTTTGCCCCTCAACCGCACCAAACTCGGTGCTGGTGATCAGGCTGACATGGTTGTCGCCATCGCTCAGGTCGATCGACGCGAGGAAGATGCTGTCGCTCGCAGCGTATTCGACAGTGTCGTCGCCGTCGCCGGCGACCACAGCTGTAGCGAAGATCGCCCCGTTCCCGGCCAGATCTCCGCCGAACAGCGGCAAGCCAGAGGAGAACCCATCGCCATTGTCGTCGAGGTTCGAGTGGATCCGGACGATGTTGTCGCCCTCGCCGAGGTCGATGCCGCCATCAAGTGCATCACCGAAAGCCGTCGACACGCGGGAGTCGAACTCCGTCAAGAGCAAATTGAGCAACTCAACTGCGCGGGGGTCGAAGTCAGGATCTTCCAAAGACGCGTCGAGGGCAGGCTCGAGCGATTCGTCAACGAGGTTCGAGAAGAATTCTTCGCCATCGGGCATGGCGAAAGCGACACCTTCCGCGAGGATCGAGACCTCATCGTCCCCGTCACCGGCGTCGATTTTCAGGCCAAGGACCGGCCCGCCGCCACTACCACCAGCCAGAACGTCGCCCAGGTCATCACTGGCGATGATGTCAATGACATCGTCGCCGCCGCCCAGATCAAACGTATTGAACAAGAGGGCATCACCGGCCTTTGCCTCGATGTAGTCGTTGCCATCACCGGCGTAAACAGAGACGCCGGCGGATTCGAGGGCAGGGAAAGACTCATCCAACAATGCATCGAGCGACACCAAGGAGCTGTCGACCGCTGTGGCGATGTCTTCGGCGCTCGGAGGGCTCGATTCGGGATCGTCAGCGCTCTCGTCCGCCAGACTGGTCAGGAGGCTGCGCAGGCCCTCGCGGTCGACCAGATCGAGGTCGACCTCGCTCGGGCGAGCGCCGCCGATGATGTTACTGGCATCGAGGCGGAGCTCATCGTCGCCGCGGCCGAGGTCGAAGGTGCTCCTCAGGATGTTGTCGCTGGCGTCGACCAGAACGATATCCTCACCATCCCCAAGGTCGAACTCGCCCTCGACGATGTTGGCCTCGACGAGAACGGAATCATCGCCATTGCCCGCGACGATGTCGAGCGAAACGACACCTGCGTCAACAGCACCGACGATGCTGTCGACGTTTCCGAATCGGGTGTCAAGAGCGGTATCGGCGTTGAAGCCGAAACCGCCACTGTCGCCGACGATCAGGACGTCATCACCCTCGCCTAGGTCGAACGTGCCGCTGAGGACATCCGAGCCCTCGACCACCACCGAATCGTCGTTGCCACCGACATTCGCAAACAGTGTTACCGATGCGGAAGCGCCACGGACCACGACGAGGTCCTCGTCGTCGCCGGTCTCGACGAACATGAGCGGGATGAGGTCTTCGCCGTCGCTGTCGTTGTCGCCGTCGATGACGATGGTGTTGTTACCGTCGCCGGCGCTGACGTAAACCACCCCCTGGTAAGTGCTCGGGAGATCCCCCTCCTCAACGAAATTGTCAAGGACGAGCCCATCAGGCACAGCCAAAAGATTGGCGGCAACCTCGACCCGGTCGTCGCCGTTGCCGAAGACCAACGCCTCGATGCTACTCACATTGCCTGCAGCATCGTCGAGAAGCTCATAGCCACCGGCTGCGCCATCGATATCAAAGACCAAGGTGTCAAAGCCGCTGCCACCAGCGACGGTCTCTTGATCCGAAAAGTCGCCGTCGGCTGCGCCGCCCGAACCACTGAAGCTGCCAGCGACGAAGAAGACGTCGTCGCCATCGCCGCCGAGCAGGGAGTCATTGCCTGCGCCGCCCACGATGGTCTCGTCGAGACCGTTACCGACGATCGTGTCGGTGCCTGCGCCGCCGAACACGGAGACGATGCCCGAACCAGCCAGATTGACGTGATCGGAGAGCTCGCTCAGGCGGAGCCCCTCGACTTCGCTGATGTTCCGACCGTCGCCAGGCCGGTATGCGCTCGAGGGGGAACCGACGGCCCCGGTGAAGACGATGAAATCATCACCCGTACCGCCAGAGATGGTGTCGTTCAGGCCAAGAGAGCCCGCAGCCGAACCGGCTCCGCCGAAGACGAAGGAATCGTTACCGCCACCGCCCCGCAGGACATCGGCGCCGCTGTCGGCCCCACCGCCAGAGACGGTGTCGTTCGCGAAGAAGGTGTCGTCGCCATCACCGCCGAGCAGCGAGTCGTTGCCTGCGCCGCCGCGCAGAACATCGTCGCCGATGCCGCCAAGGATGGTGTCGTCGCCCCACCCGCCGGAGATGGAGTCGTCACCCGCCTCACCGTCGAGCAGCTGGTTGACCGAACCCGGCACGGTATCGAACTGCCCCGAACCACCGCTGATGTCGTCATTACCACCGCCGCCTCGCACCGCACCGATGGTGCCGCGGCTGCCAAGGCTGATCGAGTCGTCATCGCCCGAGCCCAACACCGACTCGACACCGGTGACGATAACCGCCCGGTTCTCGACTGTCGCACCAAGGTCCAGAGAAGCACCCGCGGTCAGGACGATGGCGTCGCTGCCGACACCGCCGTCGATCGTATCGATACCATCTTCCGAGGAACCGATAACGAAGCGGTCGTCTCCCGCATCGCCGAAGAGTTGGTCACTACCCCGTTCTCCAAAGAGACTGTCGTTGCCGTCGCCGCCAGAAAGGCGGTCGTTGTCCTCACCACCGAGAAGCCTGTCGTCGCCAGTGCCACCGATGAGGGTGTCATTACCGTCATCGCCTAGCAGGCTGTCGCTGTCCTCGTCACCGAGCAGACTGTCGTTGCCATCGCCGCCGATCAGCGTGTCGTTGCTGTTGTAGCCTTGGATGGTGTCATTGCCCAATCCACCAAGGACCGTGTCGCCAAGCACGACGGTGCCGATCAGAAAATCGTTGCCCGCGCCGCCATCGAGGTAATTGATGCCCGTCGACGGACCTTGCCCGTACAGCGAGAACCGATCGTTTCCGCTGGCGAGTTCGATGCGCTGGACATTGCTTCGCCCCGAGCTGTCCCTGTCGATCCTCGAGACAAAGGCCTCGATGGTGACGCCGGCATTGGGGCTTGAAGCCACTGATGCGTTGTTGGAGAGAAAGCGCTCGCCGCCAGGCTCACCCGGCGCTGGTCGCCTAGTGCCCACAACCATGTTCTGGATGGCGCCCGGGCCATCTTCGAAACGGAGGGTGTTGATGCCGCTGCCGCCCGAGATCGAATCGGTCGTCGGGGAAAAGTCCGCGGTCCCGGCGCGGAAGATGAAAACGTCGTTTCCATCGCCGCCGACAAGCGTGTCCCGGCCGTTCCCCGACAACCCGCCGCTAAAGCTATCGGTACCGATGCTCCGCAGCGTGTCGTTGCCCGCCCCGCCGATCAGAAGGTCGTCGCCGCCATCGCCGACCAGCGAATCGTTGCCATTGCCTGCCGTGACGATGTCGTTGCCAAGCCCGCCACGCAAGGTGTTGTTGCCGACGAGATCGGTGAGCCGGTCATTGCCGGAGCCGCCGTCCATCAGGTCGTTGCCGGAAGCACCGGAGATGGTGTCGTTGCCCGCGTCGCCGTAAAGAGAATCGTGACCAGTGCCGCCATCGATGCTGTCATTACCCTCGAAACCCCGAAGCAGGTCGTTGCCGTCGCGCCCAAGCAAGGTGTCGTTGCGAGAGGTCCCTAGCAAAGTGTCATCGCCGAGCGTGCCCTGCCTTAATGAGAGGGCGTTAACCGCACTGCTGGCGGGCGTGGCCGAAGCGACTGGAGTCGGGATCCTTCCGGGTTTTTTGACGGCCATGCTTTTCTCCGAACTTGTTTAGCAGGTGGTGATTCGAGACTACGCAGACGTTTAAATTCAGGCAGAGGCGGGTAAGTGCAACGCCACCGGTGACAGCAAAGGAGGCCCCAAAACCTGGCAAGCCTCTGATTGAAAACACGAAAGTGCTTCAGGATGCGAGGCGACACCGGGACGAGGTTCTTCCCAATAGTTGCGAGCGTAGCGGATGACAGGCTAGAAGTGCAAATCATTGAGCAATGAGCGAAGACGGATAAAACGCTCGCGAAAGGTCAAGGTCCTTCGCTCAGCAGCTATCGCTACAGGGCAAACTGTCGGCATGAGACCGATGCCAGCCGACCAGCACTGCTTCGCGCCCTGCCCGCGCGGCCTCGAACAGGTCCTCACCGACGAACTGAGGGCATTGGGGGCAGAAGCGGTCGCGGCGAGGCCAGGCGGGGTAGCCTTTCGCTCGAGCATAGAGGGTGTGCTGCGCGCCAATCTCGAGAGCCGCTTCGCCAGCCGCATCCTGCTGCGCGTGGTGCAGAAGCCCTACCGCACCGAGCACGACATCTACAAAGCCGCGCGCGGCATCGACTGGGACGCCTGGTTCGATGTCGGCCAGACGATCAAGGTAGAGACCAACGGCATCCGAGCACAGGTGAAGAGCCTCGATTTCGTCTCGCTCAAGGTGAAGGACGCGGTCTGCGACGTCTTCCGCGACGCATGCGGCGACCGGCCGAGCGTGAACACCCAGCGCCCCGACCAGCGCATCCACGTCTTCCTCGACGAGCAAGAGGTTACGCTGTACCTCGACACCAGCGGCGAGGCGCTGTTCAAGCGTGGCTACCGGCGCGGCGCGGGCGAGGCGCCGCTGCGCGAGAACCTCGCAGCAGGCATCCTGTGGCTTGCCGGTTGGACACCCGACCGGCCTCTGTTCGACCCGATGTGCGGCTCAGGGACGTTCCTGACGGAAGCCGCGATGATGGCCATGGACCGCGCGCCGGGGCTCGGACGCGAATTCGCCTTCGAGCGATTCACGGGCCTCGAAGGAGGGCTGTGGCAGGGCCTGCGCGAGGCGGCCATTGCGCGCGTCAAGCCGCTACCGGCCAGGCTCATCTCCGGCCGCGACGAGGACGCCACCGTCCTCGAACACGCACGCAGGCATCTGGCCGCGCTGGGTTGCGCGCCGCAGGTCGACCTGCAGGTGGGCGACGCGCTATCCGCCGAGGCGCCAGAGGCGTCCGGGGTGATGGTGATGAACCCGCCCTACGGCGAGCGCATGGGCGAAGCCGAGGCGTTGGCGGCGTGGTATCCGCGCCTGGGCGACTGGCTCAAGCGGCGCTTCGCCGGCTGGGATGCATGGATCCTCACCGGCGACATGAAGGGTATCCGCAGCATCGGGCTGGCCCCGTCGCGCAAGATACCGCTATTCAACGGCGCGATAGAGTGCCGGTTGCTGCGATATGAGATGGTGGCGGGGGTGCGGCGGCGGGGTGGTTGACACCCTTGGCCAGACACCGGCACCAAGAACTGATGAGTAGCGGGCGACAGCAGCGATGAGACTGATACAAGTGATCCTTTGCGGTGGGGCCGGGACCCGGCTATGGCCGATGTCGCGCGAGGCGGAGCCCAAACAATTCTTACCGTTGGCTGGAGGGACCCGCAGCCTGCTGCAGGACACCGCGCTCAGGCTACGCCGACTTCCGCCCATGCTAGAGCGACTCGCGGACGGACGAGGCGCGGTGGTGGACCCGACACCGATCCTTGTGACCCAGGAGGACACCCGCTTCCTGGCGGCCAGCCAACTTGCGGCGGTCGGTGTCTCGACGGAGCAGATCGTGCTCGAACCGGTCGGCCGCAACACCGCACCGGCACTGACGCTGGCCGCCCTGCAGGCGCAGGCCGCGCTGCCGGGCGAAGACCCGGTGCTGCTGGCGATGCCGGCCGACCATGTGATCGCCGACGAGCAGGCTTTCGTGGCCGCGGTCGCGGGCGCGCTGTCGGCCGCTCTGGAGGGCGCTGTCGTGACCTTTGGTATCAAGCCGAGCAGGCCCGAGACGGGGTACGGCTACATCCGTGCTGCCGCTGGCGACGCCGAACCTACGGAGGGCGGCCCAGTCGTCATTGAAGCCTTCATCGAGAAACCCGACGCGGCCACGGCTTCAAGCTTTGTCGAGGACGGGCGCCATCTGTGGAACAGTGGCCTGTTCATGATGCGGGCGAGTGTGTGGCTGCGGGCCCTTGGCCACTACCGGGAGGACATCCTCAACGCCTGCACACTCGCCATGCGGAGCGCGCGCCGTGACCTTGACTTCGTGCGCCCGCTGGCCGATGCGTTCAGGGCCTGCCCGGCGGAGTCGATCGACTACGCGGTGATGGAGCATCTGCCCGCCGATAGGGGCTTGGGCATCCCGGCGAGGGTCATGGCGGTCGATGCCGGATGGAACGACGTCGGGGCCTGGGACGCCCTGCACGACGTCCTGCCCAAGGACGCCGATGGCAACGCGGTGGTAGGTGATGTACTGCTGCACGAGTCCCGCAACAGCCTGGTGTTCGCCAGCCACCGCACAGTGGCCGCACTCGGCGTCCAGCGTCTGGGTATCATCGAGACCGCGGATGCAGTGCTGGTCGTGGACCTGGAGTGCACACAGTCGCTGAAACAAGTAGTCCAGCGCCTCAAGGCCGGGGGCGGTTCTCTTGCCTTCACGCATCGCAAGGTCCACCGCCCGTGGGGCTGGTACGACAGCCTGGATGCCGGGCCGGGTTTCCAGGTCAAGCGCATCGTGGTGACTGCTGGCGCCAGCCTGAGCCTGCAGCTGCATCACCGCCGCGCCGAGCACTGGGTCGTGGTGAGGGGCACGGCGGAGGTTACAAACGGAGAGCAGGTCTTCGTGCTGCAAGAGAACCAGTCCACGTATATTCCGATGGGCCAGAAGCACAGGCTCAAGAACCCCGGCGATGCGCCGCTCGAGATCATCGAGGTGCAATCCGGCGATTATCTGGGCGAGGACGACATCGTCCGCTTCGAAGATACGTTCGGCCGCGCGGGATGAGCGTTGGCGTTGACCAACGCGACGCCTCCCCATTGAAACATTCCAGAGACCACCGATGAGTCAGCAGCAACGCCCCCCCCGGAGTGACAAGGTCGCCATCGTCACAGGCGCAACTGGTCAAGACGGCGCATATCTGTGCCAACTGCTGCTCGACAAGGGCTACAACAGGGTCTACGGCACGTTTCGCCGCAGCAGTTCCGTCAATCTGTGGCGACTGCAGGAGATCGGTGTTGCAGAGCATCCGAACCTGCATATGGTCGAGTTCGACCTCACCGATGCCGGTTGTACGGTGGACCTTGTACAGCGCACTCAGCCGGACGAGATCTACAACCTCGCGGCGCAGAGTTTTGTCGGCGTGAGCTTTGCGCAACCCGCCACCACCGCGCAGATCACTGGCATCGGCGCCACGCACCTGTTGGAAGCGATACGCCTGATCAAGCCTGACACCCGGTTCTACCAGGCGAGCACCTCGGAGATGTTCGGCAAGGTCCAAGCGGCGCCGCAGCGCGAAGATACGCCGTTCTGGCCTCGGAGCCCGTACGGCGTGGCCAAGCTCTACGCCCACTGGATGACGGTGAACTACCGCGAGAGCTACGGCATCTTTGGCGCCAGCGGGATCCTGTTCAACCACGAATCGCCCTTGCGGGGTCTCGAGTTCGTCACGCGCAAGATCACGGATGCAGCGGCGCGTATCCACCTGGGCATCCAGGACTCGCTTGAACTCGGAAATCTGGATGCCAAACGCGACTGGGGTTTTGCGCGCGACTACGTGGAGGGTATGTGGCGGATGCTGCAAACGGATACGCCCGACACCTTTGTGCTGGCGACCGGCCGGACGGTGCCGGTTCGCGACTTTGTGCGTCTCAGCTTTGCCGTGCTTGGTATCGAGTTGGAATTCCGTGGCAGTGGTGAGGGCGAGACAGCGGTGGACGCAAAGACTGGCCGCACTCTGGTTCGCGTCAACCCGAGGTTCTACCGACCGGCCGAGGTCGATGCGCTGATCGGAGATGCATCAAAGGCCGAACGCGTACTCGGCTGGCAACCGCAGGTCGATCTCGAGAAGCTGTGCGGAATGATGGTGGAGGCCGACGTGGACCGCAACAGGACTGGTCGGCGGTCCTGAATGAGGATCCTGGTCACTGGCGCGGAGGGCTTTACTGGCATGCATCTTTGCGCAGCGGCGCGGTCGCAAGGCCACGAGGTGGTTCCACTCGCGGCGCAATTGCAGGATGCAGTTGGATTGGCCCGGGAGGTGCGCGCTGTCGCGCCGGAGGCAGTGTTACATCTGGCCGCGATCAGCTTTGTGGGTCACGGGTGCGCTGCTGACTTTTACGCGGTCAATACGGTGGGGACTATCCAGCTTCTCGATGCCCTCGACGCGCTGCCGCTTGCGCCGAGGTGTGTGCTGCTTGCCAGCAGCGCCAACGTCTACGGCAACAACCCACATTCACCGATCGATGAGGACGCTGAACTCGCCCCGGCCAACCATTACGCGGCGAGCAAGGCCGCGATGGAGCTGCTGGCGCGCCGGTATGTGCCGCGACTGCCGATTGTGATCACCCGCCCCTTCAACTATATCGGCGCGGGGCAAAACGGGCATTTCGTTATCCCCAAGATCATCGATTACTTCGCCCGACGGGCGCCCGTGATCGAACTCGGAAATCTGGAGGTGTTGCGGGAATACAACCCGGTGTCTTTCGTCTGCACGGCTTACCTGCACCTGCTGGAACACGGCACGCCGGGAAGCACTTGGAACATCTGCTCCGGCATCAGCTGGTCGCTGCACCAGATCATCGACATGCTGCGCGACATGACCTCACATGACTTGGAGATCCGGGTCAATCCGGAATTGGTGCGGGCAAATGAAGTGCACCGCCTGTGCGGTGACCCGAGGCGACTGCGGGAAAGCTTCGCGACACAGGCAGCGCAGTGGCCAATGGAAGGCTGGGGAACACCCTCCGCCATGCGTGCGCTTGCCAATGACCTTTTGGTATCCGCCCAGCACGCGCCCTCAAGCCAACCCAGACCCAAATGATGCCCTAGCCCGCGACACCCCCCCTCAAGCAGAATTCTTCAACCTCATCGACGAACCTCTCCAGCGAGTTGCTCCTCGACCACTCAACACGGGCAAGCTCTGCCGCAGCGGCAACGCGCCGATAATCTGCTGCGACACGCTGCAATGCACCGACCATATCTCTAGCGGAGGTTCCGTGAAACACTGCGCCGTTGGCGTATGTGCGAATCAGTCCGCTGATCGACGTGCCGCCGGGACCTATCATCGGCACGCCGCACGCCACCGCCTTCCAGGCAATACCCGACCCATTCAAGCGATACCACTGCTTCTCGTAGGGCAAAATCACCGCATCAGCCTCATTAATCAGGTCAGAAAGATCCTCAACGTAGCCAACGACCTTCAAACGGTCGTCATACCTGTCTACGAATTTTATCGATTCGGACGAATCTTGCATTATGAGTTCGAAACCAGCGTCAAGAATAGCCGGAACCAGCTCCCGTAGCGACTCGTTCTTATACTGCCGCTGGTGGCCCAGAACCGCCACCCTCGTCAACGAGCCCGGAGCCCTGGTTCTTTTATAGCCATCAAACGGCACCGGCAGCTTCGAGATATTTAGACCGTCCTTCTGAAGAACGGATTCATAATCCAGCAACAACTCCCTCTCAAATACACCGATCTTCGTGTCGGAATCTGTTCTGGGGGTCGAGCGGAATGCCCTTTGCCACATGGTTCGGAGCGTATCCACGGGCCAATTCACAGGCAAATGAAAAACCCCCATGACCGCCTGCTTTCTGCTCACGCTTGACAGCGCTATGAACTGCTCCAGAAAAAGGTTCGGAAACACAAAGAGATCTGACCTCGGGATTCGACCGAGGTCCCTGGCCACAAGCGACGACTGGTACCGCATATAAAATTCTTCCCCCATGAACCGTTGGTTCATATAGGGGTTGGTTTTCAGAGTCGCGCGAACCTCGGCATGGCCAGCCAACTTGTCCATGACAAACCTGTCGCATCTCTCGTTGGCGAATACCCTTATTGAGTAGCCACGCATGGACAGGGCACGACTGAGACCGAAAATCAAGTCAAAGTGGTGCCCCGCCCTCCCATGCAGGCCAGGGTCAATAAGCGTGATGATCTTCTTCATTTTTAGGTGTTTTCCCGGACATTCATGTGACGCTTGTCCCGACAAGATAACCGCGGAACGACGCTTGCCGCGCCAACAATTTTAGGAACCCTCGCCCGAGATTGTCTTGCGTCGCGCTTGGCTCGGGGACCTCCAACCAAGCTTTCGAGCGCCCACTTTTGAATACTATTGCACCCACTTCCAGGCTGCCATATCTGCCAGGCAACGGCGTTCTGGAGTGCAGAGACTCTTCATCGACCACTAGGAGTGGCTCGGGCTTCACATGTATTTGGAAGCTGCCGCTATGAGCTTTCCTGGACTTGAAATCAACAAACTGCGCTGTAAACCATTGCGGGTTCTCGTCGCTCCATCTGAAAACAAGGTTTTTTGTGAATCTTTGCTCGCAGTTCAGAATTTCCGCATGCGCCCCAGGCGCGCCACTGTTCAACAGCATTCCCCACAAATCAAATACGCCCTGGACATCCAGCGACAACGGGCAGTGTTCATTGACTATAGAAAAAACTCCAGAGCAGAGGGAAGAACTTCGCCTAACAACCTCGCCCTTGAAATCTCCCGGATAAAAAACAAAAAACTGCCCAAAATTGTAATTGGCCTGCTTTGTAACCAGCCGGGCACGCCTTGCCGAAAAGCAAAATTCTCGAACAAACAATGCAAGCGCCTTTTGAACCCCCGGGGAAAGGTGTGACGGGTCGCGCATGAGTTCTGCCACCGGAACACCCTTTCGTTTCAGGAAACGCAAAACCGCGCAGAGATCGAGCAGACAAACGTCGAAAGCCGCAGCAAACCTCCGCATCATCGATTCAAAGGGAGAAGGTTGTTCGAGTTGTGACTCGGTCGGCAGACCGAGGATCAAGGGTATCGCGCCCGCCTCTCGGACGCGGTAGACGATCGCCTGCAAAACCTCAAACAACTCGTCTGCCGCCCTGATACCTGCGTGCAGCATTCCAGCATCGTTGATGTAGTTATCCAGCACCACGACGTCGAAATCGCGGAGATCAAGGCCTTCCGTAACGACCGTAGCGAACGAGAGTGCAGAAGCCCCGACCGACTTATTGCATACAACCACGTCGCCTTGTCTCGCCAAGATTCCCGGGAAACTGTCTTGCAAAATGCAGTTGGAGGTTCCGAGCACCAGGAGGCGTGGGGCGGTTCTTTGGCTTCTCATCGGCTCGGGTCGGCAAGTGGCGGAGTGCGCCCACCGCTCCCTTTTGAGTCTGGCAGGCGTAGGGATGGTCGAGTCAAGGGTACACAAGCAAAGATCCGCGGGCCGACTCGTTTCCTCGTCTGACGAAAAGTAGCAGGACGCAACCATTGTCGGAGGTCTCTGGCAGAATGCCGTTAAGCCCCGTGGCAGCGCGGAGGCGGCTTGGGGTGGGGCGCTCGCGCCGTGGATGCCCCCAAGATCCCCCGGCCGAAAGCGACAGGACGCGCCCCGAAACCGTGAAGACCGCCCTCGAACGCTTTGTCATGACTGTGTCGTGCCACGACACGGACCAGATTCCGAAAGTCGCTGACGCAGGGTTTCTGCGGGAGATCGACGGGCAGAGCGTCCAGATCATGCACGAAGGCACGCTAGTGGCAGCGGGAGCCTACTGCGGCGACTGGATGACCGACATCATCCGCAGCTTGCGCGGCCATCACGAACCGCAGGAGGAGTTCGCGTTCCACCACTTGCTGCGTTACGTCCGCCACAAATCCGTCATCGTCGAGCTAGGGGCTTGGTGGGGTTACTACACCAACTGGTACCTGCGCGCCATACCGCTGTCGAGAGCGCTTTGCGTGGAGCCCGACCCAGTTAATCTGGCGGTATGCAGAACGAACCTCCGCCTCAACAGCAACGAACACCGTGCCAGACTGATCGCAGCATGTGCGGGCGCCACGGAGGGCCTGACCGGGATTCCTGCGCAAGCGGTGAATGACGGTGCACCACTCATCGACATGAGCGGGATCATGAAGCTGGTCGACGATCAGTTTGTCGAGGTCCTGCACCTCGACATTCAGGGTGCAGAGCTTCCATTTTTGACGTCCATGCGGCGCGCGGTGGCGAGGCAGAAGGTTCGGTTTGTCGTAGCATCGACCCATCATGAATCGTTTTCGGGTTCGGACACCACGCACGCGGATTGCCTCGACCTGCTTCGGGGCATGGGTGCGCACATTCTTTGCGAACACTCGGTCAGCGAGTCCTACAGCGGCGACGGACTTATCGTGGCTAGCTTTCTCGATGCGGATCAGGTGATCGAGTTGCCACCGATCAGCCGCAACAGAGCCGCCAACTCGCTGTTTGGTTGATGTAACGGGCACTGAGCAGATGGCACACGAGGTCTCGATCCAGGCGGGGGTCTCCGCGCCCGGTCGGCGCGCAAAGGACATCTACGATCTCTTTGACCGGTCCGGCGAGGACCCGGCCTACTACTTTTTCCACATCCCGAAAACTGCGGGCACCAGCCTCACAAGCCTGCTGAAGGGTTTGTTTGGCCCGGACAACACCTGCCCGGCCCGGCTCTGGTCGCAGATGCTGGACATCGATCCGGTACAGCGCGACCGCTACGCCCTCTACGCCGGCCACTTCTACACCATGCTGAACTGCGTGGTGGATCGTCCCCTGCGCAGCTTCGTGTTCCTGCGCGACCCGGTCGAGCGTGCGGTGTCGCACTATCGGCATATCCTGCGTGCCCCGGACCATTATCTGCACGCCTTGGCCCACCAGTCAGGGACCCTCGAAAGGTTCCTCCAGCAACCGGTCGCGCGGCACATGTTCAATGACTTTCAGGCCAAAGCGTTGGTTCGACGGTTCGACCCCATCGCGATCGCGAGCACTTTGCCTGCAGCCGCCCTGCGGCAGGCCCAACTGGAAAAGATCATCGAGACGCAAGACGTGGGACTTGCTGGACACGAATTGATGAACCGCGCCCAGAAGGCTCTCGACAGGTTCGCCTGCGTCGGCATCACCGAACGTTTCGAGGAATCCGCGTGGTTGTTGGCCAAAACCTTCGGATGGGATTTCGCGGGAGCAACCCCGACCGAGAACGCTTCGACAGAGAAAGACGAAGACCACCGGGTCTCACAAGCCGACCTCGACCGTCTGGCGTCGCTCAACGCCGTGGACGTAAGGCTCTATCGCCATGCTCAGGGCTTGCTCGCCAAGGGCCTGTACCAACGGAGGCACCCATCGGTCATCCCGGCAAAGGTTTTCGTGAGTCATGCGCAAAACCTTGAGGATGTGATGCTCTGGCGAGCGCTGAGGGGCGTTGAAGAAGGCTTCTACATTGATGTGGGGGCCTGGAAACCTGATGTCGATTCCGTGACAAAGGCCTTCTACCAGCGGGGTTGGAGGGGCATCAACATAGAGCCAGACGCGCAAATCTGCGCGACCCTCGAAGAAGCGCGCCCCCGCGACGTGAACCTCGCTTTGGCGATTGGCCAGAGGGACGGGCGCACCACGTTTACCGCTATCCCTGAAACCGGGTTGTCTACGCTGGACCCGGCTATCGCAGCACGGCTTGTTTCGGACGGATGGAAAGCCGAAAAGCGGGACATCAAGGTCACCACGCTCGCAAAAATCTGGGCACAGCATGTGCCGCCTGGCCAGCCGGTCCACTTCCTCAAGATCGATGTCGAAGGTTTGGAGAGATCCGTACTGCTTGGCAATGACTGGCGCCGGTTCCGGCCGTGGGTCGTGGTCGTGGAGGCGACCCTGCCAGGCACTCAGGTCGAGTGCCACGCCGACTGGGAACCCATCCTGCTAAAGGCACGCTACCTCCTCGTGTACGCGGATGGGCTCAACCGCTTCTATGTGGCAGAGGAGCGTCGAGACCTTCCCTGGGCCTTCCGCTACCCCCCAAACGTTTTTGACTCGTACAAAAAAGTTTCCGGCGAAGCCGAGGGCAAAGCCGTCACGTCACGAACACCTCACAAGCCCCCGATCAATGGGCTACCGCGTGAAGCAGCACTAGCCTGCATCGACCTCCTGCGACTGGCCCCAAACACAACAGGAATCGGCTGAATGCGCATCCTGATCGACCTGCAAGGCGCGCAAACGGCCAGCCGCCTTCGTGGGGTGGGGCGCTACATTCTCAACCTTGCACGCACGATGGTGCAGAAAGGCCGGCACGAGTACCTGATCGGCTTGAATGGTCAATTGGGAGAC
Organism: Betaproteobacteria bacterium; assembly: GCA_027490755.1. Lineage (GTDB taxonomy): Bacteria > Pseudomonadota > Gammaproteobacteria > Burkholderiales > UBA3065 > UBA3065. Next base: position 61,188 of record JAIXXL010000005.1, read on the forward strand.
AGCATCGACGCCCTCAGGGCGGAGTTCGATGGCTTGTTGCCGCCTGAGAACATTCGGGTCTGGGATACAGCAGGCGCAGGGGCCGGGAACCGACCTGGGGATTCCAGAGGCCAGCGCATCGGTGAACTGCTCCGCGAGGGCTTCATCGCCAAAAATCGCCCCGATTGGGTATTGGTTGGAAGCCTCTTCGAAAATTCAGGGGTTTGCAGCGTAAGTGAACACTGCCCGATGCGAACCGCGGTGGTGCTGTACGACCTTATCCCGATGATTTATCCGGATTCCTATCTGCCGGAACCGCGGGACCGCCTCTGGTACCAGAAGAAACTCGGCAACCTTCGGCGAGCCGACCTGCTACTGAGCATCTCCGCATCGTCTACGCGAGAAGCCGAGCGCCTCCTCGGCTTCGAGGCCGAGAAGGTCCAGACGATCGGTGCCGGTAGTGGCGCGATTTTCCAGCCGGGCGTGCTGACAGCGGAAGAGAGCCGGGGGCTCGGTGAAGCATTCGGGATCCGTCGACCATTCGTCATGTACACGGGTGGCGACGACCCCAGAAAGAATGTCGACCGACTGCTCGAAGCCTACGCATCGCTGACACCCGCGTTGCGGGCAGGACACCAGTTGGTCCTGGTCTACGCGATCAGTGAAGGAAGCCGGGTACGCCTGATGCAACTTGCCAAGGCTCTCGGTTTGGATCCGGAAGAAATCTCGATAACCGGGTACGTGAATGACGATGAGCTCGTCGCTCTCTACCGGGCATGCAAACTTTTTGTTTTTCCCTCGTGGCACGAAGGCTTTGGCCTGCCTCCCGTGGAGGCCATGCGCTGCGGCAGGGCAGTCATCGCTTCCGACGCGACCAGCCTGCCCGAAGTCGTCGGGCGGCGCGACGCATTGTTCGATCCTTTTGACGTAACGGCCATCGCCGCATCGATCGCGCGCGGCTTGACCGATGATGCGTGGCGTGAGGACCTTGAGAGACACGGCCCGACACAAGCTGCACGATTCACCTGGGAAGCAACAGCAGACCGTGTGCTCAAGGCGTTGGAGTCGCAGCCAACCGCGGCACCACGTGCCGAACTGCCGCATTGCCGGCCCCGCCTCGCCTATGTCTCGCCACTGCCCCCCGAACATTCGGGCATCGCCGAGTACGGTGCCTTGATCCTGCCCGAACTCGCTCGGTGGTACGAGATCGAGGTCATCGTCGCGCACAGGGACGTGGATGACCCCTGGATCATTGCCAATTGTCCCGTGAGGAGCGTCGACGAGTTCCGTACCCGCGCAAAGACCTACGACCGGATCGTTTATCAGTTCGGGAATTCGACGTTTCACGCGCACATGTTCGACCTGCTCGCGGAACACCGGGGTGTGGTCGTGCTGCACGACTTCTTTTTGTCGGGTGCGCTAGCCGCCAGACACGAAAGACTCGGGCGAGCAAGATACGCTGCGGCGCTTATGCCGAGCCATGGTTACGAGGCGATCTGTCGGCAGGCCCAAAGCCGCAACGACTGGGACGCGTTGATGCGCTACCCGGCAAATCTCCCGGTGCTCCAGCGAGCACTGGGAATCATCGTCCACAGTCAGCATGCGCTCGACCTCGCGAACTCGTGGTACGGCAGCGAGTACACCAGAGACTGGAGCGTTGTGCCGCTGCCCAAATTGCCGCCGGCCGTGTTCAACCGCGATGTGGTCCGCCGAGAGTTGGGCGTGACCCAGGACGAGCTACTGGTTTGCAGCTTCGGGATGCCGGACCCGACCAAATTGAGCCACCGCCTCCTGCGCGTCTGGCTAGATTCGCCGCTCCTCTCCAATAGCCGCGCAAGACTGGTGTTCGTGGGCGAGCATCCGACAGGTAGTTACGCCCGCTCCCTGCAGAGATTCCTCGAGGAGCACGGCCGGGCGCACCGCGTGCAGTTCACTGGTTGGGTCGATCAAAAGACCTTTCGACACTATCTCGAAGCGGCCGACATCGCGGTGCAACTGCGCACGCTCTCCCGGGGTGAGACGTCGGCCGCGGTTCTGGATTGCCTGAACCACGGCCTACCAACCATCGTGAATGCGCACGGGAGCTTGGCCGAACTCGACACGGACACCGTCTGGATGCTCCCGGATGACTTCTCCGACGATGAACTGGTCGATGCCGTCACCGCGCTAGCCAAAGACCCAGATCGGCGAGCCGCGCTCCGCGCCCGATCCCAACGAAAGATGCGGTCTGGTCACCTCCCCGGGAGATGCGCCAAACGCTGCGCTGAGGCTATAGAGCGCGCCTACGGAGATTGGGAACAGGGGGAAGGCGCTGTCCTGAAGAAACTGGCAGCGATGCACCTGACCGAACAAGAATTGCGGCGGATCTCCGTCGCATGGGCCAGGAACAACCCGCCCGGGCCTCGCCAGAAACAGTTGCTGGTTGACATCTCAGGCCTTGACCCAGAGCGCATCAGCGGCATCTCGAGGGTCGTAAGGGCCATCCTGTTGGAGTGGCTAAGGCGGCCTCCAGAAGGCTACCGGGTTGAGCCGGTGCACACTTGCAAGGGATGGCAAGGTTACCGCTACGCCCGTCGTGCCACGCTAGGATTGCTCGGTTCCCCCTCAGACTGGGCACGAGATGAAGCCGTAGAGGCGTGGCCGGGGGATGTTTTCGTGGGGCTCCATCTTAATCAGCCGGGGACGGTGGATCAGTACAAGCACCTTGCCGCCTGGAAGAACAGAGGCGTTGCGATCTGGTTCGTCGTTTACGATCTGCTGCCAATCCTCCGACCCGAATGCTTCGAGCAGGAAGTGTCGCGTTGGCATATTGAATGGTTGAAACGGATCTGCAGGTTCGATGGTTTGGCTTGCATATCAAGGTCGGTCGCAGACGAGACGAAGGCGTGGGCAGGTACTTATGTTCCGCGACGCGAGCGCCCATTGAAAATCCGCCATTTCCATCTGGGTCACGATACTGCCGCCAGTAAACCGACCCGTGGCCTGCCGACGGACTCTTCGACAGTGCTCGGAAAGTTGCGAGCGCGCCCGTCCTTTCTCATCGTGGCGGGTCTGGCCCCACGCAAGGGGCACGCCCAGGCGCTCGATGCTTTTGAAAAACTTTGGGACAGCGGCCTCACGGTCAACCTTGTGCTGGTCGGCAGGGTCTACTTTATGGCTGAAAAGCTGATCGACCGGATTCAAAAGCACCCGTCGAATGGCGTTCGTCTTTTCTGGCTGGAAGATATCAGTGACGAGTACCTTTCGCAGGTATATGCAGCTTGCACGGCGCTGTTGGCCGTTTCCGAAGCCGAGGGATTTGGCTTACCCTTGGTCGAGGCAGCAGAACACGGCCTGCCCATCGTTGCCCGCGACATCCCTGTCTTTCGTGAGATCGCTGGGCGCCATGCCGCATACTTCAAGGGGACCTCCGGCCCGAGTCTCGCGCGCGCTGTCGCGGCATGGCTCGAGTTGTATCGCGCGGACAAGCACCCCCAGTCTGCACATATGCCCCGCCTGAGCTGGCGCGAAAGTGCTGGGCAGTTGGCAACTGCTGTCCTCAAAGCGACTGAGGCCGACAGCAGCGACCGCTCAGGCCCCCCGATCACTTAGGCTGCGCGGTACCGTGCTGTTCAGCGAATCTGCCTCTCTTGGCTTTGCCCACTTCCCAAAAACGGGCGGTCATTCGCTAGGCGCGTGGTTCAAGAAAACTTTTCCAGATTCATACTTTTTAGAACGCCCCCAAAACGGCCACATGGTTAGCCATATGGACTGTAATTCTTCACTTTGCCGACTACGAGAATCATTCAATATCACGATGCCCGCTATTCAGGCCTCAAAAAAGCTTGAAACGGTGAGAATACTTGGTGTAGTAAGGGAGCCTCTGGATGTGCTGATCTCTCTCTATGAGTATTGGCGTTCGTACCCTTTCAAATCGGCTCCAAAGGAGCATCTTATTGAAAGAGCGCGAGAGGATTCATTTGGCGATTTCCTTAGATGGGCATTGGTGGCGAGAGAACTACCGAATTACGAGGAGTTCTTTGATGTAGGCGGCCCAGCGTGGGACCGAACGTATCTTATCGATTTTGAAGCGCTCGAACTTGGTCTGCGAGAGGCCTGCCGCCTCATCGGCTTTTACCCTCCAGCCGAACCGTTCAGCACCCTGAATCCGGGACCAAAAAAACATCGTGCCTTCCACTCCTATGCGAGGGAAGCTCAACCGCTACTGGGGGCTTTGAGGAGCCGTTTCTGCTGGTATTACGAGGAGGGTCGATCGCGCTTGCTGAGGGGTGGCAGCGAAACGGCTTGAAGCCAAGGTGAACCGCAGCAAGCATCAAGCCTTTATGACGACGATCCCTATGCACGTCGAAGGAAAACCATCAATGCACAGTTTCAGATGTGCCGCTGGGTTGATGCTTTCCCAAATCTCGCGAGTAAGCAAGCCCTCGCCGATGCCATACGGGGGAACGTCGATGAAGCGATCCAACGGCATGTCGCCCACGTCGTAATCGATGCCGAGGACGGTGTGACCTTGGGCACGCAAGGCGTTTGCAAGACCCTCGAAGTCGGTCTTCCTAAAAAGGACGGTGGACCAGTTGTCGATGGTTTCCGCACCTTCTCGATACTTGAACTCCGTGGTGTGGACTGCAAGGCCGCCACTGCGAATCGTAGCCAGAGAATTTTGTATGAATTCGAGGCCTTTTCGAATCGAGCCAAGGTGCTCCAGTGCGCAGATGGACCAACAGAAATCGAAGCCTTGCAGGGCGCGCGGGATCGCGTTCATATCGGCGAACCCAAATTTCACCATCCGATCGAAAACGTCTCGCGAGACCAGTCGCTCGAAGAACGCCTTCTCCCGCGAGGAGGTGTGCTGCCCGGTTTCGACCCACCCGGCCCCGGCGGCTTTGTCTGGATGAAGATCGGTAACGGTCACTGACATGCCACAGCTAGCGAAATAAGAAGCGAGCGGCTCCTCGCCGCAGCCGAAGCCGAGACCTCGTGTGCCGGCTCTCAACATGCCGTGCTCCCAAAGCACTTGCAAAACGAATGCGAATTCCCATAGCTTGCGGTGGAAGAGGGGCGCTATCTTGAGTTGGGCGCACCAATACACGAACCATGGGCTCTGCACATCGGATTGGGTGGTGGGCTTGCTCACCAGCCCGTGCGGCTGTGGCTCGGACGAAAAATCGATCGATCGCAGCGCCGGCAAAAGACTCTGCCCGAGGATGTAACCAAAATTCTTGGAATTCATCCGCAGAACATCGATGTCCTTGGCAATGTCCCAAAGTTTGTTGATGTTGGGTTGAGACCGGGGATTTGTAAGTCTCAAAAGGCTATCGATAACCTGTTTCTGAAGCCCAACAATGATGTCCCGCGAAGTGGCCATGGATTCTCCGGTAGTCTGCCTCTCGGCCTGAGCGACCGATAGAACGCCACCCGAATCTACAGCAACGTACAAGGCCGGCCGCGCAAAAATTCCTCTACGCAGCGGGATGTTCAGGCAAAAACCACCCGCACGGGACAAGACAAAGAAGATCGAAATCATGCGAGAACCCCCAAGTGCTCATGACAGCGCTTCAAGGCGCCGCCGACTCGCTTTCGTGTCGCCCCTGCCGCCAGACCGGACCGGAGTGGCAGCACACAGCGCAGCAGTCCTCCCGTACCTCGCCAGACATTACGAAGTGGACGTGGTGGTCGACGGGATCACGTCGGCTGATGATCGAGTCTTTGCCAACTGTTCGGTGCGGACAGTCGATGAGTTTCTGCTCGAAGCGGCCCGATATGACCGGATCGTCTATCAGTTCGGCAACTCCCCTTGTCACCAGCACATGTTTGGACTGGTCAAGGCCTTGCCGGGCCTGGTGGTCCTTCATGACTTCTTCCTCTCTCGTGCTCGCTTTGCCACGCACAAACAAGATCATGCCGCCCTGGCTCAGGCCCTTTACGACTGCCACGGGTACCCGTCTCTGCAAACTCTGCAGAAGCCTTCGGGCGATGCCCTAGCGGTTTGGAACTACCCTCTGAACCTTGACGTCCTGCAGCACGCTTTGGGCGTTGTCGTGCATAGCCGGCATGCAATTGGGCTGACGGAGGAATGGCATGGCAGCGACGCGCTTGCCCGGATGACCCTTGCCCCGCTTGCGCACAGGCCTGTCCCGGCCGCAGATCGCGCAACGGCTCGGAGGGCTCTAGGTTTCGAAACACGTGACCTGGTCGTATGTGCATTTGGTTTTTTGGGCCCCAACAAGCTGAATCACCGGTTGGTGGAAGCCTGGCTGGGATCGCCACTCCGGAACCACCCGAGGGCTTACCTCCTTTTTGTCGGAGGGGGGCTCGGAGACCACTACGAAAAGGCCCTCAAACGGTTGGTCGATCGAAGTTCGGCAGGCGACCGCATACGTTTCACCGGCTGGATCGATGATGACCTGTTCGGCCGCCACCTTGCAGCGGCGGACATCGCGGTACAGCTGCGAGCCTTGTCTCGCGGAGAGACGTGCTTGACTGCACTGGACGCGATGGCAAGTGGTGTTGCCACTGTGGTCAACGCGCATGGCAGCCTCGCGGAGCTCGACGCGCAAAGCGTGCGCGTATTGCGCGATGGCTTTTCGCGCAGGGAACTCGCGGACGCGTTGCTGGCGCTCGCAACCAACCCGGCCCACCGGCAGCACCTCGGCGCCAGTGCCCGAGAACTTGTGCTCGGGCAACATGGTATGCAGGCGTACGCGGACCGCCTGCACCACTGTATCGAAGCCGCATACGGGGCTTCGGCGCCAGCGCCGGAGCACGCCAGTACGACATCGGCATCTGTTTACCGCCGATGGTTTGATGAAGCCCCGCCAACGCTTGGGATGACCCTCACGCGGCCGCCGAAGCCACGGGTCCGGCGTTGGTTGGTAGACGTCTCGGAGCTGGTGCGAGAGGACGCAAGAACTGGCATCCATCGGGTTACACGAGCCATCCTGCTCGAGTGGCTAAGGTCGCCACCACCCGGTTATCGGGTAGAACCCATCTATGCAACCGCGGTTGCAAATGGTTATCGCCATGCCCGTCGCCTCGCGTGCGAGTTCCTGGAACTCCCGGCAGATTGGGCGCACGACGATCCAGTCGAAGTCTCAGCTGGGGACGTGTTTGTGGGCCTGGATTGGAGTTTGGATCCTGTCCACCAGAACAGGGGCACGCTTCACGCATGGCACGCCCGCGGCACCAAAGTCTGGTTCGTAGTCTACGACCTGCTGCCCATCACCCTGCCGCATTGCTTTCCTCCAGACATGCCCAACCGCCAGCAACGCTGGATGGAAGCGGTATCCGCATTCGATGGGGTGGCCTGCATCTCGGAGGCGGTCGCGGACGATGTGCGCCACTGGCTTGTCTCGAACCAGCTGGAGTCGGCAACGCCGCTCGCGGTCACGAGCTTTCCGCTCGGCGCCGACCTTGCAGAAAGTCAGGCCACACTAGGCTTGCCGGACGATGCGGCCAAAGTGCTTGCCGCCATCGGGGCGCGGCCATCGTTCCTGATGGTGGGCACGGTAGAACCCCGCAAAGGGCACGCCCAGGCGCTCAGCGCCTTTGAGTTGCTCTGGGCACGCGGCGTCGACGTAAATCTGGTGGTCGTCGGCCGGAGGGGCTGGATGGTCGATGAGGTCTTAAGCCGCCTCGATACGCATGGGGAGCTCGGAAGACGCCTGATATGGCTCACTGGAATCAGCGATGAATACCTTGAGAAGATTTATGCAGCGGGTACATGCCTTCTTGCCGCATCGATCAACGAGGGTTTCGGATTGCCGCTGATCGAGGCCGCCAAACACCGCTTGCCGATAATCGCGAGGGACATCCCGGTATTCAGGGAGGTCGCGGGGCCTCACGCCGCTTACTTCACGGGAAACAGCGCACTTCAACTCGCCGACAGCCTCTCGCGATGGCTGGCGATGTACCGGCTAGGCACACACCCGAGTTCGGGGAGCACAGTCTGGTCGACTTGGAAAACCGCGGCGCGCAGGTTGGCCGAGGTAATCAGCGAAAATGTCCTCGAGGAACAAACTGCAAGCAGATCGGAACTGGCTAAAACTTCCGGTGCGTAAGCTCGCACTTGGCCGTCGCCACCTGCGAGAACTTGTTCGGGTCATTGGGATTGAGCTTGAGCACGCGCATCTGCCCCGTGGTGCGGTTGATGTCGTAGAGCAGGGTGTCGTCGCCAACCTTGGTACGGAACAGGATGCCGCGGTCGCTGACCTGCGCCGGCTGCCAGGCGCCTCCGGTGTTTATGCGACCTGCGCTGTCGGTCTTGCCCTGATCAAAGTCGATCAGCCAGGTCTCGTTGCTGTCGCTCACGCACGTGATTGAAATCGGCGCAGCGAACGCTGACGACGCGAAGAGGCCAAAAGAGCCCAAGACGAGAACCGCGCTCACCCGATCCATCTGCTGTTTCCTGTGCGGATAGCCACGCCGCCAAAGATACCGGACTCCTCACTGCCGCGGGCCGGGATAGACTCTCAGCCTTATCTTCCGGACCCCTGCCTTGCCGCCCACCCGCATCCTTCTCGTGATCGCCCACTTCTACCGGCCGCAAGAGAAGTCGATCTACTCTTCGACCAATCCCGCTGCACGGGAGCAGCGACGCGCCTCGCTCGAACAAGTTCTACTGGCCTGGCGCGCACACTACGGCGAAACGGCGACCATCAACATCGAGCACAAGAAATGCGAGATCCACTCGGTGGGGCGCTTTGCGCTCGATATCCGCATCCTTGTCCATGGCAATCATCACCTGCTCGACGAGAAACTGCTCGGTGCATATTCGGCCAAGGCTGTCCGGGTGGAGGTCGAAGATCCCAAGATGCTGCCGTTTGCCGCGCACCGACACATGGCGGACAACGCTGGGGCTTACGACTGGTACGTGTATTCGGAGGATGACCTGGTACTGCACGACGGCGAATTCTTTGCCCGGCAGCAGTGGTTCCGGGACACGTTCGGGCCGATGCGTCTGCTACAGCCCAACCGGTACGAGACCAACCCGCGTGGAACGCGATACAAGACCTTCATCGATGGCGACCTGAGGCCACATCTCACTAAGCCGTGGTTCGAGAAGGTGGATGGCGAGATGGCGCTCGCGGCACAGTGGCTGACAGGGCCGCTTGAGTTCCGCCGGGCGCGCAACCCCCATTCGGGGTTCTTTGCCATCAACCAAGCGGAGCTGGCGCACTGGATGGCGCAGCCGCACTTCCTGGACCTTGACTGCTCGCTGGTGGGGCCCCTGGAAAGCGCAGCCACCTTGGCGATGCTCAAGACCTTCCCCATCTACAAGGCGCACGGGGACTCACAGGATTTCTGCCAGATCGAGCATATCGACCGAAAGTTCTCGGGGTTGCGGCTGCCTGAGCTCTCGAAAGGCGAATGAGATTGGGCGCGACTACCGTCCTGGTGACAGGCGGAGTCGGATACATGAGCAGGTCAATATCATGCCTCAAAATTGCATATCTATCGCTTACTGTTTCGATGAGGGCTACGCATCCTTTGCCAAAATAGCAATGTTTACATTGGTTGCGGCATCTGCGACACCCTTAAAAATTTTCCTCATCACAAACGTGAATTCCGAGCAGGCGCGAGAGGAGTTTAGAAATATCTGTCGCGACCGCCCGGTCGAACTGTACTTTGCCAATATACCGACGGAGGTTGCGCAGCGTTTACCTTCTAGGGGGCGGTTCTCCGGCATGGCCTTTGCCAAATTAGCGATCCCGGCCCTTATTCGAGAGCCCAAGGTGATTTATCTTGACGTCGACACGGTGGTTCGAACGGATCTTAGGCCTTTATTCGAGATGCCTTTGGGAAATCGGGTCGTTGCTGGTGTTGTGGACCCTGTAGGTGCTCGCACATCTCGCATGCCGCTGCAATCGCTGGACACCTACATTAATACGGGTGTGCTGCTAATGGATCTGGACGCATTGCGGTCGTTTGATTTCCTTGGACAGTGCTGCGATATCGAAAAACGTTGGGAGGCAATCTGGCCAGATCAATGTGTTTTGAACAAATGCCTTGAAGGTCAGGTTCTCCTTGTCGACCAGCGATGGAATCGACAGGTTTTTTCGGACAAGGTAACGGCGAAAGACTGGGACACGATCGCTAGTCCTCAGAACTCGTCCATCCTGCATTTTCTAGGAGATGCGAAGCCTTGGTCGGCGTGGTGCAGCCCTCTGATCTCCGAGTTCTGGTGGTCGATCGCCCCCACTGAGGTGATAGGGGATCTCAAGCCAACGCCGCTTACAAATCTGAATCAATTGATTCGATACGCCGACGCGTTGCACCGCGCAGAACGGTACGAGCATGCGTCGAGGCTGAAAAGCGAAGCGATAAGCCACCTCACTACATCCAAAAAGCCTTAGCAGGGTAACGGAGGCGCGGGCAATGCGCCGTCACTCTCGAACAGCTTATGTCGAGAAGATGGAGCGGAAATATCCAACCGTGTCGAGCAATCCATCCTCCAAATCCACCCGCGGCGCCCACCCCAGCGCGCTACCGGCCAGCGAGATATCCGGCCTCCGCTGCCTCGGGTCATCCGGTGGCAAGCGGTGGAACTCCAACTTGGAAATGGACCCGGTGAGGTGCAGCACCGCTTCCGCCAACTCAAGCATGGTGAACTCGCCCGGGTTGCCTAAGTTGACCGGCCCGGTGAAGTCGGGTGGGCTGTCCATCATGCGCAAAAAGCCATCGATCAGGTCGTCCACATAACAGAAGGAGCGGGTCTGGCTGCCATCGCCGTAGATGGTCAGCGGCTCGCCGCGCAGCGCCTGGACGATGAAGTTGCTCACCACCCGGCCGTCGTTGGGGTGCATGCGCGGCCCGTAGGTGTTGAAGATGCGCACCACCTTGATCTCGAGGCCATGTTGCCGGTGGTAGTCGAAGAACAGGGTCTCGGCGCAGCGCTTGCCCTCGTCGTAGCAGGACCGCGGGCCGATCGGGTTGACCTTGCCCAAATAGGACTCAGGCTGCGGATGCACCTCTGGGTCGCCGTAGACCTCGCTGGTCGACGCCTGGAGGATGCGCGCCTTGACCCGCTTGGCGAGCCCAAGCATGTTGATCGCGCCATGCACGCTAGTCTTGGTGGTCTGCACCGGATCGCGCTGGTAGTGAATCGGCGAAGCCGGGCAGGCGAGGTTGAAGATGCGGTCGACCTCCACGTAGAGCGGGAAGGTCACATCGTGCCGGATCAACTCGAAATTCGGCTTGCCCAGAAGCCCATCGATGTTGCGCTTGCTGCCGGTGTAGAAGTTGTCGACGCAGATGACGTCATGCCCCTGCTCGACCAGCCGCTCGCAGAGGAAGCTCCCAAGAAAACCGGCACCGCCGGTGACAAGGATGCGCATGCGGGAGTCGCGGCCGAGCGTCATCGCGATCCCGCGCCGCGAAAGAACAACGCGCTCAACTGGCGAGACTCTCCAGCCGCAGCCGGGTGACCCTGCCCACGGTCGTCGCCAGCGCCTCGATGCGGGCGATGGCGGCGTCGATGTGCTTCTCGCGGGTGATGTGGGTGAGCAGGATGATGTCCGCTTCGCCCTCGCCCTCGGCCGGCTCCTTCTGGATCATCGCTTCAATGGAAATGCCGTTGTCGGCCAGGATGCGCGCCACGTCGGCCAGCACGCCGGGCTTGTCCTGCACGCGCAGGCGCAGGTAGCAGGCGGTCTCGACCTCGCTCATCGGCACGATCGGCGTGTTCTCCAGCCGGTCGGCCTGCACCGCCAGGTGCGGCACGCGGTGCTCGGGGTCGGCGGTGTGCAGACGTGTGACGTCGACCAGATCGGCGATGACCGCGCTGGCGGTCGGCTCGGCGCCAGCGCCACGGCCGTAGTACAGGGTAGCACCCACCGCGTCGCCCTTCACCAGCACCGCGTTCATCACGCCCTCGACGTTGGCGATCAGGCGCTTGGCCGGCACCAGCGCCGGGTGCACGCGCAGCTCGATGCCACCCGCCACGCGCTTGGTGATGCCGAGCAGCTTGATGCGGTAGCCGAGCTCCTCAGCGTAGCGGATGTCCTCGGCGGCGAGCTTGCTGATGCCCTCGATGTGGGCCTGCTCGAACTGCACCGGGGTGCCGAAGGCAATCGCAGACAACAAGGTGATCTTGTGCGCGGCGTCGACACCCTCGATGTCCCAGGTGGGGTCGGCCTCGGCGTAACCGAGGGCTTGCGCGTCGGCCAGCACATCGGCGAACGGGCGACCGCTGTCGCGCATGGTCGACAGGATGTAGTTGGTGGTGCCGTTGATGATGCCGGCGATCCACTCGATGCGGTTGGCGGTCAGGCCCTCGCGCACCGCCTTAATGATCGGGATGCCGCCGGCCACTGCCGCCTCGAAGGCCACCGTGACACCCTTCTGCTGCGCAGCGGTGAAGATCTCGGTGCCGTGCACGGCCAGCAGCGCCTTGTTGGCGGTGACCACATGCTTGCCGTTGGCGATGGCGCGCAGCACAACGTCCTTGGCAAAGCCGTAGCCGCCGATCAGCTCGACGACGATGTCGATCGAAGGGTCATCGACGATGCTCATGGCGTCGTCGGTGATGCGCACACCCGGCGTGCTGCCGACCACCTCGCGCGCGCGCTCGAGGTTCTTGTCCGCCACCGCGGTGATGACGATGGGGCGACCGGCGCGACGCGCGATCTCCTGGGCGTTGCGGGCGAGCACCGCAAAGGTGCCGCCGCCGACGGTGCCGATGCCGAGCAGGCCGACGTGGATGGGCTTCATGGTGTCCTGATAAGCGGGTTAAGCGGTGCCGTGCTGCTTGCGGTAGCGGGCAAAGTGCCGGTCGATGCGCGTCAGCGCCTCGCGCAGGTCGTCCTCGTGCGGCAGGAAGACGATGCGGAAGTGGTCCGGCGTGGGCCAGTTGAAGCCGGTGCCCTGCACCAGCAGTACGCGCTCGGCCTCGAGCAGATCGAGGATGAAGCGCTGGTCGTCGGCGATCGGGTACATCTTGCGGTCGAGTCGCGGGAACAGGTACATCGCGCCCTGCGGCTTGACGCAGCTGACGCCGGGGATGCTGGTGATCAGCTCCCACGCCAGGTCACGCTGACGGCACAGGCGACCGCCCGGGGCCACAAGCTCGCGGATGGTCTGGTAGCCGCCCAGCGCGGTCTGGATGGCGAACTGGCCCGGCACGTTGGAGCACAGGCGCATGCTGGCGAGTATGCCGAGCCCGTCGATGTAGTCGCGTGCGGCGCGCTTGGCACCGCTGACGATCATCCAGCCGGCGCGGTAGCCGCAGGCGCGGTAGTTCTTGCTCAGGCCGTTCATGGTGACGAAGACGATGTCGTCAGCCAGCGAGGCGATACTGGTGTGCTGGGCGCCGTCGTACAGGGTCTTGTCGTAGATCTCGTCGGCGAAGACCACCAGCTTGTGCTGGCGCGCGATCTCGACCAGTTCCCGCAGCACCGGCTCCGGGTAGACGGCACCGGTGGGGTTGTTGGGGTTGATCAGGACGATGGCGCGCGTGTTGGCGGAGATCTTGCTGCGGATGTCGGCCATATCCGGCATCCAACCGGCACCCTCGTCGCACATGTAGTGGCGCGCCTTGCCACCGCCGAGGGTGACGGCGGCGGTCCACAGTGGGTAGTCGGGGGCCGGCACCAGCACCTCGTCGCCGCTGTTGAGCAGGCCCTGCATGGCCATGACGATGAGCTCGGAGGCGCCGTTGCCGACGAAGATCTCGTCGATGGTCACGCCCTGGATGCCCTTCTCCTGAGCATATTGCTGGATCGCCTTGCGCGCCGAGAACAGGCCCTTGCTGTCGGAGTAGCCGGCGGCCTCGGGCAGGTTGTGGATGACGTCCTGGACGATCTCCTCGGGCGCATCGAAGCCGAACGGGGCAAGGTTGCCGATGTTCAGCTTGATGACGCGGTGGCCCTCCTCCTCCATCTCGCGCGCGCGGGCGAGCACGGGGCCACGGATGTCGTAGCAGACGTTGGCCAGCTTGGCCGACTTCATGACCAGGCCGGTGTTGCCGGTGGTCGGGATCTCGCGGTTGATGGGTGCGTTCATGGCATACGGCGCCCAAGCGGGCGTTTGCTTACAAGCCTGCCATGATAGCCTGCCGCGAATGTCCGGTCAGCCGGATGACCGTACCCGAACGCACGCAACGCCATGAAACTGCACCTCCACCAAGACGCCGAGCTGTACCTGGTCAGCGCCATCGAGCCCGCCGCCGAAGGCCGACCGGCCGCCGTGCTGGTGCGCGGCCAGCGCTGGAGCGGCGCGGTGGTGCTGCAGACGCGCAGCGCGCCGGAGGCCTTGCCGGACACCGCATTCGAGCAGCTGGCCGAGCATCACTTCGAGGCGCTGCTGGCGCTGCAACCGGACGTGGTGCTGGTCGGCACCGGCGCCCGACAGCGCTTCGCCCACCCGCGGCTGTACGCGGCGCTCACCACGGCGCAGATCGGCGTCGACTTCATGGACACCGCGGCGGCCTGCCGCACCTACAACATCCTCGCCGGCGAGGACCGGGCGGTGGTCGCGCTGCTGTTCAACGACTAGGCGGCGGTACCCCGGGCGGCAGCCCGATCGGCTCGCGCACCGGGCCGGTCACGGCAGCCCCGCCCACCAGCTGCAGCGGCGCGCTGCCGGCCTGCGCCGGCCAGCGGCCACCCATCCGCCACTCGCCGGCGGCGTCCTGCACCAGCACGTGCCAGCTGGCCTCGCCGGGGGGCGTGGCGGCACCCACATAGTCACCATCGGGCGCGCGCTGCAGGCGCACGGTCTGGTCCAGACCGGCGCGAGTGGGGTGCGAGAACAGCACCTCGAGCGACTGCGGCAGCTCGGCCCCGGGCGCGGCGCGCAGACCGACGCGCAGCAGGTGGCCGGCGGCCTCGAAGCGCACGACGCCGGTCAGGCCCATGGCGGCGGCGGCCTCCTCGCGCCTGAGGACGCGGTTGATCGCCTTGCCCTCCTTGTAATAGTCCTCGACCACCAGCCCGTCGTCGCTCTTCACCGCCAGCCAGATGGTGATGACGCCGGCCACCACCACCGCCGAGGGGCCGAGCATCAGCAGCCAGGGGGCGCGGTAGTGGTACCAGGGGCGGGCGGGGGGCGGTGTGGTGGTCATGGTGTGCAAGTGATGTACGGGCGCAGGCATGGACCGCCTGCGGTCCGCTCAGGTTCGGCGGCTAGCGGATCAGGAAGGTGGACTTCTCGGTCACCGTCAGCGTGTCGCCGTCATCCAGCGTAGTCACGGTGAACCGCACGTCGTGCGAGCCCTTCTCCACCTGCTCGGGGTCGACCCGGAGGTAGACGGCGAGGGTGCGGTCGCCGACCGCCGGCACGTCGAACTCGGCACCCTCCATCGAGGCCATGTCCAGGCTCGGCAGGCCCTCGGCGGCGATGCGGTAGCGGCGCGGGTGCTCGTCCATGTTGAAGACCTTGATGCGGTACAGGTTCTCGACGCGGCCGTCGGCGGTGGCGCGCGACAGCACCGCGCCCTCGCGCATGACGTTGACGCGGAACGGGTCACGGGTAGCGATCGAGAACATCATCGCGCCCACCACCGTCATCAGCACCAGGCTGTAGACGATGACGCGCGGGCGCAGAACATGCGTGTACCAGGCGCCGGGCGGGCGCTTGCCCTGGATGACGTTCTCGGTGGAGTAGCGGATCAGGCCGCGCGGCATCTGCATGCGGTCCATCACCTGGTCGCAGGCGTCGATGCAGGCGCCGCAGCTGATGCACTCGATCTGCAAGCCCTTGCGGATGTCGATGCCGGTGGGGCACACCGAGACGCAGAAGCCACAGTCGACGCAGCTGCCCAAGCCCTCGTTGCCCTCCTTGCGGCGGGTGCCGCGCGGCTCGCCGCGCTTGGCGTCGTAGGTCACGATCAGCGTGTCGGCGTCGAACATCACGCTCTGGAAGCGCGCGTACGGGCACATGAACTTGCAGATCTTCTCGCGCAACCAGCCAGCGTTGTAGTAGGTGAAGAAGCCGTAGAACAGGATGGCCACCGCCTCGCCGCCGAAATCCAGCGTCGGGATGGCCGCCGCCAGCGGACGGATGGCCTGGAAGTAGCCGACGAAGGTGAAGCCGGTCCACAGCGCCACCAGCAGCCAGACCACGTGCTTGGAGCCGCGGATGGACAGCTTGCGCGGGCCCCAGGGGGCGGCGTCGAGGCGGCGCTGCTTGGGGCCGTCGCCCTCGATGGCGCGCTCGATCCAGAGGAAGACCTCGGTGTAGACGGTCTGCGGGCAGGCGTAGCCGCACCAAAGCCGACCGGCCATGGCGGTGAACAGGAACAACCCCAGCGCGCAGGTTATCAGCAGGCCGGTGAGGTAGATGAAGTCCTGCGGGTAGAACACCAGCGGGCCCAGATAGAACTTGCGCGTGGCGAGGTCGAACAGTACCGCCTGGCGGCCCTCCCACTGCAGCCAGGGCACGCCGTAGAACACCAGCTGGGTGAACACCACCAGCGCCACCCGCCAGCTGGCGAACCAGCCGCTGACCGAGTGCGGGTGGATGCGCAGGCCGCGCAGGGCGGCGTTGTCGCGCTTGGAGGTGGGCGGCCGGACGGGTACTGCTGCGACTCGCGGCTCGCTCATCTAGCGCGCCTGGCCCTCATTGCGCAGGCCATACACATAGCCGGCCAGCAGGTGCACCTTGGCCGCGCCCAGCTTGTCCTCCTGCGACGGCATCTTGCCGGCGCGGCCCTTGACCAGGGTCTCGACGATGCTCTCCTGCACCGAGCGGGCGTCGGCGCCCTTGGCGTAGAGCCAGTAGCGGTCGGTCAGGTTGGCCGAGCCCAGCAACTGGTTGCCCTTGCCGTCGATGCCGTGGCAGGCGGCGCAGACCTGGGCGAACTTGGGCGCGGCCTTGGCGGCCAGGGCGGCGTCGTGCTTCATGCCCGACATGCTCATCACGTAGTTCGCCATCTCGACCGCGCCCTGCGGGCCGCCGACCACCGCCTCCTGGCCGCCGTATGCCGGCATCATGGCCTGACGGCCACCCAGGATGGTCTCCTTGATCTTCTCCGGCGTGCCGCCCCAGATCCAGTCGCCATCGCGCAGGTTGGGGAAGCCGGTGTTGCCGCCGGCGTCCGGGCCATGGCACTGCGTGCAGTAGGTCAGCCACATGTGCTTGCCCATCTCGCGCGCCTCGGGGTTGGTCGCCACCTCGGCCACCGGCATGGCCAGGTATTTGGCCAGCACCGGGCCGTAGCGCTCGTCGGCCTGCTTGAGTTCCTGGCCGTGCTGGCCGACGCTGGTCCAGCCCAGCACGCCGGCGTAGCTGCCGAGGCCAGGGTAGAGCGCGAAGTAGCCGACGGCGAAGACCACCGTGACGTAGAACAGGCCCTTCCACCATTTCGGCAGCGGGTTGTCCAGCTCGACCAGGGTCTCGTCCCAGCGGTGGTCCAGCTCCTTGCCCTCGTCGGTGGGCACGTCCTGCGACTTCATCAGCCACAGGCAGCCGATGACGCTGGCAACCACGATCAGGCCCACGTACCAGGCCCAGAAATCGCTCACAAAATCACTCATCTCTCAATCCTCGGTATTGCTGCCGGCGCGCGCGCGGACGGCCGGCCGGTCATCGTCTTCCAGGGGCACGCGGGCGGCCTGCGAGAACGACTCCTCGCGGCGCGAGCTCCACGCCCACCAGACGATGCCCATGAAGCTGGCGAAGGCCAGCACCGTGAACAGGCTGCGGAAGTCGACCAGGTCCATGTCAGCGACCGGTCTTCAGCGCCGTGCCCAGCACCTGCAGGTAGGCGATGACGGCGTCTTCTTCGGTCTTGCCGGTGGTCTCCTTCACCGCGTCGCCGATCTCGGCGTCGCTGTACGGCACGCCGACACCGCGCAGGGCGCGCATGTGGGCCGGCATCGCGGCGCTGTCGACCAGGCGGTTCTGCAGCCAGGGGAAGGCCGGCATGTTCGACTCCGGCACCAGGTCGCGCGGCTGGCGCAGGTGGACACGGTGCCAGTCGTCGGAGTACTTGCCGCCGACGCGGTGCAGGTCGGGACCGGTACGCTTGCTGCCCCACTGGAACGGGTGGTCGTAGACGAACTCGCCCGCCACCGAGTAGTGGCCATAGCGCTCGGTCTCGGCGCGGAACGGGCGGACCATCTGCGAGTGGCAGGTGTAGCAGCCTTCGCGGATATAGATGTCACGCCCGGCCACCTGCAGCGCGGTGTAGGGCTTGAGGCCATCGACCGGCTGGGTGGTGGACTTCTGGAAGAACAGCGGCACGATCTCGACCAAGCCGCCGACGCTGACCACCAGCAGGACCAGGATGACCAGCAGGCCGACGTTCTTCTCGACCAGATGATGGGTATTGAACTTGCTCATCGTGGTCTCCTCAGGCGTGCGCCAGCGTGGCCGGGATGGGCGCGTCGTTGTAGACGCGGGCGTCACCGGCGGTCGCCGTGCGGAACACGTTGTAGGCCATCAGCAGCATGCCGGTGACGTAGAGCACGCCACCCATGAAGCGGATGAAGAGGAACGGGTAGGTCGCCTTGACCGCCTCGGCGAAGCTGTAGGTCAGCGTGCCGTCGGCGTTGGTGGCGCGCCACATCAGGCCCTCGGCCACACCGGCGATCCACATGGCGGCGATGTACAGCACCACGCCGATGGTCGCCAGCCAGAAGTGGACGTTGATCAGGCGCACGCTCCACATCGCCTCGCGGCCGAACATGCGCGGGATGAGGTAGTACAGCGCGCCGATCGAGATCATCGCCACCCAGCCGAGCGCGCCCGAGTGCACGTGGCCGACCGTCCAGTCGGTGTAGTGGCTCAGGGCGTTGACCGTCTTGATCGCCATCATCGGGCCCTCGAACGTGCTCATGCCGTAGAACGACAGCGAGGTGACGAGGAACTTGAGGATGGGGTCGGTGCGCAGTTTGTCCCAGGCGCCCGACAGGGTCATGATGCCGTTGACCATGCCGCCCCACGACGGCGCCAGCAGGATCAGCGAGAAGACCATGCCGAGCGACTGCGTCCAGTCCGGCAGCGCGGTGTAGTGCAGGTGGTGGGGGCCGGCCCACATGTAGGTGAAGATCAGGCCCCAGAAGTGCACCACCGACAGGCGATAGGAATAGATCGGACGGTTGGCCTGCTTCGGCACGAAGTAATACATCATCCCCAGGAAGCCGGCGGTGAGGAAGAAGCCCACCGCGTTGTGGCCATACCACCACTGGATCATGGCGTCCTGCACCCCGGCGTAGGCCGAGTAGGACTTGAACAGGCCGGCCGGCATGGCCATGCTCTGGACGATGTGCAGCAGGGCGACGGTCAGGATGAAGGCGCCGAAGAACCAGTTGGCCACATAGATGTGCGGCGTCTTGCGCTTGACCAGGGTGCCGAAGAAGACCACCGCGTAGCTGATCCAGACCACCGCGATGAGGATGTCGATCGGCCACTCGAGTTCGGCGTATTCCTTGCCGCTGGTGATGCCCTGCGGCAGGGTGATGGCGGCGGCGACGATGACCGCCTGCCAGCCCCAGAAGGTGAACGCGGCCAGGCTGTCGCTGAAGATGCGCGTGTGGCAGGTCCGCTGCACGATGTAGTAGCTGCTGGCGAACAGCGCGCAGCCACCGAAGGCGAAGATCACCGTGTTGGTGTGCAGGGGGCGCAGGCGCCCGTAGCTCATCCACTCGATGCCATAGGTCATGTCGGGCCAGACCAGCTGGGCGGCGATGAAGACCCCCATCGCCATGCCGACGATACCCCAGACCACCGACATCACGGCGAACTGGCGCACCACCTTGTAGTTGTAAGTCTCCTGCATCACACCATCCTCTCTAACGAAAGCGTTGCTGCCGAACGCCGACCCGCCGCTCATCACGGGCCGGGCGCAAGCGCACCAGCCACCCGTGGACCGATGCTGGCACGGCCGCCGCGGACCAGACCTGATCTAGCGCAGGTCATCCGGCGGCGGAGCCGGCACCGGCCGGTCGTCGTCCATGAGGACCCGGTGCCCCGGGCCCTCGAGATCATCAAACTGGCCGCTGCCTACAGACCACCACAGCAACCAGAGCACACCGCCGATCAGGGCCACGCTGAGCGGGATGAGGATGTAGAGACTTTCCATGACACCCTCCAGACCGTGCTGCAGCGCAAGACCTCAACGGCTCAGACGCAGGGCATTGCCCACCACCAACAGCGAACTGCCCGCCATACCCAGCCCGGCAAGCCAAGGGCTGACTAGGCCGGCGGCCGCCAGCGGGATCGCGGCGGCATTGTAAAGCATTGCCCAAACAAGGTTCTGGCGGATGATGCGCTGCGTCATGCGGGCCCGCTGCAAGGCCAGGGCGATGTCGATCAGGCGCCCCGACAGCAGCAGTCCGTCGGCGCTGGCACCGGCCACGTCGCTGGCGCTTGCCACCGCCAAAGAGACATCGGCGGCGGCGAGCACCGGCGCGTCGTTGACGCCGTCACCCACCATCAACACACAACGCGGGTGGCCCCGATCCGGCCCGGGCCTGCCCTGTATGTGCTGGACATATTCCAGTTTAGACGCCGGAGACGCCCGCGCCACCCGTTCGACGATGCCGAGGCGGTCGGCCACCGCGTCCACGGCACTGGCCTGGTCGCCCGACAACAGGTGGACGCGGCAACCGGCCGCCTGCAGTGCCTCGACGGCGGCAGCCGCATCTGGCCGCAGTTCGTCCTCCATGACAAAGCTGGCCAGCCACGACTGGCGGCTGGCCAGGTGCACGACAACACGGCCGGCGCCGCCAGCCGGCAGGTCGGATGGCACCGGCGCAGCGCACCAGCCGTCTGCCAGCCAGTCGGCGGCGCCGAGGCGCAGCACAAGGCCGCCGGCGCTGCCCTCGACGCCCCGCCCGGTCAGGTGGCGCGCCTCGGCCAGCGGCAGCGGACCGCCAGCCGCATCGGCTCCGGCCAGCAGCGCCAGCGCGACCGGGTGTCGCGAGCCCTGCTCCAGCGCCGCGGCCAGGCGGTGGCAGTCGGCAGCGGCAACGCCGGCATGCGGCAGCACCTGCAGCAGGCGCAGTCGGCCGCGTGTCAGCGTGCCGGTCTTGTCGAACACCACGTCGGTGACGCGCGCCAGCGTCTCCAGCGCGTGGCCGCGGGTGACCAGCACGCCCTGCCGCGCCAGCCGCGTGGTAGCGGCAGTGAGCGCGGCCGGGGTGGCCAAAGCCAGCGCGCAGGGGCAGGTGACCACCAGCACGGAGACCGCCACCCACACTGCGCGCGCCGGCTCCAGCCACAGCCAGGCGGCCACGGTGAGCGCGGCGGCGACCAGCACCAGCGCGACAAAGCGCCCGGCGACGCGGTCGGCGTCCATCACGCCGCGCGGCTTCTCGCTCATGGCGCGGTCGAGCAGGCGGACGATGGCCTGCACCGTGGTCTCCGCGCCGATGCGCGTGACGCGCAGCAGCAGCGGGCTCTGCAGGTTGATCGAGCCGCCGGTGACGGTGGCGCCGGCGGCCTTGGGCACCGGCAGCGACTCGCCGGTGAGCAGGCTCTCGTCGGCGGCGGAGTCGCCCTCCACCACCACGCCATCGGCCGGGACCACCGCGCCGGGGGCCACGCTGAGCACATCGCCGACCGCCAGGCTGGCCACCGCCACCGCCTCGGCGCGGCGCGAGGCCGGCCACTCGGGCAAGCGCTCGGCCACCGCCGGCACCACCGCCGACAAGCGATCGACCGCGTCGGTGGCGCGCTGGCGCACGCGCAGTTCCAGGTAACGCCCGCCCAGCAGCAGGAAGACGAACATGGTCACCGAATCGAAGTAGACCTCGCCGGTACCGGCCACGGTGGCCCAGACGCTGGCGGCGAAGGCCACGGCGATGCCCAGCGCCACTGGCACGTCCATGCCGAGCCGACGCAGGCGCAGGTCGCGCACGGCGTTGCGGAAGAAGTGCGCTGATGAGTAGAAGATGGCTGGCAGGGTGAGCGCCAGGCTGGCCCAGCGGATCAGGTTCTCGTCGCCGGCGGTCATGTCGCCCTCGGTGGCCAGGTAGACCGGCACCGCGTACATCATCACCTGCATCGACGACAGCCCGGCCACCAGGAAGCGCCACAGCGCGGTGCGACGCTCGCGCTGCATCAGCGCGTCGCGGCGGCGCGCGTCGAAGGGGTGGGCGCGGTAGCCGATCGCCGCCACCGCGCGCAGCAGGCGCGAGAGCTGCGTGCGCGCCGGGTCCCAGCGCACCTTCGCCCGGTGGATGCTGAAGTTGACCTCGACCGCCAGCACGCCTGGCTGCGCCGCCAGGTGCCTCTCGTTGAGCCAGAGGCAGGCGGCGCAGGTGACGCCCTCGAGCATCAGGTTGACCTCGCATGGAGCGCCATCGCCATCGGCCGGCGGCGCATCGAGAAATCCGGCCTGCAGCGCCGGGCTGTCGTAGACGGCCAGCTCGGCCAGGTCAGGGACCGGCTCGGCGCGGCCGCCCGGCAGCGCGGTGCGCTGCGTGTAGTAAGCCTCCATGCCTGCGTCGGCGATGGCCTGAGCCACTGCCTGGCAGCCGCGACAGCACATCGGCCGCAGGGCGCCGCCGATGCGCACGGCGAGCCTTTCACCGGCGGGGACCGGCAGTCCGCAGTGGTAGCAAGAATTTAAGTCGGTCAACAGTGGTACATCCGCTAGACAGGGGTTAAGATTAGACAGGTTCCAATGCCCTCTGAGGTGTTGTGAGAGGACAAAGATGATCCCCTGGCTGTCTCCTGGTGCACCCTTCCCCCCAGTCGCAGCTGCCTTGCGCGACCCCAACGGCTTGTTGGCCGCAGGCGGACGTCTCGATGTCGACACCCTGCTGCGCGCTTACCGCTCGGGCATCTTTCCCTGGTACGCCCACGACGACCCGATCCTGTGGTGGAGCCCGGACCCACGCATGGTACTGGACCCGTCCTCGGTGCATGTCTCGCACAGCATGAGCAAGACGCTGCGCAACACCCGCTTCGAGGTGCTGGCCGACACTGCCTTTGCCGAAGTCATCGACAACTGCGCCGACCTGCGCCGCGACGACGGCACCTGGATCAACCCGGCGATCCGCAGCGTGTACCTCGAGCTGCACGAGCAGGGCTACGCGCATTCGATCGAGGTCTGGTCCGACGACAACCTGGTCGGTGGGCTCTACGGTCTGGCCATCGGCCGCATCTTCTTCGGCGAATCGATGTTCCACGTGCAGCGCGATGCGTCGAAGATCGCGCTGGTGCACCTGAGCAAACAACTGGCGCGCTGGGGCTTTGGCCTGATCGACTGCCAGATGGAGACCTCGCACCTGGCCTC
This sequence comes from Betaproteobacteria bacterium, assembly GCA_027490755.1. GTDB lineage: Bacteria > Pseudomonadota > Gammaproteobacteria > Burkholderiales > UBA3065 > UBA3065. The sequence goes on from JAIXXL010000005.1 coordinate 84,349, forward strand.
GATGGGCGCGGTGCCGATCCCGCGCGATGCATTCATCGCACGGCTCGCCGACTTGGTAGACTGCGGCATGCCCCCCGGGAAATGGCGCCTGGAAGATGAGCTCATTACGTGACCTGCCGTATCAGGTCCTTCAGTTCTATGTGACAGCACCCTATAGCTGCTCCTACCTGCCGGGGCGGCTGGCACGTTCGCAGGTGGCGACGCCGGGGCACTTCATCGATAGCCACGTCTACGGCGAACTGGTTCGCGCCGGCTTCCGCCGCAGTGGCCTGTTCACCTACCGACCCTACTGCGACAGCTGCCGCGCCTGCACGCCGGTGCGGGTTCTGGTCGACAGGTTCGAGCCGAACCGCAGCCAGCGCCGGGCGCAACGTCGGCACCAAGACCTGGTCGCCAGCGAGGGCCCGCTGGTGTTCTCGGAGGAGCACTACGCGCTGTACCTGCGCTACCAGAGCGCGCGCCACAGCGGTGGCGGCATGGACCACGACAGCCGCGAGCAGTACGCGCACTTTCTTCTGCAGAGCCGCGTCGACTCGGTGCTGGTGGAGTTCCGCGAGGACGGCGTGCTGCGCATGGTGGCGCTGATCGACCGCCTGAGTGATGGCCTGTCGGCGGTCTACACCTTCTACGACCCCGACCTGACCGGCGCCAGCCTGGGCACCTACGGCGTGATGTGGCAGATCGATTACTGTCGCAGGCACGCGCTGCCGCACCTGTACCTGGGCTACTGGATCGAGGAGAGCCCGAAGATGCGTTACAAGGTCGACTTCCAGCCGCTCGAGATGCTGCACGCTGGCCAGTGGATGCCGGCACCCAGCGACGGCGTCACGCCGGCGGAGCCGACGGTGGCCACGCCGACGACTCAGCCGGCGGTCTTGAACACGCTGCCGCGGTAGTAGCGCGCCTCTTCGATCGACTCGTAGACGTCGGCCAGCGCCTCGTGGCGGGTCTTCTTCTTGAAGGCCGCGAACTCGGTCGGGAACCACGCCTTCGACAGCTCCTTCAGGGTGCTGATGTCGATGTTGCGGTAGTGGAAGAAGGCCTCCAGCTGCGGCATGTGGATGGCCATGAAGCGCCGGTCCTGGCCGATGCTGTTGCCGCACATGGGCGAAGATCTGGCCGGCAGGTGCTGTCGCAGCCACGCCAGCGCCTCGGCCTGCACCGCCATCTCGTCCAGGGTCGAGGCGCGGACCTTGTCGACCAGACCGCTGCGGCCATGCGTGCCGGTGTTCCAGGCGTCCATGCCGGCGAGCGCAGCGTCGGACTGATGCACCACCCAGACCGGCGCCTCGGCGACCACTTCCAGGTTGGCGTCGGTCACCACCATCGCCAACTCGATGATGCGGTCGCGTTCGGGTGACAGGCCGGTCATCTCGAGGTCGAGCCAGACCCAGCGGGTGGCGTTGGTGTTCATGTGCGCGGTGGTTTCAGTGAGGGGGCGGATTCAGTAAATTACGCAGGGGCGGCACCGCGACCGGGCGCTGTTCGCCAAGCCACAGGTCGCGCAAGATGCGGGCGCTCGGTCGGGCTGCAGATTGTCGCACAGGCGGCCGAACCGGCACCTTGCGCCCGTGTCTGATGTAATCACCTTGGCACCTTGTTTTGAGCATCGTCTTGAAGGGATAAACGGCATCTTGGAAACACAAGCCATCACCCAGGCCTTCATCTTCCTCGTCACCAGCGTGACGCTCGCCCGGCTGTGGCTGGCGCGCCGGCAGATCGCGCACGTGGCGGCGCACCGCGAGCGCGTGCCGGCGGCCTTTGCCGAGGCGGTGGGCGACGAGGCGCACACGCGCGCCGCCGACTACACCGTGGCCAAGACGCGCCACGCCATGCACGAGCTGCTGCTGGGCACCGGCCTGCTGCTGCTGTTCACGGTCGGCGGCGGCATCGGCTGGCTCGACGCACAGATCGCCTCGGCGCTGGGCGGAGACGGTCTGCTGCACGGGCTGCTGCTGGTGGGCGCGGTGATGGCGATCGCCGCAGCGGTCGAGTTGCCGCTGTCGTGGCAGCGCGTGTTCGGGCTGGAGGCCTCGTTCGGCTTCAACCGCATGTCTCGCGGCCTTTTCTTGCGCGACCTCGCGGTGAAGACCCTGATGACGGCGGCCATCGGCGGCCCGCTGATGGCGCTGGTGCTGTGGATCATGGCCGGCACCGGCGAGCTGTGGTGGGCGTGGGCGTGGGCGGTGTGGGCCGGATTCAACGTTGCGGTGATGGCGCTCTACCCCACCGTCGTCGCGCCGCTGTTCAACAAGTTCTCGCGGCTCCCCGAGGGCGAGCTCAAGCAGCGCATCGAGGCGCTGCTGGCGCGCTGCGGTTTCGAGTCGGGCGGGCTCTACGTGATGGACAACTCTCGCCGCTCGAGCCACGGCAACGCCTACTTCTCGGGCTTCGGCGCGGCCAAGCGTATCGTCCTGTTCGACACCCTGATCAGCCGCCTCTCGCCGACCGAGGTGGAGGCGGTGCTGGCGCACGAGCTGGGTCATTACAAGCGCCAGCACGTCAGCCGCCGCCTGGTCCTGATCTTCTCGGTCAGCTTCGTCGTGTTCGCGCTGATGGGCTGGATGCTGCAGAGCCCGGCCCTGTTCGAGGCGCTCGGCCTGGGCCGCGCTACCACCGCCGGCAGCGTGCTGCTGATCGTCCTCACCGTGCCATACCTGCTGTTCGTGCTGCGGCCGGTGCTCGCCAGCTACTCGCGCAAGCACGAGTTCGAGGCCGATGCCTACGCCGCCGAGCACGCCGACGCCAGTGCGCTGGTCAGCGCGCTGGTGCGCCTGTACAAGGACAACGCCTCGACGCTGACACCGGACCCGGTGCACTCGGCGGTCTACGACTCGCACCCGCCGGCGGCGCAGCGCATCGCGCGGCTGCAGGGCGGCGGCGCACCGGCGCTGGCGCCGGCTTGACCGCCAGCCACAAACACCTGCGGATGGGCCGGCCCTGAAAACGGCTGGCGCCCTCCCGCCGCCCCTGGCCGGCACCCGCCGCGCCCGCATCGTCGCCGCCTACGGGCGGCGCTTCATCGCCGAGACCCTGCAACAGGACGGCGGCGCCGAAGAGCGTATCGACTGCGTGACCCGCGGCAAGCGCGGCGGTGTGGCCTGCGGCGACTGGGTCGACGTGGCGCCGGCCGGCGATGGCGGCGTGATCGAGCGCGTCCTGCAGCGCAGCTCGCTGCTCTACCGCGCCGACGCGGTGCAGGAGAAGCTGATCGCCGCCAACGTCACCCAGGCGCTGGTGATGGTGGCCACCTGGCCGGGCTGGGACGAGGACCTGCTGGTGCGCTGCCTGGTCGCCGCCGAGCACGCCGGCGTGCGGGTGCGGCTGCTGCTGAACAAGGTCGACCTGGCCGAGCGGCGCGCCGGTGCGCGGCAGGCGCTGGCGGTGTTCGAGGGCGCCTGCGACATCACCGAGATCAGCGCGCTCGACGGCGCCGACGCGGTGCGTCCATTGCTGGTGGGGCAGGTGAGCGTGCTGGTGGGCCCGTCCGGGGTCGGCAAGTCGAGCCTGGTCAACGCGCTGGTGGCCGGTGCCGGCGCCGCCACCGGCCAGGTCTCAGTGGCGCTGGACAGTGGCCGCCACACCACCACGCATGCGCGTCTGTACCACCTCGACGCGCAGTCGGCCCTGATCGACTCGCCGGGGATGCAGGTGTTCGGGCTCCACGCCATCCCGCCGGGGAAACTGGACGAGCAGTTTCCCGAATTCAGACCTTACCTGGGCAAATGCAGGTTCAGGGATTGCCGACATCTGGGCGAACCTGGGTGTGCCATCCAGGCGGTGGCCGAGGGCGGTGGTTTTCAGAGTGCGAGACTGACCCAGTATCGTGGGCTTATGGCCACGCGCTGAGAGATCCCCGGCGCGAAATCCCCGGGTAGGTCAATGTCACCCAACGGGCTATGCTAGTCACAACTAGCCTTCTATTCTGAACCGTCATGCGACTCACCGGCCGTTACATCAATCTTGATCGTAGTAACGACCGACGCATCCGCATGGAAGCCGAGTTGGATCGCGTGGGCCTGAAGAACTCGGTATCCAGATTCGCAGCGATCGAGCCGGGGAGTGGATCTGGCAAGCTCACCAAGTCCGAGTACGGCTGCTTCTTGTCACACAGATCTCTTGTCGATGGCAGCGAACCGGAGACCCATCTTCTGGTACTCGAGGATGATGTAAAGCTATCAATTCATTTCCGCGAGGGCTTGCGGGGCGCCTTGCAGTCCGGCAAGCGAAATTCACTCGACATCATTTTTCTGGGCCAGACGGTTCAGTTTGACGATGTGGCCGCTCACGCCAGGCTGCTTGAACATAGGAGGCGGCTGGAAAGCGAAGCGGCCATGAAAAAGCCGCGCTTCGCAATGCTTGACGGAAGCGCCACGTATCGGTGGGGAGCTTTCGGCTATGTTTTAAGTCCCGAGGGCGCCGAAAAGCTACGCGATCTATTGTCCGAGATCAGACAGCCTGAGCAGATCGACCTGCTCTTTAGGAGAGCCCTCGAGGAGGGTCGACTGAAAGGCGGGGTACTTTTCCCGTACGTTGTAGGGATAGAGCCGAGTCTGAATTCGACCATGTCGGAGCGACGAGGCACCAACCAGCATCACTGGCATGCGCTCAATGTCAACAACTACCTGTCCGGTGAACCTCTACCCGATTGCGACGAGTTCGTAGCAGTGATTACTCAGCGCCTTATCGAGCCCAGAGTTCTTCGACTGCTGCAGTCGATGTATGAACGACTTGTGGAAGGGTCATCCTCTTCACCAAAACAAGTTGTTCATGCGCACCATGGCGGCCGAGGTGAATCCGCTTGAATGGCTTGTAACTCAGCGATCCGCGTGCACCACAACGATCGAGCGATTCCCCCAACACCGGACGCCCATATCCTTGGCAATCATCGCCAGCCCCTCTGTCTCGATATAGCCGCGGTAGCTCCACGACGGGAAGACCAGCCCTTGGCGATGAACATCCGCTCGAACGAGGAGCGCGGCACCCCCCACCCCATCGACCTCGACCCATCCGTCTTCTGCAGTGTCTAGATAAGCCCTTCCCACACCTCGGGGCGGCTGAAACAGACCATCGATGAGATGTGCGGGATCCTCGGACTCCACCTTCTCAGGGTGGAGGATGAACGTGTTCAGATCGAACGGCTTGCCGTCGGTCCGTACGCAAAGGGGCACTGCGACCTCCCGCCCGGAAGCCAAAAGGTCTTTGAGCAGGCTCGCGGGATAGTCCACCAGATCGGCGTCCAACCAGAGGACCCAGTCGTTTTCGCCGAGGCACTCCGAAAGCAGGCGGTTCCGAATCTCTGCGAGCCGTGAACGTCTTTCGAACTGGACACGCGCATCCCATCGCGGGACATCTAGCCGGAAACCGGTGTCGAACCGCAGGAGGTGAAAAGACCGATAGCGGTCGCGATGCAGGAACCGCTTATCGGACAGTGCCTCGTAGCTGCCATCGGTGCTGTCGCCCTCGAGGATCGCGAGCGAGAGCCTATCGGAGGGATAGTCAAGCCGATCGAGCAACTCGAAGTAGCGGTCAAGATAGGGCCTTGTATCTCGCATCGGCGTCATGACGATCACACGCGGATGGTCTTTCACCTCACCTGACCGGCGACTCGGAGTGACGGCGTCCACACGGTGCGAACCCGACGAGGGTTTCAGATGGTGCTCGACATCGACCCGGCGGGACAACTCTCTCAGCATCCTCGGGTACGAGTCGGCTCCCAAGTCAAGCGTCAACCTGCTGAATATGCCCTCGAAGTGTTCGGTGGTCCACGTGTTGCTGCCATGGATAACGTAGATGTAAAGCCTCGGGGCATCAATAAGAGCCACATCCAGTTCCTTGAGCAAGCGCTCAACCAACGGTTTGTCCTCACCCCTTGCCAAAGCCGGGTACCGGGGCATAACGGTTCGGGAGCACATCAAGGAGCCCTCCCAAGCCCGCCGTTCCGAAATGAAGAGCCTTCGCTTGGCCGGCCACCATACGGTCCATCTCAACAGGATCGACGCCTGTGCACGGCCCTTCTGTATCGCCTGAAGCTGATAGAAGATTCGGGATGGGTCGTAGAGATCGTCGTCATCCCATTGCAGGACATATTCTCCAGACGCCTGATCTATCGAAAGGTTACGCAACTGCCCGAGCACCAACCCAGAATCCGGGGCGACGAACACCCACTTGATATTGGCTTGCGGATAATCGGTCCTGACGAATCGCATCTGCTCCTCGCGGGCGTCGGTCACGATCACCAGCTCCGTTTCGGTGTACGTCTGGTCAACGAACGACTGGATACTCCGCCGGACACGTAAAGGGTCCCCGCGGGTGACCATCAGGCAGGAGACCAGTGGAGAAGCGGCGCTGGTTGAGACCTCGGCCGAAGATCCCGCTTTCTGGCGACCGAGACCGTTCTCCCCGGACGCCTTTCGCACTAAAACTTTGGCAAATGGCAATTCCAGCTCAGGATCTTCCTGAAGCCTGAACCACGTGCCCGCCCAATGATGGAGGGCATAGGCCTCGCGGGTGGCCGCCTCAAAGAACCCAAGGTCTTGGATATCGCCGCGGAAACAGGACTGCTTTTCGACCGGGTACAGCATCTGGGCGGGGAGCAACGTCAAATCGGCCCCTGTGTACGAGGAGACCGCGCGCGAGAGCATGAAGGGGCCGGTCAGATCAAGGACATCTTGCGACCCGGCGGCGGCCGCCAAGCTCTTCAGAAGATGGTCCCAAAATGGATGCCCCGGAGCAGAGGCGATCCAAGCGTTGCACACGATCCTATCAAGACCCGCCTGACGAGCCTTTAGGAGTTCGGCGTGGCCCGCTGGCTCGGTCCCAAAAAACAAACTGCCGTCCAGCAACTTGTGGTGCGGTCGGAGGCACTCAAAATCTATGTCGACATAAAGCCCCCCATGTCTTTTAAGGATCAGATAGCGGGCAAGATCGACCCGACAGATGTTCTCCTTGTAGCCCCAAAATAGATTTCTCCATTCAGGAAAGTCGGACTCGACAAGATCTTCAAGGTCCTCGTTGGTCCAGAACTTGTACTCATAATCGGGGTGGAAATCCCTCCAACTTTTCTGCCAGTGGCGAAAACCCTTAGGCAGATCGGCCGACTTCCACGTCTGATGGATGATGCGAGGAATGGTAGCCATGACTGGGGGGCGGGGCGATCTGTTTGCAGCCATTCTGACAATCTCCTGCCTCAGCCGACCATGCGGCCGACGCCGAGCAGCAGCAGCGCCGCAAAACCCAGCACGATGGCCCGCCAGACCAGGCCCAGGGCGCTGCGGATGCCGCCCGCGGCAGTGTCGTCGCCACTCGGCTGGCCGGCGAACTCGGGCGTGACGCGGCGCGGGTCGCCAAGCTCTAGCCCAAGCGCACCCGAGGCGCTGGCGAGGATCGCCCCCTCCTCGGCCACGGTCCAGTTGGCGGCCTGCTGGCGCCAGGCGTAGATGGCGTCCTCGAAGTTGCCGACCACGGCGATGGCCAGCGCGGTGGCGCGCGCTGGCAGCCAGTCGACCCAGCGCAGCAGACGCTGCGCCGCGTCGTTGTAGGGCGGCGGCGCGTCGGCTCGGGTCCAGGCCTGTTGCAGCTGGCAGACCAGCAGGTAGAGCAGCGGGCCAAGGCAGCCCGGCAGCAGGACGTACCAGAACACCGGCGCGAACAGGCGGATGTGCACGGTGAGCAGCAGCACCTCGACAGCCAGCCGGCCGCGCGCGGCGGCCTGCGCCGGCACCGAGGCGAGCGGCAGCGGCGACTCGCGCAGCAGGTCGGCGGCGTCGGCGTCGCGACCCTCGTCCAGGGCTCGAGCCGTGCGGTCGGCCCACTGCAGAACATCAGCAAGGCGCGCCACCACCAGCAGCACGACGAGGTCGAGCAGCAGACCGAAGCCATCGAGCAGGCCGCGCAGGAACACCGCAGCGACGGTGAGCGGCAGCGCAACCAAGACTAGCGCGAGCCAAGGGTTGTGGGCCTCGCCGGCCCAGGTGGCGCGGGCCAGGCCAGCCAGCGCGCCGCGCAGGCTGCCGAGCATGGCCTCCAGCGGGGCCACCGGTCGCAGACGGTCGAGCAGCAGGGTCAACAGCAGGGTGGTGAAGTGCATCGGCAGATTATCGCAGGCGCTCCAGCAGAATCGTAAGGGTGTGGCACGCCGCGGCGTGGCGCACCACCGCGCGCGCGCCGTCGAAGTGGCAGCGCTCGCTGCGCACGTCGTCGGGGCCGGGGCCGGCCCAGGCCAGCCAGACGGTGCCGACCGGCTTGTCCGGGCTGCCACCGCTGGGGCCGGCCACGCCGCTGACGGCGATGGCCCAGTTGGTGCCGGCGCGCTGCCGCGCCCGGCGCGCCATCGCCTCGACCACCGGCTGGCTCACCGCGCCGTGCTGCTCGATCAGCGCCGGGTCGACGCCCAGGTCGCGGTGCTTGGCGGCGTTGCTGTAGGTCACCCAGCCAGACATGAACCAGGCCGAGCTGCCGGGCACCTCGGTCAGCGCCGCGGCCAGCAGCCCGCCGGTGCAGGATTCGGCGGTGGCGATGGTCTGCTGCTGGTCGCGCAGGGCATGCCCCACCTCGGTCGCGAGCCAGCCCAGTTGCGGGTCGATGATGTCAGCCATGCGCGAGCCTAAAACGCCGGCGCCAGGCCGATGATGCGGGCGATCAAGGCCAGCAGCAGCAACGCCATGGCGGCCGCCAGCCAGTCGTCGAGCATGATGCCGATGCCACCGTGCACGCGGCGGTCGGCCCAAGACACCGGCGGCGGCTTGAAGATGTCGAGCGCGCGGAACAGCAGGAAGGCCCACAGCTGCCAGTAGAACTGCGGCGGCAGCACGATGAGCATGCCGATGAAGGCGTGGATCTCGTCGATGACGATCGCGCCCGGGTCGGCGCTGGCCAGGTGGCGCGCGGTGACACCAGCGGCCCAGGTACACAGCGGCGCGCCAAGCAGCCAGAGCAGCGCCTGCCACGGCACCGGCAGGTTGGCCAGCCAGAACCAGTAGAGCGGCAGCGCCAGCAGGGTACCCCAGGTCCCGGAGCCCGGCAGCAGCCCCGCGCCACCGCCCAGCGCAACGACGTGTGCCGGGTGGCGCAGCATGAAGCGCAGCGTGGCGTCAGCCAAAGTGGCGGTACCCCAGGTTGGCGACGGGGGTGCGGCGGTCACCCTCGATCAGGTGGATCGGCGGCGCGCTGGCGTCCGGCACGGCGTGGTCGACCCGGCCGATGCAGCTCAGCGGCACGCCGGTCTGCGCCACCAGACCGGCCACGGCGGCGTGCCGCGGCGGCGGCGCGGTGAAAAGCAGCTCGTAGTCGTCGCCGCCGGCCAGCACGGCATTGCGCAGCAGCGCGGCATCGTCGGGCCAGGGGCCGCCGGCAGCGGCCAGCGCGGCCGCGAGCGGCGCCCAGTCGACCTCGGCCGCGAGCGGACTGCCGCCCGCCGCGGTGCCACTGGCACGCAGCACGTGGCCGAGGTCGGCGAGCAGGCCGTCGGAGACGTCGATGCAGGCACTGGCGATGCCGCGCAGCGCGATGCCGAGCCCGACACGCGGCTCGGGCGTGTGCAGGCGCTTGAGCGCCGCCGCCCGCGCGGCGCCCCCCAGCGTGCAGTCGCCGCGCATCTGCGCCAGGCCCAGCGCGGCGAGCCCCGGCGCGCCGGAGACCCAGATCTCGTCGCCGGGGCGGGCGCCACTGCGAAGCAGCGCGGCACCGCGCGGCACCGCACCCAGCACGGTGACGCACAGGTTGAGCGGGCCGCGAGTGGTATCGCCACCCACCCAGTCCACATCGTGGCGCGCCGCCAGCGCAGCAAAGCCGCCCGAGAAGGCCGCCAGCCAGTCGGCGTCGGCCGCCGGCAGGGCGATGCCGAGCAGCGCCTGCCGCGGCAGCGCGCCCATGGCGGCGAGGTCGGACAGGTTCACGGCGAGCGACTTGTGGCCGATGCCGCGCGGGTCGGCGTCGGCGAAGAAGTGCACACCCTCGACCAGCATGTCGGTGGCGACCACGGTCTGGAAGCCGGGCGAGGTGTCGATCAGCGCGGCGTCGTCGCCGACGCCCAGCGCGGTGTGGCGCGGCGGTCGCGTGAAGTAGCGACCGATCAGGTCGAACTCATCCACCGGGCGACTGCGGCCGCCCCGTCGATTCGAACGGACGCGCCGCCTGTGCCAGCTTGTCGAGCACGCCGTTGACATAACGGTGGCCGTCGGTGGCGCCAAAAGTCTTGGCCAGCTCGATGCCCTCGTTGATGATGACGCGGAACGGCGTGTCGGGTTGGCGCGTCAGCTCGAAGGCGCCGAGCAGCAGCACCGCGTGCTCGACCGGCGAGAGCTCGGCCAGTGGCCGGTCCAGGTGCGGCGCGATGGCCTCGTCGAGGGTGTCGCGTCCGGCCAGCACGCCGCGGATCAGGGCGTCGCAGAGCGGCGCGTCGGCCTTGCCGAAGTGCTCGTTCTCGCGCAGGTGGGCGAGGATCAGCTCGACGCGCTGGTCGCCATTGAGCAGGTACTCGTAGATGCCCTGAACGGCGTACTCGCGGGCGCGACGGCGCGGGCTCTTGTGCGACGAACGGGCACGGTCAGCGTTCTTGCCGGCGTTACCAGCCGGGGCGCCGGCGGGGGATTCGGTCGATGTCATGTCGGGGGCAGGTACGTGGTGTCGGGGTGGGCTCAGCGCAGCGCGCGCAACAGCACGGCCATCTCCACCGCCACCTCGGCAGCCTCGCCGCCCTTGCTGTGCATACGGGCCTCGGCCTGGGCGTCGGTGTCGACAGTGAGGATGCCGTTGGCGACCGGGACGCCGGTCTGCATCTGCACCTGCAGCACGCCGGCGGCGGAAGCATCCGACACCACCTCGAAGTGGTAGGTCTCGCCGCGGATCACCGCGCCCAGCGCCACCAGGGCGTGCACGCGGCGGCCCTGGGCCAGCGTCAGCAGCGCGACCGGGATCTCCAGCGCACCCGGCACGTGGACCTCGGTGATGTCGGCGGCGGCGACGCCGAGTGCGAGCAGACGCTGCCGGCAATCAGCAAGCAGCGCGCTGCAGACGGTGTCGTTGAAGCGGCTGCAGACCACGCCGACGCGCAGGCCGTGGCCGTCAGGGGCGAGTTGCGGTGGGGATGAGCTCATCTTTGTGCGGGCGGGTTCAAGAGTCCGAGGGTGCCACAAATCCGGCCACCTCGAGACCGAAGCCGGCCATCGACGGGATCTTGCGCGGCTGCGCCATCAGCTGCATGCGGCGCACGCCGAGGTCGGCCAGGATCTGCGCGCCGATGCCGTAGTTGCGCAGGTCGAACTTGACCGGCTCGGCCGGCTCCAGCGACGACTCGATGCGCTGCAGCAGGCTGGCGCTGCCATCCGGGCGGCGCAGCAGCACCGCCACGCCGCGGCCGGCGGCGGCGATGTGTGCCAGCGCCTGCGGCAGGCTCCAGGAGTGGCCACCGGATTCGGCGTCGAGCAGGTCGACCACCGACAGCGGCTCGTGCACACGCACCAGCACATCGTCGTCGGGGCCCCAGCTGCCGGCCACCAGCGCCAGGTGAACGGTGGCGCTGCGCGTCTCCTTGAAGGCGTGCAGGGTGAAGGCACCCCACGGCGTCTGCACCTCGCGCCGCGCGGCGGCCACCACCAGACGCTCGGTGTGGGCGCGGTAGCGGATCAGGTCGGCGATGGCGCCGATCTTGAGGCCGTGCTCGCGACCGAACTCCAGCAGGTCGGGCAGCCGCGCCATGGTGCCGTCGTCCTTGAGGATCTCGCAGATGACCGACGCCGGCTCGCAGCCGGCGAGCATGGCCAGATCGCAGCCGGCCTCGGTGTGACCGGCGCGCACCAGCACGCCGCCCGGCTTGGCGATGAGCGGAAAGATGTGCCCTGGCTGCACCAGGTCCTCGGGGCGGGCGTCCTTCTTCACCGCAGCGAGCACGGTGGTGGCGCGGTCCTGAGCGGAGATGCCGGTGGTCACGCCCTGAGCCGCCTCGATGCTGACGGTGAAGGCGGTCTGCAGCGGCGCGCGGTTGTCGCGCACCATCGGCTTGAGGCCGAGCTGCTCGGAGCGCTGCGGGGTGATAGTCAGGCAGATCAGGCCGCGGCCGAAGCGGGCCATGAAGTTGATGGCCTCGGCGGTGGCGTGCTCGGCGGCCATCACCAGGTCGCCCTCGTTCTCGCGGTCGGCCTCGTCGACCAGGATCACCATGCGGCCGGCGGCGATGTCGGCGACGATGTCCTCGACGGGGGCCAGGCTGATGTTGGGGTCGTGGTTCATGGCGGCGGGCATGATTCGGGCGCTGGATGATGCCTCAAGCGTGGCCGGCGGTCTCGTCGAAGCGGGCAGCGTAGCGCGCCAGCAGGTCGACCTCGAGGTTGACGCTGGCGCCCGGCGTCAGGCCCCCAAGGGTGGTGACCGCCAGCGTGTGCGGGATCAGGTTTACCTGGAACGCGCTGTGGCCGGGCGGCAGCGCGGCAAGTGTGGGGTCGCCGGCCACCGCCGCGTCCTCGACGCGGTTGACGGTCAGGCTGACGCCCTGCACCGCCACCGAGCCTTTCTGCGCGACGAATCGAGCCAGCGCCTGCGGCAGCGCGACGGTGAGGCGGCGGTTGTCGCCGAGCGGCTCGAAGCCGAGCACCTGCCCGACACCGTCGATGTGGCCGGTGACCAGGTGCCCGCCCAGGCGGTCGGCCAGGCGCAGCGACTTCTCCAGGTTCACCGGGCCCGGCTGGCCGAGGCCGACGGTACAGCGCAGGCTCTCGGCCGAGACATCGAATGCCAGACGGCCACCGTCGAGGTCGACCACGGTGAGGCAGCAGCCGTTGACGGCGATGCTGTCGCCCAGCCCGATGTCGGTCATGTCCAAGGTTGCCGGGTCGACGCGCAGGCGCACCCCGCCGGCGGTCGCGGTGACGGTCTCGATGCGGCCGACCGCCGCCACCATGCCGCTAAACACGAGGTGCCTCGCGTGGCAGCAGGGTGACGCGCAGGTCGGGGCCGAGCATGCGGGTGTCGGTGATGACGAAGCCTGCGGCGCGCTCCATGGTCTCGGCCACCGGCAGGGCGAACATGCCACGGCCGCTGCTGCCCATCACGCGGGCATTGAAGTAGACGATGAGCTCGTCGACCAAGCCGTTGGCGAGCAGCGCGCCGTTCAGATTCTGCCCGGCCTCGACCAGCACCTCGTTGAGGCCGCGCTCGCCGAGCGCCTTGAGCAGGCGCGGCAGGTCGACGCGGCCGCGCGCGGTGTTGAGCTGCAGCACCTCGGCGCCGGCGGCCTGCACCGCCTCGATGCGGTCGTCATCGCTGCTGGCGGTGGCCACTAGCACGCCGCCCGGCTCACGCAGGGTGACGGCGGTGGTGGGGAAGGCCAGGTTGTTGTCGACCACCACGCGCAACGGCTGGCGTTCGGTCTCGACGTGGCGGACGTTGAGCAGCGGGTCGTCGGCCAGCAGCGTGCCGATGCCGGTCATCACCGCGCACGACTGCGCGCGCAGCCGGTGCACATCGGTGCGCGCTGGCTTGCCGGTGATCCAGCGGCTGTCGCCGTCGGCCAGGGCGGTGCGGCCGTCCAGGGTGGCGGCGATCTTCAGGCGCAGCCACGGCCGGCCACGCGTCATGCGCGAGATGAAACCGGGGTTGAGCGCCGCCGCGGCGGCGGCCATCAGCCCGCCGCGCACGCGGATGCCGGCCGCCTCCAGCGCGGCGATACCGCGGCCGGAGACCTCGGGGTTGGGGTCCTGCATGGCGTAGACCACCTCGGCGATGCCGGCGCCCTTCAGCGCCTCGGTGCAGGGCGGCGTGCGACCGGTGTGGCTGCAAGGTTCCAGCGTGACGTAGGCGGTGGCGCCGCGCACCGGCACCTTCGACGAGGCGATAGCCGCCACCTCGGCGTGGTCGCCGCCGGCGCGGGCGTGCCAGCCCTCGCCCACCACCTGACCGCCCTTCACCAGCACGCAGCCGACGCGGGGGTTGGGCGTGGTGGTGAACAGACCCTTCTCTGCCAGGCGCAGGGCATGGGCCATGTGGCGGTGATCGTCGCGGGTCCAGTCGGTCATCAAGGGCTTTCGGTGGCGGGGTGTACCAGGGCAACTGCGTTTGGGTGGGCCCGGCGGGGGGGTCACAGGTCTTCGATGACCTGACGGAAATCGTTGACGTCCTTGAAGCTGCGGTAGACCGATGCAAAACGTACATAGGCCACCTTGTCGAGGCGGTGCAGCGCGGCCATCACCATCTCACCGATGTCGCGCGATGCGATCTCGCGCTCGCCCGAGGCCAGCAGCTGCTGAACCACGCCAGCGATGGCGGCATCCACCTGCTCTGCCGGCACCGGGCGCTTGTGCAGGGCGCGGGCGAAGGCGGTATGCAGCTTGGCCAGGTCGAACTCCTGACGCTGACCATTGCCCTTGACCACCTGCGGCAGGCGCAGTTCGCTGCTCTCGACCGTGCTGAAGCGGCGGTCGCAGGCGACGCAACGGCGGCGGCGGCGGATGCTGCTGCCGTCTTCAGATACGCGGGAGTCGACGACCTGGGTCTCGGCGTCACCGCAGAAGGGACATTTCACGGGGCTGGGCGGGTGGCGGGCGCGTGGCCGGAGCCTGTGCCCGCAAGGGTTCTGGACAAGCGGACATCATAGCCTGCCGCGTCCGGTCGCGGCTCTTGCAGCCTTTACACGTGCCTGCAATAGAAACGTTCCGCCCCAACGAGATTGCGTCCGCGCTGCCGCTGTAGCTAGGCGATGATCGCAGCCCGGCCTAGGCAAGCGCGATCAAGCCGACGCCGGCCACCATCACCACCCCCGCCAGCAGGTTGCGGCGCAGGTTCGGCTCACCCAGCCACAGCGCGCCGAGCACGATGCCCCACAGCAGGCTGGTGCGCTTCACTGCCAGCATGTAGGCAGTCTCCACGCCGACCAACGCGACGAAGTGGGTGAGGATCATCAGCCCCATCCAGCCAGTGCTGGCCCACAGCCAGCCGTTGCGCCAGGGCAGGCGGCGCAGTTCCTGCCCGCGCCGGTCCAGCGCCAGCCAGGCGGTGACGCCGACCAGCGAGAAGTAGAGCGCGCCCAGGAACACCGGCGGCAGGTGCGCCAGCGGCGCGCGACTGAACACGCCGGTGAAGGCGTAGATGCTGGCCGCGGTGAGCATGAGGCGCGCCGAGCGCTGCCGCAGGGGCGCGGTAAGGGGGCGGTGCCAGCCGTCGCGGAACTCGCCGATATTCAACAGCCAGGCACCGCCGAACACCAGCAGGATGCCGGCCAGGCCGAGCCCGGTCACCGACTCGCCAAGGATCGGACCGCCGATGCCGGCCACCAGCACCGGCGTGAACGCGTGGTAAGGCAGCGACTGCGACAGGTCGGCACCCTGGATCGACTGCAGGTAGAAGCCGACCGCGATGACCTCGAGGATGGCCGACGGCACCAGCCACGCCCAGGTCACGGCCGGCACCTCGGCCGGCCAGGTGGCGACCATCAGCGGGATGAGGAAAACCAGCGGCAGGCAACAACGTGCCAGCGACAACTGGCGCGCCGTCAGTTCGCGCAGACCGCGCTTGGTGCTGGCGTCGGCCATGGCCATGCCGAAGGCGCACAGCAGCGCCCAGACCAGCCAGCTCATAGCCTCAACCGTGCAGCATCAGCGCCACTCAGGCGCCGCTGGCGGCTGCGCGAGCGATACCGGTGAGGATCTCCTCGCGGGCGGCATCGGGGCCCTTCCAGCCCTTCACCTTGACCCACTTGCCGGCCTCGAGGTCCTTGTAGTGTTCGAAGAAATGCTTGATCTGCAGCAGGCGCTCAGGCTGTAGGTCTTCGGGTTTCTGCCAGTGCTTGTAGATGGGCAGGATCTTGTCGACCGGCACGGCGAGCAGTTTGGCGTCGCCACCTGCCTCATCTTCCATCTCCAGCAGGCCGAGTGCGCGGCACTGCACAACCGCTCCGGCGTGCACCGGGAAGGGCGTCACCACCAGCACGTCGACCGGGTCGCCATCGTCGGAGATGGTGCCGGGGATGTAGCCGTAATTACACGGGTAATGCATCGACGTCATCATGAAACGGTCGACAAACAGGGCGCCGGATTCTTTGTCCACCTCGTACTTGATGGGATCTGAGTGCGCCGGGATCTCGATGATGACGTTGAACTCGTCCGGGATCTTGCCGCCCGGCGTGACGTTGTAAAGGGCCACCGGGGGCCTCCTTCCTGATGTTTCCGCGAATAGCCCATTTTACGGTAAGGGGCTTTTTTTTGCCGCTATGCAGCATGGACAAAGGCCAAAAAACCTGGCCCGCGGCGTTGCTAGACGGCCTCCAGAAGGCAGATACTGCAGCCCGACCGGGTCACTGCGAGGCCGTGACGCGATTGCCGGTCGCCATGCAATTCCAATAAACACGGATACGTTTGAAGGGAGATGACAATGCATGAGGGCATCCTTCTAGCCCTGCTCTGTGGCGCTGCGGCCATCGTCTATGGCCTGCTGTCTAGCCGCTGGATCATCGCGCAGCCGACCGGCAACGACCGCATGCGCGAGATCGCTGCCGCCATCCAGGCCGGCGCTTCGGCCTACCTGGGCCGGCAGTACCGGACCATCGCCATCGTCGGCGTGGTGCTCTTCGTTTTGATGTGGATCTTCCTGCAACCGGTCACCGCAATCGGCTTCGCCATCGGCGCGGTGCTCTCGGGCGCGGCCGGCTTCATCGGCATGAACATCAACGTTCGCGCCAACGTTCGTACCGCAGAAGCCGCCCGCAACGGCATCAACCCGGCACTGGCGGTGGCATTCCGCGGCGGCGCCATCACCGGCATGTTCGTCATCGGTCTGGGCCTGCTCGGCGTGGCCGGCTTCTACGCCTACCTGATCAGCGGCAACGAGGGCGGCGACATCCACCACACGCTCGAGCCGCTGGTCGGCCTGGCGTTCGGCTCGTCGCTGATCTCGATCTTCGCGCGTCTGGGTGGCGGCATCTTCACCAAGGGCGCCGATGTGGGCGCCGACCTGGTGGGCAAGGTCGAAGCCGGCATCCCCGAGGATGACCCGCGCAACCCGGCGGTGATCGCCGACAACGTCGGTGACAACGTCGGCGACTGCGCCGGCATGGCCGCCGACCTGTTCGAGACCTACGCGGTGACGGTCATCGCCACCATGCTGCTCGGTGCGCTGACCCTGTCCGGCGGCGGTGCCGACGCTGCGGTCTACCCGCTGGCGCTGGGTGGCGTGTCGGTGATCGCATCGATCATCGGCACCTACTTCGTCAGCTACTCGGGTACCGGCAAGATCATGAACGCCCTCTACAAGGGCTTGATCGTCGCCGCCGTGCTCAGCCTGATCGCGTTCTGGTTCGTGACCAGTTGGCTGATGGGCGACTCGGGCATCCCGATCGCCAACCTGTGGGGCGCCTGCCTGGTCGGTATCGTGCTCACCGGCGCCATGGTGGTCATCACCGAGTACTACACCGCCACCGAGTACGCGCCGGTGCGGCACGTCGCCAAGGCCTGCGAGACCGGCCACGCGACCAACATCATCGCCGGCATCGCGGTGTCGATGCGCTCGACAGCGTGGCCGGTGATCAGCGTCTGCATCGCCATCTACGCCGCCTTCGCCCTGGCCGGCCTGTATGGCATCGCCATCGCCGCCACCGCCATGCTGAGCATGGCCGGCATCATCGTCGCGCTGGACGCCTACGGCCCGATCACCGACAACGCCGGCGGCATCGCCGAGATGGCTGGCCTGCCGTCGAGCGTGCGCGACGTGACCGACCCGCTGGATGCGGTAGGCAACACCACCAAGGCGGTGACCAAGGGCTACGCCATCGGCTCGGCCGGTCTGGCCGCGCTGGTGCTGTTCGCCGACTACACCAACGCGCTCAAGACCGCCGGACTCGAAGCGACCTTCGATCTCTCGGACCACATGGTCATCATCGGCCTGTTCATCGGCGGCCTGATCCCGTTCCTGTTCGGCGCCATGGCTATGGAGGCGGTGGGCCGCTGCGCCGGCGCGGTGGTGGAGGAGGTGCGCCGCCAGTTCCGCGAGATCAAGGGCATCATGGAAGGCACCGGCAAGCCGGAGTACGGCCGCGCGGTCGACATGCTGACCGCCGCAGCGATCAAGGAGATGATCGTGCCGTCGCTGCTGCCGGTGATCGTGCCGATCCTGGTCGGCGTGTTCCTCGGGCCGCAGGCGCTGGGTGGTCTGCTGATGGGCACCATCATCACCGGCCTGTTCGTCGCCATCAGCATGTGTACCGGCGGCGGCGCCTGGGACAACGCCAAAAAGTACATCGAGGATGGCCACCATGGCGGCAAGGGCAGCGAGGCCCACAAGGCCGCGGTGACTGGCGACACGGTCGGTGACCCCTACAAGGACACGGCCGGCCCGGCGGTGAACCCGCTGATCAAGATCATCAATATCGTGGCGCTGCTGATCGTGCCGCTTATCGGTTAAAGCAGAAACACCCCGGGGCAGTGCTTCGGACAGCAAAAAGGCCCGGTCAACCGGGCCTTTTTGTTTTAAGCAGAAGATACGGTCAGACCACCGGCACCACGCAACTCACCCCAGTCCCGCGCAAACCGCAGTACCCGGCAGGGTTGTTGTCCAGATACTGCTGATGGTCCGGCTCGGCGTACCAGAACGGTGGTGACTCGCGGATCTCGCTGGTGATGGCGCCACGCCCCGCCGCAACCAGTGCGACCTCGTAAGCCGCCGCCGCAGCGCGTGCCTGCGCCAGCTGTTCCGCCGATGTGGTGTAGATGGCGGAGCGGTACTGGGTGCCGGTGTCGTTGCCCTGGCGCATGCCATGGGTCGGGTCGTGCGATTCGAAGAACACGCGCAGCAGGTCGGCGTAGGAGATGACGTCCGGGTCGAACACCACGCGTACCACCTCGGTGTGGCCGGTCATGCCGGTACATACCTCGGGGTAGGTCGGGTTGGGCGTGTAGCCGCCCGCGTAGCCGACCGCCGTGGTCCACACGCCAGGCTGCTGCCAGAATCGCCGCTCGGCGCCCCAGAAGCAGCCCATGCCGAACACGGCCTCCTGCAAGCCAGCCGGCCACGGCGGCTGCAGCGGGTTTCCGGTCACGGCATGGCGCGCCGGCACCGGCATCGGCGTGCTGCGCCCCGGCAGAGATTCCGCAGCGCTGATCATGCGTGAGAGACCCATCAGTAGTCGTCCTCTTCCTCGTCCTCGTCCTCTTCTTCCTCCTCGTCCTCGACCAGGCTGCTGGCGTCGCCGCGCACGCTGATGTGCAGCATGTCGCCGTCACTGCCGACCAGCTCGTACTCGATGTCCTCAAGGCCGTTGCTATTCACCAGCGCCTCGGAGAGCAGCTCCATGACGCGGTCACGGTCGTTGTCGATGATATCGTCGAGTTCGATGGCCACCACACCCTCGACCAGGCCGTCGGCATCCATCTGGCGGCGGACCTGCGTAGCGGTGAGGGGGCGGGTGAGAAGGTCGTAATCCATTGGTGTCTCCTTGAATGCTGCGGAACTTGACCGCCATCGGGGGCTCAGAGTTCAGTGCGGACCGCGCCGTTTACGGCCGGCAGACCACAGGGTACCGGGCAAGCGCGTCCGGTCGAAGATGAACCTGGAGATTCCGATGCAAATGTTGCGCACGCTGTCGCTTGCTGCCGTTTCCCTGTCTGTGCTGTCCGCCCCGGCCTTGGCCGTGGAGCCGGCGGAGAAGGTCGAGATGGCCTATTTCTACGATGTGGCCGTCTTTGAGGTCACTCTGCCGAGCGACTACAAGCCGACGCTCGCCAGCTTCGGCAAGCCGTCGAACAACCCCGGCGACATCCACACCCGCGTCGGCCCAACGCAAGTCGACAGTGGCCAGTACGCCGACTTTGATGTCCTGGCGCTGGCCAACGACCTCAAGCAGAAATCGGGCCCGACCTACCCGCCCCGTCTGGTCGCCAATGTGGCCGTCCCGAAGGGCGACACGCTGCGCATCCCGTGTGGCGTCGGCAGCAACATAGACCTCGACTTCAAGGAGGCGGCCGAAGCCGACGACAAGCCGTCCAAGGTGGTCGCCCACTACCTGACGATGTTTATCGCCGACCGCGAGGTGGCGGACATGGGCCTGGGCCTGATCGGCAAGATGGAAGCCTCCGGTGACGCCCCGATCAGCTTCGTCTCGCATAGCGGCCAGACGGTGGGCGTGACCATGTTGCGGCCGGGTCCGGAGGGCCGTCAGGAAGGTTGCATCGTGCTGATGCGGCCCTGAGCATTACCAGTCCCTGTCTGGCAGCTGATCCAAACGGGTCAGCCCCGGGCTTCACGGCGGGCTTGCACGGTCCGCCTTTTTTTTGCAAGTCTTAGTCTTTGATACGGGCCCAGGCCCCCCTCAGGGAGCCCTAAACATGGCCAACCTACTCCGTTCCATCTCGTTCAAGATCTTCGGCGTAGCTGTCGGCCTGCTAGTGATCATGGTGCTGGCCTCGGGCTGGTCGATGTACACCACGTCGCAGGTCAACCGTCAGTTGTCGACCCTGTCCGAGGCCCTGCTGCCGCTGACGCTGGCACTGGAGGATGTGAGCGACGAGGTGCTACGCGCCGAGGTCTCGCTGCGAGGCATACGGTACGGCGAGATCGACGCTGGCAACTGCAAGGCCCGCTTCGATGCCCACCAAGCCGAGATCAGCCGCCTGATCGATGAGGCGCGACGGCTGCGCGATGCTGGCGGCCAGCTTGCTGTCCTTGAGCGCAACAAGCTGCAGTTCGCCCGCGTGGGGCCGATGCTGGACAACATCGCGCGCAGCCGTGAACGCTACCTGCGGGATATCGGGGTGCTGTGCGAGGGCCTCGGCGCCGATGGCGCAACTGCCGCACAGGTCACGGTGGTCCGCGCAGACATGCGGGACATCGACGAGCTGGTGGCAGCCGCCAGCGCGGAGTTGGGCCAGTTCGTGGGCACCAGCGCCAGCATCGTCGAGGGCAACCAGGCGCTCGCGCTGCGCGCCAACGCGGTGATGATCGTCGTCGCGTCCCTGGTCGGCCTGCTGTTGGCCTACGTGGTGTCGCGCGGCATGACGCGCCCGATCGAGCGACTGCGTCAGGCAGCACGCGCGGTGCAGGGCGGCAACCTCGACACCGAGGTGCGCGTGACCAGCCGCGACGAGATCGGCGATGTGGCCACCGCCTTCAACCAGATGGTGGTGGACCTGCGCGACAAGGAGCGCATCAAGCGCACCTTCGGCCAGTACGTGGACCCGCGCGTGGTCAACAACCTGATCGACGGCCGCGCCAGCCAGGCCAGCGAGGGCCAGAAACAGATCGTCACCGTATTCTTCTCCGACCTCGTGGGCTTCACCTCGCTTTCCGAGCGGCTCAGCCCGGGCGGCCTGGTGACGCTCATCAACGAGTACTTCGCCACCATGTCCGCACCGGTACGCGCCCGCAGCGGCATCATCGACAAGTACATCGGCGACTCGGTGATGGCGTTCTGGACCGCGCCCTTTGCCCCGCCCACCGAGCAGGCGGCGCTGGCCTGCGCCACCGCGCTGGAGCAGTTCAAGCTGCTGGAAGACTTCCGTCGCCGTGTGCCCGACCTGATCGGCCTGCGCCAGGGCCTGCCGCCGATCGACATGCGGGTCGGCCTGGCCAGCGGCGATGCGATCGTCGGCAGCATCGGTGGCGACACCTCGCGCAGCTTCACCGTGATGGGCGACACGGTGAACCTGGGCAGCCGTCTGGAGGGCTCCAACAAGGTCTACGGCACGCACATCCTCATCGACCAGAACACCCGAGACATGGCCGGCGAGGCCGTCCGCGTGCGCGAGATCGACCGCATCGCGGTGGTGGGCAAGAGCGAGCCGGTGTCGGTATTCGAACTGCTGGCGATGGCCGGCGAGACATTGCCCCTGCCGGAAGACGCCGTGCAGCACTTTGCCGAGGGCCTGGCCGCCTATCGCGCCGGCAACTGGCCAGAGGGCCGCAAGCACTTCGAACGCTGTCTGGCCCTGCACCCAGACGACCCTCCGGCAGAGGTGATGAGCAAGCGCTGCGAGATGCTAATGCGACGCCCTCCGGAAACGTGGAATGGCATCTGGATCCTGACCAGCAAATAGCACGCCGCGCCCCCTTGCCTCGTTGACCCCGGGGTGCCGGATGCCTATACTGCGCGGCCTGTTCCCCGATAGCTCAGTCGGTAGAGCAACGGACTGTTAATCCGTGTGTCCCTGGTTCGAGCCCAGGTCGGGGAGCCAAAAGAATCAAGCACTCAGCCCAGCCAGAGATGGTTGGGCTTTTTGCTTTTTATGCCTCATGTAGCCGCCATGTAGCGAGTGGTGCGCGATTAGTCGCTTGGCAGCGGACCAACAGGGCTCGCTATTGTCGACCTCCCGTAAATTGGGTCCGTGGATAGCTGGGGTCTTCTGGGCAAACTACGCCCTGGGAGGCCCGCGATGCGCAAGAGCAAGTTCAGTGAGAGTCAGATTGTCCACACGTTGAAGCAGGCGGAGGGCAGGTGAAGGATGTCTGTCGGGAACTGGGGCTATCGGACGCGATGTATTACGCGTGGAGGTCGAAGTAC
>JAIXXL010000032.1 GCA_027490755.1 Betaproteobacteria bacterium
CGCTGAAACCCGACGGGCTGATCCTGCTGCAGGGCTACACGCCGAAGCAGCTCGAGTACAAGACCGGCGGCCCGCCGAACGTCGATCACTTGTACTCCGAGGCACTGCTGCAGCAAGCCTTTGGTGATCTCGACCTGGTGGAACTGCGCTCCTATGAAGACGTGCTGGCCGAGGGCACGCAGCACAGCGGGCAGTCGGCGCTGATCGGCATGGTGGCGCGTAAACCTGTCGGTTGTAGTTTCTGATTATCGGACACCCTGATCGAAGGCCGGACTCGTTCCGGCCTTTTTTCATGCTGCGCGGTTCACGGGCTTCCATCCATCACTTCATTTTTGTTCAGAACCGCCATTCCTGATCGGTGACGTATCCGGCTGTTCCGGCGCATCCAGCACGCGCCGCCGATCAACCAGACCGACATCACCGCCATGATTCCTTTCAGCCCGACTTCGACGAACGATACCTATACCCCGCACGACAGTTCCGCGCCGCCCGCCACGCCCGACCTCGCCGAAGGAAAGCGCGCCGCCGGGGAAGGCAAGGACAAAGGCCAATCGCCCACGATGCGTCAGGCGGACACGAACGCCGACGCGGCCAACGCCGACAAGCTGCAAGCCCCGGAGAAATCTCACGCCGGTCGAGACGCCCGCATGAACCATGACGATCACTGGGCGCATCTTGGTGAAGTGTGCGGAAAGGCCGTAACGCGAAGCGAAAGCGAGGCAGCGGAAAAAATATCCGGCGATGAGCCAACGGCGAGCAGCGAACCGGCTTACCGAAGTCAGCAGCATACCGAAACGAACAAGCAGGCCCGGCAGGGTTCTCCTGCCCTGCCTACGATCGTCACGCAGAGCCAAAAAAATGGCGGGTGCGATCCGGCCCTGTGGAATGAACTGGCAGAAGTGTCACATGGGGAAATATCGAGGGCAGCACTCGACCATCCTTTGCCGGCTCCCAAACAAGTGACAGACGGCAGCGCGAAAGTCTGCCCTGAAGAGGAAAATGGCGCTTTCAAGAAATCGTGGCGCAACTTCCAGGCAACCACGAAAAGAATCGGGGTCGACCTTGTAATCACCGAGCTTCATTTTGCGATTCACTGCCGGGATGAAAAAGCCGTACGCGCGTTACTTGCGGCTGGCGCCGATCCCGGGTCGTGCTGTGATAATTCAGTTTCTCCGTTGGCTATGGCGTTCACAGCATGGCCGGAAATCGCGCTGGCGCTGGCTGAGGCGCTACCCGACGGAGCCCATGCCAACGCTGACGAAAACGGCGATACCGAAGTACACCTGGCCACCGACCAACCCGAGGTGCTGTATGTGCTGCTCTCGAAGGGCATGCGCGACAGTGCGAACAACAAGGGCACGACCGCATTGATGCGTGCGGCAAAAAAGGGAGAGCTGCTGTCCGTCAAATACTTGCTCGGCAAGCCGCCCGGAGATGGCAGCGACAATCAACTGTCACGTTACCTTGACCGGAGAGATTTACGTCATGGCATGAATGCGCTGGGCTGTGCCTGCAGCAACAACCACATGAAGGTCGCAGAACTTCTGGTTCGACATGGCGCAGATCTGTACCAGCATCCGCCCCGAAAATCACTGGTGGCTTGGGCGAGCATGTCAAGGAACACGGACTTGCTGAGATTCTTGCTGGCCGAGGGAGCTGCCGCCTTTGAGGCCGACTTGCATGTCCTGCTGTTTCAGGCCACGAAGCAGGACTGGACTGAGGGCGTCGAGGCGCTGGCCGGGTTTGCCAGCCTGACCCGCGAGCAGCAGTACGAGCTGATGGGAAAGTGGGTATCGAGTCCGAATCCGACAAGCGCGACGCTGGCCGCGATATCACCATTGATTCCCGTCGATCTTCCGAGCGTGCGCTCATTGATGAAGAACCCGAGGCTGCTGGAAGTTCCTTTCGATGCCGGTTCTCCCGAACTCCTGCGCGCGATGCTCGATTTTTTTGATCGACGCAGCAGCTTCAACTATATGGTTCAGGCGTCCGTCAGCCAATTGATCGACGATGGCGGCAAGCTGACCGATGCCGACATGGGGCGAACCCTGCTCCGCTTCGTGCTGCCACGCGTCTCGCGTGTGGTCAACGACAAGGAAACCGTGATGCGCCTGCTGCAACTCTCGGAGCAGCTGCAGGATTACATGCTGATCACGGAGATCAAAGCGCTGAACAGCTCAGGCACCTGGCTTGCCCGGAAAAACATCCGGCTCGACCCGGCATGGATATCGGATCCCGTGTCGCGTGAATTTCTCGGCCTGCCCAAACGCGTGGAACCGAAGACAAAATTTTCGGACGTCTTCACTACATTGAAATCGCTGGTGACGGCTCCTGCCGAAACGCCGGCTGTCGATGGCGCTCGGCTGTCGAATGACCTCATCCTTGCGCTGAAATCCGATGCGGTCGGCGACGAGATCGACAAGGTTTTCGATGACCACCGGATATCGGCCATCGTCAGTCAGGGACTCAAGCCGCTGCTGCAAGACCTGGCCACGCAGCTGACTCCGGATGCGTCGACGCGCGTCGATGCGGTCTGCCGCTTCCTGATTGCCTATGCATTTTCCAGACTGGCGGAAGATTGGCGCCTGACCCGGCACCGGGCATTCGAGCTGACGCAGTCGCATCCGCAGTGGCAGGCCATGAAACAGAAGATCGACGCCGAGATCGCGTCGTTCGAAGACGTGGCCGCCACCATTCTCGACACCATGAGCTCGGAAATGCTGGGCGCTTCGCTGCCGGATGTGGTGACCCGCCTGACCCTGAAAGCGATGAACTCGGGGTCGATGGAAGCGAGCCTGACACACGCGTTCCGGACGAGGCTGGGGCTGCTGGACGTGCCGGCTCTCCGCCTCGCCCACGCCTGCGTATCGGCCAGCCGGACCTGGCAGGCAAGCTCCGCCAGCAGCACCTCTGCCAGCGCCGGCACACAGGACGGATCAGACGCGCTGACAGCCCTGATCCGGCAGGCGTTCGCTGCGCAGACGCGTGTCGCGCATTTGCCGAAGGAATTCGTCGACGTCTCGCGGCAGATCGATCTCGACCTTGTCGATGATTTTAACAATCTCGTCTGGTGGCAGATGGACATGGTGGCCGTGGCGCTCAGTATCGACGAGCCTGCGCCTGCCGATGACGACAGCGACCACGTCACCAGCGACGGCGATGACGGGGTTGAACAAAAGGAGAACGAGAAATCCTGAAACAGGCGGTCGGCCTGAAGGAAGCCCGACGAAAATCTGCCTGATGGAAGCCTGCCCCCGGCAAGCGAAAAACCTGCCTCGGCTCTGTGGGGAACGACCTCACGCGCACCGACGCCGGTCTGCGGGCTGTCGTTCGGATGCCGACAGCCCAAGTGGGCATACCGATTCACCTGATTGGTTCGAAGACCGGTGCGGGAACGTCTACGAACTGCGGGGCCTGCCGAATCAAACCGACTTGCCGCGCATTCCGATACGCTGCAGCAGCGCGCGGTCCTCTTCCACTTCCGGGTTGCCGGTGACGAGCAATTTGTCGCCGTAGAAGATCGAGTTGGCGCCGGCCAGGAAGCACAGTGCCTGCACCCCTTCGCCCAGCTGGCGGCGGCCCGCCGACAGGCGCACGCGCGCCTTCGGCATCGTGATGCGTGCCACCGCGATGGTGCGCACGAATTCCAGCGGATCGAGCGGCTCCTGGTCGGCCAGCGGCGTCCCCTCGACGGCGACCAGGTGGTTGATCGGCACCGAATCCGGATACGGGTTCA
>JAIXXL010000010.1 GCA_027490755.1 Betaproteobacteria bacterium
AACTGTGGCCCGGCATGCCGCTGCAACTCGGCATCGAACGCCGGCACGTTGCGCGCGACGGCGGGCAGGCCCCGGCCTCTGCCGCCGATACCGCGGAGGAGAGCTGGCAGGGCCGCATCGTCAGCACCCTGCCCTCGCTCGGACAAGTCACGGCCCGATGGCGCGTGACCGGCGATCGCATTCATCTCGAGCTGGCCAGCACGCAGCCGGGTGTTCCTGCGCTGATCGCGGCCGAGGCCGCGGCACTCGGCCGCGCGCTGCTGTCGTCGGGCCTGACGCTGGCATCCTTTTCCAGCAGCGCCGATGAGCGCGCCTGAGTCGCCCGCGCAGCGACGCGAGGCCGTCGCCCTCGCCTACAACGCCAGCGACGGCGCGCCGCGTGTGGTCGCGCGCGGACGCGGACTGATCGCCGACGAGATCATCCGGCGCGCAAAAGAGAGCAAAGTTTTCGTGCATGAATCGCGCGAACTGGTGGCGCTGCTGATGCAGGTCGATCTCGACCGCGAGATACCGCCGGCGCTGTACACCGCAATTGCCGAACTGCTCGCGTGGCTGATCCGGATCGATGCCGGACTGTCGCCGCCGATCAACGAACCGCCCGCCGCATAGTGTGGCGCCGTAGCGCAACTGCACTATTCAGTGCGCGATATTCTGCTCCTACACTCGCTGAACTGCCCGAACCAGCGAGGAGACCGGCATGACGACTGCAACCACAGGACTCGGCGGCGACAATACGCTGACCGGCACCGACGGCGGAGAGAAGATCGTTGCCGGTGGCGGCAATGACATCATCGATGGCGGCGCCGGCAGCGACTTCATCAATGCCGGCGGCGGAAACGACACCATCGTTTACGATGAACTCGACTACAAGATTCTCGGCGCTGGTGGCGTCGATACGCTGTGGTTCACCGGATCCGGTCAGAGCCTGAACCTGGGCTGGACTTTCGTCAGTGGCATCGAGAGGCTGCTGCTCGATGGCGGCGGCAGGCACAGGGTCACGTTCACGGCGGCCGATATTGTGCGTGTCTCGGATACGGACCGGATGATCATTACCGGCGACGAAACCAATGTCATCGATCCCGGCACGGGTTGAACCTTTGGCGGATTGACCGCCGACGGACAATTCCAGATTCTGCAGAATGGGCTCGCAAGACTGGTCGTTGCTTTGCCGGTGATTGTCGAGGGATTCTCCAAAAACGCCGAGATCGATGTCAGTCCCCCGGGCGAGCTGCAGGAAGAAGGTCTGCTCGAGACTGCAGGAATCATCGCCATTCAAGATCAGAATGCCGGACAGGCCCAGCTCATCGGAGAGGCCATCCCGGAGGGCACGCCCGCCGGGGAGCTGACGATTACACTGGCAACGCCATGGTCAACCGGTGGGCCAGCCGTCTATCAATACAGCTACCTCATCAGCAACAACAGCGTCCAGTACCTTGGGGCGGGCGACTCGCTCACCGAAAGCTTCACGATCCGGACACTGGATGGAAGCACGCGGACATTGAGATTCACGACCGTCGGGACAAACGACCCTGCGTCCATCGGCGTCCCCGGTGAAGATGAAAGAACGGCTGCTGAAGATGATGATCGCGACGGCGATGGCCATGTACAGATATCGGGAACCCTGACCGTATCCGATGCGGACCAGGGCGAGAGCAGTTTCATGACCTCCGTCACTGCGGCCGCAAACAACCTTGGAACGCTGTCGCTCTCCCCTGACGGCGCATACACCTATTCGGTGGAGCAGAGCGCGGTTCAGTATCTGAAGTCGGGCACGTCGAAAACGGAGTCCTTCGAAGTCCGATCGCTGGATGGAACAACCCAGTCGATCGCCTTCACGATCGAGGGCATCGACGATGGTGTTTACGGCACCCCGGATCCTGATGACGATCTCAAGGGGACAGACGGTAACGATCAGATCTTCGCACTGGCGGGTGACGATACGATATTTGGGCTGGGGGGAAATGACCGGATTGATGGCGGGTCGGGAAATGATCAAATGTCAGGCGGCGCTGGCGATGATTACTACGTCGTTGATTCTTCGTCGGATTCGGTCGTGGAAAAGATCGGCGAGGGAACGGATACCGTCGAATCGTCGGTCAGCTTGACGCTGGCTGCCCATGTGGAAAACCTGACCCTGGCCGGCGCTTCAAATATCAACGGCACCGGGAACTCGCTGGCCAACGTCATCAACGGAAATTCCGGTGACAACACCATTTCCGGGGATGCAGGCAACGACCAGATAAACGGTTTCGGCGGCCTCGACTACCTCAACGGAGGCGATGGTGACGACACCATCATCTGCGGCCCGGGTCAGGCCGGAGCGATTCTTGGATCCGCGGGAAACGATACCATCACGTTCTACGGGACAAACCAGATTCTGACTTTACACGGCGGTACCGGCTCCGACACGTTGATCTTGATGTCATCTGACGCGACTTCGAATAGCATCACAACCATCGTAGGATTCGATTGTTTTACGGCCGTAAATGCTGGGGGAGACCTATTGAATCTACCGGATCCGCTGAGCTTGTATTCCGCGCAAGTTTCTTCCTTTGCAGCAGGAGGAACCGCAATCGTCGGCCCTGATGGCTTCGTTTTGCTGACCTTGCTGGGCGTCAATCATACGCCGACTTTGCTGACCGATCTGGCCAATAGCGGCCACTTGATCTGAAAAGCAGCACCCTCGTGTCTGTGTCGTCAGATGGGTAGCAAGGCGGCGGTACCGCAGACAGACCGGACGGTCGGCATGACGCTGCCAACGCTGCCAGCAGCCTGACGAGACAGGCGCTCAGTGGCGCTCGGTACCGTCGAACACCTGCTCCAGCGTCTGGCTGCGCAGCACGGCGTCGGCCCACGCCTCGATCTGCGCCTCGGTCGCCGATGCAAGGCGCTCGATCACCGAGGGC
>JAIXXL010000046.1 GCA_027490755.1 Betaproteobacteria bacterium
AGCGCGATGCGGCGCTCGCCAAGCCGCTGCAATGCGGGCTGCAGCAGGCGCATCTCGCCGATGCCGCCCTGTTGCAGCAGCAATTCGATCAGCCCGCCATGCGGCCAGCCGCGGTTGGGAAGTTCTCGGTCCAGTGCCGCATGGCCGGTCGGCGTGACGACAGAACGCGCCGAGCCCATCTGGCCGGCGCGCCAGACGAATTCATGCAGTGCAGGAGGCAGCGACGGCGAAGCAGCCGGCGCCGCGGTGGCGGGGACGGTCATCAGGTTTCCTCTTGCTTTTATGAGAACGTTGGGCGGTCAACGTTTATACTGTACAAATATACAGTATTTGTGAGGCAAGAGGTAGCTAATGAATCAATTGGCAGAAGAACTGCCCAAGGTGTTGAACATCTGAGTCTGACGCGCGCTGGTAAACACTGCCTGGACCCTTGCTTCAGGATGAAATGTGCAAAATTCCCGCAGGCTGTTGGCAAAGGAGCGCATCTCCAACTCGGTGATCAAGCCCACAACGAGAGGTTGGATGACAAAGGTCCTTGCGCCCTTGTCGAAGGCCTGATTCAAGGCTGACGAATAGAGCGTTGCCAGACGCTGGTAATAAGCGTCCTGACTTGGCTTGTCCCAGGTGGCCAGATGCGAATCTTCTGCACGTCGCAGCGCGGGAAGCCGAAGCTCCATGAAATTACGCGACACATCATCTCTTATCAACGCATGCCTGGCGGAGGCCAACGTGGTTCCATCAGCGGTGCGCTCTACCGGGCCAGGATCGAAGGATATTTTTCCGAACTGGAATTTAAGTGCCTCAGTCCCGGACGGCAGAATATAGGCATCTGCTTCATATGCGCCGGGCTTGCGTGTGGAAGCCGACAAAAGCTCGGTGAGTTTCTCACAACCGAAGTCGGGCATCTTTGATTCGCCTGCCGTCACGGGAGCCGATGCCGCCCCAGTCGTTGACGGCAATGGTTTTTCCTCAGGGCCGGAAGCTGCGCCAAGTTCAGCGGAGGATCCGGGTTTCAATCGCCCTGGCTGAGGCTGGGGCGGAAGGGCCTGATACGCGATTTTCTGACTTTCCGGCCAGGTAGATTCAATCGCAGCGGCATCGGGAAGCACAGCACGTTTCTGAGCCGCAAGGCTGGGCTCATCTGATTCGGAGTCGGAAGGCGGTGCTTCCTTGCGCATGGTTTTTAAAACATGGGTTCCGCTTGCTCGCGTATCAACCGCCATGGCGGCGTGTTCGATTTTTCCCACCGACGACAGAGACGCAGGCTCCGAGTCCGTTTCGACCTGACCCGATACTTGTCCGGAAAGAGATTCGTCTTCGGACCCGGAGGGATTCTGTTTTGCGATGAGAATCATGGCCGGCGGCTTGCCCTTCTCCTTTTCAGGCGAGCTTGCCGGAGAAACAGGCGAGTCGGTGCGCTTTTTTTCGAGGGCTTTGTGCAGCTCGTGCAACTCGCCTTTCAGCCGGGTTAAATCAAACTCCGAAAAATTCCTTACTTCCAGCGTTTCATTCAGGATTCTGTCCTTGAGGGAGCCGATTGCCACATCATTTGCATGTTTCTTCTCGATGTTTTCCAGAAGCTCCTTGATGGAATTCTTGAACAGCACGCGCTGAGCCTTGGCCTCCGGCCATGCCACCGTCAGCCATTTCCAGAATCTTCCCAACGGTGTTCCGGTGCGTGTATGCAGGACTCTGATACCGCTCTCGTCCTTGGCGCGCAGCCGGGCATTGTCGCCGACATCATTGAGGAAATGGATCAGTCCGCCCAGCGAGTTGAGTTCATCCGCATTGGCGTCAGGCGGCGAAATTTCATAGCGTTTCCCGGGAATCATGGGTGCAGTCATGACAAGCTCCTGCTCACGCATGCAAATGCAGAGTCCCTGCGCCCATGCCTGGCAGCGGCGGCAGCTCGGCCATGCCGGCCTTCGCCACATAATCGGTCCAGGAGCGGACGATGGTCAGGAAGGCGTTCAGTTTCTGCTGCAGGTCGGCCAGCGTCAGCCCCTGGACGCAGAATTCGGTGCTGATGATCAGCGCGCCTTGCGGACCGGCCAGTCCGATCTTGACACCGCCGCTGTCACGCCACATCAGGTTGTAGCACAGCAGCGTCTCGTAGACCGTGCGCTGCTGCGCCTCGGCCGCCGTTCCGAGTTCGGCCGAGATCACCATGCGCGACGGATCATCGGCGGCTTCGATGATGATGATGGTCTCGTCGGAAAACTGGACCGCCCAGCTCGGCTCTTCGGTCTGCACGACGGCGTCGATCTCGGACATGCTGGGGCCGAGCTCCTGTACGAGCTGCTGTATCTGTTCGATGGCGGTGGCCATGGTCATCCTGTCTCGTAATTTTTTTGAAAAACCGGCCCGGCTACTGCAGTGTCGCGTTGCGCGCCTGCACAACTGACTGCGCCTGCGCTGTCAGCTGCTGCAGCTTGCCCAGCATGTTCTGCAGCCCTGCCGCACGCGCAGGGTCGCCGTAGTTGATCTTCACCGCCGCGCCAGTGGCCGATGTCGGGGCAGTTTCCTGCGCGCCGTTCAGTGCCGCGGAGGCTGCCGCCCCCGGCATTCCGTTGATGCTGGACATGCGTGCTCCTTTCAGTGAGGGGTGGGGAAAATTCAGGCGCCGAGCTGCAGCATGTCCATCGAGCCGGGTACGGTGCCTGCGGGCTGGTCGCTTTCGCCGGTCACGTACACGCTCCATACCTGCGCGATGCTTACGAAATTGGTCAGCACGGTCTGCAGCTCGTTGAGGGTCAGGTCGGTGCTGAAGAGTTCGTACAGCAGGATCAGTTCGCCACCCGGGCCCGACAAGGCCATTTTCACGCCGCCGGTATCTTTCCACAGCAGGTTGTAGCAGAGCAGGGTTTCGTAGACCGACAATTGCATCGATTCCGACGGCGCGCCGAGCATGGCGGTGAGTACGACGCGATCCGGCTTTTCCGCCCATTCCAGCATCACGATCGACTGATCGTCGAACTGGATGGCCCAGTTCTTTTCCTCGCTCTGGATGACGGCTTCGATCGACGGCATGACGGGGCCGATCTCTTCCATCATGATTTGCATGCGTTGCAAATTGGTTGCCATGCGTCCACTCCTTGAAAA
>JAIXXL010000016.1 GCA_027490755.1 Betaproteobacteria bacterium
GACAAGGTGCTGGTGCCGCCGGGCGTGCTGAACATCGTGCAGATGGCGCAGCTGAATCCGGACTTCAGTTCGCTGGTGGGCGCCGTCACGCAGGCCGACCTGGCCGGCACGCTGTCGGGCGCGGGCCCGCTGACCGTGTTCGCGCCGACGAACGCCGCCTTCGCCGCCGCGCCCGCCGGCCTCAGCGTGCCGCAATTGCAGCAGGTGCTGCTCTACCACGTGGTCGCGGGACGGGTGCTGGCCGCCGACCTGCCGGCCGTCGGCAGCGCGGTGGCGACCGCGCAGGGACAGTCGCTGACCGTGGGCGCCGGCCCGACGCTGGTCGACAGCACCGGCACGCCGGCGACGATTGCGGCGACCGACATCATCGCCAGCAATGGGGTGATCCATGTGATCGGGAAGGTGCTGGTGCCGGCGCTGTAAGGCGCGTGCGGAGGACGTGACAGGGGCGGTCGGGGTCTGGCCGCCCCCATTGACATCCGCCGGGCTGGCCGTTGCATGGCCGGGTCTGGGACACCGGGCCGGATGTTGGTGATATTATTCAGAACTATTACTGGGGAGTAACAAAACACGCGTGCGGGTCTTGCCGCCATCCGGCAGACCGCCCACCCGCTTGCCTCCTGCAGTCAATTTCGATCATCCGACCACCAGGAGAGTCATTGATGGCATCAAACCCCCAGCTCGCCGGCGCGAGCTTTTTTGACAAATACGTCCTGATCAGCACGCGCCCCTTCGACCAGTCCGTCGCGGCGACGGAGATTGCCGAAGGGCTGTCGGTAGACCCGGCATTGTTCAGGGTGACGGTCGATGGACGGGCGGTGCCGGTACTGTCCGTCGATACCAACAAGCATGCGCTGCTGACGCTGGCCAGCCCGATCCGGCCGACTGCCACCGTCACCGTCAGCTACACCGACCCCGACGGCAACCAGAATGCCGGCGTGCTGCAGGACAGCGAGGGCGACGACGCCCTGTCGGCCAGCCTGACGGCGGAATTCACGGCGGGCAATCGGACACGCCTGCTGGATGGCGCAGAGCTCGGCGCAAAGTATGGCGTCGATGACTACGACTGGTACTACGGCAGCAGCGACGGATTCTATGTCTCCGACGCCGACGGAGCCGGCGGCCAGCCCGATACACCGATCCGGGTGACGGCCGTCAACGGCAACACCTTCACGGCGCAGATCAAGCCCATCATTTACTTCGACAACCCGAGCTTCTCGGCGTCGGCGACCGGCGGGTTTCGCAGCTACCGGTACACGAACGAGCTCACCACGATCACGCTGCTGCGTCAGGGACGCGATATCAAGGTCGGCGACATGTTCACCCTGCTCGACCTGCTCGACCCCGCGAAAGGCGAAAGGGTGGTTTCGGCAACGTCGTCGGTGATGGCGACGAACACCCCGGACAACCCCGAGCCGCAGCGGGTGTTCGATATCAAGGCGTACCAGACCGTAGCGGCCAGCGCCACCTTCTGGCTGGCCCTGGGCAACTGGATGTACGAGAGCAAGGGCGTCGATTTCAGCGTGAGCGTGCAAGGCAGCGCATTCGACGACGAGATCCTGACGCGCTCCGGCAACGACACCCTGAACGGCGGGGCGGGCAACGATGTCCTGCAATCCGGCAGCGGCAACGACAGCGTGGTGGCCGGCAACGGCGCCGATCTGATCATCGGCGGCGATGGCGCCGGCAACGACAGCTATGACGGCGGCACCGGCATCGACACGGTTCGCTACAGCAGCGCGACGGCCGGCATCACGATCGACCTCGCCAAAGGCACTGCCCGCTCGACCGGCGCGGGCGATGCGGCTGGCATCGGCAGCGACAAGCTCAAGGGCATCGAGAACGTAATCGCCGGGAATTACGGCGACCAGCTCATCGGCAGCCGGGACGCGAACGTGATCGATGCCGGCGGCGGCGACGACACGATCGACGGCGGGCTCGGCGCGGACACCTTGACCGGCGGCGCCGGCATCGACCGCTTTGTCTTCAGCACCAAGCCGGCGGCCAATAACGTCGATACCCTGACCGACTTCGTGTCGGGGACCGACAAGATCGTGCTGAGCGTGCGGGTCTTCGCCAAGCTCAAAGGCCTGACGGATTTGTCGGCGCATCTGGTCAATGGCGCAGCCGCCGATGCAAATGACTTTCTGCTGTTCGACCGCGCCACCGGACGCCTCAGCTATGACGCCGACGGCAACGGCAGGGGGCTGGCGGTGGAGGTGGCGGTGGTCGGCAACGTGCAGCTGCAGGCGACGGATATTGTGATTGGCTGAGATACGGCCAGCCAGCGGCTCCGGACCGAAACTGGCGGTGTCGCGAACATTGACGCGGCGCACGCACTGCCAGCCCTTACCGTCCGGCCCACGCAGGACGGTGCCGATTCAATCAAACCGAAATCTGTGGCCATTTCCCTGATCGGTACGGGCCTGGTATTGACACCTTGAGACCTCGTGGCCGGACATCTTGCCAGCGCCACGGGACAACAAATCAGGTATGCGTTCGGGCTACGAATTTCCCGCGATTCGCAGAACTCCCGGCTGACACCACGGTGGACTCGCAAGCAGCTATATTGTTCCCAGCGTTAATTTAAGCGACCTCTTTGCGCAAGGAGTGATAAGTGAACAGTTCAGCCAGCATGTCTCAAATTGGAAGGTGGAACTATCTTGCCAACCCGTCTGGCATGGTTGGGATTGTTCATTTTTATGATCTTGCCTTTCTCGATGAGACAAAAACTCACTCAATCGTCCTATCAGGCTGGGCTTTCGCGGGATGGAACAACAAAAATCCGTACAAGATTAACATTGCAATTATTGACCAAAGCCCAAACGGGAAACTGAGAATTAGTACCGGGTCATACGTAGATAGCCCGACGATCAACGGCTCCGGGTCCGTAATTGCACACGATTTCAACTCCGACGGAATTGAGGACATTTTTTTAGCCGCTCATAACGAAAGTCCGCTGGTTTCAACCGCCTCCACCGCATACCTTAGCCAAGCGGATGGAAAATTCAGAAAAATAACACTCAATGACTCAAGTCAAGCGCATTCGGCGATTCTCAGCGATTTGCAAGGCGCTCCAACGATCGTCACCTCCGGATACGGCGGAGAGGATGCCTACTACCAATACTCACCGGACTCCGATGATTTTGAGGTGCGATTCTGGGGCAATATTTTCTCCAAGAGCATTTACGGCTCGACTGCATTGACAGCCGACCTCGACGGTGACGGAACGACCGAGCTCGTCATCGGCGATTTCAAAACCGGACCAGGCGTCGATTTCAGTAACCGCAGACCAGCTGATATTGCAATTTACAGGGTAGAAAATGGAAGGCTTTACGACCGCCCGGAAATCCTGCTCAATCCGTATTTTAATCAGACAAAATACCTGAACATCGGGTTGGATTCGGCCTTTGGCGCCTCACTCAGCCACACATATAGAGTTTGGGCCCATGACTTCAATTACGACGGAAAAGAAGATCTATTGTTTGGAGTGGGCGTTTGGTCATCTTCTAGCGGCTGGACCCGCGCCAAACTGCAAATGTTTCAAAATAACGGAGCACTCAGCTTTACCGATGTAACCGACAGACTTGGCACGGCATACGACGAACAGTCGTCGTACGTCGATTATTCAATGCAGATGCTGGACCTGGATCAAAGTGGAATAAAAAGTTTTCTTCTGGCAGGCGACCCGAACGCGGGACGGAAGCAGCAGTCAAATTACCTGCTGGTTAACGACGGCACCGGAAGATTGCATGAAGCTTTACATGACGACTTTTTCAAATGGAGCAAAGGTCAAGCGGGAAAATTTATTCCCTATCAACGGGCAGATGGGCTACTGAATTACCTCTTCATCGACCAAAGAGCAAATCTCTCTAATTTTGACATTCGGTACAACATAACAACCGATTTTAAAGAGTCGATAACAGTCTCGGATCGCAACCACAGCGAACTGATTCGGACATTCGCGGGCAATGACATAATTTTTGACACAGGCAGATCCTCCAAGACCACAAGGATTGACGGCGGCCTTGGCTACGATACGTCAACATATTCAATGGCCGAGTCCGAATATTCAGTGATCGCAAATCCTGACGCGAGTATTTCCGTGAGCAGCAAGAACGGATACACGGACATTTTGAAAAATATAGAAGCGATTAAATTTGCGGACAATGAACTGCGATTTCCCATCATCGGCTCGCCCAGTGCGGACGAACTCTCTGGCGGTGAGAATGATGATTTTCTGAATGGACTCGGTGGACCGGACCGCCTGATTGGCGGCCTAGGCAATGACACGCTCGTTGGCGGAACTGGCGATGACTATTTAGATGGAGGGGGCGGACTCGATACCATCGACTTCTCTGGCATGGGTGGCGGGATTGTCGTCAACCTCGCAAAAGGGCTTTCTCTCTCCTCCTTCGACAACCCTTCGACCAACGCCGGCACCGACCAGATAAAGGACATTGAGTCCGTATCGGGGACGCCATTCTCGGATCAAATTACTGGAAACATCTCCGGCAACTTGATTGTGGCGAATGAAGGCGACGACACGATCGACGGCGGACTCGGCGCGGACACCTTGACCGGCGGCGCCGGCATCGACCGCTTCGTCTTCAGCACCAAGCCGGCGGCCAGCAACGTCGATACCCTGACCGACTTTGTGTCGGGGACCGACAAGATCGTGCTGAGCGTGCGGGTCTTCGCCAAGCTCAAAGGCCTGACGGATTTGTCGGCGCATCTGGCAAATGGAGCAGCCGCCGATGCAAATGACTTTCTGCTGTTCGACCGCGCCACCGGACGCCTCAGCTATGACGCCGACGGCAACGGCAGGGGGCTGGCGGTGGAGGTGGCGGTGGTCGGCAACGCGCAGTTGCAGGCGACGGATATTGCCGTGGGCTGAGGCAGGTGGGGCGATTTGTACCGGGCAAAGGCAGCCGCTGGTGTGGCCGCGCCTGCGCAACCGGATTGCGTTCTACTGTTCCGGCCCCGGTAATAACGTTGGTCCCTCCAGGATCGCTCGAAGCTTCAGAGGCTGGCTGAGCAAATGCTTGCAAAGGCAAGCGGCTGGAATCATCAATGGCAGTTGAGAGGTGCTGGATGTGCGCCCACAGGCATTTCGTTTTGGCTGCAGGAGAATAGAAATGGCTACCGTTAAATTAAGCAGCGCCCTGCTTGAAACTGATTTTTCTTCATTGGCTGCGCCCTCGCAAATTTTGTCTTACTGGGATTCAGCCTCCACCGATCTTGTAGAGCCCGAAATCAACGAAGAACCAGTTATCAGGGGCAGGAGTTTTTCCTACACAAATCCGTCGTTCGATGGCGAACTTGGTAGTTGGCGAGTGGCAGGTAGCGTCAAGGTAACGCTTGATGAGTATGATGAGCTAGCCTCTGCGTCTTCCAGTATCTCAGGGGCGACAATCTCGACCCCCGACGGAACGATCAAGCTAGTCGGTACGTACAACGAATCTTACTCGGCAAAGACAGGCCAATATAGCCGGACGCAGAAATTCACGGAACTGTCGTACAAGGGTGATGACAAGACGTCGTGGTCAATCAAGGGCATATTCGACGACGCTTACTCATACAACCAGTACACGGAAAATTTAAAACAAAGTTCGAATATATCGATCACTTCAATATCCTCATCTGACGGCCTAGGCTCCTCGATAACATACGCGGGCAACCTGAAGTACTCGTCCCGAACAGAAGAATGGTCTGGATATTTCACCTCGTTGACCTTCTCTGTCGAGGGAATGAGACTTTCCAATGCTGGTCTGAAATTAACCTACGATCAGGTGAAGGAGATTAGTAGTCTTGAGTTTGGGTCGATTGAAGACATGCTGCCGGCACTTCTGGCCGGCAATGACGTCATTTCGATTTCAGCCTCTGACCCGGTCATTGCCGCGTTTGGCTTCGCGGGCAACGATAAAATTACCGGCACTGCAGGCGATGACGAACTCTGGGGAGATTCTGACGACGATGATGACTCGGGTGGCAACGACACGCTGAACGGAGGAGCAGGCAACGACTATCTGAATGGCGGCTACGGCAATGACCTCATTGATGGCGGCTTGGGTGATGACATTTTGGCAGGCGGTGCCGGTGCCAACCTTTTGACCGGTGGCAGGGGATCTGATACTTTTTACTTAAGCTTCAGGGAAAGCGATATCGCCAACCCGAAAAAGCCAAACGTAACGACGATCAAGGATTTCAAAGTCACTGAAGGCGATGTGCTCGAGACCGAGTTCGATTTTGCTGTCTACCGCACATTGAGAGCTGCCGTGGCTGACGAAAGCTTCGACGCCATTGTTTACGAGTCATCGACAGGCAAATTTTGGTACGACGATGACGGAGCGGCCGGCACAGATTTCAAGCCAATCTGCTTTGCTGTGTGCGTGGGATTACCAACGGAAAGCCTGGTGTAGGGCTTCGGGACTCCCCATCGAGCGCCTCGCCATGATCCTCCGACGAAATCTCCGACCATCCTCAGCGCCTGTCGTGCTGCGATTCACCACACGGCTACGAGGAGAAAAGCCATGGCCACCGTTCGTTTACTGCCGCACGCCGAAGCCAGTCCCGACGCGCAGCGCGTTTTCGAGGACATCAAGCGCGTGCGCGGCGTCGATGATGTGAACAATTTCTGGAAAGCGCTGGCCAACTCGCCCGCGCTGCTGCAGGGCGTGTGGTCGCAGGCGCAGCAGGCGATGCAGCCGGGCGCTCTGGATGCGCTAACGAAGGAACTGATCCACATCGCGGTGTCGACTGCAAACGGCTGCGAATACTGCATCCATTCGCACACCGCCGCAGCGCGCGCGAAAGGCATGACGGACGAACAGCATGCAGAGTTACTGGCAGTGATTGCGATGGCCAGCCAGACGAATGCGCTGGCCAACGCCCTGCAGGTGCCGGTGGACGAGGTGCTCAAAAAGTAGCCCCCGGCAAGACCGGTTCGGCAGTCCGGGGGCACCGCCAGCTCGGCAATGCCTTTTGCGCCGACATGCCGTTGATTCCAAGGATTCATCATCCTATCGAGGTAGGTTCCTAGTGGCGCTCGGTACCGTCGAACACCTGCTCCAGCGTCTGGCTGCGCAGCACGGCGTCGGCCCACGCCTCGATCTGCGCCTCGGTCGCCGATGCAAGGCGCTCGATCACCGAGGGCGGCAACTCGCCGAAGCGCCGTTCCAGCAGTTTCCCCAGAAGCCGGGCCTCGCCCTGCCGCACTCCCTGCTGCACTCCCTGCCGGATTCCCTGCTGCATGCCTTGCTGCATCCCTTGCTGCATCCCTTGCTGCATCCCCTGCTGCATCCCCTGCTGCATCCCCTGCTGCATGCCTTGCTTCATGCCTTCCTCGATGGCCAGGCGTTCGATCGATGTCAGGTAGCGCACGCTTAACTCCTCTTCCATGGTTGCCACGGTGTGTCGGAA
>JAIXXL010000024.1 GCA_027490755.1 Betaproteobacteria bacterium
GGCGGTCATCGTCGAGGTTGGCTGGGTAGCCTGAGTCGGTGCTGGTGTTGGGGGTGGCGGTGTTGTTGGTGGCGAGGAAGACGTCGCCGGTGCCGTCGTCCTTGATGTTGCCGGTGCCGGTTGCGGTGGCGCCGCCGGAGATTGCTGCGGTGAGGGTGAAGGTCTCACCGGTGTCCAGCGCGGTTTCCTGTTCTGGTGTGAGCGGGGTGCGCACCACCAACTCGCCGGCGCCATTGAGAGCGACGGTGCCGCCGGTGTAGTTGACCCACGAGCCCAGCCCCGAATTCGCGAGGGGGTCGAAGTACTGGAGCCCGGTGATGCCGCTCGAGGTGCCGTTGTTGAGGGTCAGGGACACCATATCGCCAGCGGTGCCGCTGACCGTGAAGGTGGCGTATGGCGAACCTTCATTGACGGTCGGGCTGCTGACGGTGAGTGTGCCCGCTGGGGGCACCGAGATGCTCAGCGTGGTGGTTGAGGTGTTCCCGTCACCGTCCTCGATGGTGTAGACGAACGTGTCGGTAGGGCTGCCGATCACGCCTGCATTGGCCACATAGCTGTAGCTGCCATCGGCGTTCAGGGTCAGTGTGCCGTGGCTGCCGGCAACCGCAACGCCGACCGACCCACTGATCGGGCTGGCGGTGCTGGAACCCGCCGCCACGCCGACCACGCCGCGGTTGGGGCTGGTCAGCTTGGGGCCGTCGGCGCCAAAGGTGTCGTTGGTCTGCACGTTGCCGGTTCCGCTGCTGCCCGAGGTGACGCTGTTGGAGTCGGGTGCTGCGGTGGGTGCATCGTCGGTGATGGTGACGGCGACGGTGTTGGTGACCGGGTTGCCTGATGCGTCGTATGTCGTCACGTTGATCACCTCGGCCGGGGCGCTGCCGCTGCGCGGCGAGGTCAGCGTGTAGGTGAAGACTCCGGTCGACGCGTTGAGGGTCCATGTGCCGTAGGTGCCGGTGCCGCTCTGGTCAGTCGTGCCGAAGTTCTGCCCCGCCGGGGCCGTCAGCGCGACCGGGGCGGTCTCGCCGGTGCCCGCCGCATTGCTGCCCGTGGCCAAGTTGCTCTCAAGCACCGTCGGCCCGGCAAAGGCCGTTGGTACGTTGATTGCGATGCCGTCGCTGTCGAGACCGTTGTTGGCATCACGAGACAGGATGGTGAGGAAGTCAGCACCGGCAAAGCCTGTATTTGGTGTGTATTGCAGGGCAGCGAGGTAGGCATTGATATCGGCCTGCGTGCCCGAGATGGTCACCTCCCCGCTGCCGTTGCCACTGATGGTCAGGGCGCCGGTAAAGGCCGAGGAGAGGGTGCCGTTGTCGACGCGCAGCGTCACCGAGCTGAGGTTGTTGTCGGCATCGCCAACGGAGACAGCAGTGCCGCCGGTGAATGAATATGGCGTGTTCGGGGCAACAGTGACCGTGCTCGGGAAACTGTTCACCGGCACCTCGTTACTGCCCGTGATGTTGAAGGTCAGGGTCGCATCCGTAGCGCTGGTGGCGCTGTTGGCGTCCTTGATGTTGTAGCGGAAGGTCTCGGTGACGGTTGCGCCCTCGGCCAGCGCGTTGACCGCCGTCTGCTGGCCGGCAGTCACGCCGATGGTGTACTGGTAGCTGCCATCAGCACCCAGCACCAGGTTGCCGTAGGTGCCCACCACGGTGGTGCCGCCCGATGCAGGGGTCGAGCCTGCCGCAACCGCTGTCGTTGCCGAAGCGATACCGACCAGAGCCACGGTGCGAGTGTCGCCGCTGTCGACATCGGTGTCGTTCGGCAACACATTGCCCGACGCCGTGGTGGTGACGTCCTCTTTCAGCAGGGTGCCGTCGGTGTCATTGACCGCGACCGGGCGGTCGTTGGTGCCCTGGATGGTGATGGTCAGGCGCGCCTCGGATGTGCCGATCGGGCTGAGCAGATTCTTGGTCTGGTAGACGAAGGTCTCGGTCAATGTCTGGCCCACCGCCAGCGCATTCACCGTCGCATTGGCGTCGTTGACGGTATACGTGTACGCGCCGAGGTCATTGATGGTGAGGCTGCCGTAAAGGCCGCTGATGGTCGCGGAATTGGTGGTCACGCGCCCATTGCTTGCTGTGTCCACCGTGGTGAAGGTGCCCGAGCCATCGTCCAGGCCGACCTTTGCGACGTATCCGGTGCCAATGACGTTGGACGCCGCCGCAACGCTCTCCTTGTCGTTGGAAAGAACGTTACCGGTGGCGGTGGCGCCGGCGT
Organism: Betaproteobacteria bacterium; assembly: GCA_027490755.1. Lineage (GTDB taxonomy): Bacteria > Pseudomonadota > Gammaproteobacteria > Burkholderiales > UBA3065 > UBA3065. The sequence goes on from JAIXXL010000024.1 coordinate 2,218, forward strand.
CGGCTGTATCGCCCCCAGTCTGCACACCGGCCTCGCGTGCGGTGTCGGTATCGTTGGTGAGCACGGGGTCGTTGCTGCCTGTGCCGAGGACGGTGATGTAAAGGGTGCTGCTGCCGATGACACCCTGACTGTCTTGAAGCGTGTAGTCGAACTCCTCGATCGCCGACTGCCCCGCCGAAAGCAATGTATTGTCGGTCGTCGGGGTGTAGGTGTAGCTGCCGTCGCCGTTAAGGACCAGTGTGCCGTGCCTGCCGGTCACGGTCGATCCGCCCGCCGCGGTGAACGACAGGGTCGATCCGTTGGTGGAGGTGATGACGGCGTCCACAACGACCGAGGTCGGGTTGCCCGAGGCGTCGTAGTCGACGCTACTGATCTTTGTTCCAGCCGGCACGCCGGTGCCGCTGACCGACATCCCCTCCGCCACACTGCCGCTGATCGAGGCAAGCGTGAGACTGACGGTGGAGGAACCGCCGGTGGTGGCCGTCCCGACAGAAGCGGTCTTCATGCCACTTGTGTTCTCGGTCAGGCTGGTGGAGTTCTCGAAACCCACCGAGCTATTCGCCGTGAAGAACGTCGCGATATCGGTGATGCTGGTGTAGCTGATGGTCCCGCCAGAGCCGCTGTTGTAGTACTTGGCAGCCGTGCCGCTTAGCAGGATGTCGTAGGTGTTGGCGACGGAATCGACCAGAGTCTTGGAACTGAGTGTGACCTGGTTGCCGGCGCTGTCGTAAACCGCCCGGAAGGTTCCGCCGACGCTCACGTACAGGGCCCGCCCGCTAAGATTGGCCGAGAAACCCGTGTCTCCACTGAATGTGAGCTTGCTGGCGCCGGCCGAAGTCGTGAGGCCCGAAATGATTGCAGAGCCTGTCAGGCCGACGATCGACTTGCTGTCGCCAGTGTCCACGTCGGTGTCGTTGGGGAGCACGTTGCCGGTGGCGCTGAATCCGGTTGAGGCGAAGCCACTGCCGGCCAGGGTCGTGCTTTCCTTGGCCGTGTTGTAGTCGGGGTTGCCGACCGGTGCGTCATCGGTGCCGTTGATGCGGATGGTCAGCGTGGCGGTCGCGGTGCCGCCGTTGCCGTCGCTGGCGCGATAGGTGAAGACGTCGGTCAGGCTGGAGCCGACCTGCAGAGCGTTGACAGTCGTGTTGCTGTTGTTGACCACGTAGCTGTACGAGCCGTCGGCACCAAGCGTGAGCGTTCCGTAAAGGCCTGCTACCGTGGTGCCGTTGGCCGATGTGGTGCCAGATGTCACCGTTGCCAGCGCGGCGCTGCTGACCCCGATGGACGTCACCGTGAGCGTGTTGCTGTTGGCATCGGTGTCGTTGGTGAGCACGTTGCCGGCGGCGTTTACTGTTGCCACCGGAGTGGTGGTGGCGACGAAGCCGGCCTCCTTGGCAGCGGTGGTCCCGTTGGTACCGTCGGCGGTGTCGTTGTTGGTGACTGGTGCGCTGTTGACCGGCAGCAGCGAGTTCAAAGCGCTGTCGACCCGGTCGGACGAGGAGCCGACCGTGGAGTAGGTCACCGATCCACGGGTGAGGCCGTCGAAGGTGTTGTTCAACGTGACGGTAGTACTGCGTGCCGCAATCTGCGCGGTGAACCAAGCCTGGTCGACCACCAGCAAGAAGCCCCTGTTGTCGGCGACGTTGTTGTCGGCATCACTGTTGCCGTCGGCCTGTGCGGTGGCTAGGTCTACGAAACTCGAGTCTGTCCAGAAGTAAAAGCCGCGGACCACGCCGCCTGACTTGATGGGCCGGCTGATCCAGCCGAAGTAAGTGGTGCCACCGATGTTGATGCCGATCGCCGACACGTCGTTGCCGTTGAAAGTACCCCCCCCGGTGCCGTCGTTGATCGAGCTGGCGCCCGAGCCCACGATGTCAAAGTTGTGGCTGCTCTGCTCTTTCGCGGCATTGGTCTCGCCGAGGTTGCCCTCGAGTATGTTGTTACTGTTGAGGTCGTAGACCATCCGGTAGGCATTTGTGAAGCTAAGCGACGCGTGCTCCACCACAACACTCACGCCATCGATCTCGAGGCGCGCGTAGTCGGATTCGGTGCGCGTGCGGTCGAGTTGCGCTTCGTTGACGTCGAGCCCGAGAACACGTGCGGCGAACAGTTCGCCCTCGTCGCCCCCGCTGTCGTGATCCCCGTTCAGGCGCTGGTCGATGGCGTGGCCATATTCCTCCAGCAGCACGCGGCCGATCCACTCAGCACCGGCTCCGTCATTCAGCCAGTCGCGGTTCAGATAGATGCGCTCGTTGCCATCCGGCCCGGCAGCGGCATAAGCCGCCAGGTGGCCGCCCAACTGCTCGTTCGAGAGCAGCCCGATGGATACCTGCAGGCTGCCACCGCGAAGCTGCTCGCGCAACGCGCTCAGGTTCGCATCGAACACGGCCTGATCGGTGCCGGCGTTGCCGAACACGTCTCGCATGAGCGAATCGAAGTCATCGCGCTCGGCGAGCGCCGCCAGTTGCGCCTGCAGTTGTTGCTCGGCGAGTGGGCGCTGCGCGGCGACTGCCGTCTCGGCGTCGCCGGCGTCTGTGTCAGGCACGGTCTCGCGTGAGAGCAGCGACCGTGCGGGCGAGCCCGAAATGGCTTCCGCGCCCGTATCACTAGCGTCAATGACCGACTTTTCTGTGGCCTGAGCGGATGCCGCGGCGACAGGCAGGGGGGTAGTCTCAGGACGAGCGAGGGCATCTGCTGCATGCTCGGCCATCGCATCTACGGTAGTCGCCACTGCGGCCCCGTCGAACATCATGCGTGGCTCAAGGCGCCAGATCTGCGGCCGGGTGGTCTTGAGGCCTTTTGGCGTGTTCTGCATTGCACTTGCTCCTGATGACACTGAGCAAGCGCGATGAACGGATCGCTGCCGGTAACCCCGCTACCCGTGGCCGAAGCCCTTGGGCCGGAGGTTTTGCGTCCCACCCTCTCGGGTGGTTTGCCCTTGCTCGCCGGTGGGCCCGATACGGGCCATTTCCCACATTAAATCATTGCGATTGCGCGCTTGGTGCACGCGCCGAAGGAATCTCGCTACAAGCAAACTTGTTTCATGCGCGAAGCGTGAAATCCTTCATCGCTTGTTTCGGGATACACGTCAGCGACCCGGAGCACTCAGCAGGATCCTCCCGCTCATGCCGGGCAACAGTTCCTGAAACTGGCCATCGATCACTGCTGCGGCCTTGACCGACTGGCTGAGCGGGTCCACCCGGGGCGCGATGCGCGATAACTTGACCGGATAGACGCGGCCGGTGTCCTCGATGCGCACCTGGAACCTGTGCCCCGGCTTCAGCCAGCTTAGCCAGCGGGATGGAACGATGAATTCGAGCTCCAGCTGGCTGTCGTCGATGATCTCCATCAGCGCCTGCCCGGGCTGCACGAACTGTTGCTCACGCACTTTCTGTTCGCCTGCCCGGCCGCTGAAGGGCGCCTTCACCGCGCACTTGTCGAGTGTCGCCTGCAGGTAGGCTACGTCGGCCTGCGCCTTGTCAACCTCGGCCTTGCTGTTCTTCAGCTCGACCTGGCCGACCGCTTTCAGGTCGGCCATACGCTGGTTGCCCTCGAAGGTATTGCGCGCGCTGTCCAGCTGGGCCGCGGCCTTCTGCAATTGCGCAGCCTGCAGCACGCAGTCGAACTGGATCAGGATCTGCCCAGTGGCGAAGCGTTCGCCCTCGCGCACCGAGATCCTGTCGATCTTGGCTCCCAGTTCCGATGCCAAGGTGGTGTAACGCACCGGCGCCAGCTGTGCCCGCATCTCGTTGCGTTCCAGCGAGTAACCCGCGGCCGCATCTGCTCCGGCAGTCAGCGTTGTCAAAGCGCAGACGACTCCGACACGAAAAAAGCTCCGCATGGGATCAGGAAGCTTGAGGTGCGTCGACAACGGCCGAGGGTGCCGTTGGCGCCTTCTCTTCTAACACCTCACGTGACGATTCCGGCCCGGCTGGTGGCGCGTCGTCTGCCGAGCGCGGCGCCCCTTCAGGCGCGACTTCCGGTTCGCCGACGTCGATGCCCCTTGCCATCCAACCGTCGATCGCCTGCTGGACCTCTTCAAGAGATGCTGAATCGACAGCGGGTAATTCCGGCTCTAGCCCGAGCGTCGACTGCACGCGGGCGGTCGCCTCCTGCACCTTGGCCATCGACTGATAGCGGCGCACGTTGCTCAGGATCGCGGTCACGCTGGCGGCGATTCGCTCCAGCTCGCCGGTCATCTGGCCCTGCTGTTGCCCTGCCACGACCTCTGACAATTCGTTATCCACCTTGAAGATGGCTTCGGAGCGGCGGTATTGGCGTAGGGCATCGTCGTACTGGTACCTGACCAGATGGACCTGGGTCAGGACCGTCATCTGCAAGGCCATCCGCTTGGCTTGCGCCACCTGCTCGTTCTTTTCGGCAGAACGCATCTGGATGGGGCCGGAGAGCAGGTTGAAGAGGTTGGTGCTGACGCGCACACCGGCCTCGTTCCAGCGGTCATTCAGCAGGAACCGGTCGTCGTTGTACTTGGCGCCGTAGTCGAAACTGATGCCGGGAAGCAGACGGAGCAGAGCCTTGCGCGTGTCGTTGGCGGCGATGCGGGCGTTGTAGAACGACTCCCGCAGGTCGGCGTTGCGGACCAGCGCCATCTCCTCGAAGCGCTCAATATTGCCGCTCAACGGAGCCGGCTCGCTGCCAGACGGTTCGATCAGGCGCACATCGATGCCGGGGGTTGTGCCGATCAGGTTGGCCAGGTCGATGCGTGCGCTGGCCAGTTCGCGCTCGACGCTCTCTACCAGGCGCAGGTTCTCGAGCAGGTTGCGTTGGTAGCGCAGCGCTTCGACCGGCGCCTTGACGCGCTCTTCGGTGACCTTGCGCGAATTGGCCAGAGCGCGTTCGGCATCGACGATGGTCTCGCGCACGCGGTTGCCCAACGATTCAGCCGCCAGTGCTCGCCAGTAGGCGGTCCGCACGTTCTGGATGAGCGTGTGCATGGCCTTGCGGCGGCGCTCGCTCGCGATCAGCAGGCGGTCAGCGTTCTGCTTGGCGGTGTAGTAACTGGCGCCAAAGTCGAGGAGGTTCCACGACAGCGTCAGGTCGTAGGTCATGAAGTTACGTTCGCTGGAGAGGAACGGTGTGCTGTTTGAAAAAGAACCCGGCTGGCTCGGGTCCGCCGAGAAACGCACGTTGTCATTGTCGCGGCTGCTGTAGCCGGCGTTGGCCAACAGCTTGGGCAGCATGTCGAACTGGCCAGCCTGCAGCTGGCTCGCGGCAAGCGACTGCTCGAGCAGCCGGGTGCGCTGGTCAAGGTTGTACTTCAGCGCCCGTGCGATGGCTTCGTTCAGTGTGAGCGAGGATCCGAGCGGCGTCTGCCCTGCAAATGCGGCCTGGCGGTCAGAATCGTTCGTGGTCTTTAGCAGCGTTTGTTCGAGCGGCTTCGGCTGGATCGCGCAGCCGGAGAGGGTGGCCAGCGACAGGGCCAGCAAGATGGGCGCAGGGTTTCTCAAGCGGTGTCCGTTTTGGCAGTTCGATTAGCCGAACGCTCGGGCTGACTCGATTGTTGTGGCTGTCTTTTTATGAGCGATCCATCGATTAACGGCGCTACGGCTGCATGTTTTACAGAAGTTTTTCGGGGTTCGCTACTGATCGGGAAATCCGCTGGCCGGTGGCCTGTTAACCTTTGCGTATGGCCGACCTCGACCCCCTCCAGCAACTCAAGGTGCCACCGCACTCGCTCGAGGCCGAGCAGTCGGTGCTGGGCGCGCTGCTGCTCGACAACGAGGCCTGGGAGCGCGTCGCCGACATCGTTCAGGACAGCGACTTCTACCGTGCCGAGCACCGGCTGATCTTCGAGCACATCTCGCGCCTGGTCGAGGCCAACCAGCCGGCCGACATCATCACAGTGATGGAGTCGCTGCAGCGCACCAACGCCATCGAGCAGGCCGGCGGCAGCGCCTACCTCACCGGCCTGGTCGCCAACGTGCCGGGCAGCACCAACATCCGCGCCTACGCCAGCCTGGTGCGCGAGCGCTCGGTGATGCGCAACCTGGTCTCGGTGGCCAGCCGCATCGCCGACAGTGCCTTCAACCCGGCCGGCCGCAACGCCGCGGAGCTGCTGGACGAGGCCGAGAAGCTGGTGTTCGACATCGCCGAGATGCAGAGCCGCGGGCAGAAGGGCTTCATGCCCATCGACGACCTGCTCGGTCAGGTGCTGGACCGCATCAACGCCCTCTACGAGCGCGAGAACCAGGACGACGTCACCGGCGTTGCCACGGGTTTTAACGACCTCGACGAGCGTACATCAGGCCTGCAACCGGGCGACCTGATCATCGTCGCCGGCCGCCCCAGCATGGGCAAGACCAGCCTGGCGCTGAACATGGCCGAGCACGTTGCGCTGCAGTCGAAGAAACCGGTGGCCGTGTTCTCGATGGAAATGGGCGGCGCGCAGCTGGTGATGCGCATGATCGGTTCGGTCGGGCGCATCGACCAGCACCGCATGCGCAACGGCAAGCTGGGCAACGACGAGTGGGACCGCCTGAGCATCGCCATGGAGAAGATGAACGGCGCGCGGCTGTGGATCGACGAGACCGGCGCGCTGAACCCGATCGACCTGCGCGCACGCGCCCGCCGGCTGGCCCGACAGTGCAGCGCAGAGGGCGGCCTGGGCCTGATCGTCATCGACTACCTGCAGCTGATGAGCGTGCAGGGCGACGGCGAGAACCGCGCCACAGAGATCTCGGAAATATCGCGCTCGCTCAAGGCCTTGGCGAAGGAACTTCAAGTTCCTGTTATTGCGCTGTCGCAGCTTAACCGTGGCCTGGAGCAGCGGCCGAACAAGCGCCCGGTGATGTCGGACCTGAGGGAATCGGGCGCCATCGAACAGGACGCCGACCTGATCCTGTTCATCTACCGCGACGAGGTCTACAACCCCGATAGCCAGGACAAGGGTGTCGCCGAGATCATCATCGGCAAGCAGCGCAACGGGCCCATCGGCACCGTGCGGCTGGCGTTTTTGGGCGAATACACGCGCTTCGAGAACCTGGCGTACGGCGCGGCGCGGCGGGACGACGATTAGGGTCTGTCCATCGCTCGTCGTGCCTCGTTGATCTGGCGGATGCGCAGTAGGCGCGATCGGGCTATATTCTGACCATCTGGTCACAATTTTAGGTTGCGCGTGCGAACTGTTCAGGTCTTCGAGGCTAAAGCCCGCTTCTCAGCCTTGCTGGCAGAGGTCGAGGCGGGGGGCGAGGTCGCCATCACTCGCCATGGCAAAGTCGTGGCACGTATCGTCCCGCAGCCGCCCATGACCGCAGCGGATGTGTTCGCGCCGCTGTGGCCTGAGCCCGGGGAGATCGACATGGTCGCTCCTCCCGACAGCCCGCCGGAGCCGGTTGCGGCGCCCTAGATGCGCTACCTGTTTGATACCAACGTCTTCATCGCGGCGATGAAGGGTGTCTCCACCGTGCGCGGGCACCTCTTGCGCATCGCCGCCTCCGACATCGTCCTCTCGCCCGTCGTATTGGGTGAGCTTGAGTATGGCGTTCGAAAGAGCGCGTATCCCGAGGCGAATGCGCACCGCCTTGGGCTTACGGTATCGGCTCTGGAACTGGTTCCGCTCGATGCGATGGCAGCCGGCCGCTATGGCGAGGTCCGCGCTGCTCTCGAGTCAGTCGGGCGACCGATCGGCGCCAACGATCTCTGGATCGCCGCGCAGGCTTTGGCGCTGGGCGCCACGCTGGTCACCGACAATCTGGCCGAGTTCTCGCGAGTGGAGGGTCTGCGGCTGGAGAACTGGCTGCGGGCCGCCTGACGCGCCCGCCGGGCTATCAGAACCCCGCCGCCACACCAACCCCCGCCAGCACCTGCCGGAACTCGCCCTGGATGCGCGCCAGCGCCTCGGGCGTGTCGGCTTCGAAGCGAAGCACCAGCACCGGGGTGGTGTTTGAGCCGCGCACCAGGCCGAAGCCGTCCGCGTACTCCACCCGCAGCCCGTCCAGCGTGATCACCTCGCGCGCGGCCGGAAACACCGCCTCGCGCTGCATCTGCGCGATCAGGGCGTGGTGGTCCTGCCCCTCGACCCTGACCTGCAGCTCTGGCGTGTTCACCGAATCCGGCAGCGCGTCGAACACCGCGTCGATGTCTTCCACTTGCGACAGGATCTCCAGCAGGCGCGCGCCGGCATACAGCCCGTCGTCGAAGCCGTACCAGCGCTCCTTGAAGAACATGTGCCCGGACATCTCGCCCGCCAGCAGCGCGCCGGTCTCGCGCATCTTCGCCTTGATCAGCGAGTGGCCGGTCTTCCACAGGGTAGCATGGCCACCGTGTTTGTTAATCCAGTCAAACAGATGCCGCGTACACTTCACGTCGAATATGATTTCGGCACCGGGGTTGCGGCCCAGCACATCTGCGGCGAACAGCATCAGCTGCCGGTCGGGGAATATGACGCGCCCGCTGCGCGTCACCACACCCAGGCGGTCGCCATCGCCGTCAAATGCCAGCCCGATGTCGGCCTTGCCGCGCGCCAGTTCGCGCTGCAGGTCCTCCAGGTTTTGCGGGTCGGAGGGGTCGGGGTGGTGGTTGGGGAAGGTCCCGTCCACCTCGCAGAACAGCTCGGTCACGCTGCAGCCCAGGCGACGGAACAGTTCAGGCGCGGTGGCGCCGGGCGAGCCGTTGCCGCAGTCGATCGCCACGTGCAGCGGTCGCGCCAGCCGCACGTCGCCGGTGATTCGCTCCAGGTAAGCGGTGCGGATGGCTGCGGTGCCATAGCCGCCGGGCGCGTCAGGTTCCGCGCCGTAGTCGCCGGTCTCGATATGTTGTCGCAGGCCCTGGATGGCCTCGCCGGCCAGCGTCTCGCCGCCCAGCACCATCTTCAGGCCGTTGTATTCAGGGGGGTTGTGGCTGCCGGTCACCATCACGCCACCGCCCAGGCCCAATTGGTACACCGCGAAATACAGCATCGGCGTGGCGCAGACGCCGATATCAGTCACATCCACGCCGGCGGCCTGCAGCCCCTCGGCCAGTGCCGCCGAAAGCGCTGGCCCGGACAGCCGCCCGTCGCGGCCGATCGCCACCGTGGTCTGCCCACGCGCGCGCGCCTCGGCGCCGATGGCGCGGCCGATCTGCCGCACCGCGTCGGGCGTCAGGTGCGTGTCGACCACGCCGCGGATGTCATAGGCCTTGAACAGGCCGGCAGCGGGGGGCGTCACGCGATCAGCCCCGGGTGTTCGATTGCTGCTCGAAGTCCATCAGGTCGACCCGCACCGGCGGCACCCAGCCCGGCTTGCGGTGCTCGGCCACCACGTTGGTGAACACGCCACCGCGCACGTACCAACGCGCGGTCAGTCGCATGAAACGCGGGTCGGTGGCGGCCACCAGGTCGTCGAGGATGCGGTTGGTCACCGCCTCGTGGAATGCGCCCTCGTCGCGGTAGCTCCACATGTACAGCTTCAGGCTTTTGAGCTCGACGCAGCGCTGGTCGGCGATGTAGTCCAGCGTGAAATGAGCGAAGTCCGGCTGGCCGGTCTTGGGGCACAGGCAGGTGAACTCGGGGATCTCCATGTGGATGTGGAAATCGCGCTCCGGCTTGGGGTTGGGGAAGGTCTCGAGTTCGCGGGTGGGCTGTGCGGTCATGGTCTGGTGCGGCGCTGGCGGCTAGGCCGCGGCCGATGTCGATGTCGATGTAGGGTGGTGGGATAGGGTAGAGCCGGTAGAATCCGGCAGATTATAGGCGAGCCGCCCCATCCGACCCGGTCGACACTGCTCCGATGCGCCTGACCCAGATCCGCCTCGCCGGCTTCAAAAGCTTCGTCGACCCCATGCAGGTCCCGCTGGTGGGGCAGCTGGTGGGCGTGGTGGGCCCAAACGGCTGCGGCAAGTCCAACATCATCGACGCCGTGCGCTGGGTCCTGGGCGAGTCCACCGCCGGCCGCCTGCGTGGCGAATCCTTGCAGGACGTCATCTTCAGCGGTTCCTCTGGGCGCAAGCCGGTCTCGCGCGCCTCGGTCGAGTTGCTGTTCGACAACCGCGAGGGCCGCGCGCCGGGGCAGTGGGCGCCGTTCGCCGAGATCGCGGTGCGCCGCGTCTACGAGCGCAGCGGTGACTCCAACTATTTCATCAACAACCTGCCAGTGCGCCGCCGCGACATCGCCGACCTGTTCCTCGGCACCGGCGTAGGCGCGCGTGCCTACGGCATCATCGAGCAGGGCATGGTCAGCCGCATCGTCGAGGCGCGCCCGGAAGAACTGCGCGTGTTCCTCGAGGAAGCCGCCGGCGTGTCGCGCTACCGCGAGCGCCGCAAGGAGACCGAGGGCCGCCTGGGCGATGCCCGCATCAACCTCGACCGCGTCGAGGACGTGATGCGCGGCTTGGACGAGCAGATCACTCGCCTGACCACGCAGGCCGCCGCCGCGCAGCGCTACCGCGACCTCGCCGCCGAGCTGCGCGAGGCGCAATCGACCCTGCTCGGCTTGCGCGCGTACTTGGCCAGCGAGCAGGCGCGCGCCGCCGAGGCCGCCATCGCCAGCGCGGAGACCGCCATCGAGGCGCAGATGGCGCAGGTGCGTGCGCTCGAGGCCGATGTCGAGACTTTGCGTCAGGCGCAGGTGGCGGCAGGTGACGCGCTGGCGGCCCGTCAGGCCGACATGTACGCGGCTGGCGCCGAGGTCACACGCATCGAGCAGAGCATCAGCCACCTGCAGCAGACGCGCGCTGCGCTGGGCGGCCGCGTCGAGGCGCAGCTGCGCCGGCAGTCGGAGGAGGCCGAACGCGCGCGGCAGCTGGCGGCGAGTCAGACCGGGCTGGCGCAGGAGCTGGAGGCGGCGCAAGTGGCAGCAGATGCCGCCCGCGGCGCGCAGCAGCAGGCCGAGGCCGCCGCGCAGGCTGCCGAGGCGTCTGAATCGGCCGCGCGCGAGGCGCTGGACGATGCCGCGGCCGAGCGGCAGAGCGCGCGCAGCGCGGTGCAGGTGGCCGAATCCGAGGTGCGGCTGGTCGAGCAGCGCCAGCAGGCCGCTGCGCGCAACCTGGCGCGGCTGGAGCAGGAGTCGGCGGTGCTGGCGGGGCAGGGGGGTGGCGCTGGTGGCGGCGCGGGCGCGGCGGGTGCTGCAGAGACCGCCGCCGAGCGCATCGACGGTTTACGCGCCATGCTCGACGAGCAGACCGCGCTGGCCGCCCGTCTGCAGAACGACATCGCCGCGCGCGAGCCGCAGCTGGCCGCCCTGCGCGACACCCTCACGCAGCAGACGCGCGACCTCGCCGCAGCCGAGGCGCGGGTGGATGCGCTGGCTCAGCAGCGCGCCCGGCAGGGCGCCGCGCTGCGGCCGTGGCTGGAGGGGCAGGGGCTGGCCGGCCGCCCCGGCCTGATCGACGGCCTGCGCGTGCGCGCCGGCTGGGAGGCTGCCTTCGAGGCGGTGCTCGGCCACCGCCTGCAGGCACGTCGGGTCGATTCATTGGCCGCGCTGGTGGCCGGCGGTGAGCTGCCGCCCACCTTGGCTCTGGTCGAGGCGGGCGATGGTGCGGCCGCCGCGTCTGCCGGCCCCGGGTCCCCCGCCTCGCCATCTGCACACGCGGCCGCCGCGGCCGGCCTGACGCCGCTCGTCAGCCACATCGATCACGTCGAGGCGCCGCTCGCCGCCGCCGTGCACGGCCTGCTCGCCGGCGTCTTCGCCGCCGACAGCCTTGCCGCCGCGCTGCAGGCGCGGGGCCATCTGGCCGACGGCCAGCAGCTGGTCTGCCTCGAGGGCGTGCTGGTCTGGCGCCACGGTCTGCTGGTCGGCGGTCGCGGCGGCGACCTCTCGGTGCAGGCCGATCTGGCCACCGCCCAGGCCGAGGCCGGCCGGCTGGGCGAGGCGCGCGCGCCGCTGCAGGCGCAACTGGAGGCGCTGCAGACGCTGCAGCGGGACGAGCAGGCGCGCTTGGCCGCGCTGCAGGCGCCGCTGGAGCAGACACGCCGTGAGCTGCAGCAGCTGGAGGTGGCCGAGGCCCGCCGCCGCGAGGTGGAGGCGCAACACGCCCAGCGCCGCGCTGCTCTGGACGCCGACATCGCCCGTCTGCGCGACGAGCAGACCACCGACGCCGACGCGCTGCTGGCGGCGCGCGCCGAGGTGGCCAGCCTGGCCGGGGACGCCACCGCCCACGAGGCGCTGTGGCAGGACCGCCAGGGCGCGCATGCCAACGCCCGCGAGTCCGCACAGGCCACCCGCGAGGCGCGCCGTCAGGCCGAGCGCAGCGCGCAGGAGGCTGGCTACCGCGTGCAGACGCTGCAGACGCGCGCCACCGACCTGCGCAACTCGCTGGCCGCCAACGCCCGCCGCGCGCAGCAGATCGCCGAGGAACTGGCCGCCATGCAGGCCGAGCTCGACGCGCTGGAGGACCAGACCCTGCCGCAGACGCTGGCCGCCGCGGTGCAGGCGCGCCAGTCGGCCGAGGCCGCCCTGATGGCGGCGCGCGAGTCCGCCGAGTCCAGCGCCGCCACCCTGCGCGAGCGCGAGCAGCAGCGCATGGCCGCTGAGCACGCGGTCAGCCCCCTGCGCGAGCAGCTGGGCGCCCTGCGCGTGCGAGTGGAGGCCGCCGTGCAGCAGCGCGACCAGCAGCTCGAGCAGCTGGCTGCGATGGGCATCCGCCCCGACCAGGTGCAGGTGCCAGAGGACACCGACGAGGAGCCCTGGCGCCGCCGCACCACGCGCCTGCAGCGCGAGATCGACGCGCTCGGCGACGTCAACCTGGCGGCCATCGCCGAGCTGGCCGAGGCCAGCGAGCGGCGCGGCTTCCTCGACGCGCAGGCGACCGACCTCGGCTCCGCCATCGCCACGCTGGAGGACGCCATCCGCCGCATCGACCGCGACAGCCGCGAGCGCCTGCAGCACACCTTCGACGAGGTCAACCGTGGCCTTTCGGAGCTGTTCCCGGCCATGTTCGGCGGCGGCGATGCGCGTCTGGAACTGACCGGCGAGGAGATCCTGGACGCCGGCCTGCACCTCACCGCGCACCCACCCGGCAAGCGCAACAGCTCGCTGGCGCTGCTCTCCGGCGGCGAGAAGGCGCTCACCGCGCTCGCGCTGGTGTTCGCGCTGTTCCGCCTGAACCCGGCGCCGTTCTGCCTGCTCGACGAGGTCGACGCGCCGCTGGATGACACCAACACCGAGCGCCTCTGCAGGCTGGTGCGGCGCATGTCGGCGCAGACCCAGTTCATCTTCATCACCCACAACAAGATCACCATGGAGATGGCGCAGCAACTGGTCGGGGTGACCATGCCCGAGCCCGGCGTGTCCCGGGTGGTCGCGGTAGACGTGGCAGAAGCCGTGCGGCTGGCGGCGGCATGACCCTATAATTCAGCCACTTGGTCGAGGTTCCTCGACCGCTCCCGAGACCCCGGCGACATGACCGAACTCCAAACCGCCCTGATCCTTGCCGGTGTCGGCGTGGTCGTGCTCGTTTACGTCTACAACTGGTGGGTCTCGATGCGCCGCCGCCGCGAGATCGAGCGCGCCGTTGCCGCTCACAGCGGCCGTGGCCGGGACTCGGCGCCGGACCCGCTCGACACCGCAGCGGCGGCAGCCGCACTGGCCCCTGCGCCGGCGCCACGCCGCGCCGAACCGGCGCAGCGCGTCGAGCCGGCGGTCTCGCCCGAGACCATCGCCGCCACCGACGACGAGGCGGTTGTGGTGCGCCCCCAGGCTCCGGTGCAGGCGCCGCCCCCGGCCGAGCCACCCGCACCGGCCCGCACCGAGCCCACCGCCGCAGCCCAGCCCGCGGTAGCAACCCAGCCCGCCGCCGCGCCAACTGCCCAACCGGCCGCTACGCCGCTCTCCGGCCGCCGCGCCGAGCCCTACTTCGCCGACGAGGGCGCCGATGCCCCCGCCCCGCGCGCGCCTGACCCGGAACCGGCGGTGATGACCTCGCCGCGCCGCGCCTCGCGCCCCGGCCCCAGCGGCCTGGCCCTGCGCCCTGACCCGCCCGAGCTCGACAGCCGCGTCGATTACCTCATCCGCCTGCTTCCGCTGGAGCCGGTGGTGGCCGAGGACCTCGCCGAGATGCTTGCCACCGCGCCCGAACTGGGCCGCCGCATGGCGGTGGTGGGCTGCCCGGTGGGTGGCCAGGACTGGCAGCCAGTACTGCGCCAGTCGGTGCGCTATGAGGAGCTGGCGTTCGCGCTGCAGCAGGTCGACCGCAGCGGCCTGATCGAGCGCGCCTCGCTGGACCGCTTCGTCGACTGGGTCGACCGCATCGCCGAGCAGGTCTCGGCCGGCTGCAACCCGCCCGACCCGGAGCAGGCCCACGCCGTCGCCTCAGCCTTCGATTCGTTCTGTGCCGAGGCCGACGTGCTGATCGGCGTCAACGTGGTGGCGCCCGATGTGCCGGTGCCGGGCACCAAGATCCGCGCGCTGGTGGAGGCAGCCGGTTTCCGCCTGCAGCCCAGCGGCCAGTACGCGCTGGAGGACGACGATGGCTTCGTTCTGCTCACGCTGGCCGATATCGAGGGCGAGCCCTTTGTCGCCGAGCGTATCCGCACCGCCGCCATGAGCGGCGTGACGCTGCTGCTGGACATCCCGCGCACGCGCAAGCCGGCCCGCGTCTTCACCCAGATGATGCAGATCGCCCGCCAGATCGCGCAGGGCATCGGCGGCCGTGTCGTCGACGACCAGCGTCAGAACCTCACCGACGCCGGCGTCCGCGTCATCAGCGGCCGCATCTCTGCGCTCGAGAATCGCCTCACCGCGCAGCAGATGGTGCCTGGCTCCGCGCTGGCGCGCCGCGTCTTCGAGTGAGTTTTTTAGAGCGCGCCGCGGCCCTGCGCGCGCAGATCGCCGCGCACGACCACGCCTACTACGTTCTCGACGCGCCGACCATCCCCGACGCCGAGTACGACCGCCTGTTCCGCGAGCTGCAGGCGCTTGAGGCCGACCACCCCGAACTCGTCACCGCCGATTCGCCGACGCGGCGGGTTGCCGGGCGCCCACTGGACGGCTTCGCGCCGGTGCGTCACGCGGTGGCCATGCTGTCCATCCGCACCGAGACCGACACCACGGCCGAGGGCGCACGCGCTTTCGACGGCCGCGTCCGCCGCGAGCTGGGTCTGGCCGACGCCGATCCGCCGGTGGTCTACGCCGCCGAGCTGAAATTCGACGGCCTCGCACTCAACCTGCGTTACGAGCAGGGCGTGCTGGTGCAGGCCGCCACCCGCGGCGACGGCGAGACCGGCGAGGACGTGACGCAGAACGTTCGCACCATCCGCGTCATCCCCCTGCGGCTGGCCACCAGTTCGCCGCCGCCGGTGCTCGAGGTGCGCGGCGAGGTCTACCTGCGCCGCGACGACTTCGAGGCGCTCAACGAGGCCGCCCGCAGCCGCGGCGACAAGACCTTTGTGAACCCGCGCAACGCCGCCGCCGGCAGCATCCGCCAGCTCGACCCGGCCATCGCCGCGCAGCGGCCGCTGTCGTTCTTCGCCTACGGTCTGGGCCAGACGCAGGGCTGGGCGGTGCCGGCCACGCACTCGGGCGTGCTGGATGCGCTGCTCGCGCTCGGCCTGCCGGTCTGCCACGAGCGCACCGTCGGCACGGTCGAAGACCTCATCCGCTTCCACGCCGACATCGCCGCGCGTCGCGACAGCCTGCCGTTCGACATCGACGGCGTGGTCTACAAGGTCGACAGCCTGTCGCTGCAGTCGCGGCTGGGCTTTGTGACGCGCGAGCCGCGTTGGGCGGTGGCGCACAAGTACCCGCCGCAGGAGATGCTGACCACGGTCGAGGCAATCGAGGTGCAGGTCGGCCGCACCGGCAAGCTCACCCCGGTGGCGCGTCTGTCGCCGGTGTTCGTGGGCGGCGTTACCGTTACCAACGCGACGCTGCACAACGCCAGCGAGGTGCAGCGCAAGGACGTTCGCGTCGGCGACACGGTGATCGTGCGTCGCGCCGGGGATGTGATCCCGGAGGTGGTCGGCGTGCTGCCAGACAAGCGTCCGCCGGGTGCGGTGCCGTTCGCCATGCCTTGCACCTGCCCGGTGTGTGGCTCGGTCGCTGTGCAGGAGCAGGGCGAGGTCGACAGCCGCTGCAGCGGCGGGCTGGTCTGCCCGGCGCAGCGCAAGCAGGCGCTGCTGCACTTTGCCCAGCGCCGCGCCGTGGACATCGACGGCCTGGGCGACAAGATCGTCGAGCAGCTGGTCGATGCCGGCATCGTCCGCACGCTGCCCGATCTGTACCGGCTCGGCGTGCTCAAGCTGGCTGAGCTGGAGCGCATGGCCGAGAGGTCGGCCGCCAACTTGTTGGAGTCGATCGAGCGCTCCAAGCAGACCACGCTGCCGCGCTTCCTCTTCGGGCTCGGCATCCGGCATGTTGGCGAGGCCACCGCGAAGGACCTGGCGCGGCATTTCGGCAATCTGGACGCACTGATGAACGCCAGCATCGACGACCTGCTGGCGGTGGAACAGGTCGGGCCGGTGGTCGCCGAGAGCATCCACACCTTCTTTGCCCAGCCGCACCAGCGCGAGGTGGTGGAGCAGCTGCGCGCCTGCGGCCTGGGCTGGGCCGAGGGGCAGGGGGCGGGCGGCGCGGCGGCGTTGCCGCAGTCCGGCAAGACCTTCGTGCTGACCGGTACGTTGCCGACGCTCAGCCGCGAACAGGCACAGGCCATGATCGAGTCGCAGGGCGGCAAGGTCTCGGGCAGCGTCTCGAAGAAGACCAGCTATGTGGTGGTGGGCGCCGATGCCGGCAGCAAGCTCGACAAGGCTCGGGAACTTGGCATCGCCACGCTTGACGAAGCTGGGCTGCTGGCCTTGATGCACGGCAAGGCGCTGGTGGCGCAACCTCTCAGTATTCCGCCTGATTGACGAACCCGGTTTGTTGGCCTTGTTGCAGAATGCGAAAAGTTGATGCATTTTCTGACTAATGCGCTCCAACAAATTCACACAAGAATAATAAAGTCATTTCATAATAGGGCCTTCTTAATACAAATGACTTGCTGCCATGGTGATGAGCATGACCGGTGAGCGCGTGAACATTCCCGACCCGGCAACGGTTCTGGAACAGTCCGACTGCCTGGCCGACGCCGAGACGGTGAAGGCGGCGATCGCACGCATGGCCGCCCGCATGAACGAGGACCTCGGCAACCAGGTGGTTCTGGTGTGCCCGCTGCTCAACGGCTCGCTGCCGTTTGCCGGCATGCTGGTGCCGCAGTTGCGTATGCCGCTGCGGCTCGATGCCATTCAGGTCAGCCGCTATGGCTACGAGACCCGCGGCAAGGAGCTCGAGTGGTTGTCGCCGATGCCCGATGTGAAGGGTGAGACGGTGCTGCTGCTTGACGACGTGCTGGATGCCGGCGTG
Source organism: Betaproteobacteria bacterium (assembly GCA_027490755.1). GTDB lineage: Bacteria > Pseudomonadota > Gammaproteobacteria > Burkholderiales > UBA3065 > UBA3065. The sequence goes on from JAIXXL010000024.1 coordinate 19,491, forward strand.
ACGCTCACGCTGGTGCGTGCCGCCGTGCTGGCCGCAGGTGCGCGCCGCTGCATCGTCGGCGTCCTCACCGAAAAGAACACGCTGCGCCCCAAGCCTATCGAGGCCGACTACGTCGCGCTCGAGATGCCCGACCGCTACATCTTCGGCATGGGCATGGATGTGTTCGGCTGGTGGCGCAATCTCCCCGGCATTCATGCCATGCGGGAGGTCAACGGCCTGTGACAGCCGGCTGATGCTGGCAGTCATCGGTGGCAGCGGTTTCAACCGCTGGGACGCTCTACACGTCACCGGCAGCGTCGACGCGGCCACCCCCTACGGCGCCCCCTCGGCGCCGTTGACACGTGGGCTGGTTGCCGGCTGCGAGCTGTTGTTCCTGGCGCGGCACGGTGACCCCCACCGCATCGCCCCGCACCTGATCAACTACCGCGCCAACATCGCCGCGCTGCGTGATGCCGGCGTGCGCCGGGTGGTGGCCTTCGCCTCGGTCGGCGGCATCGCCGCCGGGCTGCCTGCCGGCAGCGTGGTAGTGCCCGACGGTATCCTCGACTACACCCACTCGCGCGAGCACACCTTTGTCGACGCGAACGTCGACGCCGTCGCCCACATCGACTTCACCCACCCGTTCGATCCGGCGCTGCGCGAGCAACTGCTGGGTGCCGCGGCGGGGGCGGGCATCGCCGTGCGCGACGGCGGAACCTATGCCGCCACCCAGGGCCCGCGGCTGGAGAGCGCTGCCGAGATCCGCCGCCTGGAGCGCGATGGCGCCGACCTGGTCGGCATGACCGGCATGCCCGAGGCTGCGCTGGCGCGCGAGGCGGGGCTGGCCTACGCGATGCTGGCGGTGGTGGCCAACGACGCCGCTGGCAAGGGCGACAGCGCCGCCGCGGTGGCGTTGGAGGGGGCGCAGGCGCGCTTTGACGCTGGCATGGCGAGTGCCCGCGAGGTGTTGCTGGCTCTGCTGCGGGCCGAGGCGGGGGGCGCGTAGTGGCGGTCCGTCCGGTTCTGCGCATGGGCGACCCGCGCCTGCTGCAGGTGTCGGCGCCGGTCAGCGCCTTCGGCACTCCGGAACTGCGTGCTCTGGTGCAGGACATGCAGGACACCATGGCTGCCATGAACGGTGCTGGCATCGCCGCGCCGCAGATCGGCGTGCAGCTGCAGGTGGTCATCTTTGGCGTGGGCGCCAACCCGCGCTACCCGGACGCAGACCAGGTGCCCTACACGGTGCTCTGCAACCCGGCCATCACGCCTCTGGATGCGCAGGAGGAGGAGGGCTGGGAGGGCTGCCTGTCGGTGCCCGGCATGCGCGGAATCGTGCCGCGTCACGCCAACGTGCGCTACACCGGCTGCGACCTCGACGGCAACCCGATCGACCGTACCGTCAGCGGCTTCCACGCCCGTGTGGTGCAGCACGAGTGCGACCACCTGTGGGGCATCCTCTACCCGATGCGCATCCGCGACATGAGCCGCTTCGGCTTCACCGAAGAGTTGTTCCCCGGCCAGAACATCCCTGACGACTAGGGAGCCGCTGCGGTGGCGATAGAGCTGCTGCGGTGGCCATCCTCCCGACGCTCTTCGCCTTAGTGGATGCCAAGCCCACCTAAAGCCTTGGCCATCGCCGTGCCCGCTGCCGCACCGAAGCGCTTGGCGAAACGCTCCGCCAGGTCCGGCGCCGGCGTGTAGTCCACCACCTCCTCGGCCTTGATCACATCGCGCGCGACGCTGCCGGCGCTGCCCACCGCGTCGGCCAGGCCCAGCTCGATGGCCTGGTTGCCGGTCCACATCAGGCCGCCGAACAGCTTGCCGTTGTCCTTCAGACGATCGCCGCGGCCCTGCTTCACGGCGCCGATGAACTGGGCGTGGATGTCGTCGAGCAGCTTGCGCGCGTGCGCCAACTCGTCCGGCTTGACCGGCGAGAAGGGGTCAAGAAAGGCCTTGTTCTCTCCGGCCGTGAGCAAGCGGCGCTCGACGCCCAGCCGCTCCATGCCGCCGGTAAAGCCGAAGCCATTCATGATCACGCCGATCGAGCCGACGATGCTGGACGGGTTCACGTGGATCTGGTCTGCCGCCGCGGCGATGTAGTACCCACCCGAGGCGCAGATGTCGCCAACCACCGCGTGCACCGGCGTGTCCTTGTGCATGCTGCGTTGGCGGCGGATCTCGCGGTAGATCAGGTCGGACTGCACCGGGCTGCCGCCGGGGCTGTTGATCTGCAGCACGATGCCTTTTACGTGCGGGTTGTTGAAGGCGTCGCTCAGCGCCTCTGCCACATGATCGGCTGACACCTCGCCGCCGTCCTCGATCACACCCTCGATGCGCACCAGCGCGGTGTGCGGCCCGGTGGGGGTCATGCTGCCGCTGCCGTGGGACAGCACGGTGACCAGCGCGATGGCGGCGATCAGGCCGTAGACCACACGGAAGCCGATGCTCCAGCGTCGCGCGCTGCGGCGTTCCTCGAGCGACTCGCGCATCAGGTCGGCCAGTGCGTGGCTGTTGGCGTCGGTAGAGGGTGTGCTGTCGTTCTGGCTCATGTTTGCGGGTTCCGGGTCGCGGTGGACGGGTATCGGAGTGCAAGCGCAGGAGCGAGTTCACTCTCTCGCATCACGCGCGTCATTCAGGCGTGACATCCAGGCGCGCCAAGGGGGCGTGCCAGTGCGCGGCGTAAAGCCCGTCAGGCCACCGGCCGCAGAAAGTCGGCCAGCTGCGCCCAGTCGTCGCAACACACCCGCGTCGCCGGCCCGTGCAGGGCCGTGACCGGGTGCGCGCCAAAGGTCACGCCAACAAAACCCGTGCCGGCCGATTCCGCCATCAGCCGGTCGTGGCTGGTGTCGCCGATCATCAGGGTGCGATCGGGCGTGCAGCCGAACTCGTCCATCAGCTCCAGCAGCATGGCCGGGTGCGGCTTGGGGTGCGTCTCGTCGGCGCATCTGGAGCCGTGGAACAGCGGGCCGAGCCCGGTGGTGCCGAACTGCCGGTCCAGCCCGGCGCGGCTCTTGCCGGTGGCCACCGCCAGGCCTGCGCCGCAGCCCGACAGCCAGTGCAGCAGGTCGCGTGCGCCGGCGAAGGGCTGGATCTGCCCGTGCGCGTCACGGCTCAGGAACAGGCGCTTGTAGTGCTCCACCACGCCCTGCAGCACCGGCCGTGGCTGGCCGGGGAAGCAGTACGCCAGCGCGTCCTCCAGCCCCAGGCCGATCACGTGGCGGGCGTCTTCCAGCGCCGGCCTTGGCGCGCCGGCGGCGTCAGCGGCGTCCAGGATGCACTGCGCGATCATGCCGGCCGAGTCCACCACCGTGCCGTCCCAGTCGAAGACGATGAGGTCGAAGTGCGCGGCCGACATCAGGGCCCAGCCTTTGCTGCATCGAGCCGCTCGACGAATGCGGCCAGCGCCGGCGGCAGCGGCGCCTCCACCGTCATCGTCTCGCCGGTGGCGGGGTGGGTGAAGGTCATGCGCGCGGCGTGCAGGAACATGCGCTTGAGGCCCATGCGTGCCAGCTCATGGTTCCAGTCGTAGTCGCCGTACTTGTCGTCGCCGGCGATGGGGTGCCCGGTGTGGTGCAGGTGGACGCGGATCTGGTGGGTGCGGCCGGTCAGCAGCTCGCAGTCGAGCAGGCAGGCCTGTGGCCAGCGCCGCAGCAGCCGGAACACCGTCTCGCTGGCCTGGCCGTCCTTCGACACGCTCACCCGGCGCTCGCCCTCGGCGGTGACGTATTTCAGCAGCGGCGCCTTCACCGCGCGCTTGTCATCGCGCCACTTGCCGCCGACCAGCGCCAGGTAGTGCTTGTCGGTGGCGCCGTCGCGCAGCTCGTCGTGCAGGCGGCGCAGCGCCGAGCGCTTCTTGGCCAGCAGCAGCACGCCCGATGTCTCGCGGTCCAGCCGGTGCACCAGCTCGATGTCGCGCAGCTCGGGACGTGCCGCACGCACCTGCTCGATCAGGCCGTGGCTGATGCCGCTGCCGCCATGCACGGCCACGCCGGACGGTTTGTCGACGATCAACAGTTGTGCATCCTCGAACAGCACCGGGAAGTCGCGCGCCGGTGCCGGCGAGGCGTCGTCGCGCTGCGCCACCCGGATCGGCGGCACGCGCACCGTCTGCCCCGCCGCCAGCTTGTGCTCCGGCTTGACGCGGCCACCGTCGACGCGCACCTCGCCGCTGCGCACGATGCGGTAGATGTGGCTGCGCGGCACGCCCTTGAGCAGCCGCGCCAGGAAATTATCGATACGCTGGCCGTCGCTGCCCTCGTCGATCACCTGCAGGGTGACGGCGTCGTGTGCCGTTGCGGTGACGGGCGCGGGAGCAGGGGCGACAGGCGTGGGGGCGGCCGGACGCCGCGGCGGGCTCGAAGCGTTCCGCATCGCGCTTTTGCGCGGCGCGGCGCCAGTCCGTATACTCGGGGCTCCCGCCGGTTGGGTCCGGCGCGGACGATTTCCCTGGTTAATGTCGTTCACCAGCTGCACTTTGCAGACAAGCAACGAGTCTACCCAAGATTGCGTGCTCGAGACCGACAAGGTTTTCGGGCGGCGCGACGAGTCGGAACACAGGCGCACGTCGCGCTGCTTCGCCGGTCGGCGAGGGCTCCCGCAGTCCCCGACCCCCGTTGCAGTGTCGCCCGCGAGCATAGAGTCGGCCCCCTTTGGCCGCGCCCGGACTGCCCGTCCGCCGCTGTTCCCGCCACCGCGCCACCCCAGGCATTGAGTGTCGTTTTGACCAACAGGCAGACCCCCGGAACACCCCCGCCAGACCGCCGCGCCACAGCGCCGGCCCGGTCGCGCGCGGCCACGTCCGTCCGCCCCTAGTCCAGACGCCGCACCCCGCTCGAGCGCGCGGGAGAGTCTCATGAAGCGCATGTTGTTCAATGCGACGCAGGCCGAAGAGCTGCGCGTCGCCATCGTCGATGGTCAGAAGCTGATCGACCTCGACATCGAAACCGCCGGCCGCGAGCAGCGGAAGTCGAACATCTACAAGGCGAAAATCACGCGCGTCGAGCCCAGCCTCGAGGCCGCGTTCATCGACTACGGCACCGACCGCCACGGCTTCCTGCCGTTCAAGGAGATCACCAAGTCCGGCCTGGCCAACGACGCCGAGCCGGTCAAGGGCCGTCCGGCCGACTGGATCAAGGAAGGCCTCGAGCTGATCGTCCAGGTCGACAAGGACGAGCGTGGCAACAAGGGCGCGGCGCTGACCACCTACATCAGCCTGGCTGGCCGTTATCTGGTGCTGATGCCCAACAACCCGCGCGGCGGCGGCGTCAGCCGCCGTATCGAGGGCGAGGACCGCAACGAACTGCGTGACCTCATCGCCCAGCTCGAGATCCCCACCGGCATGAGCGTCATCGCCCGTACCGCCGGCATCGGCCGCACGCTCGAAGAGCTGCAGTGGGACCTCAACTACCTGCTGCAACTGTGGCGTGCCATCGAGGGCGCCGCCGACAGCTCGCCGGCACCGTTCCTGATCTATCAGGAGTCGAGCCTGGTCATCCGCGCCATCCGCGACTACTTCACCGCCGACATCGGCGAGATCCTGATCGACACGGCCGCCATCCACGAGCAGGCCGAGCAGTTCATGAGCCACGTGATGCCGGGCAACGTCAACCGGGTCAAGCTCTACAAGGACGACGTGCCGCTGTTCTCGCGCTTCCAGATCGAGCACCAGATCGAGACCGCGTACTCGCGTCAGGTCAACCTGCCCTCGGGCGGGGCGATCGTCATCGACCACACCGAGGCGCTGGTCGCCATCGACGTCAACTCGGCCCGCTCCACGCGCGGCTCGGACATCGAGGAGACTGCCTTCCGCACCAACCTGGAGGCCGCCGACGAGGTGGCCCGCCAGCTGCGCCTGCGTGACCTTGGCGGCCTGGTGGTGATCGACTTCATCGACATGGAGTCGGCCAAGAACCAGCGCGAGGTCGAGAACCGCCTCAAGGATGCGCTGCACCTGGACCGTGCCCGCGTGCAGATGGGCAAGATCAGCCGCTTCGGCATGCTCGAACTGTCCCGCCAAAGACTGCGCCCGGCGCTGTCGGAAGGCAGCCACATCCCGTGCCCGCGTTGCCACGGCACCGGCTTTGTCCGCGACACCGAGTCGACCGCGCTGCACGTGCTGCGCATCCTCCAGGAGGAGTCGATGAAGGAGAACACGGCCGCCGTGCACGTTCAGGTGCCGGTCGACGTCGCCACCTTCCTGCTCAACGAGAAGCGCACCGAGATCTGGGGCATGGAGGCGCGACTCAAGGTCAACGTCATCATCATCCCCAACGTGCACCTGGAGACGCCCAACTACGAGGTCAAGCGTCTGCGCCACGACGACCTGCGCGACGCCGACCAGACCATCGCCAGCTACCAGATGGCGGAGAAGCCCAAGGAAGAGGAAGAGTCGGCCAAGGGCAAGGACCGCGAGCAGGTGCGTCAGGAGGCTGCAGTCAAGGGCATCACCCCGGCGCAGCCCGCGCCGGTGGTGGTCGAGTCGGCGCCTGCGCCGGCACCGCTGCCGGTGGCCATGCCCGCCGCGTCTGGCGGGATCCTCAGCAAGCTGTTCGGTTGGCTGGCACCCAAGCCCGCCGCCCCGGCGCCGGCTCCGGCCGCACCCGCGGCCCGAAGCGAATCCACCCAGCGCGGCGAGCGTGACGGTGGCCGTGGCGGACGTGGTCGCGGCGAGCGCGGTGGTCGCGGCCGCGGTCGCGGTGAGGGCGGTCGCGCAGAGACTGCCGAAGGCCGTGAGGGTCGCGAGCAGCGCCCGGCCGAGGCCCGCGGCGAACGTGGCGAGCGCGGCGAAGGCCGCAACGGTCAGGGTCGTGGCGGCGAAGGCCGTGGCGAGGGCCGCGGTCGCGATGGCCGCCCGCCGCGCGAGGAGCGTCCGGCAGAGGCCCGCCCGCCGCGTGAGGAGCGCGTCGAGGCAGTGGCCGACCAGAATGGTGGCGAGGGCGCAGGCGAGGGCCGTTCGCGCCGTCGTCGTCGTCGTCGTGGCGGTGGTGGCGGCGGTGGTGGTGACCGCGAGGTCGCAGCACAGGCTGTCGAGAACCGCGTCGAGCAGCCGTTCGAGGACGTCGCCGAGGACTTCGACGAGGAGGCCGCAGAGGTGGTCGGTCTCGACGAGATCGTCCCCGAGGTGAGTGTTGCCGAGCCCGCTCCGGCCGCCGAGGCGCCGACCACCACGTCGTCTGGCGCGCGCCAGCGTCGCCCGCGCCGCTCCGCTGCTGCAGAGGCGGCGACCGAGGCAGCTGCCGAACCGGCAGAGGCCGTCGAGGTGGAGACGCAGCCTGAACCGGCCGAGCCAGTCGCTGTGGCGCCGGCCGCTGCCGAGGCCGCCCCGGCTCAGGCAGCACCGGCTGCACCCGTCGAAGCTGCACCGGCCGAAGCCGCGCCGGCCCGCCGCCGCACGCGTGCGGCGCCCAAGGTCGAGATCCCGGTCGATCCCAACCTCGAGCAGGTCGAGACCTCCGCCGCCCCGGCACCGGCTCCGGCTGCAGAGGCTGCCGCGCCCAAGGCGCGCAAGCCCCGAGCCCGCCGCGCACCGGCCGGCAAGTCAGAGGAAGAGGTTCTCGAGCAGGTCGAGACCCGCAGCGGCGAGTAAGCCATGACGGCCGCGCCCAACCCTGCCGCGGACGCCCCGCCTTCGGGTGGGGCGGCGGCCGCGTCTGGCGGCTTCTGCCGCCTCGGCACGTTCGCTATCAGCCTGGCCTCGGGCGAGGATGCCCGAGCCTTCCTCAACGGCCAGTTCTCCAGCGACATCAAGACGCTGGCGGCCGGCCACTGGCAGTTGTCCAGCTACAGCACGCCCAAGGGCCGCGCGCTGGCCACCTTTGCGGTGGCGGCGCAGGCCGATGGGGGCAGTGACCGTTTCTGGCTGCTGACCCGCAGCGCGGTGGCCGAGGCCACCCTGAAGCGTCTCGGCATGTTCGTCATGCGCAGCAAGGTGCAGTGGTCGCACCAGTCCCATGCGGTTGTCGGCGTCTGCGGTGCGGCCGCCTCACCCGCCCTGGCCGCGCTGCTCGGCGCTGATCCACCGGCCGCAGGCGCGTGCGCGCAGGCGGCTTCGGGCTCGTCACTGGCGGATGCCATTGCCGATGCGCCTGCGCTGGTCGTCGGCCTGGGCGGCGACGCCTGGTGGCTGCTGCTGCCGCGCGATGCCGAAGCGGCGGTTGCCGAGGCCTTGCGCCGGAGTCTGCCGGAGTTGTCCGCCACGGCGTGGGACAGCATCGAGGTGGCGGCAGGCCGGCCCTGGGTCGAGGATGCGACGCGCGAGGCCTTCGTGCCGCAGATGCTCAACCTTGACCTGACCGGCGGCATCAGCTTCAAGAAGGGCTGCTACCCGGGGCAGGAGATCGTCGCCCGCACCCAGTATCTGGGCAAGGTCAAGCGGCGCATGCTGCGCTTCGCCGTGTGGCTGGCGGCGGGCGACACCCTGCCGGCGCCGGGCACCCCGGTGCATGCTGCCGGCAGTGCCGAACAGGCGCTCGGGCAGGTCGTCCTGGCCGCGCCGCTGGATACCTCCCGCGCGCAACTGCTGGCGGTGCTGCAGATGGACCTGGCCGAGGGCGCCGACCTGCGCCTGGGCGGGGCCGATGGCGCGCCGCTGCAGATGCTCGATCTGCCTTATCCGCTGGAGCCGGCCTAGCAATATCGGCCGTCTGGCGCAGCCGTCCCGGACTCGGTCATCTGGCCGAAGATGGGCGCCGGCCCCCATGCAATAATCCGCCGCGACTCACCGAAAAACACTCAGGAGACCCTCATGGACGACAACCGCGCCAAGGCGCTGTCCGCAGCCCTTTCCCAGATCGAAAAACAGTTCGGCAAGGGCTCGATCATGAAGCTCTCCGACGGTAGCGTGGAGAACGACATCCAGGCCGTCTCCACCGGCTCGCTGGGTCTGGACATCGCGCTCGGCATCGGCGGCCTGCCGCGCGGTCGCGTGGTCGAGATCTACGGCCCGGAATCGTCCGGCAAGACCACGCTCACCCTGCAGGTGATCGCCGAGATGCAGAAGATCGGCGGCACCGCAGCCTTCATCGACGCCGAACACGCGCTCGACACCGGCTACGCGCAGAAGCTCGGCGTCAACATCGGCGACCTGCTCATCTCGCAGCCGGACACCGGCGAGCAGGCGCTCGAGATCGCCGACATGCTGGTGCGCTCGGGCGGTGTCGACATCGTGGTTATCGACTCGGTGGCTGCGCTGACGCCCAAGGCCGAGATCGAGGGCGAGATGGGCGACCAGCTGCCAGGCCTCCAGGCGCGGCTGATGAGCCAGGCGCTGCGCAAGCTCACCGCCAACATCAAGCGCACCAACACGCTGGTCATCTTCATCAACCAGATCCGCATGAAGATCGGTGTCATGTTCGGCAACCCCGAGACCACTACCGGCGGCAACGCGCTCAAGTTCTACGCCAGCGTGCGCATGGACATCCGCCGCATCGGCGCGATCAAGAAGTCCGACGAGGTGATCGGCTCGGAGACGCGCGTCAAGGTGGTCAAGAACAAGGTCGCGCCGCCTTTCCGCGAGGCGCTGTTCGACATCCTCTACGGCGAGGGCATCTCGCGTGAGGGCGAGATCATCGAGCTCGGCGTGACCCACAACATCGTCGAGAAGTCGGGCAGCTGGTACGCCTATGGCGGCGACCGCATCGGCCAGGGCAAGGACAACGCGCGCGAGTACCTGCGCGACAAGCCGGCCATCGCCGCCGAGATCGAGGCCAAGATCCGCGAGGTGGTGGGGGTCAAGCCGGCGATGGCCAGCGTGCCGGGCGGTGGCGGAGACTAAGCCGCCACGCGGGCCGCGCAAGCCCGCCAGCGTCATGCAGCGCGCCGTGCGCATGCTCGCAAGGCGCGACATGAGCCGCGCCGAGTTGGTCGCCCGGCTCGGCGCTGGCGAGCGCCGTGGCGGTCGTCAAGTCGAAGACGAGCCCGCAGACGCGCCAACCGACACCCCGCCCGACGGGGTCGCGGCCGATGCGCCGCCTACGCCCGCCAACCCGTCACCCGCCGACGTCGACGCCGCGCTGGAGCGCCTTGCCGCGCTCGGCCTGCAATCCGACAGCCGCTTCGCCGAGAATTATGTCCGTGGCCGCCAGTCGCGCACCGGCAGCCGCCGCCTGGCGGCGGAGTTGCGGCAGAAGGGGGTGGATGGCGACACCATCGGCGAGGCGCTGGCAGCCCTCGACCAGACCGACCTGCAGCGCGCGCGCGCACTCTGGTCACGCCGCTTTGAGGCCACCGGCGACCCGCGCGAGCGGGCGCGGCAGATGCGCTTTTTGGCTGCGCGCGGCTTTGACCTGAAGGTGATCCGCGCCGTGCTAGGCGGCGCGGTGGATGAAGACATGCCCGACGAGCCGGGCGAGCCCTAAGAGCGGGCCGCACCCGGTTCAGGCCGCCCCCGAAGCTGCCCTAGAAGCCCAGGTCGAAGCAGCGACCGCCGATGCAGCGCATGCGCTGGATGCGAGCGATCTCTGCCTTGCGTGCGTCCTGTGCCTTGCGAGCAGCGTCGGCTTCGGCGTCGGCCTTCTTGCGGGCGTCTTCCTCGGCCTGCACCCGCGCCTGTTCCTCCGCGGCCAAGCGCGCGGCCTCGTCGGCGACAGCCTTCTCCTGCGCCGCCTTCTCGGCCTCCAGTCGCGCCGTGCGCACCGTCTCTGGCTCGCGAAGTGCCAGCATCAGCTTGGCGCCGTTGGCGGCCGCCACCAGCGCAGCATCGGGGTCGAGCACGCGTGCCTTGCGGCCGCTGCCCAGCACGTACTGGTCCTCGCAGCGGGTCTCGCGTGCGTCACCGCGCGAGACCGGGCAGGGCACGTCGACACGCCTGGGCAGGCTGACAAAACGCTCGCACGAGGCCACCACCGTCTTCACTATGGTGTCGTCGGGGCTGCTGGCGCGTGCGCGCGGTGCCGGCGCACCGGCCGCCAGCACACGCCCGGTGCCGTATTCGACACACTCGCGCTGCCGCTGGGGCATACCAGCGAGGTAATTGTCCCAGCGCTCGCGCACCAGCGCGTTGTTGGGCTGCACCTTGATGTCGTGGAAGTAGCGGCCGCTGCAGCCTGAGACCGACAGCGACCCGTAGAAGCGGAAGCGCCCCTCCCAGACGATGGTCTGTGGGCCGTCGGTGCGCGGGGTGTAGCCGACCGTCGTCTCGAAGTGGGGCGGCGACAGTTCGCGTTCGATGCGGCTGCCGTCCGGCAGCTGGATCTCGACATTGCAGGCTTGGTTACCGTCTGCCGCCACGCTGATGCGCACGGGCGTCTGACGGCCCACCACGAAGTCGGCAGCGGGCGCCAGCGAGGGCAGCAGTGCACCCAAGACCAGACATACTGCTGACAGGCGACCGCCCAGCAAGCGTCGCCGAATGGCCTCAGCTCGCGTCGTCGTCATGCGCTCCGTGGCCGCGCGCGACGTCGTGCAGGGCCTCGAACAGGCGTTGCTTGTCGATGGGTTTTGCCAGGAGGTCATTGGCCCCCGCTTCGAATACACGTTCCCGATCCTCGCTCATGGTGTCGGCGGTAAATGCAATGATCGGCAGATTTCCGCCATTCTGAAGGCCGCGGATCAAACGCGTGGCCTCGATCCCGCTCATCACCGGCATCCGCATGTCCATCAGCACAACGTCGTAGGGGCTCTCGGCGCCGCCTGCGGCTACCGCATCCACCGCCTCGCGGCCGTTGCAGGCCTTGGTCACCCTCGCCTGTGCGCGCTCCAGCATGGTGCTCACCACCTCGCGGTTGATCACGTTGTCGTCCACCACCAGTACGCGAAGTCCGGCGATCTCGGGCAGCGGCCGCTCTTCCTCCGCGCCGGGCAGCGCCGCCACGGTCACGCCGCCCAGCTCGACATCGGCCCAGAACGTCGAGCCCTGGCCCGGGGTGCTGCGCACGCCGATGTCTCCCGCCATCAACTGCGCCAGCTGCTTGCAGATGTACAGGCCCAAGCCGGTGCCGCCGTACTCTCGGGTGGTCGACGCGCTGGCCTGCGAGTAGGGCTGGAACAGCCGCTCGATGGCCTCTGTGTCGATGCCGATGCCGGTGTCGGTGACCTCGAAGCGGTAGCGGTTGGCGGCGATCGGTCGCGCCGACAGCGTCACGCTGCCATTCATGGTGAATTTGAGCGCGTTGGCCATCAGGTTGTTGATGATCTGCCGCAAGCGCAGCGGGTCGCCAAACACCGTGCGCGGCAGCTTGCGGTCGGCCTCGCAGGCAAAGGTCAGCCCACGCGCGGTGGCGATCGGCGCGTAGGTATTGCGCATGCCATCCAGCAGCGTCGGCAGGTCGAAGATGACGTTGTCCAGCTCTAGACGGCCTGATTCGATGCGCGTCATGTCAAGCACCTGGCTCATCAGCTCGGCCATCTCCTTGCCGCTGATGACGATCTGGTTCAGATAACTGCGGCGGACCGGCTCGTCCACGTCAGGTGATCGCGCCAGTTCCGCCATGCCGAGGATGGCGTTGAGCGGCGTGCGCAGCTCGTGGTTGATGGTCGCCAGGAACTCGGTCTTGGCGTGGTTGGCGTCGCGCTGGCTCTCCGCCAGTGCCTCGGCGGCGCGACGGCGCTCGCGTTCGGCGGTGTAGCGGTCCTCGATGACCTTGCGGTTCTCCGCCTCCAGCTGGCTGGCACGCAGCAGCGCCTGCTCGGCCTGCTTGCGCTGGGTGATGTCGCCGATCACGCCAAGCACGCGCATCGGCTTGCCGGGCTCCTCGTAGACGCCGGCGCACACCGACACCCAGTGTTCGCTCATGTCCGGCCAGATGATGCGCATCTCGCGCGCCCACTGGCGTTTCTCCTCGAACACGGTGCGGTTCCACTCCAGGAACACCTCGTCGCGGTCATCGGGGTGGATGGCGCGGTAGTAGCTGTCGATGGTCCACACCGGCTGCAGCGTGTCGTAGCCGTAGCACTCGTCGTGGCGCAGCGAGCGCTCGAAGGTGCCGGTGCTGGTGTCCATCTCCCAGGTGCCCAGCTGCGCCGCGTCCATGGCGTAGCTCAGGCGCGTCTGGCTCTCGCGCAGCGCGGCCTGGGCGCGGCGGCGGTCGGTCACGTCTCTGGCGATCATCGAATAGCCGGCCACCTCACCGTCGGCGTCGCGCACCGGCGAGAAGGTGGCCGCAACGTCCACGCGTTCGCCGTTGCGGCGCTGGCGCTGGGTGTCAAAGTGCGGGATGCGGCTGCCGCCGGTCACCTCGTTGGCCACCCGTGCCGCCTCGTCGCGCAGGCCCTCCGGGACCAGCATGCCGATGTCCTGGCCCAGCGCCTCGCCGGCGCGGTAACCGAACAGCTCCTGAGCACCGCTGTTCCAGCTGGTGATGGTGCCTTGGGGTGTGCACGAGATGATGGCGTCCGAGGTCGACTCGACGATCGCCGCCAGGCGGTCGACTTCGCGTTCGGCGGTCTTCAGCTCGGTCTCGTCGCGCATCAGCAGCGTCAGGCCGCGCACCTGGCCAGTGTCGTCATGGTCGACGCTGGCGGTGAGCTGAACCAGCGACTCGCCGCCGCCGTGCCGCGCCAGCGGTAGCGAGACGGTGGAGTGGCTGCCAGCGGCAGCGAGTGCGTCGACCCGGGTCAGGGCGCCGACATCAACCGCCGAGCCCGGTGACGATCGGATCACCTCGCTCACCGGCCTTCCCGCTGCCTTCGCTGCCGTCCAGCCGGTCAGCTGCTCCGCCACACCATTCATGCGCAGCAGTCGCCCGCTGGCGTCGGTGGTGACGAAGCCGGCGCCGATGATGCCGAGAGTGGCCGCCAGGCTGCGCTCGGTGTCGGCCAAGTGTTCTTCGGCGGTCTTGCGCTTGGCGACCTCGCTCTCAAGGTCGGAGATCGCCTGCTGCAGCTGGTCTACCGAGGGGATCCTGAGCAGCTTGGGCAGCAGGGGCCACAGGCCGACGGCAGTCACGACAGACACCGCCGCGGTGAACATCTTGGCGATGGCGTGCGCGCCGTAGTCCGGCACCCAGATGGTCCAGATATCCATGACGTGGGTGATGCCGCAGGCGAAGATGAAGGCGCTGAACAGGACGGCGACCCAGCGATAGCGGACGTCAGGACGCTTGCTGAGGAAGGCGACGATGACCGCCGGGATGGAGAAGTAGGAGAGGGCGATGATGGCGTCTGCGGAGACCATGGACCAGAGCAATGCTGGCGTCCATGTGAAGCAGTAGCCATGGGGCAGGAAGCCCTGACGGCCCATGAATTCGCTGAAGAAGTCCATCGGGTTTCCCTGGCCAAGGGCCGGCGAGTCTGCGGTTGATGCCGTGAGTATTTAGCACGGCTGCAGATTGCATTAAACCCTTATGCGAATGAGGGTTTGCAAATTGCCGGGCGCGAGGGTCCGCTGGTGGGCCTGGTGCGTTGTCTTGCCAACGTAAAGCAAACGAGGCACCTTGCGTGCCCCGTGCCTACTGACTGTGTGGTGCCGGTGACCGGAATCGAACTGGTGACCTTCGCATTACGAATGCGCTGCTCTACCGACTGAGCTACACCGGCGCGCGGCCGATTGTAACCCGTTGGCGGGCTCCCGCCAAAGTCTGACCCGCATGAAAGTCGCTGTTGGGTGGCCCGGAAGCCACCCGTCAACGATCAGGCTGCGGCCGTCTCCGACTTGCGCACACGGAGCGTGAGATCGATGCGCTCGACACGGAAACCGTTGGCGATGCTCTCGAGCGGAAAGCCGTCGAGTACCTCCATCGGGATGTCGTGCAGCGTGTCGCTCTCCAGATCGTGCAGGTGCAGGTGCGGCTCGGTGTTCGGGTCGTACAGGGTCACGCCAGCCTGCGAGTTCACGGTCTGCAGCAGGCCGCGATCGACGAACAGGTTGAGCGTGTTGTAGACCGTGGCACGCGATACGCGCGGACGGTTCTGGTTGACGATGCTGAAGACCTGCTCCGCGGAAAGATGCTCACGCCGGGTCATGATCAACTCGGCGATGCGCAGTCGCGGGTAGGTGGTGTTGACGCCAAGGCCTCGCAGGAGGCTTGAGATAGCGTCCGGACTGATAAGAGGTCCATTCATGGCCGGGTGTTCCTTTCATCACGGGTGTCATCCAAACAAGACAGTCGGGATGTAATGTGATGTGGACATTAGGGGCTGAAAAGAATCCCATGTCAAGCCTCTGAAATCCTTTTTTTCTTCCGCGTCTAACAAGAATCTGTCTAGGGTTCTGCGCGCTGTCCAGAAGGTGCGCAGCGGGCTAGTGAACGCTCAAGTTTTCTCTCGAGGACGGCGGCCAGTTCGGCGGCCGTGACGTTGGCGAATCCGGCCGCCACCAGCGCGGTGATGACAACGTCGCAGGCCTCCTCGATCACCGCCTCGCGCGGCATCTGCCGCGTCCAGGTGCGGGCCAGCTCGCCGGTCTCCTCGGCCAGCTTGACGAGGTTGCGTTCCGGGCTGTTGCCGGGGATATCGTGGGCGATGCGGGTGGCCGCCTGCAGCAGTCGGTCGAGGTCCATGTTGGTGTAGGTGCTGTCGGAGCGTCCGATTCTGCCATGCACCCCCGACCCGCTTTCACGGCGGATGGGATCATCGCGAGTGGCGATGCGCACGCAGCCTGCTTTCTCGCGCCCCGACAGCAGTTGTATGCTCGCCTGCATGGATGACACGCGCGTTGACCACGATCACTTCATCGCCACGCAGAGCGCAGCTTGGACCGCGCTGCGGCGCGACCTGCACGCTCACCCGGAGCTCGCCTTCGCCGAGCACCGCACCGCGGACCTGATCGCTGGCCGGCTGCAGGCGGCCGGCATCCCGTTGCGCCGCGAGCTTGGCGGTACGGGGGTGGTGGGTGTGGTGGAGGGTCGCCGGCCCGGACCGATGATCGGCCTGCGCGCGGACATGGACGCGCTGCCGATGGAGGAGCGCAACAACTTCGCCCACCGCTCGGTCCACGCCGGCCGCATGCACGCCTGCGGCCACGACGGTCACACCGCCATGCTGGTCGCTGCGGCCGAGACGCTGGCTGTGGCGCCGGACTTCGCCGGCCGTGTCGCCTTCATCTTCCAGCCGGCCGAGGAGGGCGACGGCGGCGCCCGCCGGATGATGGACGAGGGCCTGTTCACCGACTTCCCCTGCGAGGAGGTCTACGCGCTGCACAACTGGCCCGGGCTGGATGCCGGCAGCTTTGCCGTGCACCGTGGGCCGGTGATGGCCTCGGCCGACCAGTTCGACATCACCCTGCGCGGGCGCGGCGCGCATGCCGCCATGCCGCACCAGGGGCTGGACCCGGTCACCGCTGCCGCGGCGCTGGTGCAGACCCTGCAGACGGTGGTCAGCCGCCGCACCGACCCGCTGCGCGCCGGTGTGGTCAGCGTCACCCGCATGCAGGCCGGCGAGGCTTACAACGTCATCCCCGAGACGGTGACCCTGGGCGGTACCGTGCGCGCGCTCGACAACACCGTGCGCGATGCGCTGCAGGCGCAGATCACCGCCGCGGCCGAGGGCATCGCAGTGGCGCACGGCCTGCACGCCACGGTCGACTACCGCCGCGGCTACCCGGCTACCGTCAACCACGCCGCGCAGGCCGACTTCGCCGGGCGCGTGGCGGCGGCGCTGGTCGGCGAGGACAAGGTGCGGCGCGACATGGACCCGTCGATGGGCGCCGAGGACTTCGGCTTCATGCTGATGGAGAAGCCGGGCGCCTACCTGTGGATCGGCAACGGCCCCGGCAGCGGCGGCTGCATGCTGCACAACCCGCTCTACGACTTCAACGACGAGATCCTGCCGCTGGGGCTCCGGTTCTGGCGTGCGCTGGTGCAGGCCCGGCTGCCGCTCTAGCCGGCCAGTTCCCCCGCCACCTGCTTGCCCAGCTCCACGCCCCACTGGTCGAAGGGGTTGATGTGCCAGACGCAGGCCTGGGCGAACACCTTGTGCTCGTAGCAGGCCAGCAGCGCGCCCAGCGTCTCCGCGTCCAGCGCGGCGGCGCGTATCAGCGTGTTCGGCTGGCCACCCGGCAGCGCGCCATGCGCGCCGGGTGCAGCGTCCACCTGGCCACCTGCATGCAGGACACGCGCCTGGGCTGACCCATTGGCGTTGAGCGCCGGCTCCACCGCAGCGGTCTCGTCGAACAGGATGATGTCGGCCGGCAGCAAGGCCGTGCCCTGGTGCAGCAGCTGCATGAAGGCGTGCTGCGCGTGCGAGCCTGAGGCGCCGAACAGCACACCGCCGGTCTCCCACGCCACCTCCTTGCCGTCGATGTCCACGCGCTTGCCCAGCGACTCCATCTCCAGTTGCTGCAGGTAAGCCGGCAGCGTTCGCAGCGGCCAGGCGTAGGGCAACACGGCGTGCGCCTGCGCACCCAAAAAGTTGCGGTACCACACGCCCAGCAGGCCCATCAGCAGCGGCAGATTGGCGGCGGGTGTGGCCTCGGCGAAGTGATCATCGATGGCATGTGCGCCACGGTGCAGGCTCAGCAGCACCTGTGGCCCGCAGGCGATCTGCACGATCAGGCTGACGGCCGACCAGATCGAGTAACGCCCACCGATCCACTCGCCGAAGGCCAGACACTGCGTGGCAGGCACGCCCCACGCCGCGGCTCGATCCGGCGCGGCGGTGACGGCGACGAAGTGCCGGTGCAGCTGCGCCTCCGGCAGGCCGGCGCCGCGCAGCCAATCGCGTGCCCGCGCAGCGTTGGTCAGCGTCTCCAGGGTGCCAAAGGTCTTGGAGCAGACGATGAACAGGGTCGAGGCCGGGTCGCACGCTGCCAGTGCGTCGGCCAGCGCGCGCGGGTCGAGGTCGCTGACGCAGCGGGAGGTCGGGCCGTCGGCCTGTGCCGCGAGTGCCTCCAGCGCCAGCGCCGGGCCCAGGTCGGAGCCGCCGATGCCGAGGTTGATGACGCTGCGCACCGTTTGGCGGGTGGAGAGCTTCCACTCGCCGTGGCGGATCTCGCCGGCGATGCGCGCCTGCGCCGCCAGCCCGGCGTCGATCTCGGCGCGCAGGTCGGGCCCATCCAGCGTGACGGGGCCGCCGCCGCCGCGCAGCGCGGTGTGCAGGGCGGCACGGTTCTCGGTCGGGTTGACCACGTCGCCGCGCAGCATCCGCGCAAAGCGCGTCTGCACGCCGGCTTGTTCTGCCAGCTCGCACAGCAGTTCCAGGCCGCGGGCATCCAGACGGTGACGCGAAAAGTCTGCGCGCAGCGGCCCCGCGGCCACCTGCAGCCAGCCGGGCTCGCCACTCGCGAACTGCGGCGATGGCGTGCGCCCAGCGCCAACGACGTGGCGGTAGGCGTCGAGCTGCTGCCAGGCGGGGAGGGTGTCGGGGCGGGGCATGTGCAGAGTGTAGCGAGGCCGGGGCACTGACGGCGGGCCAAGGCCCCGAAGCGCCGGCGACCGGTGCTGGCGCAACGCGCAGGCCGCGCTTCGATACACTATCCGGCTCAGGAGGAGTCATGCGATGAAAAAGATCGAAGCGGTGATCAAGCCGTTCAAGCTGGACGAGGTCCGCGAGGCGCTGGCCGAGCTTGGCGTATCGGGACTGACCGTCACCGAGGTGAAGGGCTTCGGACGCCAGAAGGGCCACACCGAGCTCTACCGCGGCGCAGAGTACGTGGTCGACTTCCTGCCCAAGATGAAGGTCGAGGTGGTGGTCACCGGCGAGCAGGCGGCTGCGGTGGTCGACGCCATCATCAAGGCCGCCCACACCGGCAAGATCGGCGACGGCAAGATCTTCGTCTACCCGGTGGAGCAGGTCGTCCGCATCCGCACGGGCGAGACCGACGAGTCCGCCATTTGACCGGGCCGCGGTCTTGAGCCAGCCGGAGCGCTGAGCGTGCCGGAGAGCCTGGCCGGCAAGCTGGTCGTCGCCATCTCTTCGCGGGCGCTGTTCGACTTCGAGGAAGAGAACCAGGTCTTCGAGGAGACCGACGACCGCGCCTACCGCGCACTGCAACTGGCGCGCGTCGACGTCCCGGCCAAGCCGGGGGTGGCGTTCTCGCTGGTGCGCAAGCTGCTCGCCTTCAACACCGACGACACGCAGCGCGTCGAGGTGGTCATCCTGTCGCGCAACGACCCGGTCTCGGGCATGCGCGTGTTCCGCTCGGCGCAGCACTACGGGCTGCCGATCCAGCGCGGCACCTTCACCCGCGGCGAGTCGCCGTGGCGCTATCTGCGCCCATTGCACGCCAACCTGTTCCTCTCAGCCCACCTGTCAGATGTCCGGTCGGCGCTGGAGGCTGGCGTGCCGGCGGCACAGGTCTACCCGCACTCGACCCGCGCCACCGACGCCCACCCGCACGAGGTCCGCATCGCCTTCGACGGCGACGCGGTGCTGTTCTCAGACGAGGCCGAGCGCGTCTACCAGGACCACGGGCTGGATGCTTTCCAGGCGCACGAGCGCGACAATGCCGCGCAGCCGCTCTCCGACGGGCCGTTCAAGCCGCTGCTGGAGGCGCTGCACCGGTTGCAGCAGGAGGGCACCCCGGCCATGCGCATCCGCACCGCGCTGGTGACTGCCCGCAGCGCGCCGGCGCACGAGCGCGCCATCCGCACGCTGATGGACTGGAACGTCGAGGTGGACGAGGCGATGTTTCTCGGCGGCCTGGCCAAGGGTGATTTCCTGCGCGAGTTCGAGCCGGACTTCTTCTTTGATGACCAGGCTGGCCACTGCGAATCGGCCGCCGCCGCCGGCCCCGCCGGTCAGGTGCTGTTCGGCGTGCGCAACGCCGGTTAAGGCCGCTTCAGACGGTCACGGACGTAGCGGAGTGGCCGCCGCCGCGCGACCCGCAGGCTCAGCCGGCCAGGCCCTCGGCCAGCTCGCTCACCGCCGGCATCTCCTCAAGGATCACGTCCTCGGCAAGCTTGAGCGGCGTGAGCGCGAAACGCGGCAGTCGACGCGTACGCTCCGCCACCGACATCTGCGCGCCGCTGGCTCGCGCGGCCCACATGCCCAGATGCAGCACGCAGGCCATGCGGTTGGCGGCCGGCGGTACCTCGGCGTCGCGCACCGCCGCGACAAAGGCCTCGGGAAAGTGCCAACGGCTCGACAGTTCGGCGCTGACGCGGTGGTAGTCGTAGCCGAAGCGTTCGCGCTCCGCCTCAGCGCGACCGGGGTCGCTGCAAGGTTTCGCCTTGGCGAACTGCTCCATGGTCTCGGGCATGGCGGCGTGCATCACCAGCTGACCGATGGCGTGCATCATGCCCACGGTAAAGGCCACCGCAGCGTTGTCGCGGGCCTGCCCGGCGATCCAGCGGCTGGCGCCGGCGCATTGCGCGCTGTAGCGCCAGAAACCTGCCAGATCGAGGCCCGGCACCGGGCGCGCGCTGCCGGCCAGGCCGCAGCCGATGACGATGGTGCGCAGGTTGTTGAAGCCGAGCAGCATCACCGCATCCTCGATGCTGGATACCGCGCGCGGCAGGCCGAACTGAGCCGAATTGGCGGCGCGCAGCAGCTTCGCGCACAGCACCTGGTCGGCACGCACGTGGCCGATGATCTCGTCGACGCTGACGTCCTCCTTGTTGAAGCTGGCGATCAACTCGTGCACCACTTCCGGCACGCTGGGCAGGTTCTGCGAGTTCTGGAAGAGGGCGTTGAGGTCCATGTGCGGCCGTTGGCAGCCCGAAGGCGGAGGGCAGATGGTATCCGGACTCAGCCGCCTCCGCGCGGCCACGCGCCGGCCTCGGTGACCAGCCAGTCCATCGGCAGGTCGTGGGCCTGCGGCTGGGTGTCGGCCAGGCGCGCCAGTTCGTAGGCGACGCCCACCGCGAGCGGCCGCGGCTGCATCGCCGCCAGCGTGCGGTCGAAGTGCCCGGCGCCGTAGCCGATGCGGTAGCCGCGCGCGTCGAAGCCGTTGCAGGGGATCAGCAGCAGGTCCGGGTGCAGGTCGGGGCCGTCGCCGGGGAAGGGGATGCCGTAGCGGTCCAGCGGCATCTCGACATCCGGGTCCCAGCGCCGCCAGCGCATCGGCACGCCTGTGGCGCCGACCACCGGCAGCGCCGCCCACCGGCTGGCATCGGCGCGCAGCCAGGCGGTGACCACCGCGCGCATGTCGAACTCGGCCCGGTAGGGCCAGCAGAAGCCGATCGAGGCGGGTGCCAGGGTGTCCAGCAGTCTGGCCAGGTGGCCGCCCAGCGCGTGGTCCGCGGCAGCGCGTGCGGGTGCAGGCATGTCGGTGCGAGCCTGGATCAGTGCCAGTCGCTGAGCCTTGCGCGCGGCGCGCGGGTCTTCGCTCTGCATCAGATCGCTGCCGCGACCCTGGTCACCAGCGACGGCCCCTGGTAGATGAGCCCGGTGTAGACCTGCACCAGACTGGCCCCGGCAGAGATCTTGGCCTGCGCGTCTGCGGCCGAGAAGATGCCGCCGACGCCGATGATCGGCAGCGCGCCATCAAGGCGCCGCGCCAGAGCCGCCAGCCGCTCTGTGCTGCGCTCGAATACCGGTCGGCCGCTCAGGCCGCCGGCCTCGCTGGCCAAGGGGTGGCCAGCCACGGCGCTGCGGTCGAGCGTGGTGTTGGTGGCGATCACGCCATCGATGCCGCTCGCCAACAGCCGCCGCGCGATGTCGTCCAGCGCGTCGTCCTCCAGGTCCGGCGCGATCTTGACCAGCAGGGGCACATAGCGCCCGTGCGCATCGGCCAGGCTGGCCTGACGGTGGCGCAGCGACTGCAGCAGCGCGTCCAGCTCGTCGCCGTGCTGCAGGCTGCGCAGGCCCTTGGTGTTGGGCGAGCTGATGTTCACCGTGACATAGGACGCGTGCGGGTAGGCTGCATCCAACGCCTTCAGGTAGTCGTCGTTGGCCTGATCCAGCGGAGTGTCGGCGTTCTTGCCGATGTTGATGCCGAGGATGCCGCGCCAGCGCGTCTTTGCCAGGTTGGCCAGCAGCCCCTGCACCCCGCTGTTGTTGAAGCCCAGCCGGTTGATCAGGGCGCCGTGCTGCGGCAGCCGGAACACCCTTGGCCGCGGGTTGCCCGGCTGCGGACGCGGCGTCACGGTGCCGACCTCGATGAAGCCGAAGCCTAGCGTGGCGAGGCCGTCGATGTGTGCGCCGTCCTTGTCCAGGCCGGCGGCCAGCCCGATGCGGTTGGGGAACTCCATGCCGAACAGTTTCAGACGCCGCCCCGGCGCGGGTTGCGGGTCGCGGATCACCGCGCCCATCAGGTCGACGCCACGCAGCACCCAGTCGTGCGCGGTCTCGGGTTCCAGCGCGAAGAGCGCGCTGCGGATCAATGGATAAGCCATGGCGCGATTCTAATCGCCCGCGGGGTCGCCTCGGCCTGCAGCGGTGGGGCGAATGCCGCTATCCTTTGACCCATGGCAGCAGCTCCCTCCCGACCACCCTCCGGCCCTGCCGCCGGCGTCGCTCCGCGGCTGCTCGGCCTGATGCGCGAGGCGCTCTGGCTCGCCGGCCTTGCGCTCGTCGTCTACCTTGCGCTGGCGCTGCTTACCCACCAGCTGGCCGACCCGGGCTGGTCGCGCGTGGCCTCTGGCGGGCCGGTGCAGAACAGCGCCGGTCTGGTCGGCGCCTGGCTCGCCGACATCCTGTACTACATCTTCGGCCACTCGGCGCTGTGGCTGCTGGTCGCGGCTGGCATCGCGCTGGCGCGCAGCTACGGCCTGATGATGCGCAACCATCAGGCCGACCGCGTCTCGGTGGGCGTCATGCTGGTCGGCCTGCTGCTGCTGATGGTCGGCGGCGCGGCGTTCGAGGCGCTGCGCTTCCAGGCCTACGCCGAGGCCCTGCCGGCGGGAGCCGGCGGCGCCCTGGGCAGCACGCTGGCCGGGCTCTCGGCACAGCTGCTTGGTCTGACTGGCGCCACGCTGCTGCTGCTGGTCATCCCGATGGCTGGCCTGAGCCTGCTGTCCGGCATCTCCTGGCTGGAGCTGGCCGAATACACCGGCACCGCCGCCGAGTGGCTGGCGCTGCGATCGTGGCAGGCCGCCGAGGACTGGCGCGACCGCCGTCTGGGGGCACGGGCGGCGCATCAGCGCGATGTGACGCTGGCGGTGGCCGAGCAGGTTGCGCAGAACCGCGAACCGGTGCGTATCGTCGCGCCCGAGGAGCCGCCCGAGGTCTCCGAGCGTGTCGACAAGGAGAAGCAGCGGCCGCTCTTCACCGACCTGCCGGGCGACGGCCTGCCGCCGCTGGCGCTGCTCGACGAGGCCTCGGCCGTGGTCGAGGGCCCGCCGGTGGAGACGCTCGAGTTCACCTCACGCCTGATCGAGCACAAGCTGCGTGAGTTCGGCGTGGACGTGCAGGTGCTGGCTGCGTATCCGGGCCCGGTCATCACCCGCTACGAGATCCAGCCCGCCACCGGCGTGAAGGGCAGCCAGATCGTCAACCTGGTCAAGGACCTGGCGCGCGCGCTGTCGGTCAGCAGCATCCGTGTGGTCGAGACCATCCCCGGCAAGTCGTGCATGGGCCTGGAGATCCCCAACGCCAAGCGGCAGACGGTGCGCCTCTCCGAGGTGCTCTCGGCCAGCGTCTACGCCGACAACACCTCGCCGCTCACGCTGGCGCTGGGCAAGGATATCGGCGGCGCGCCGATGGTGGCCGATCTGGCCAAGATGCCGCACCTGCTGGTGGCCGGCACCACCGGCTCGGGCAAGTCGGTGGCCATCAACGCCATGATCCTGTCGCTGCTGTTCAAGGCGACGCCGCAGGAGGTGCGGCTGATCCTGGTCGACCCGAAGATGCTGGAGCTGTCGGTGTACGACGGCATCCCGCACCTTCTGGCGCCGGTGGTCACCGACATGAAGCAGGCTGCCCATGCGCTGGCCTGGTGCACGGTCGAGATGGACCGCCGCTACCGGCTGATGAGCGCGCTGGGTGTGCGCAACCTGGCCGGCTACAACATGAAGGTGAACGACGCCATCGAGCTGGGCGTGCCCATCACCGACCCCCTGTTCGAGGCGCTCAATCCCGGCGAGGACCCGCCAGAACTCGAGCCGATGCCGAACATCGTGGTCGTCATCGACGAACTGGCCGACCTGATGATGGTGGTCGGCAAGAAGATCGAGGAGCTCATCGCGCGGCTGGCGCAGAAGGCACGTGCGGCTGGCATCCACCTCATCCTCGCCACGCAGCGGCCGTCGGTGGACGTGATCACCGGCCTGATCAAGGCCAACGTGCCGACGCGGGTGGCGTTCCAGGTCTCGAGCAAGATCGACAGCCGCACCATCCTCGACCAGATGGGCGCCGAGACCCTGCTGGGCATGGGCGACATGCTCTACCTGCCGCCCGGCACCGGCCTGCCGGTGCGCTGCCACGGCGCCTTTGTGGGGGATGACGAGGTGCACCGTGTGGTCGAGTTCCTGCGCGCACAGGGTGAGCCGGACTATGTGGACGGCATGCTCGATGGCGATGGCGGTGGGGGTGACTTCGATGCCGCAGGCGGCGAGGGTGGTGGTGGCGATCCGGAATCGGACCCGCTCTACGACGAGGCAGTGGCGATCGTGCTGCGCACCCGCCGCGCCAGCATCTCGGCGGTGCAGCGCCAGCTGCGCATCGGCTACAACCGCGCCGCGCGCCTCATCGAGGCGATGGAGCAGGCCGGCCTGGTGTCGCCGATGGAGTCCAACGGCAACCGCACGGTGCTGGTGCGGGCGCCAGACTAGCGCACCCATAAAAAAGCCCCCCCGGAAGGCATCCGGAAGGGCACAAGGGGACTGCAAGGCTCAGACTGCGATGCCGATGTAGTACGCGTTGTCGTTGTCGGTCACGGTGGGCATGCCCACCACGCTGACGCTGGCTGAGTTGACCTGCTGGCCGATCTGCAGCGTGGTGTCGCTGAAGATCAGCTCCTTCGACTCTCCGGGGGCGAAGGTGCCGAAGTCGTAGGTGACGCCAGAGTCCACGCCGTTGAGGTCGTAGGTGTTGTCCTCCAGCACCACGTCTCCCAAGGTCACCGTACCTGTATTGCTCACCACAAAGCGGAACAGTGGCGCGCTGGTGGCCTCCGGCCCGGTCGGCGAATTGGCATCGTTCCAGGTCGAGCCGCCGTCCACCGAGACGTACTTCACCAGGTTGACGCGAGGGTCGTAGACCACGGTCACGTACTCGCTGTCGGCTGCCGGGGTCGTCTCGTTGCTGCCGGCGGTCGAGTCGCTCTCCACCCGCCCGTCGCCATCGCCGTTACTGTCGAGGTCGCTTTGCTGGAGGGTGTAGCTGCCGGTGTAGACGCCGCTTTCACCCGGCGCCAGTGTCACGCCGGTCACCGCGACTCCGGTCAGGGGGTCGGTGACGTTCACGTCGGTCAATGTCACGTTGCCGAGGTTGGCGACGGTGTAGCGGAAGTTGAGGACGTCACCCGCCGCATCGGCCAACAGGTTGCCGTTGCCACCCGTCACACCCGTGAACGCCGCGTCGTATGACATCGACTTGGTCAGCAGCAGCGGCACCTGATCGCCGTCAGTCACCGGGTTGGCTTGGTCGCTGGTGGCGTTGGCGATGTTGTCGATATAGCCATCACCCCCGCCATTGTTGTCGAGGTCGCTCTGCTGCAGTGTGTAACTGGTCAAGTAGACATTCGCGTCGTTGGGTGCCAGCGTCAGGTCGTTGAGGATCAAGCCGGTGAGCGGTTCGAACAGGTCGACGTTGGTCAAGGTGACGTTGCCCGGGTTGGCCAGGATCAGTCGGTAGTTGATCTGGTCGCCGGCCGCGTCTGCCACCCCGTTGCCGTTGCCGCCAGTCACGTCGAGGAACAGCTTGCTGAGGAACATCACCGGTCTCACAAACAGCTGTACCGTCTCCGAGTCAAATGTCGGACCGGTCTCGTCGGCCACGGCCACGGCATCGTTCTCAAGGGTGCCGTCGCCGCCGCCGTTGTTGTCGAGGTCGGCTTGCTGCAGGGTGTAGCTGGTCAGGTAGGTGTAATTCTCACCCGGCAACAGCGTTGCCAGAGTGTCGGAGAAGCTGGTCAGGCTGCTGGTGGTGACGACGTTGTGCAGCGTGGTGGTGCCGACATTGCTGACGACGATCCGGTAGTTGAGGATGTCCCCAGCCCTATCTGCCAGAACGTTGCCGTTGCCGCCGGTGAGGTCGACGAAGGACTTGATGATCTGCAAGCCGGTAGTCCGCTGCAGCTGCACGGTCTCGGCATCGCTGATCGGATCGGTCTGGTCAGAATCGGTTGTTGCTTCGTTGTCGATGTCGCCATCGCCGCCGCCGTTGTCATCAAGGTCGGCCTGCGTCAGTTCGTAGATCGAGCCGAAAGTCTGCGTCTCGCCCGGTGCCAGTGTCAGACCCGTCTGGTTCAGGCCTGTCAGCGGGTCGACCACCGAGACATTGGTCAGCGTCACATTGCCCCGATTCGAGACCGTAACGTCGTAATTCAGGACGTCGCCGGCAGCGTCCGCCAATAGGTTGCCGTTGCCGCCGGTGATGCCAGCAGGCACCTTGTTAATCGACAGCGACGGGCGCACGCTCAGATCCACGCGCTCGGAGTCGCTGACCGGCTCGGTCTCGTTGCTGTCGGCGGTCGCCGTGTTCTCAATATGGCTGTCCCCGCCACCATTGGTGTCCAAGTCAGCCTGAGTCAGGGTGTAGCTCGAGGCGAAGGTCTGCGTCTCACCCACCGCCAACGTGATGCCACCGATGTTCTGCCCTGTCAGTGGGTCGACGACGGTGACGCCGGTGAGCGTGATGTTTCCGTTATTCCTCACCAATACGCGGTAGTTGAGCACATCGCCGGCGAAGTCGGCCACGCCGTTCTGGTTGCCGCCGGTGATCTCGTCGATGACCTTGTCGATCGCGATGGCAGGGGTATATGCCAGTGGCACGGCGACCGATGCGGTGACTGGGTCGGTCTGGTCGGAATCCGCGGTGGCGGTATTGTCGAGGTCACCGTCGCCGCCGCCTTGGGTGTCGAGGTCGCTCTGCTGCAGCACATAGCTGCTGTCGAAGCTCTGCGACTCGCCGGCGGCCAGCGTGATGCCGCTCACGTTCTGCCCGGTGAGCGGGTCGACGATGGTGACATTGGTGAGCGTCACGCCGTCAGTGTTGGTCACTGTGACGCGGTAGCGGATGACGTCGCCGGCTGCATCTGCGACGTCGTTGCCGTTGCCATCGGTCACCTGGAGGAAGGTCTTGGTGACCTGCAGCGCCGGGACGAAGTCGAGCGGTGCCGATGCCGAGGCGCTAGCCGGGTCGGTCTGGTCGGAGTCAGCGGTTGCGGTGTTGTCGATGTCGCCGTCGCCGCCGCCGTTGTTGTCCAGATCGGCCTGAGTGACGGTATAGGTCGAGGTGAAGGTCTGCGTCTGACCGACTGTCAGGGTGATGCCGCTCAAATTCTGGCCGGTGAGCGGGTCGACGACGGTGACGTTGGTGAGGGTGACGTTGCCGTTGTTGGTGACGGTGACGGTGTAGTTGAGCACCTCGCCCGGCAGGTCGATCTTGTCGTTCTGGTTGCCGCCGGTGACGCTGTCGTAGGACTTGGCGATGGCGAGCACTGGCAGGTAGGCCAGGGGCACGGTTTCCGAATCGCTGCTGGGGTCGGTTTCGTTGCTGTCGACGGTTGCGGTGTTGTCGATGTCGCCGTCGCCGCCGCCCTGAGCATCGAGGTCGTCTTGGGTCAGGGTGTAGCTGCTGCCGAAGGTCTGGGTCGTGCCCGGGTCTAGGGTGATGCCGCTCAGGTTCTGTCCGGTGAGCGGGTCGACCACCGTGATGCCGGTGAGGGTGATGTTCCCGGTGTTGCTGACGACGATGCTGTAGTTGAGCACGTCGCCCGCTGCATCGGCGATGGCATTGCCGTTGCCACCGGTCACTTCATCGAACACCTTGTCGATGCTCAGCGCTGGCAAGTATGCCAACGGAGCCGTTGCCGAGTCGCTCACCGGGTCGGTCTGGTTGCTGTCGGCGGTGGCGGTGTTGTCGATGTCGCCATCACCGCCGCCTTCGTTGTCGAGGTCCGACTGCTGGACCGTGTACTGGCTGGCGTAGTCGGCAAATGCCCCGATGGCCAAGGTCACGCCCGTGATGTCCTGGCCGGTCAGCGGGTCGGTCACCGTCACCCCGGTCAGCGCCACCTCGCCGGTGTTGGTCACGCGCACGTTGTATTTGACGATGTCGCCCGCCTCATCGGCGATGCCATCGCTGTCCAGGGTCACGCCGTCCGACTCGTAGACGCCGACCACCGTCTTGTCGATGGTCATCTCCGGCACCAGGATGGCCGCCGGCGAGAGCTGGATGGACGTTGCGCCGCTGCCGCCGATGTCCACGGTGGTCTGCAGCGAGCCGCCGGTCCACATGTGGGCGCCGTTGGTCGGGGTGCTGTTGGGCGAGGGCACGTCACCGGGGCCGGCGATCTTCAGGCCGTAGTAGATCAGCGCCGATCCGCTGCTGGTCTGCTCGGGGCCGGAGTAGACAAATGTCACAGTGACGTGACCATCCCTGGTGCTGGCGCCGCTGTAGGTCACCGCACTCACGTTGGTGATGTCGGCGTTCACCGTATGGAACATGCCCGCGGTACCGCCGTTGTTCACGAAGGTGCTGTCGGCCGAGGGCGCGCCGTTCGCCGGCCAGCTGTTCGGGTCGCGGCTCAGGTTGAAGGTGTCGAGTCCGACAAAGCCACCGGCGTTGGTGTTGGTCTGGTAGTGGTTGTAGGTGATGTTGAACGAGTAGGTCTGCCCTGGCACCAGTGGCATCTGGCTGCTCGCCTTGAACGCGAACACGTGCGGGATGACCTCGCCTTCGCTGTAGTCCGACTTGTTGGCCGAGAGGATGTTGTTGTTCCACTCGTCGTCGTTGGGGTTGGCAAAGTCACCGTCTGCCCAGTGCTGGTAGACCTTGCTGATCTTGTCGGTGACGGTGGCGGCGAGCGGTGCCAGCTTTTGCGCGCTTGCCGTGAGTGGCTCGACATTCGCATCGACAGGGGCCACCGAAGGCGGCGGGGGCGGTGGGGTATTCCCCGTGTAAGGGAACACCGCAGCCGCGACCGATCCGGGCGTCGAAGACGCATCGGCTGCTGCCCAAGTCGCGACCTTGGCAACCATTGAAGCCGCTGCGGGCGGTGTCGAGGGTGCCAGTGGCGTCAGACCGAGGTTGGCGAGGCCCGCCAGTCCGCCATCCGCATGATCGGAATCATGGCTTAGGGGGGTGTAAGACCACGTCTTTTTCTTGGCTGTCATGCTCGTTTCTCCTGGATTCCGGAAAAGGGCTCCCCGCCCCTTAGGGAGGGGGTGAGACGCCGGCAGGCAAGGCTGCCAACGCATGGCGCTCAGGATTGCAATGGCGGGTGTCCGGGTCTGCCGGATAAGGGCGACATCTCTGTGGGGCATGGCGTCGCTGCGGTAGGAAAAGCCCTACAGGCGAGGAGAAGGTTGCATGGCGGATATCGTTATCGCTGACCAGTACCCGGTGGTGCGCATCGGCTTGCGCCACGTTTTTGGCGTCACGCGCGACTTCTGCGTGGTCGCCGAGGTCGGGCACTCGTCAGAGGTTCTGCAGCTGTTGGGACGGGTGCCCTGCGATCTGCTGGTGCTTGACCCCGCAATGCCGGAGTTGCCGCTGGTTGAGATGCTGGGGCACCTTCGGCGCAACGCGCCGGCATCTCGTGTGCTGGTGTTCGGCATCAACAACGAGGAAGACTTCACCCTGCCGGTGATCGGCATGGGCGCAGCCGGCTACCTGCACAAGCGCAGCCAGCCCGAACAGATCCTGCTGGCTGCGCGCACGGTGCTGGGCGGCGACACCTACCTCGCGCCGGGCGCCGCGCGCACCCTGATGGCAGGGACTGGGGCGGAACGGGCGGTGGCGCCGCACCTGGCGCTGTCTCGCCGCGAGATGGGCGTGTTGCTGATGCTCGGCGCCGGCAGGCCGCTCAAGCGCATCGCTAGCGAACTCAACCTGAGCACCAAGACGGTCAGCACCTACCGCAGCCGCGTCCTGCAGAAACTCGGCCTGGCGTCCAACGCCGACCTGACCCGCTACGTCATCGAGCGCCGACTGGCCTAGACCAGGAGCTGACCAGCGGCAGGGTGCGACAGGAACGCTGCCGGGCTGGCGCTGGCGCCGTATGCGCCCGACTGGCCGATAGCCAGCACGTCGCCCGGCTGCACGTCGTCGGGCAGCAGCGCCTCGCGCGCCAGCACGTCAAGCGGCGTGCACAGCGGCCCGCAGACGGTGAACGCGGTGTTGGGTTCTGCGCGCAGGTCGCGTGCCAGCCAGACCGGGTAGTCGCGGCGGATCACCTGGCCGAAATTGCCCGACGCCGCCAGGTGCTGGTGCATGCCGCCGTCGCAGACCAGGAACTCGCGGCCGCGGGAACGTTTGCGGTCGAGCACGCGGGTCAGGAACACGCCGGCCTCGCCGACCAGGTAACGGCCCATCTCCAGCACCAGCGCGGTGTCCGGGAAGGCATGGCGATGCGCGGCAGCGATGCTCGCAATCGCGCTGGCGATCGGCGCGGTGTCGATGCGCTGCTCGCCGGCAAAGTAGGGGATGCCCAGGCCCCCGCCCAGATTGAACACTTGTGGCGCGGCGGGCGCGCTGGAGGCAAGTCGCGCGCACAGGGCGTGGCTGCGGCGCAGTGCGTCCGCTACCTGGTCGCCGTTGAGGTTCTGCGAGCCGGCGTAGATGTGGAAGCCGGCGAAATCGAGACCGGACGGCCATGCGGCGAGGACCTCCGGCACCTGCTCGGCGTCGATGCCGAACACCTGCGCGCCGCCGCCCATACGCATGCCGGACTGGCGCAGCTCGAAGTCGGGGTTGATGCGCAGCGCCGCCAGCGCGCGCCGGCCGCTGTCCTGCGCGATGGCTGCCAGCCGCGCCAGTTCGCCCGGCGACTCGACGTTCACCACCGCGCCGGCACCGATCGCCTCGCGAAGCTCGTCGTCGCGCTTGCCGGGCCCGGCGAATCCGAGGTCTGCGCCACGGTGGCCGGCATCCAGCGCCAGCTGCAGCTCGCCAGCCGAGGCGATGTCGAAGCCGTCGACCAACGGCGCGAGCAGGTGCAGCAGGTCGGGCATGGGGTTGGCCTTGATGGCGTAGTGCAGGCGCACGCCATCCGGCAGCAGTTTGCGAACATGTGTCACGCGCTCGCGCACCATCCGGGCGTCGACGGCGTAGAGCGGGGTGCCGATACGGCTGGCCAGCGCTGTGGCAGGCTCGCCGCCCAGCAATAGCCCACCGTGTGCATCCTTGGCGAACAGAGGCGGTGCGTGGGCCGGCGCTGCGTCGGGGTCGGCGCGTGTGGCGGCCAGGCGCGCGGGCGCGCGATCAGTCATTGCCGTCACCCTCGTGTTCGGGCATCGGGCGCGCGGCGCGTTGCAGGGTCTTCTGGCGGATCAGCACGCGGTCGAACTTACCATTTAGGTTGCGCGGCAGTGGGCCATCCCACAACTCGATGCGGCGCGGCACCATCCACGCCGGCAGCGCGGCGCGCAGCGCAGGGCTTAGCGTGCGAACGGGGTCGGCATGCTGGGCGGGCTCGGTGCGGCTGCGGTGCGCACCAAGCCCGCAGCCGGCCACCACCAGCACGATGGCCTGACCCAGCGCATCATCCGGCACCCCCATGGCGACGCACTCAGGCCAGCCAGCCTCCGCAGCAGCGGCCTCGACCTCGGTCGGGCTGACGCGGTAGCCGGATGTCTTGATCTGCTCATCGTCGCGCCCGACGAACCAGAGATAGCCCTCGGCATCGCGTCGCACCGTGTCGCCCGACCACACCGCCGGTTCGCCGTCGGGTCCGGGCCGGAACCGCAGGCTGCTGCGCGCCGGGTCGTTCCAGTAGCCGCGTGCCACCAGCGGGCCCTGCTGCACCAGCTCGCCGGCCTCACCGGCATCAGGGGCCGAACCATCCGCACGCAGCACTTGCAGCCGGGTGCCGCCGGGGATGGCCAGGCCGATCGAGTCCGGCTTGCGGTCGAAATCCGCCGGTGGCAGCCGGCTGGCGCGGAAGGCCTCGGTCAGGCCGTACATGGCCACCGGCTCTGCCTGCGGCCAGTGCTGGCGCAGCCCCTGCCAGGCTTCGCGCGGCAGGTGACCGCCGGTGCTGGCGAAGTAGCGCAGGGTGCGGCCGGCATCCTCAGCGCGCTGCAGCGCCGACAGCAGCTGCAGGTAGAGCGGCGGCACCGCGGTGATGCCTGTAACGCCATGCCGCTCCATCGCCGCCAGCACGTCGGCCGGGAACAGATGGTCGAGCAGCACCACCGAGGCGCCGGCAGCAAACGCTGTGGTCAGTTGCGAGAAACCGGCGTCGAAGCTCAGCGGCAAGGCCGCGAGCAAACGGTCACCCGGGCTGTTCTCCAGGTAGGCATTCACCGCTGCAGCGCCGGCCAGCAGGTTGGCGTGGGTCACCATCACGCCCTTGGGCATACCGGTGCTGCCAGAGGTGTAGAACAGGATCGCCAATTCTTCGCCATCCCGCTCGAGGGCGGGCAGGGCCGGCGCGGCCAGGTTGCCTGAGCCGGCGCAGAGGTCCACCCAGTCGGGCGCCTCGACATCGACCGCCTGCCAGTTCTGGGTGGGCGAGCTGACAGCCACCGCACCAGCACTGGCCAGTAGCTGTAGCCGCGCCGTGTCGCTGACCAGTGCGGCGGCGCGGCAGTCGTCCAGGCAGGCGAGCACCTGCGGCGCCCGCAGTGCCGGGTTGACCGGCACCGCAACGTGGCCGGCGCGCATCGCCGCGAACAACGCGACCACCGTATCCGCCCGCTTGTCCAGCCATACCGCGACGCGCGAGCCGCGCAGCGGAAAGCGCGCCCGCATCCACGCCGCCATCCGGTCGACTCGTGCGTCGAGTTCGGCGTAGCCGATCGATGCCTCGTCGCGCCACAGCGCGGGCGCGCCCGGCGCACGATGCGCCGCGAGCCGCAGCAGGTCGTCTACGGTTGTTGCGGCCGTCGCGGCCGTGGACGGCCTAGTCACCGCCGGCCACGTGTTGCAAAGACGCCACGCCGGCATCCCGGATACGCACTTCATGCGCGGCAAGTGCCCACGGCGGCTCGGACTTCCTATAATGGCGCCCCCGGACACGGTGGCGCGTGGGTTGCAAGGCCCGCACTGTCCACCGCGAGGATCCGGTCCCGCATGGACCGTCGCAAGGACCGGGACGCAACGCAAAAATGGCAGCAGACATGCAGACAGAACTGGCACGCATCCTCGACGATGTCCTCGTCCTCAACGGTCGCGGTATTACGCTGCGCGCCGATTCGCGCCTGATGGGCGCCATCCCCGAGCTCGACTCGATGGCGGTGCTGTCGGTGCTCGAGGCCATCCGTGACCGCCTGGACGTCGCCATCGCCGACGACGAGATCGACGGCCGCATGTTCAGCACGCTCGGCGCCCTCACGGAATTCGTCAGCGCACGCGCGAGCGCCTGACCGCCGGTCAGCGGCTGCCCTTGCCCCGGCCTTGGGGCTTCTCCGGCTCGGCCGGCACCTCCTCGTCAACCAGGTCCACCACGGTGCCGTGGATCTCCACGTCGAACCACATCCAGAACGCGGCCAGCGACCGCTCCTTGGGCCAGTGCGAGGCGTCGTCTACCCAGCTGCCCAGCTCGGCCTCGAACAGCTCCACAGCGATCTCGTCAATAAAGCTGACGGCATCTTCCGGCTCCTCGAACTCGGGGATCAGCAGAGCTGTGCAGTCGATGCGCAACTGGTCGAGGGTGAGGTCGACTTCGTGGCCGGGGGTCTTGCGCAGCCAGTCGAGAAAGGGCTGCTTGGGCTTGATGACGGCCAGGTTGCGGTCGATCACATACATGGGGTTCTCCGGTCGGCGCCAGGTGGCGTGTGGGCGACGATTATCGCACCGCCGATGAACGCGCCGCCGGCGCGAGTGTCGGAACCCGCTTGGCCGCCAAGTAGCCGGGCGGCGGGCACTTCATGCGCCGGGTCTGCGCCGGAACAGCGTTCTGGACAGGTTCAAGCGGTATGGTGGGCGCAGCCACTGGTGCAAACAAGTACCAGGAATAGAACAACACGTAACACCACGAGGCCTCCGCATGCGCAATGACTCACGACTCCTGTTTCCGCGAACGCCCGACCTGCGCGTCACGGACCCGGTCGCGTTCCGGCAGACCCTGGCCGATTACTTCCACAGCACCTTCAGCACCTACGAGTCGCTGTTCGAGGCGCTGGTGGACGAGGACAGTTACAGGATCAAGCCGATCAGCCTGCGCCACCCGCTGATCTTCTACTACGGGCACACGGCCACCTTCTTCACCAACAAGCTTCTGCTCGCCGGGCTCATCAGCGAGCGCATCAACCCGCGATTCGAGTCGATGTTCGCGGTGGGTGTCGACGAGATGAGCTGGGACGACCTCAACGAGGCGCACTACGACTGGCCGACCGCCGCCGAGGTGCGTGCCTACCGCGATGCCGTGCGTGCCATGGTCGACCGCATCATCCGCGAGGCGCCGCTGCAGATGCCGGTGGAGTGGGACAACCCGTGGTGGTCCATCATCATGGGCGTCGAGCACGAGCGCATCCACCTCGAGACGTCCTCGGTGCTGATCCGCCAGCACGCGCTGCAGCGTGTCCGTCCGGTGTCGACGTGGTCGCCCGACCGCAGCGGCCTGGCCGATGCCCTCTCGCCGTTCGATGCGCCGGCCAACGCTTTGGTATCGGTGCCTGCCGGCACGGTACGCATGGGCAAGGCCTTCGACGACCCGATCTACGGCTGGGACAACGAGTACGGCCGGCGCGAGGTTGATCTGCCGGCCTTTGAGGCCAGCCGCATGCTGGTCAGCAACGCCGAGTATCTCGCCTTCGTCGAGGCGGGTGGCTACTCCGACCCGCAGTGGTGGGACGAGGAGGGCGAGGGCTGGCGCCGCTATTCGCTGGCGCAGGCGCCCACGTTCTGGGTGCGCGAAGGCGACGGCTGGAAACTGCGTCTGATGACCGAGGTGGTGCCGATGCCCTGGAACTTGCCGGTCGAGGTCAACTGTCTGGAGGCCAGGGCCTTCTGCCGCTGGATGACGTCGATCAGCGGCCGCAACCACCGCCTGCCGACCGAGGACGAGTGGTACCGCCTGCACGACGTCGCCGGCATCGCCGAGGTACCTCACGACCGGCCGGCCGCCGCCAACCTGCACCTCGACCACGGCGCCTCGAGCTGCCCGGTCGACCGTCACGCGCAGGGCGCCTTCTACGACGTGGTCGGCAACGTCTGGCAGTGGACCGAGACGCCGATCTACCCGTTCGAGGGTTTCCGCGTCCACGACATCTACGACGACTTCTCCACGCCGACCTTCGACGGTCGCCACAACCTGATGAAGGGTGGTTCGTGGGCATCGTGCGGCAACGAGAGCATCCGCGCCTCGCGCTATGCTTTCCGCCGCCACTTCTTCCAGCATGCGGGGTTGCGCTACGTGGTCACCGATACACCGGCTTTGACGCCAAACGTCTATTACGAGTCCGACCGGCAGCTCGCCGAGTACGCCGAGTTCCACTACGGCGACGAGTGCTTTGGCGTGCCGAACTTCCCCAAGGCGCTGGCACAGATCGCCGTCGCCGCCATGGGCGACCGCCCGGCGCGCAGCGCACTCGACCTGGGTTGCGCCACCGGCCGCGCCACCTTCGAGCTGGCACGCCATTTTGGTCATGCCACCGGGGTCGACTTCTCGGCGCGATTCATCAACGCCGGCGTGCAATTGCGCGACACCGGCGAGCTGCGCTACACGCGCGTCGAGGAGGGCGAGCTGGTCAGTTACCAGACGCGCACGCTGGCGCAGATGGGGCTGACCGACGTCGCCGGCAGGGTCGAGTTCCTGCAGGGTGATGCCTGCAACCTCAAGCCCGTACTCACCGGCTACGACCTCATCCTCGCCGCCAACCTGATCGACCGTCTCTACGACCCGATGGCCTTCCTCGGCCGCATCCACGAGCGGCTCAATGTCGGCGGCGTGCTGATGCTCAGCTCGCCCTACACCTGGCTGGAAGAACACACCGCCCGCGAGAACTGGCTCGGCGGCTACAAGAAGGATGGCGAGAACTGGACCACGCTCGATGCGCTCAAGGCCGCGCTGGCGCCGCACTTCCGCATGATCGGCGAGCCGCGCGACGTGCCCTTCGCCATCCGCGAGACGCGCCGCAAGCACCAGCACACGCTGGCTGAGGTAAGCCTGTGGGAGCGGATCGCCTGAGGTCTGGGATGCCTGTGCTGTTGCGGGGGCCGGTTTGAGCGGCTTGGTCGGCGGCGGGGCCTTCGACTTCGACACGCCGGTCGACCGCAGCGGCACACACAGTGAGAAGTACGCGCTGCGGCGCCAGCTGTTCGGCACCGACGCGGTCGAGCCGTTGTGGGTCGCCGACATGGATTTCGCGGCGCCGCCGGCGGTGCAGGCCGCCCTCGCGGCACGCGTCGCACACCCGGTCTATGGCTACACGGTGGTCGACGACAGCGTTCCGGCGTCGCTGGCTGCCTGGTTGGCCCGCCGCCACGGCTGGATGGTCGACCCGGCGCAGGTGCGGCTGGCGCCCGGCATGGTGCCGACCCTGTACGCCGCGGTGGCCGCCTTCACCGAGCCGGGTGATGGCGTGGTGGTGCAGCCGCCGGTCTACCCGCCGTTCTTCGACGCGGTGACGCGGCAGGGGCGCGTGTTGCTCGAGAACCCCCTGTTGGAGGGCAGCCGGAGCGAGACGCCGTCAGGCTACGCCATGGACCTCGACCGGCTGGAGGCGCTGGCGCGAGGTGGCGCACGCCTGCTGCTGCTGTGCAGTCCGCACAACCCGGTCGGGCGCGTCTGGCGCGAGGCAGAGTTGCGGTCGGTGCTGGACATCGCTCGCAAGCACGGCATGATCATCCTCAGCGACGAGATCCACGCCGACCTGGTCTATGCCCCGCGCCATGGCGCGGCGGCCGATGCGCCGGTGCATGTCCCGCTGGGCGCTCTGGCGACCCCAGACGACGCGGTGATCACGGCGCTGGCCCCGAGCAAGACCTTCAACATCCCCGGGCTGGCGCTCTCGGCCACGCTCAGTTCCAACGGCACCGTGTCGCGTCGATTGGCTGCCGCCTTCGAGCGCATGCCGGTGAGTGTCGCCAACCCGCTGTCCCTGGTCGCCTTCGAGGCCGCCTACACGCACGGCGAGGCATGGCTGGACGCCTGCCTGACAGTGCTGCGCGGCAACCGCGATGCGCTGTTCGCTGCCCTTGGCGCTGCGGAACGTGCGCGTGTCTCGGGGCTGGCCCCCGAGGCCACCTACCTCGGCTGGCTCGATTGCCGCGGCGTCGGTCTCGACGATGCCGGGCTGATGCGGGGGTGGGTCGAGGCGGGCTTGGGCCTGTCGGCGGGTGCGCGCTTCGGCACCGGCGGCAGCGGCTTCATGCGGCTCAATTTCGCCATCCCGCCTTCGCGAATGGCGGCATGCCTACGTCGCGTAGCCGCGTTCAGCCAGCGTTGAGGGACAGCGCCGCCTGCAGCTCCTTGCGGAGCATCTCGCGCATGTCCGGCGGGTCCAGCACCTCTACGCTGCTGCCGTGGCGGAGCAGGTCGCCCAGCAGCTCGCGCGGGTCGGAGTAGGGCAGCTCCAGCACGTAGCGGCCGTTCTCGTCGAATCCGCCGCGCTGCTGCGAGTGCCACTGCTCGGTAGACACCCAGCGCGCGCGCTCGGCGCTGAACCGCAGCCGCGCCCAGCGCACGGCGTTGCCGGAAAAGATGCCGTAGCCGGCGCTGAAGAAAGCGTCGAGCGTGGCGTCGTCGCACTCCTGTGCCGGTTCGTCGAGGGTCTGCATGGCAAGGATGCCATCCAGCGCAAAACTGCGCAGGTCATCGCGCAGGTGGCACCAGCCGTCCAGGTACCAATTGCCACGGTAGTGGACCAGCCGTTGCGGCGATACCGTGCGCTCGGTGGTGTCGTCGCGGGCCCTGCCGTAATAACGGATGTGTACCTGCCGACGCTGCAGCAGGGCCAGGCCGATGCCGGGGAACAGATGATTGGACGGCGGACGCGCACCGGCCCGGGTGATGCGGATGCGGCGCCGGAGCTCTTCCGAGCTGACCTTGCCGGCGCCAAGGATGGTGTCGATACGTGCGACCAGCGGCTGGATGTGCGGCGTCAGCAGGTTGCTGTCGAGTTCCTGCAGCAGTTGGCTCATGGTCAGGAGTGCTGCCACCTCGGCCTCGCTGAACCAGAGGCCCGGCAGCGCGTAGCGTGGTCCGGTGCCCTGTTGCCCGAAGCAGTAGCCGCCGCGCTCACGGTCGTATTCGATCGGTGCGTTGAAACGGTCGCGCAGGTAGGCCAGGTCGCGCTTGAAGGTCGCCAGCGATACGCCCAACTCCTTGAGCATCTCTGCGCGCGGTACGACGCGCCGCTCATGCAGCAGCTGGTCTATCCGGTGCAGCCGTTCGGCGTCGTGCATGGTGGGGGGATAGCGAAAATAAGGTGAGTCAGTTTAGCAGGGGCTCGCGCGGTGAGCCTCCGGCTCGTCATTGTCGGGTGACGGGCACACGCCGATTTAGTTGGAAGCGCCCCCGCCAAGGACTACAATAAAACATCATGCATATCAATCACTTTTATCGCAATCTGCTAGCTGTGGCGGGCTCTGGCTTTGCTTATTGGATC
Organism: Betaproteobacteria bacterium; assembly: GCA_027490755.1. GTDB lineage: Bacteria > Pseudomonadota > Gammaproteobacteria > Burkholderiales > UBA3065 > UBA3065. The sequence goes on from JAIXXL010000024.1 coordinate 57,884, forward strand.
GTCGGCGAATTCCAGATGCTGCTTCCCGCTGAGTTTGCAAGCGGCGTCAGCGCGCCGTATCTACCAGCAGGTGTACGACTGATCGCGGCGGTCGTCTGCGGGCTGTATGGTTGTTTAGGTGTGTTCCTTGCCAGCCTGGTGCTGGCGCCCCAGACCTTCCCCGATGCGGCGATGCCGGTGTTGCTGGCGATTGCCGGCGCGAGCGCCTTCGTGCCGCTGGTCGCGCTTGCAGCCGTGCGGCGTGCGTTCGGCATCGGCGACCAGCTGACTGAATTGTCATTCCGGTTGGTGCTTCTGCTTGTCGTCCTGCAGTCGGTGCTCTCGCCCATCGCGCACCAGCTTCTGTATCACCTCACCGGGTTGGCGCCAGCCGGGGCGCTGCATCTGCTCGTCATGATCTCCGGCGATCTGGTCGGCACCATGCTGGTGCTGCTGGTGGTCGCGGCTGCCTGGGGTTGGCTTCGCCGGAGCTGAGCCCTCGCTCCAGCGCGAAAATTGCGCGTTGCAATCAAATTCCTGCGTCTGTAGGAAAGCGCACCGGGGGGGCGGTGGTGGTTGCGGGGGCAATATGAGCTGTTACTTTGCGGGCTTCGTGGCCTTGTGCTCTCGCGACCGCGCGCGATCCCGCTCGGGCTTCTCATTCCGCTCATTCCGCCGGCCAGCGCCCTCGCGATCGTCGCGCTCCTTGGCATCGTGTCCCGGGGCGTGCTTTTTCTCCGACTTCATGCGGTGTCGCTGCTCCGCGCGTTCCTGCCCGCGCAGTTCGCCACCACGGTTGCTGTTCTCAGCTGAGGACCCGCGACGGTCCTGCCGGTCGTCTGCAAACGCCGTCGTCGGGCTGGCGGCGGCAACCAACAGGGTGATCAGGGTAGGCAACGTAAGGCGCATGACGTTTCTCCAGTAGATTGATCGAGGGGCAGCGATCTGATCGGGAGGCGATGGCCGGACGCTTTTGGCGTGGATTGCGCTGGTGCCGGGAGGGGGACTCGAACCCCCACACCCTTTCGGGCGGCGGATTTTGAATCCGCTGCGTCTACCGATTCCGCCATCCCGGCTGGAGGGGAGCGCGGATTATCGTTGGGTGGCCATCGTCGCTGCAAGCGAAAAAGCCGGACCGGGCGCAGCCTTCCGTCCGCGCCGGTCCGGTAGGGGGAAACTCAACGTGCCCTTGGCATGGCTGGTGCGGATGCTGCGATCGCGCAGACCACCTCGGGCATCACGCCCATCACGCGGATCAGCGTCGCGGCTGCGCCGGTGGGCACGCGCTTGCCCTGCTCCCAATTGCGCAGGGTGTGCAGTGGCACGCCAAAACGGCGTGCGAAATCCACCTGAGTCAGCCCGCTGCGCAGGCGCACGCTGCGCACCGCAGACGCGGCGGTGTCGCAGCCGTTGGCGGTGGCCGACAGGCCCACGTGGTTGGCGTGCCGGGAGGGCGGCGTCAGCAGTGCGGCGCCGCTGCCTGTGTGTTCCGGCATCCACTCGCCATCGACTATGAAAGCGCGCAGGCGGCGGCCGGCATCCGGGTCCTCGCCAGTGAAGGCGTACTCGATACGGGCGAAGCGGTCTGCATCCAGTTGAGTGCTGGCCATCCACCAACCCGGAAAGTCACGTTTCAGCGCGGTGCGCACCCGCAACACCGTGAAGCCGGAGTGGCGGGAGTCGCGGCCGATCGCGGCCAATGCATCGCCGATACGCTCTGCGGTGCCCTCTAACACCAGCAGCACCTCGTCGCCTTGCCGAGCGAGCACGCCGGTGATGTTGCGCTTTCGGTTCTCGCGCCGTGCCTGTGACAGCAGGTCGACCCAACCGTCGCCGCCATGGGCCATGCGGCTGCGGCACACGGCCTGCACCAACTGGCCTGCGGTCAGGGCCGGCAGTGGGGACGGCTGAGCGGCCTTGCGCGGGATGCCCCTGGTGGGTGCGTCCTGAGTCCGCTTGCTGCTGGTTCGGGTGTCGGTCTTCATGGCAAAGAATCTAGCGACCGGCTGCGCCCAACGCTTTGCCGCAGGTCAAGCTTCGCCGGCGCCGCTCGCGGTGGGTTAGAGTCGCGCCCCATGTCGCTCACGCTCGCCGACTTCGACTACCCGCTGCCGCCCGATCGCATCGCGCAGGCGCCCTTGCCGGACCGCGCGGCGTCGCGCCTGCTGGTCCTGCGGGGGCAGGCCATCACCGACTCCGTGGTTCGCGAGCTGCCGCTCTGGTTGCAGCCTGGCGACCTGCTGGTGTTCAACGACAGCCGCGTCATCCACGCCCGCCTGTTCGGTGCCAAAGCCACCGGCGGCCGTGTCGAGGTGCTGGTCGAGCGCGTCATCGGCGCCAGCGAGGTGCTGGCGATGGTCCGCGCCAGCAAGACGCCGCACGCGGGAAGCACGATCCTGCTCGACGGCGGCATCACCGTCAGCGTGGTCGGGCGCGCCGGCGAGTTCTTCCACCTCCGCTTCGACGGCGACGCGCTGGAGTTGATCGAGCGCCATGGCCGTTTGCCGCTGCCGCCCTACATCGAGCGCGACGCCGACAGCTTCGACGAGTCGCGCTACCAGACCGTCTACGCACGCGAGCCGGGCTCGGTGGCGGCGCCCACCGCCGGCCTGCACTTCGACCAGCCGCTGCTCGATACCCTTGCAGGCCAGGGCATCGGTCTGGCCTGGGTCACGCTGCACGTGGGTGCCGGTACCTTCCAGCCGGTGCGTGTCGAGAACCTGGACCATCACGTCATGCACCGCGAATGGTGGGTGGTACCGCAGGCCACGGTGGACGCGGTGTCGGCGGCCCGCGCCCGCGGCGGTCGCGTGGTGGCGGTCGGCACCACCGCGCTGCGTGCGCTCGAGTCGGCGGCGGCAGGTGGCACCCTGCAGGCCGGCAGCGCCGAGACCGGCCTGTTCATCCGGCCTGGCTACCGTTTCAAGGCCATCGACGCACTGATGACCAACTTCCACCTGCCCAAGTCCACGCTGATGATGCTGGTCTCGGCGCTGGGCGGTGTGGAGCCGATCCGTGCCGCCTATCGCCACGCCATCGATCAGGGCTACCGCTTCTTCAGCTACGGTGACGCAATGCTCATCGACCCTGGCCACGGCGTGGCACGTGCCATCGTGCAAACTCCGGACCGTCAATGACGTTCTCCATTACGCCTGTCGGCGACACCCTTCACCCATGACTCAGCCGTCCCTCCGTTTCGAGCTCCTCGCCACCGACGGCGCCGCCCGCCGCGGCCGCATCACGCTCAGGCACGGCGTGATGGACACGCCGGCGTTCATGCCGGTCGGCACCTACGGCGCGGTCAAGGGGCTCACGCCGGAGGAGGTCGCGGCCAGCGGCGCGCAGATCTTGCTCGGCAACACCTTCCACCTGTGGCTGCGACCCGGCATGGATGTGCTGCGCACGTTCGGCGGGCTGCACCGTTTCATGCACTGGGATGGCCCGATCCTCACCGATTCGGGGGGCTTTCAGGTCTGGTCGCTGGGTGCGTTGCGCAAGATCAGCGAGGAGGGCGTGAAGTTCGCCAGCCCGCTCAACGGCGACCGCTTGATGCTCACGCCCGAGGTGTCGATGCAGATCCAGGCGGCGCTCAACAGCGACATCGCCATGATCTTCGACGAGTGCACGCCGTACCCGGCCACGCATCGCGAGGCCGCCGACTCGATGCGCCTGTCGCTGCGCTGGGCGCGCCGCAGCCGCGATGCTTTCAACCAGACCGGCTGCGGCAACGCCCTGTTCGGCATCGTCCAGGGCGGCATGTATGAGGACCTGCGCGACGAGTCGCTGGCCGGCCTGCTCGACGTCGGCTTCGAGGGCTACGCGTTGGGGGGGCTGTCGGTCGGCGAGCCCAAGCAGGACATGCTGCGCATCCTCGAGCACTCGGCGCCGCGGCTGCCGGTGGACCGTCCGCGCTACGTCATGGGGGTCGGCACGCCGCTCGACCTGATGGATGCGGTGGAGCGGGGCGTAGATATGTTCGACTGCGTCCTGCCCACCCGCAATGCGCGCCACGGCATCCTCTACACCCGCCTGGGCGAGCTGCGCATCAAGAACGCCGTGCACCGCGCCGACCCGGCGCCGGTCGATGCCAGCTGCGACTGCCACACCTGCCGCAACTATAGTCGCGCCTACCTGCACCACCTGCACCGCACCGGCGAGGCGCTCGGGGCTCGGCTCAACACCGTCCACAACCTGCGCCACTACCAGCAGCTCATGGCCGGTATGCGCGATGCGATCGGCCAGGGCCGGCTCTCCGAATTCACGCGCGAGCGTCGGGAACACTACGCCTCTGGCGCTGCCTGACACCGCGGGCGCTGCCGCAAGGCCCGCCAATGAGCGCGTGATACCATCGCGCACCCTTTTGCCACGTCCTGTCCAGAGCGCAATGAACGTCGTCCGTACCGTTATCGCCAGCCTCGCGTTGGCCACCGCCACCCCCGCCTTTGCCAACACGCCAGCACCCGCCTTCGACTGGGCCGGACTGCTGCCGATGGTGGTCATCTTCGTGCTGTTCTACTTCATGCTCATCCGCCCGCAGATGAAGCGTGCAAAGGAGCACAAGCAGATGATCGACGCCCTCCAGGTGGGCGACGAGGTCATCACCGGCGGCGGCGTCCTGGGCAAGGTCACCAAGGTGACCGACACCTACGTGACGCTTGAGATCGCCAAGGACACCCGCGTCGTGGTGCAACGCCCGAGCATCCAGACCGTGCTGCCAAAGGGCAGCATCGCCGCCGCCTGAGGCCGCTCAGGCGGCCCACCGAACCGTCACCGGAACGCCAATGAACCGTTTCCCGCTCTGGAAGAACGCCCTCATCGCCATCGTCATGGCGCTCGGCGTCGTCTACACGGTCCCCAACCTGTTTGGCGAGGTGCCGGCGGTGCAGGTGCTGCCGGCCCGCCCGGGCGTCAAGGCCGACACCGCACTCATGGGCAAGGTCGAGCAGGCGCTCAAGTCCGGCGGCGTCGACGCAGCCGGGGTCGCCAGCGACGAGCGCAGCATCCGCGTGCGCCTGGCCAGCACCGACGACCAGCTCAAGGCACGCGACGTGCTGCAGCAGGCGCTGGGCAGCAACTTCATCGTCGCCCTGGCCCTGCAGTCGGCCTCGCCCGAGTGGCTCAGCTCGCTGCACGCGCTGCCGATGTACCTCGGCCTTGACCTGCGCGGCGGCGTCCACTTCCTGCTCGAGGTCGACATGAAGACCGCTCTGGCCAAGGCCATCGAGCGCAACCAGAACGAGCTGCGCGGCAGCCTGCGCGAGGCGCGTGTCAGCTACGGCGGTATCGCCAAGCAGGGTGACGACCTGGTCCTGCGCTTCAAGGACGAATCAGCGCGCAAGCAGGCCCGCGCCCTGGTCGAGAAGGATTTCCGCGGCCTGTCGATCCGCGACGATGTGGCCGGCGAAGACCTGCGCCTGATCCTCTCGCTCACCCCGGCCGAGCTCAAGCGCATCGAGGAGGCCTCGCTGCAGCAGAACATCACCACGCTGCGCAACCGCGTCAACGAACTCGGCGTCGCCGAGCCGATCGTGCAGCAGCAGGGGCCGTCGCGTGTCGTCGTGCAGCTGCCCGGCGTGCAGGACACCGCCAAGGCCAAGGACATCCTCGGCCGCACCGCCACGCTCGAACTGCGCATGGTCGACGAGGAACACAGCGACCCGACCTCCTTGGCCGCCGCACAGGCCGGCCAGGTGCCGTTCGGCGCCGACTTCGTCACCGACCGCGAGGGCCGGCCCTACCTCGTCCGCAAGCAGGTCTACCTGACCGGCGAGAACATCGCCGATGCGCAGCCAGGCTTCGACGGCCAGAGCGGCCAGCCGGCGGTGCACATCAACCTCGACGGCAAGGGTGCACGCATCTTCAAGCAGGTCACCCGCGAGAACGTGGGCAAGCGCATGGCCATGCTGCTGGTCGAGAAGGGGCAGTCAGAGGTGGTCACGGCGCCGGTCATCCGCACCGAGATCGCCGGCGGCCGTGTGCAGATCAGCGGCGCCATGAACACCGAGGAAGCCCGCGACATCGCGCTGCTGCTGCGTGCCGGCTCGCTGGCCGCGCCGATGGAGATCGTCGAGGAGCGCACCGTGGGTCCGAGCCTCGGCGCCGACAACATCTCCCGCGGCATCAACTCGACGCTCTATGGCTTCGCCGCGATCGTCGTCTTCATGGTCATCTACTACATGGTGTTCGGCGCCATCTCGTCGGTCGCGCTGGCCAGCAACCTGTTCCTGCTGCTCGCACTGCTCTCGCTGCTCCAGGCCACGCTCACGCTGCCGGGCATCGCCGCCATCGCGCTCACCCTGGGTATGGCCATCGACGCCAACGTGCTGATCAACGAGCGCATCCGCGAAGAGCTGCGCAACGGCAACTCGCCGGGCGCGTCGATCGCCGCGGGTTACGACCGCGCGTTCGACACCATCCTCGACTCCAACATCACCTCGCTCATCGCCGGCCTGGCGCTGCTGGCCTTCGGCTCGGGCCCGGTGCGCGGCTTCGCCGTGGTGCACTGTCTCGGCATCGTCACCTCGATGTTCAGCGCGGTGCTGGTCTCGCGCGCGATGGTCAACCTCGTGTACGGGCGGCAGAAGCGCATCAGCCACCTGTCGATCGGCAACACCAAGTGGGCCGGCAGCGACGCCGCCGCCTGAGCAGGACGCATAGCCATGGAATTCTTCCGTATCCGTCGTGACATCCCGTTCATGCGCCACGCGCTGTGGTTCAACGTGGTGTCCATCGTCACCTTTGTCGCGGCAGTCTTCTTCCTCAGCACCCGCGGGCTGCACTTCTCGGTCGAGTTCACCGGCGGCACCGTGATGGAGGTCTCGACGCCGCAGGCAGCCGACCTGTCGCGCATCCGCGGCGAGCTCGCCGACCTCGGCTTCGCAGATGCGGCGGTGCAGAACTTCGGCAGCTCAAAAGACGTGCTCATCCGCTTGCCGGTCAAGCAGGGCGTCACCAGCGCGCAGTTGTCCGAGCAGGTCTTCAACTCGCTCAAGACGGTCGAGCCGGGCCTCGAGCTGCGCCGCGTCGAGTTCGTCGGGCCGCAGATCGGCAAGGAACTGGCCACCGACGGCGGCATGGCGTTGCTCTTCGTCTGCCTCGGCATCGTCATCTACCTCTGGATGCGGTTCGAGTGGAAGTTCGGCGTCTCGGCGCTCATCGCCAACCTGCACGACGTGGTCATCATCCTGGGCTTCTTCGCCTTCTTCCAGTGGGAGTTCTCGCTCACCGTGTTGGCCGCGGTGCTGGCGGTGCTGGGCTATTCGGTGAACGAGTCGGTGGTGGTGTTCGATCGCATCCGCGAGAACTTCCGCAAGATGCGTGGCCGCACCGTGCCCGAGATCATCGACAACGCGCTCACCCGGACCATGAGCCGTACCATCATCACCCACGGCTGCACGCAGCTTGCGGTGGTGTCGATGCTGCTGTTCGGCGGCGAGGCACTGCATGGCTTTGCCGTGGCCCTGACCATCGGCATCCTGTTCGGCATCTACTCCTCCGCCTTTGTCGCCTCGGCGCTGGTCATGTGGCTCGGAGTGACGCAGGCGGATCTGGTCAAGCCGGTCAAAGAGCAAGTCGACGCGATGCCTTGAGAAAAACCGCAGCGGTGACCATCTGCGGCGTTTTTCTGACACCCATCTGGTGAGACGTTGAGCCTGTCGGATCTTGTCAATCTCCTGCTGCACCTCGACGTGCACCTGCTTGAGTGGGCTCAGGCCTACGGCCACGGCTTCCTCGCCATCCTCTTCGTCATCGTCTGGGCCGAGACCGGTCTGGTCGTCGCGCCGTTCCTGCCAGGCGACAGCCTGCTGTTCGTCGCGGGGGCGGTCGGGGCACTGGTCGGATTGCCGCTCTGGCTGCTGGTCAGCGTCCTCATCGTCGCCGCCCTGAGCGGGGACAACACCAACTACTGGATCGCCCGCCGTGTCGGCCCAGCGGTCTTCGATGACCCGCGGTCACGCTGGCTGAACCCGCGCAACCTGCATCGCACACACGACTTCTACGAGCGGCACGGCGGCAAGACAATCCTCATCGCGCGCTTTGTACCGTTGATGCGGACCTTCGTGCCCTTCGTTGCTGGCCTCGGCCGCATGACCTACCGCCGCTTCCTCGGCTACAGCGCCTTGGCTGCATGCGCCTGGGTCGGTTCGCTGGTGCCGCTGGGCTACGTCTTCGGCAACACCGAGGTGGTGCGCGGCAACCTCACGCTGGTCATCGTCGCAATCATCGCGGCCTCGCTGTCGCCGCTGATCATCGCCGCGCTGCGCAATCGACGCCGCAGCTGAGGCCCGCGCGCCCGGTCTGTATCAGACCCGGCGAGCCAGCTCCGCGGCCTTGCCGATGTAGGTCGCTGGCGTCATCGCGATCAGGCGAGACTTGGCGTCAGCAGGGATGGCCAAGCCCTCGATGAAGCCCCGCAGGTCGGCCCCACTCAGCCCGCCCTTGCCACGCGTCAGCGCCTTCAGCGCCTCGTAGGGGTTGGGCACGCCATAACGGCGCATCACCGTCTGGATCGGCTCGGCGAGCACCTCCCAGTTGGCGTCCAGGTCTTCCTGCAGCCTTGCCGGGTTGGCTTCGAGCTTGCCCAAGCCCTTGAGCAGCGATTCGAGGCCCAGCAGTGTGTGACCGAATGCCACGCCAACGTTGCGCAGCACGGTGGAGTCGGTGAGGTCGCGTTGCCAGCGGCTGATCGGCAGCTTCTCCGAGAAGTGCCGGAGCAGGGCGTTGGCCACACCCAGATTGCCCTCGGAGTTCTCAAAATCGATCGGATTGACCTTGTGCGGCATGGTCGACGAGCCGACCTCGTCCTTGACCACGCGCTGCTTGAAGTAACCGAGCGATATGTAGCCCCACACATCCCGGTCAAGGTCGATGAGGATGGTGTTGCAGCGGCCGATGGCGTCGCACAGCTCGGCGGTCCAGTCGTGCGGCTCGATCTGGATGGTGTAGGGGTTGAACGTCAGCCCCAGGGATTCGACGAAGCGCCTCGAGAACCCCTCCCAGTCCAGGTCCGGGTAGACCGCCAGGTGGGCGTTGTAGTTGCCTACCGCGCCGTTGATCTTGCCTAGGATGGCCACGCCGGCGATGGTGGCGCGCGCCCTCTGCAGTCGGTAGACCACGTTGGCCATCTCCTTGCCCAGCGTGCTCGGCGTCGCCGACTGCCCGTGGGTACGGCACAGCATCGGCAGGTCGGCCAGCCGGTGCGCCATGCCGCGAAGCGTCTCGATCGTGCGGTCAAGTTGTGGCAGCAGCACCTCGTCCCGTCCGGCGCGCAGCATCAGCGCGTAGGACAGGTTGTTGATGTCCTCTGAGGTGCAGGCGAAGTGCAGGAAGTTGGTTGCTGCGGCAACCTCGGCATTATCCGCAAAGCGCCGCTGCAGCCAGTACTCGACCGCCTTGACGTCGTGGTTGGTTGTGGCCTCGATGGCCTTCACCGCGGCGCCGTCGGCCTCGCCAAAAGCAGCCGCGGCGGCGTCCAGCTCATCGATCGTGTCCGGCGTGAAAGCGGGCAGGTCGGCGATGCCCGGCTCGGCCGCGAGCGCCTTGAGCCACTCGATCTCGACCTGGGTGCGGGCACGGATCAGGCCCAGTTCGCTGAAGTGCCCACGCAGTGCGGCGACCTTGCCGGCGTAGCGACCATCAAGCGGGGAGAGGGCGGTGAGGGCGGGATCGACGGGGGCGGGCGTGGCAGCAGGCATGTTGGCAGGTAGTGGTCTCGAGCAGGGCGAATGATACGGCATGGTCGTCCGGGGGCTCCTGAGGCGGCGCAAGGTCGATGGCCGCGAACTTCCGGCGGCGGCGGGCGTCCGAGGCGCATGCCCGAACTTCCCGAAGTAGAGACAGCCCGCCGTGGCATCGAGCCGCACGTCGGTGGCCGCACGCTGACCGGAGCGGTGGTGCGCGACCCCCGGCTGCGCTGGCCGGTGCCGCCCGATCTCGATGCGCAACTGGCTGGGCGGCGTGTGGCCTCGCTCACGCGGCGCGGCAAGTACATCCTTGCCGACCTTGGCGATACACACCTGCTCATCCATCTGGGCATGTCAGGCAGCCTGTCGGTGGTCTCTGCCGACACCCCGCCGCGCAAGCACGACCATGTCGACATCCTCTTGGGTGACGGACGTGCGCTACGCCTGCACGACCCGCGCCGCTTCGGCGCGGTACTGCTGGTCCCTGGCTTGCCCGAGCATCACCCCCTGCTGCGCGAGCTCGGCCCCGAGCCGCTCGACCCTTCATGGTCTGGCGAGGCCCTGTGGCAGGCTACGCGCGGCCGCACGGCGGCGATCAAGACGGTGATCATGGACGCCCACACCGTGGTCGGCGTCGGCAACATCTACGCCAGCGAGGCGCTTTTCCGCGCTGGCATCCGCCCCGGAACCGCAGCGCGCCGGCTCACCCGCCCGGCCTGCGCGCGCCTGGTGGCATCCATCCGCGAGACGCTGCAGGAGGCGCTGGCTGCCGGCGGCAGCTCGCTGCGCGATTACGTGCAGGCCAATGGCGACCTTGGCTGCTTCCAGCTCGAGCACCGCGTCTACGGCCGCGATGGCCAGCCGTGCGTCACCTGCGGAACCGAGATCCGCATGGCGCGCATGGGGCAGCGCTCGACCTTCTGGTGCCCCGTCTGCCAGCACTGAGCCAGCTGGGTGTCGCTCTGGTGGTGGGCGGGCCTTCCCCGAGTGGCGGGCGGGGCTTCCATCGGGACGCTCCTCTCGCTCTCTCGCTTCGCTCGCATCCCGCTTCGAAGAGCTTTCCCGATGCGCCCCGCCAGCGACGGTCAGCGCAGCACCCTGAACCTTCAATGGCCGGGAGAGCGGCGGATGGGGCTTTCGCAGCAGACTGCGGAGCCATCTGCAAGAAAGCTCCACCGCCGGTAGGCCCGGCCCGCCACCCCCCGAGGTAGTGGGCCGCCCCACCCCGCTGGTAGGCCCGGCCCGCCACTCCCCCGAGGTGGTCGGTCTCCCACCGTCTGCTACCCTTCGGCCATGAACATCGACGCCCTCATCACCACCCTCGACAACGCTCTCCGCACGCTTGCTGGTCCCGCACACAGCGCCCGTCCGGTGCCGGGCAACGACCTGCCGGAGGCCGACCTCGACGACCGTCAGAAGCAGAACGTGGCGCGCCTGATGCGCGTCAACCATGTCGGAGAGGTCTGCGCCCAGGCGCTCTATGCCGGGCAGGCGCTTACGGCGCGCGATCCCAAGGTGCAGGCGGCCATGCGCGAGGCTGCGCAGGAGGAGACCGAGCACCTGGCCTGGACAGAGCAGCGTATCGGCGAGCTTGGTGGCCGCAAGAGCCTCCTCAACCCGGTCTGGTACGCCGGCTCATTCGCCATGGGCGCCATCGCAGGCGCGCTTGGCGACCGGGTGAACCTCGGCTTCCTGGCCGAGACCGAGCGTCAGGTCTACGACCATCTGGATGAGCATCTTTCGCGGCTGCCCGCGCAGGACGCGCGCTCGGCGGCCATCCTGCGGCAGATGCAGGACGACGAGGACCGGCACCGCCAGACCGCGCTACGGCAGGGCGGGGTGGAGCTTCCGGCCCCGGTCCAGGGCGCCATGCGTGCGGTCTCGCAGGTCATGACGCGCACCGCCTACTGGGTCTAGGCGGCGGGGCTCGCCAGTTCGACCACCTCGTGGCTGTGCGTCACCTCGGCGGTCTTGGCCAGCATCATGGTCGCCGAGCAGTATTTCTCAGCCGACAGGCGGATGGCGTGCTCGACGCGGTTGGGCAGCAGGTTGCGGCCCGAGACGATGAAGTGCAGGTGGATCTTGGTGAACACCTTGGGGTCGGTGGCGGCGCGTTCGGCCGTCACCTTGACCTCGCAGCCCGCCACGTCCTGCTTGCTGTTGCGCAGGATGGTGACGATGTCATAGCTGGTGCATCCGCCTGCACCCACCAGCAGCATCTCCATCGGACGGGGGCCGAGGTTGCGGCCGCCACCCTCGGGCGCACCGTCCATCACCACGGCGTGTCCGCTCCCGGTCTCTCCGACGAAGCAGACGTTCTCGAGCAGTTTTACGCGGGCTTCCAAGGCAGGCTCCTGTAGGTGTCGGGGGTAGGGCGGCGATGCTAGCACGGGGTGCCGGATTCATTGACTTGGGCATCGTGCCCACACTACAATCTCGGGCTTTTGGTGAACCGGCAACACGCCGCACGAGATTCCAACAATGAAAACGTTCTCCGCCAAGCCGCACGAAGTACAGCGCGACTGGTTTGTGGTCGATGGCACCGACAAGGTCCTCGGCCGACTTGCTTCAGCTATTGCTCACCGCCTGCGCGGCAAGCACAAGGCCATCTACACCCCGCACGTCGATACCGGCGACTTCATCGTCGTGGTCAACGTCGAGAAGATCAAGGTCACCGGCAACAAGGCTCTGGACAAGAAGTACTACCGTCACAGCGGCTACCCCGGCGGCATCACCGAGACCACCTTCGGCAAGATGCAAGAGCGTTTCCCGGGCCGTGCGCTGGAGAAGGCCGTCAAGGGCATGCTGCCCAAGGGCCCGCTCGGCTACGCCATGCTGAAGAAGCTCAAGGTCTACGCCGGCGACAGCCACCCGCACAGCGCCCAGCAGCCGCGCGCCCTGGAAATCTGAGGAGTCACCCAGTGATCGGTAAGTACTACTACGGAACCGGCCGCCGCAAAAGTTCGGTCGCCCGCGTCTTCATCCAGTCCGGCAGCGGAAAGTTCGTCATCAACGGCAAGTCGATCGACGAATACTTCGCCCGCGAGACCGGCCGCATGGTTGCCCGCCAACCGCTCGAAGTCACCGCGAATGTCGGCAGCTTCGACGTCACTGTGAACGTCGACGGTGGTGGCGAGTCCGGCCAGGCCGGCGCCGTTCGCCACGGGCTGGCGCGTGCACTGGTCGACTACAACGCTGACCTCAAGGGTGAGCTGCGCCGCCACGGCCTGATGACCCGCGACGCTCGCGAGGTCGAACGCAAGAAGGTCGGTTTCCACAAGGCCCGCCGGCGCAAGCAGTTCAGCAAGCGCTAAGGCCGCAGAAAAAGACCGCCCCCGGGCGGTTTTTTTTCGTCCGCCCCGTTGCAAGGAATTCATCCATGACCACAGCCACCCCGTCCATCAAGGTCGGCGTTGTCGGCGGCACCGGCTACACCGGTGTCGAGTTGCTGCGCCTGCTCGCCGCCCACCCCTTGGTCAGGCTTGCCGTCATCACCTCGCGCGGTGATGCGGGAACGCCCGTCGCCAACATGTTTCCCAACCTGCGGGGGCGTGTCGATCTGGCGTTCACCGCGCCCGATCCGGCTGCGCTGGCCGCCTGCGACGTGGTCTTCTTCGCCACGCCCAACGGCATCGCCATGAAGGAGGCCGGCGATCTGCTGGGAAAGGGTGTCAAGGTCATCGACCTCGCCGCCGACTTCCGCATCAAGGACGTTCCGGAGTGGGAGGCCTGGTATGGCATGCCCCACGCCAGCCCCGCGCTGGTGGCGGAGGCCGTCTATGGCCTGCCCGAGTTCAACCGCGACGCTATCCGCGGCGCCTGTCTGGTTGCCAACCCCGGCTGCTACCCCACCGCGGTGCAGTTGGGCTTCATGCCGCTGCTGCGCGCTGGCGTGGTCGACCCGGCCAGCCTCATCGCCGATTGCAAGTCTGGCGTCAGCGGCGCCGGCCGCAAGGCCGAGGTGCACACCCTGTTCGCCGAGGCTGGCGACAACTTCAAGGCCTATGCCGTGCCGGGCCACAGGCATCTGCCAGAGATCCGCCAGGGTCTAACCGGCGTGGCTGGCGCCGCTGTGGGGTTGACCTTCGTGCCGCACCTTACGCCGATGATCCGCGGCATCCACGCCACGCTCTATGCGCGGCTGACCGACCGCAGCGCCGACTTGCAGGCGCTGTTCGAGCGCACCTACGCCGGCGAGCCGTTTGTCGATGTCATGCCGGCTGGCTCGCACCCCGAGACGCGTTCGCTGCGCGGCGCCAACACCTGCCGCATCGCCATACACCGTCCACAGGGCGGGGATACTGTGGTGGTGCTCTCCGCCATCGACAACCTGGTCAAGGGCGCCGCTGGCCAGGCCATCCACAACATGAACCTGATGTTCGGCCTGCCCGAGACCACGGGCATCGACGGCATCGCCCTGTTGCCATGAGGGTTGAAGTGGCACCCGCCTGTCCCCATAATCCGCAATAGCAACCTTTTGCCAAGGACTTAGCCATGAACGCAGTCACCGACCTTGCCGTCACCGAGACGCCCGCCCCCATCCTGCTGACCGACAGCGCCGTCGCCAAGGTGCTGGACCTCATCGCCGAGGAAGGCAACCCGGAGATCCGCCTCCGCGTGTTCGTCAGCGGTGGTGGCTGCTCGGGCTTCCAGTACGGTTTCCAGTTCGAAGAGGCGACTGCCGAGGACGACACCGTGATCGAACGTGGCGGGGTGACCCTGCTGTGCGATCCGATGAGCTACCAGTACCTGGTCGGCGCCGAGATCGACTACAGCGAGGGCATCGAGGGTGCGCAATTCGTCATCCGCAACCCGAACGCCAGCACCACCTGCGGCTGCGGATCGTCTTTCTCGGTCTAAGCCAACCTCCAGAGTAGGTGGACGGGGCCCTGCGGGGCCCCTTGTTTTTGCTACTGCGGCCCTGTCGGCGCAGGTACGCGATGGGCGCGCCGGTCGGGCGGCCTCACACGGCCTTAGCCCTGCGTGGGCGGGGCTGGGTAGACAGCCCCGAGCACGCGTGGCCCACGGGCGCCGGTGACCGACGGCAGGTTGCCCGGCAAGCCCGCCAGACGCTGGCGGGCCAGCCACGCGAAGGCGGCAGCTTCGACGTGCATCGGGTCCAGACCGATCGCCGCCGTCACGTCGACCGTGCGCCCAGGCATGGCTCCGCGCAGGCGCGTGAACAGGTCTGCGTTGAGTGTGCCGCCACCACAAACCAGCACCGCGCGACAGGTCGGGGCATAGCGCTCAACAGCATCAGCCACCGCTCTCGCCGTCAATTCGGCCAGCGTTGCCTGGACATCCGCCGCCGGCAGGCCCTCAAGTGCCATGCCCTCGAGCCAGTAGATATCGAAATCCTCGCGTCCGCAGCTTTTGGGCGGTGTGCGCGCGAAGAACGGATGCGCCAGCAGCCGCTCGAGCAGGTCCGGCAGGACTGTTCCGCTGGCCGCCCAGGCACCGTCCGCGTCGAAGGCAGCGCCGCGGCAGCGCGCGATCCATGCGTCCAGCAACACATTGCCGGGGCCGCAGTCGAAGCCGGTGACGGGCCGTTGCGGGTCGAGCACAGTCAGGTTGGCCATGCCGCCGATGTTCAGCACTACGCGTGGAACCATGGTTCCCAGCAGCGCGGCGTGGAACGCTGGCACCAGTGGCGCGCCCTGGCCGCCTGCCGCCACGTCGGCGGTGCGGAAGTCGCAGACCACGGGTATTCCCGTGAACTCGGCGAGCATCGCGCCGTCCAGCAACTGGATGGTGTAGCCGGCATCGGGCTGGTGGCGCACGGTCTGGCCGTGCGCGCCGATGGCCGCAACGTCGGTCGGCCCGAGGCCGTTCGCATGGAGCAGCGGCAGCAGGGTGTCCGCACAGTGTCGGGCCAGATGGTTGGCGGCAGATGCCGCTCGCGCCAGCTCGTTTGTGCCATCAGCCTGTTGCAGCGCCATCAACTCCGAGCGCAGTCCCGGCGGGAAGGGCTGGTGTGCGTGGTGGATGGCGGTCACATAGGTCGACTCCTCGACCGCGTAAGAAGTCTCCCCAGGCGCCCTGTCGGTAGCCGGCGGTATATCTTCGAACTGGACGAGTATGGCGTCGACGCCGTCGAGGCTGGTGCCGGACATCAAGCCAGCGAACCAACTCGGGCCGCCTGGCGGCCCACCCACATCAGACATCACTCGAAGCGGGCGACGACCGTCTGCTTGGCGAAGCCGATGTGGCGCAGCGCGATCGAGCGCTGCTGTTCAAACGCGTGACGGGACTCGCCGGTCAGGGGCGCCGCTTCGGCCATGCGCACCGTCTGCGGGTCGATCTGCGTTCCCTTCACGCGGAACTCGTAGTGCAGGTGGGGCCCGGTGGCGAGACCGGTGGCACCAACATAACCGATGGTGTCGCCCTGGCCTATGCGGGCGCCACGGCGGACCCCGGGGCCGAAGCCCGACAGGTGCCCGTAGGCCGTGCTGTAGCTGTTGCCGTGTGCGATGACCACGAGGTTGCCGTAACCGCCCGAGTAGCCCGCCGCCTCGACCACGCCGTCGGCGGTGGCGCGGACCCGCGCGCCGCTGGGGGCGCCGTAGTCGACACCGCGGTGGGCGCGCCATTCCTGCAGCACGGGATGGAAGCGTGCGGCCGAGAAACCTGACGTGATGCGCGAGAACTCAAGTGGCGACATCAGGAACTGGCGACGCAGGCTCTTGCCGTCCGCGGTGTAGTAGGCGCCGCGTTGGCCATGCGGTTCGAACCAGTAGGCGCTGTGGGTGGCATCACCATTGCTGAACTCGGCTGCGATGACGCGGCCACTGGAGGCGGCTTCACCGTTGCGCAGGTTCTGCTCGTAGACCAGCCAGAAACGGTCGCCCTTGCGCAGGCCGCGGTGGAAGTCGACAACACCGGAGAAGATCTCTGCAAGCTGCACGGCCACTGCGTCCGGGATGCCTGCGTCGTCGGTGGCGGCAAACAGCGAGCTGCGGATCTCACCGCTGGCGAAACGCGGCACGGTCTGCAGGTCGGATTCCGAGGTACGTACGGTGAAACCGTCACCAACAGAATCGATCTCGACGCGGTCGCCGCTCGCGCCATTGAAGGCCAGTTTCTGCAGCACGCCTTCGGCATCTACACCAACCTCGATCGCCTGGCCGGGCTCGAGACTGCCCAGAACACGACGAGTCGACGACTCGGCCAACAGGCGCGCGATATCGGCGGCCGAGACACCGGCGCGCGAGAGCACATCGCCCATGGTGTCACCACGGCGCACAACAGGGGAGAAACGGAAAGCGTTCTCGTCCTCGAAGCTCACGGTTTCGAGGGAGAAGCCATCGGGGGCATCGACGGTGCGCAGCGACTGAGGGTCAAGGCTGCTCGGCGGGGCAACACCGAGGGCGGTGAAGACCATGAGGCAGCCGGTCGCGGCGAGCACGGTGCCGATGCCGCCACGCCACAATTTGTGACGTCGATTGGCAGAGATCCGGGCGCGAAGGTCGGTCATTGGGGCAAAATTACCACAACTCAGACGCTCGGCAAACCCAAGTTGCCAACTGCAAACCACTTTGTCATCCGCCTGACCGACTGGCAGAGGGTTGCCGGACGGCACAACTTGCCCTGGCAGGGTACCGGCGATCCCTACCGCGTCTGGGTGTCCGAGGTGATGCTGCAGCAGACTCAGGTCGCCACCGTGTTGCCGGCCTTCGTGCGTTTTATAGAGCATTTCCCCGACGTCACGTCGCTCGCCGCGGCACCCCTGGATGACGTCATGGGTCTGTGGTCCGGGCTCGGATATTACAGCCGGGCGCGCAACCTGCACCGCGCCGCGACCCTGGTTGCGGCATGCGGCAGCTTCCCTGACGACTTGCAGGGCCTGATGGCGCTGCCGGGAGTAGGGCGCTCGACTGCCGCGGCGGTCCTGTCGCTGGCCTTCGACCGTCCGGCTGCGATCCTCGACGGCAATGTGCGTCGCGTGATGGCGCGACACGCGTTCATCCCCGGCTGGCCAGGCGATCCAGCGGTGGCGCGACGTCTTTGGGCAGAGGCCGAGGCCCGTCTCCCGCCAGCCGATGCGCCGCCGGGGACTGCTGCCACTTACACGCAGGCCCTTATGGACCTCGGCGCTACCGTCTGCCACCGGCGTCGCCCCGATTGCGGTAGGTGTCCGGTCGCTGCCGACTGTCAGGCCCGACTCGCCGGCGACGTCGAGTCGGTCCCCTCGCCACGCCCGGCGCGGGAGCGCCCTCTGCGCCGCGTAGAACTGCTGCTCGATTGCTCGGCCGAGGGCGTCGCCCTGGTGCGGCGCCCCGAGCGAGGCGTCTGGGGCGGCCTCTGGTGCCTGCCCGAGGGGCCTTGCGATGTCGAGTGGCACACGTTGCGCCACGATCTCACGCATCTGCGGCTGGAGATCGTCGTCGGCCGGGGTGCTGCCGTGCCAGCGGCGGCCGATCAATTTGTCTGGGACGAGGTCTGGCAGCTCGGCCTGCCGCAACCGGTGCGCCAGCTGCTACTGATGGCTCACGCGGAGTCCCTGTCTTTGGCCGGGCAGGGGGGGCATCTTGAGTAGCAGCGGTATCTGCTTCGAATTCCCGGTGCGCGTCTATTACGAGGACACCGACGCCGGTGGGGTTGTCTACTTCGCCAATTACATGCGTTTCATGGAGCGGGCCCGCACCGAGTGGCTGCGCCGGCTCGGTTTTGACCAGAGCGAGCTGCGTGAGCGGCAGGGCATCCTGTTCGTGGTGCGCGGCGTCGAGGCCACCTACCACCGTCCGGCGAGGCTCGACGACGCGCTCACCGTACAATCCCGACTGACCTCGCTCAGCCGGGTCGCGCTGCGCTTCGACCAGTCGATCGAACGCGAGGGTGAGACCCTGGTCAGCGGCAGCAGCGACGTGATCTGTGTCGGGGCAGATTCTCTGCGGCCGAGCCGGATGCCCGAGCCGCTGATGCGGGTGCTGCAAGAGGTCGCCTCGCCGGGCCACTAACGAGGCCCTCGCGGGCTGTTTTCCCCACTTGAAACGTCAGGACCCTGATGAACGCCAGTACAGACCTCTCACTCCTCACCCTGATCCAGGATGCCAGCCTGCTGGTGCAACTGGTCATGCTTATCCTGCTCGCCGCCTCGGGGCTGTCCTGGTGGTACATCTTCCGCAAGCGCTTCGCCATCGCCGAGCAGCGCAAGCTGGCTGAGGAGTTTGAGCAGCGCTTCTGGAAGGGTGGCGACCTGCAGTTGCTGTACCAGGGTCTTGCGGGTTCTGACGGCGGCGCGATGGGGCGGGTCTTCCGCGCCGGCTACGAGGAGTTCGTCAAGCTGCACAAGCAGACCGGCATCGACCCGGTGTCGATGTCAGACAGCACCCGGCGCGCCATGCAGGCCACCTACCGTCGCGAGATGGACGTGCTGGAGTCGCACTTGTCCTTTATCGCTTCGGTCGGTTCGGTCTCGCCCTACATCGGTCTGTTCGGCACCGTGTGGGGCATCATGAATTCGTTCCGCGGCCTCGCCAATGTGTCGCAGGCCACGCTGGCGCAGGTGGCCCCGGGCATCGCCGAGGCGCTGGTCGCCACTGCCATGGGCCTGTTCGCTGCCATCCCGGCGGTGATTGCCTACAACCGCTTCAGCGATGACATCGACCGCCTGTCGATCCGCCTCGAGAGCTTCATGGAAGAGTGCGCCAACATCCTGCAGCGTCAGTCCTCCCGCGGTTCGCGTTAGGCGCCCAAGATGAGTGCACGTCGCCAGCGCCGCCTCAAGGCCGAGATCAATGTCGTCCCCTACATCGACGTCATGCTTGTTCTGCTGGTCATCTTCATGGTGACGGCGCCGATGGTGCAGCCGGTCGAGATCACACTGCCCTCGGTGGGCAAGGGCGCGCAGCCGGCAGCCAAGCCGGTCGAGGTGCGTGTCGACAGCGAGGGGCGCCTGCAGTGGCGAGACCTCGCCGCGGGCGATGCTTTCCTGTCCGGCAACGAGGGCGCGCTGGTCGCCGCGGTGAAGGCCGCGCAGGCCAAGGATCCGCAAAAGCCGGTGGTGATCGCCGCGGACAAGGCGGTACGGTACGAGAAGGTGCTGCGGGTGATGGACATCTTGCAGCGTGAGAACGTCGCCCGTGTCGGCTTGCTCGCCCAGCCCTTGCCGGCGTCGCCGCGGCGCTGACCCGGCCCCTCAGGCCAGCAGACCTTGAACGCAATGTCTCCTCACGCCCCGCCGCCCAAGGCCGAGCGGCCCGGCCTCGCGGGGCTGCTGGCGCTGCTGGTGCACCTGCTGTTCCTTGGCCTGATGGTGTTCGCGGTGAGCTGGCAGACCCGGCCGCTGCCCGTCGTCGCCGAGGTCTGGGACGCTCTGCCGGGCCCGGAGACGGCCCCACCATCGCAGCCGGAGCCTGCCCCCGCAGAGCCACCGCCCCCGCCACCGAAGCCTGTGCCGCCGGAACCCAAGCCCGCACCTGAGCCACCGCGTCCAAAGACCGCCGAGCCGCCGCCCAAGCCGGCGCCTGAGCCCAAGGTGAAGACGCCGCCCGCGCCCGAGCCGAAGGCCGACATCGCACTCCAGAAGGAGAAGAAGCAAAAGGAGGCCGAGCGTTTGGCCGAGGTCGAGTCGCGGCACAAGCGCGAACTGGCCGAGGCGGCACGTCGCGACGACGAGCTCCGCCGCGAGGCCGAGGCGGCACGAAACGCTGCGCAGGTGGCCGAACAGGCGCGCCAGCGCGAGCAGGAGGCTGCACAGGCCGCCGCGGCCGAGCAGCAGCGCCAGCGCGATGCACAGGCGGCGCAGCAGGCTCGCGCTCGTGCTTTGGATATCTACCGCTCGCAGATCGTGCGCGCGGTCCGCTCGCGTCTGGTCGAGCCGCCTGGCGTTCAGGGCAACCCGCAGGCTGAGGTCAAGGTTCTGCAGTTGCCCAACGGCGAGGTGGTTTCCGCCAAGCTGAGCCGTTCAAGCGGCGACCCCGCCTTCGACGCCGCGGTGGAGCGCGCCGTGCTGGCAGCCAGCCCGCTGCCGCTCCCGGTCGACCGAGGCCTTTTCAGCCGCGATCTCGTGCTGCAGTTCCGCCTGCGCGAATAGCCCGCCCACGGGGCACCCCCGGCCCGCGTTGCCGGTCGACCTTGCCAAGAATTCGGCTATCCTCACGCCCATGCTGACGACCTTGCGCCGCCTGGCGTTGCTGGCCGGTTTCCTGCTCCTGCTCCTGCTCCCGGGCCTCTTCGTCTCGGCCCACGCCGAGGCGCTCAACGTCGAGATCGTCGGCGCCGGCGCCAACCAGATCCCGGTCGCCATCGCGCCGCTGGCCTCCGAACCGCTGCTGCCCGAGAGCGTCACTGCCGTGATCAATGCCGACCTCGCCCGCAGTGGGCTGTTCCGCCTGATCGACGCCAGCGCCATCTCGCCGCGGCCGGCCGAGCTCGCCCAGCTGAATATCGCCGAGTGGCGGGGGCAGGGCGCCGACGCCATGCTCATCGGCCGGGTCAATGCCGCGGCCAATGGCAAGTGGGAGATCCAGGTGCGTCTGGTCGACCTCGCCGGCAACCGGCAGCTGCTCGGCCAGAGCTTTGTTGTCGAGCCGCGCCAGTTACGGGCCACCGCTCACCGCATCGCCGACCTCATCTTCGAGCGGCTCACCGGCATACCCGGCGTGTTCGGCACCCGCATCGCCTACATCACCCGGCTGGGCAAGCGCTTCGAACTCATGGTGGCCGACGCCGATGGCTACAACCCGCGCGCTGTGTTCACCTCGACCGAGCCGATCATCTCGCCGCGCTGGTCACCAGACGGCGGTCGTATCGCTTATGTCTCTTTCGAGCGCAAGAAGCCGGTGGTGGTGGTGCAGACGCTCAACACCGGGGACCGTCGCGTCGTGGCGGACTTCAAGGGCTCGAACTCGGCCCCGGCGTGGTCGCCGGATGGCCAGCGTCTCGCGGTTGTGCTCACGCGCGACGGGTCCTCGCAGATCCACCTTATGCCGGTCGCTGGCGGCGAGCCGCAGCGGTTGATGAAGACCACCCCCGCCAACGACACCGAACCAGCCTTCAGCCCCGACGGGCGCCTTCTCTACTTCACCTCCGATCGCGGTGGTGGTCCGCAGATCTACCGCATGCCGGTGGCGGGCGGCAACGCTGAGCGCCTCACCTTCGAGGGCGACTACAACGTCTCCCCGCGTCCCAGTCCGGACGGCAAGTCGATCGTCTTTGTGCAGCGTTATGCGGGCCGCTTCCGCATCGTCACCCAGGACCTCGGCAACCGTCAGGTGCTTCCCGTCACCGACGGCCCGGTCGACGAGAGCCCCAGTTACGCCCCCAACGGCCAATTGGTCCTGTTCAGCCGGATGCAGGGCGGTCGTGGTGAACTGGCGGCAGCGTCGGTGGATGGTCGTGTCCGCCAGCGGCTGACCCTGCCCAGTGGTGATGCCCGTGAACCCGCGTGGGGCCCTGCCGGTCAATAGATGGAATCAAGCATCGGCGAAGCGCTTGCCTGATAATCCTCCCAGCCAAGTCAACCCAGCGGCCCAAACGGCTGCCAAAACAGGAGAACCGACCATGAAACCAATCCACGCCAACCTTCTGCTCGCCGCCGCAGTCATGCTCGCTCTGGCCGGCTGCGCCAGCAAGAAGCCTGCCGCTGGCGATGGCGCCGCGATCGAGGAACGCGGTGCGTCTTCTGGCAGCGCGACGGATGGCAAGTCCTCCGGCGCAGGCAAGGACGACGTGGTCTCGCGCAGCCTTGGCGACGACGGTGATGGCTCTGGCGACGTCGCCGGTGCGCCGTCTGCCCGCCAGATCTTCTTTGACCTCGACCAGTACACCGTCAAGCCGGAATATCAGGGCGTCGTCCAGGCCACTGCCGATTTCCTCAAGAGCAAGCCCAAGGTTCGCGTGATCATCCAGGGCAACACCGACGAGCGTGGCAGCCGCGAGTACAACCTGTCGCTCGGCCAGAAGCGTGCCGAGGCGGTGCGCAAGGCGCTCGGCGTACTTGGTATCGGCGAGGACCGTATCGAGTCGGTCAGCTTCGGCGAAGAGAAGCCGATGTCCGAATGCCACGATGAGTCTTGCTGGGCGAAGAACCGCCGCGCTGACATCGTCTACCAGGCCCGTTGATGCGGACACGCCTGCCCGCCGTACTGTTGGCCGCCACGCTGTTGGCGGCCGGTCCGGCCCACGCCATCTTTGGCGATTCGGAGGCGCACAAACGCATCGACGAGCAGGTCAAGGCGCTGCAAGCGGCCACCGAGCAGATCCGTGCTCTTGACGGGCGCGTCGGCGCCGTCGAGGGCACGGTGAACGGCGGGACGCTGCTCAACCTGCTCAACCAGATCGAGACCCTGACCGCCGAGATCGCCCGCCTGCGTGGCGAACTCGAGGCCGCGAACAACCGCCTCGACACCGCCGACAAGCGTGCGCGAGACCTCTACATGGATGTCGACGGGCGATTGCGGGTGCTGGAGACGCCACCCGCGTCGCCTGTGGGTGCTGGCGCGCAGCCTGCCAGCACCGCGCCGGCCATCACCGACCCCGGCCTTGTCCCTGCCGCACCGCCACCCGAGACCTCGCCCATGCCGGCAGTCAGCACGGGCGCGCAACCCACACCCGCCACCGCACCGAGCCCGACCGGCGCGCCGAAGCCCGGCGCCGTCGCCACCTTGGCACCCGCTCGTCCGGGTGCTGCCGGCGAGCTGGCAACGGAGTCGGTGGCATACGAGGCCGCCCACGCCGCGCGTCGCGAGTCCCGCTTCGCCGATGCGGCGAGGTTGTTCCAACAGTTCATCGCCGCCTACCCCAACAGCGCGCTCGCTGCTCCGGCGCAGTACTGGACGGGTGACTCGCTGTTCAACGCGCGCGACTACGCTGGCGCCATCGCCGCGCAGAAGCGCCTGCTTGACACCTGGCCGGGCAGCGCCAAGGCGCCGGATGCCCTGCTGAACATGGCCAGTGCGATGCGTGAGAGCGGCGACACCGCCGGTGAGCGGCGTACCCTCGAGCAGTTGATCGCGCGGCATCCGGCCAGCGAGGCGGCCGAGAAGGCGCGCCGGCGCATGTCCGCACGGCGCTGATGTCGGCGCAACCGGCGGCGTCCGGCGTGACGCTGCGCATCAACGAGGTGTTCCTCTCGATCCAGGGCGAGTCGAGCCGCGTCGGCCTGCCGACCGTGTTCGTCCGCCTGACCGGATGCCCCCTGCGCTGCCGCTGGTGCGACACCGAATACGCCTTCCACGAGGGCCGCTCGCGCAGTCTTGAGGATGTCATCGCCGAGGTCTTGGGGCACGGCGCTCGCCATGTCTGCGTGACCGGTGGCGAGCCGCTCGCGCAGCCTGCTGTTCACCCGCTGATGACGGCACTCGCCGATGCCGGGCTCGAGGTCTCGCTCGAGACCAGTGGCGCGCTGGACACTGGCGACGTCGACCCGCGCGTGCGCGTCGTGATGGACCTCAAGTGCCCCGGTTCGGGCGAGGCAGAACGCAACCGCTGGGCCAATCTTGTGCATCTGCGCACTCACGACGAGATCAAGTTCGTCGTCGCGTCGCGCGCCGATTACGAATGGATGCGGGAGGTGCTCCAACGTGAGGCGCTGAGCAGCCGCTGCTCGGTGCTCGCTTCGCCAGTCTGGGATGAGCTCGACCCGGCAGCACTGGCCGGCTGGATCCTCGAGGACCGGCTCGACGTGCGCATGCAGGTGCAGCTGCACAAGATCCTCTGGCAGGACGCGCGCGGGCGATGAGCGGGCCGATCGAGCAGGGCGCCGGCCGCCGCGCCGTGGTGCTGCTGTCGGGTGGGCTGGATTCCGCCACCACGCTGGCGGCCACCGTGCGTTCTGGTTGGGTGTGCCACGCGCTTTCGTTCGACTATGGGCAGCGTCACGGGGTCGAGTTGCAAGCGGCACAGAGGCTGGCCGAGAAACTCGGCGCACGCGAGCATCGCGTGCTGCGGCTCGATCTTTCGGTGTTCGGTGGCTCCGCACTGACCGACCCCAGCATCGCCGTCCCCGAGACCCCTGCTGAGGGCATCCCGGTCACCTATGTGCCGGCCCGCAATACTGTCTTCCTGTCGATGGCGCTGGCCTGGGCAGAGACCCTTGGCGCCCGGGACATCTTCATCGGCGCCAACGCGGTGGACTATTCCGGCTACCCGGACTGCCGCCCCGACTATCTGGCTGCCTTCGAGGCGATGGCCAATCTGGCTACAGCCGCTGGCGTGGCCGGCGAACGCATCCGTATACGGGCACCGCTGGTCGACCTCAGCAAGGCGGCCATCGTCCGGCTCGCGCTTGAATGCGGTGTCGACCCCTCGGCGACCGTGTCCTGCTATCAGGCCGACGAGCAGGGCAGTGCTTGCGGAGTGTGCGACTCGTGTCGGCTGCGAGCTCGCGGCTTCGTCGAGGCTGGCGTGCCCGACTCCACGCGCTACCGCTAAGCGGCCGGCAACGCGCCTCAGCCGCGTACCAGGATGACCGGCCAGGCTGACTGATGCAGCAGCCGCATCGATACCGAACCCAGCAGCATCCCGGCCACACTGCCGTGGCCGCGGTTGGCCAGCACGATGGCTTGGCAACTATGGCGGTCTGCGGCGTCAAGGATGGCGGCGACGGTGTCGCCCACCACCACGTGTGTCTCGTAATGCAGGTCGGCCTCAGTCACCAGCCGCGACGCCCGGGCCAGGGCTCGGCGACCTTCGTCCTCGTGGAAACGGCGCAGGTCAGCCTCGCCGATGAAGCGCCCGATGTTGCCGCGCACGGGTGACTGCACATTCAGCAGTACCAGATGCGCCGGGCTGCGCTGGGTCGTGGAGAGGGCGATGGCGTGGCGAACCGCAGCCAGACTGCGCGCCGATCCGTCGACCGGCAGCAGCAGGCGGGTGCTGCCGCTGTCGTCCTGCCATTTCGGGGTGTGCCGGGTCATTGCTGGGGTCCTCCATCGATCTGCAGCGGCGCCCGCGCCATCTGCCGCCGCTTCAGCGCGGTCCCGGCAAGCAACACCGTGAGCACTCCGACAGCGCCGAAGCCGTGGTGCAACCAGGGCAGTTCTGCGAGCACGGCGGCGTGCGCCGGGTCGGTGATCAGGGTCACGCCTGCCACCCATCCCAGCAGGCCACCCCCCAGCGTCACGATCACCGGCAGACGATCCATCCAGCGCATGATGATCTGCGATGAGAACACGATCAGCGGGATGCTGATCAGCAGACCCATGATCAGGAGCAGGAGGCTGCCATGGGCTGCCGCAGCGATGCCGATGACGTTGTCCAGGCTCATGACGAAGTCCGCGACCATGATGATGCGCACCGCTGGCCAGAAGCCAGATGCCTCGGCCGAATCACCCCCGGCCTCTTCCGCCGGCACGATCAGGCGGATGGCGATCCAGAGCAGCAGCAGGGCGCCTGCCGTCTTGACCCACGGCAGGCCCAGCAGCAGGGCGGCAAAGACGGTGAGCGTGACGCGCAGCCCGATGGCGGCTGCGGTGCCTATGATCACTGCGCGCCGGCGCTGCACTTCGGGTAGTCTGCGCGCAGCCAGCGCGATCACCACAGCGTTGTCGCCCGAGAGGACGATGTCGATGCCGATGATCTGCAGCAGGCCGACCCAGAACAGCGGGGTCTGCAACTCCTGAACGACGTCTGCCAGCAAGGGACGGCACCGAGGGAAAGAGACCCGCGAGTATAGCCGCAGCTCCAGCGACAGCCCTCAGCGATGCGTACCTACCTCGACCTCCTGCAGCACATCCTCGATCACGGCACCGACCGCGCCGATCGCACCGGCACCGGCACGCGTTCGGTGTTCGGTTACCAGATGCGCTTCGACCTCTCGGCGGGGTTTCCGCTGCTGACCACCAAGAAGCTGCACACGCGCAGCATCTTCCACGAGCTGCTCTGGTTCCTGCGCGGCGAGACCAACGTGGCCAGTCTGCAGGCAGCCGGCGTCACCATCTGGGACGAGTGGGCAGACGAGCACGGCGAGCTGGGCCCGGTCTACGGGCACCAGTGGCGCCACTGGCCGACCCGGGACGGCGGCGAGATCGACCAGATCCGGCAGCTGGTAGAGGGCATCCGCCGCAACCCGGACTCGCGCCGGCACATCGTGACCGCCTGGAACCCAGCCGACGTAGACCGCATGGCGCTGCCGCCTTGTCATGCGCTGTTCCAGTTCTACGTCGCCGACGGCCGGCTGTCATGCCAGCTGTACCAGCGCAGCGCCGATGTCTTCCTCGGCGTGCCTTTCAACATCGCCAGTTACGCCTTGCTGACCCACATGGTTGCGCACGTCACCGGTCTGCAGGCGGGTGACTTTGTGCACACACTCGGCGATGCGCACCTGTACCACAACCATCTGGATCAGGCCCGTCTGCAACTATCTCGCGAACCCTTGCCCCCGGCTAGATTGAGACTTAATCCCGATGTGCGAGATTTGTTCGATTTCACCTTCGATGACATCGTCATCGAGGGTTACGATAGCCACCCGCACATCCCTGCGCCGATCGCCGTCTGAGACCGAGGACACGCCGAACACATGCTCACGCCCAAGACCCTGACCCTGCTGGTGGCTCGCAGCCGCAACGGCGTCATCGGTGTGGACAACCGTCTGCCCTGGCACCTGCCGGAGGATCTCAAGCGCTTCCGCGCCCTGACCATGGGTCACCCGATCATCATGGGCCGGCGCACCTGGGATTCCATCGGCCGCCCCTTGCCGGGTCGTCGCTCCATCGTCGTCACGCGTGATACCGCCTGGCGTGCCGACGGTGCCGAGGTGGCGCACAGCATCGGCGACGCCCTGGTGCGCTGCACCGGGGCCGAGCGGCCGTTCGTGGTGGGTGGTGGCGAACTCTACGAGGCGACGCTGCATCTGGCCACGCATATCGAGCTGACCGAGGTCGACATCGACGTCGAGGGCGACGTCCGCTTCCCCGAGCTCGACCCTGCTCACTGGAAAGAGGTGTCGCGACAGTCGTCGAACAGCGAGGGTGTGGGTTACTCGTTCGTCACCCTGGAGCGGGTGATCGGCCTGAGCATGGGCATCTGACGGCGCTAACGCTGTCCTCCGTCCCCAGAGCTTCAGCGCCCCTGCGAACTGCCGCCGCGCGGCGTCTTGCGACGCTTGCCAGCCATCTGCCGGTCCCGCGAGCGCGTGTCCAGGCTGCCGCCACGGCGCTTCGGCGTATCCGCTGCGCTGCGCCGCGAGCCGGGCACACGCGTCGTAGCTACCTTGCGCTTGGAAAGCACCGCGGGTTTGTCCTCTGCCGGGCGTGGGCGCCACAGCACCAGCGTCTTGCCGATGTGCTGCACGGCAGCGGCGCCAGTTGCCGCACACAGCGCGTCCAGCATCGCGGCGCGGTCCTCTCGCGACTCGTCGAGGATCCGTACCTTGATCAGTTCGTGCGCAGCGAGGGCGCGCTCGGTCTCGCCAAGGACGCCCTCGCTCAACCCGTCTTGGCCGATCTGCACGACCGGCTTCAGAGCATGAGCACTGGCGCGCAATTCGCGGCGCTGGGCCGAGGTGATGGATGGGGCTGCGGGCGGCGTGGTGGCCTCGGGGGCCGTGTTGTCTGCGTTCATCGGCCGCATGATACGGCAGGCAGCCGGGCCGCCGCGGCGCGATAATCGGCCCCATGATCAAAAAAGCCAGCAGCAAGCGGTGGATGCAAGAGCATGTCACCGACCCCTACGTCAAACAGGCGCAGAAGGACGGCTACCGTTCGCGCGCTGCCTACAAGCTGCTCGAGATCGCGCAGAAGGATCGCCTGCTGCGGCCGGGCGCGGTGGTCTTCGATCTGGGCGCGGCCCCCGGCGGCTGGGCGCAGGTGGTGGCGAAGGCAGTGGGTGCCGCAGGGCGCGTCTACGCCGTCGACCTGTTGCCGGTGCAGCCAGTGCGTGGCGTACAGATGCTGCGTGGCGATTTCACCGACCCGCAGACGCGCGCCGAACTTCTTGCGCTGGCACCGGCTGGCGCAGACCTTGTTTTGTCGGACATGGCACCCAATATCAGTGGTATCGCCGACCGCGACCAGCGCCTCAGCTTCGAGCTCGCCGAGCTGGCCGTCGGGTTTGCCGCCGAAGCCCTCAGGCCCGGTGGTTCGGTGCTGCTCAAGGTCTTCCAGAGCGAGTGGGTGGAGGGGCTGAGGGCCGACATGGCCGAACTTTTCCAGCGCGTGTCCGTCCGAAAACCAGAGGCCTCCCGGGGTCGCAGTGCCGAGGTTTTTCTGCTCGGATCCGGGCTGAATAAAACGCTTGCGCCCAGTTCCGCGCAATCGCCGTAGAATCTTTGATGTGGAAGTGGGCCCGCCGGGTCCCGACATCGTTCCGCAAGGGGACACAGACTTGAACAACGTGGCTCGCAACATCCTCGTCTGGCTGGTCATCGCTCTGGTGATGATGGCCGTCTTCAACCAGCTGGGCGATCGCCGAAGCGCGCAGGCGCAGGTCGAATACTCGCAATTCATCGACGAGGTGAAGGGCGGCCGCGTGGCCAAGGTCACCATCGAGGGGCACGTCATCCGCGGCACCCGCACCGACCAGACGCCGTTCGTAACCTACGCCCCCAGCGACCCCTGGATGGTCTCCGACCTGCTCAAGTCCGGCGTCAAGGTGGAAGCCAAGCCCGAGGAAGAGCCGTCGTTCCTGATGAGCCTGTTCGTCTCCTGGTTCCCGATGCTGCTGCTGATCGGCGTGTGGGTGTTCTTCATGCGCCAGATGCAGGGCGGTGGCCGCGGCGGTGCGTTCAGTTTCGGCAAGAGCCGCGCCCGCCTGCTCGACGAGTCGACCAACCAGATCACCTTCGTCGACGTCGCCGGGTGCGAGGAAGCCAAGGAAGAGGTGGCCGAGCTGGTCGACTTCCTGCGCGACCCTTCACGCTTTCAGAAGCTTGGCGGCCGCATCCCGCGTGGTGTGCTGATGGTCGGCTCGCCCGGCACCGGCAAGACGCTGCTTGCCAAGGCCATCGCCGGCGAGGCCAAGGTGCCGTTCTTCAGCATCTCCGGTTCCGACTTCGTCGAGATGTTCGTCGGCGTCGGCGCGGCGCGTGTTCGCGACATGTTCGAGACCGCCAAGAAGCAGTCGCCCTGCATCGTCTTCATCGACGAGATCGACGCGGTCGGTCGCCAGCGCGGCGCTGGTTTGGGTGGTGGCAACGACGAGCGCGAGCAGACCCTCAACCAGCTGCTGGTGGAGATGGATGGCTTCGAGGCCAACTCGGGGATCATCGTCATCGCCGCCACCAACCGCCCCGACGTGCTCGACCCGGCGCTGCTGCGCCCGGGCCGCTTCGACCGCCAGGTGGTGGTGCCGCTGCCGGACATCCGCGGCCGCGAGCAGATCCTTAATGTGCACATGCGCAAGGTACCGATCGCGCCGGACGTCAAGCCGGAGATCCTGGCGCGCGGCACCCCCGGTTTCTCGGGCGCCGACCTCGCCAACCTGGTCAACGAGGCTGCGCTGTTCGCCGCCCGTGGCAACAAGCGCCTGGTCGACATGGATGATTTCGAGCGCGCCAAGGACAAGATCATGATGGGCGCCGAGCGCCGCTCGATGGTCATGCCCGAGCACGAGCGCCGGAACACCGCCTACCACGAGTCCGGCCACGCCATCGTCGCCCGTCTGCTGCCGGGTACCGATCCGGTGCACAAGGTCACCATCATCCCGCGCGGCCGCGCGCTAGGGGTGACCATGCAGCTGCCGCAGGAAGACCGCTACAGCATGGAGCGCAACCAGATCCTGCAGAACATCGCGGTGCTGTTCGGCGGTCGCATCGCCGAGGAGCTGTTCATGAACCAGATGACCACCGGCGCCAGCAACGATTTCCAGCGCGCCACCGACATGGCTCGCCGCATGGTCACCGAGTGGGGCATGAGTGATGCGTTGGGCCCCATGGTCTACGCCGAGAACGAGCAGGAGGTGTTCCTCGGCCGTTCGGTCACCAGCACCAAGAATGTTTCGGAGGCGACGCAGCAAAAGGTCGACGCCGAGGTGCGGCGCATCATCGATGAGCAGTACGCGCTGGCACGCCGCCTGCTCGACGAGAACCGCGACAAGGTACACACCATGGCCAACGCGCTGCTGGAGTGGGAGACCATCGACGCTGATCAGGTCAACGACATCATGGACGGTCGTCCGCCGCGCAGCCCCAAGCCGTCTGCGTCGAACAAGCCCCCGGCGACGGGTGGCAGTGGTGGCTCGGCCGCACCGGTAACGCCCAGCGAATCGCCAGCCTGAGGTCGTCTTGCACGTGAAAGGGCCCGCCCAGTGCGGGCCCTTTCGTTTTCTGCCGGCGTTTTTGTCACAATCGGGTCATGACCTGCTCCGCCCCTCCATCCGCTGTTCTCCACTGCGGCAATTACCGGCTGGACCTCGCGCGTCCGCTGATCATGGGCATCGTCAACGTCACCCCCGACTCGTTCTCCGATGGCGGCCTGCATGCCCGCACCGATACGGCGGTGGCGCATGCGCGGGCGCTGCTGGCGGCTGGTGCCGACATTCTCGACATCGGCGGCGAGTCGACACGTCCGGGCGCCGAGCCGGTCCCGCTCAGCGAAGAGCTTGACCGCGTGATCCCGGTGATCGAGGCGCTTGCGGGGGAGGGTGTGCTGCTCTCCATCGACACCTACAAGCCGGAGGTCATGCGCGCCGCCGTCGCCGCCGGCGCCGGCATGATCAATGATGTCTTCGGTCTGCGGCAGCCGGGCGCGCTAGAGGCCGCCGCAGGGACCGACGCCGCGGTGTGCGTCATGCACATGCAGGGCACGCCACAGACCATGCAGGCCGCCCCGGTCTATACCGACGTGGTCGCCGAGGTCGCGGCCTTTCTATCGGAACGCGTGGCGGCCTGCCAGGCTGCCGGTATCGCGCGCGACCGCATCGTCGTGGACCCCGGATTCGGTTTCGGCAAGACCACCGCCCACAACATCGCCCTGCTGCGTGGCCTCGGCGAGATCGTTCGGCGGACTGGCCGGCCGCTGCTGGCGGGGCTCTCGCGCAAGTCGGTTCTTGGACGCATCACCACACGCGAAAAGGCCACCGACAGAGTCGCTGCAAGTGTTGCCAGCGGACTGGTGGCAGTGCAGAACGGCGCCCGCATCCTGCGTGTCCACGATGTCGATGCCACGCTCGATATGGTGCGCGTCTGGCAGGCACTGGAGGAGGCCGCATGAGCAGGCGCTGGTTCGGTACGGATGGCATCCGCGGGGCAGTGGGCACGGCACCGATGACGCCCGATTTCGTCATGCGCCTCGGCCACGCCTTCGGCCTCGAATTGCAGCGCGAGTCGCGAGGTGGCCGGCCGGCAGTCCTCATCGGCAAGGACACGCGCATCTCCGGCTACCTGCTCGAGTCGGCTTTGGAGGCCGGCTTGTCATCTGCCGGGGTCGATTCCCACCTGGTCGGGCCGCTGCCTACCCCGGGCGTGGCTTATCTGACCCGCGCGCTGCGACTTTCGGCGGGCATCGTCATCTCGGCCTCGCACAACCCGTACCCCGACAATGGCATCAAGTTCTTCTCCGCCCACGGTGAGAAGCTGCCGGATGATCTGGAGGCGCGGATCGAGGCGCGTCTGGAGGAGCCTCTGGCATACCGCCCGGCCAGCGAACTGGGGCGGGCGTTCCGCGTTGCCGATGCCGCCGGACGCTACATCGAGTTCTGCAAGGGCACCTTCCCGGCGGAACTGGACCTGCGCGGGCTCAAGCTGGTAGTCGACTGCGCCAATGGCGCCGCGTATCACATCGCGCCGAATGTCTTCCACGAGTTGGGCGGCGAGGTGGTGCCGCTGTTCGATGCCCCGGACGGGTTGAACATCAACGCCGATTGTGGCGCGACCCATCCGCAGGCGCTTGCAGCGGCGGTGCGCGATCACGGCGCCGACGCAGGCATCGCGCTGGATGGCGATGCCGACCGTCTTATCATGGTCGATGCGTCGGGGCGTGTGGTCGATGGCGACCAGCTGCTCTACGCCATCGTCCGCCATCGCCACGCGACGACGCCGGTGGTCGGCGTGGCGGGCACCCTGATGAGCAACCTTGGCCTCGAGCAGGCGCTAGGCCGCCTCGGCATCCCGCTCGGGCGGGCGGCGGTCGGGGACCGCTACGTCATGGAGATGCTGCGCGAGCGCGGCTGGCTGTTCGGTGGGGAGTCGAGCGGACACATCATCTGCCTCGACCGTCACAGCACGGGTGACGGCCTGGTCAGCGCGCTCCAGGTGCTGGCGGCGATGATCGCTGCGCAGCGCCCGCTGGCGGATCTTCTGCGCGATATCCCGATGTGCCCGCAGGTGCTGCGCAATGTGCGCCTGCAGCCTGGTTTCGACTGGCGCACGCACGCACCCCTGCAGGACGCCATGCGCGCTGCCGAGTCGTCGCTGGCGGGGCGTGGCCGCCTGCTGGTGCGGCCCTCGGGCACCGAGCCGCTGCTGCGGGTCATGGTCGAGGCCGACGACGGCGCGCTCGCGGACGCGTGTGCAGCGAAGCTGGCCAGCATCATCGAGGCCGCAAGCGCCACCTAGGCGTTGGCAGAAGGGCTCGCGATCGCCTTTTCGCCGTTATCCAGCGGCAGTTTGCGCACCACCAGCCAGCACGCCAGCAGCATCAGCGTCGAGCCACCCAATGTCACCGTCAGCCCGCCCCACTGGTAGAGCAGGCCGGAGAGCAGGGTCCCGATGAAGCGCCCCAGCGCGTTGGCCGAGTAGTAGAAGCCGACATCCTCGGCGGCCTTCTCGCTGCCGGCGTAGGCCAGGATCAGGTAACTGTGCAGCGAAGAATTGATGGCGAAGGCCAGCCCGAACAGCACCAGTCCGCCGACAACCCACCATTCAAGGGCCGCGGGCTGCAGGGCAGCGATGGCCGTGAGGACGGCGGTGAGCAGCATGGCGGTGGCTGACCACCAGATTGCGCCCGGCACCTCGTCGCGCAGGCCATCCTCGCTACGCCTTACCAGATGTGGCGTTGCGGCCTGAACCACACCGTAGCCGATGGTCCAGGCTGCCAGAAAGGTGCCGACACCGGTGAAGCCCCAGCCTTGCGAGTACAGGAACACCGGCACACCCACGACGAACCACACGTCGCGTGCGCCGAACAGTGCCACGCGCGCCGCCGCCAGCAGGTTGACGCCCCTGTTGCGAGCAAAGAATTCGCGCGCCGAAGCCGAGGCCCGGCTCTTGCCCATCAGGCGGGGCACCAGCGTCAGCACGCCCACGAACACCAGCCCGAGCCCCGACGCGATCAGCCACAGCCCCAACTGAAAGCCGAAAGACTCAAGCAGCGCGCCGCCGAGAAAGAAGCCGACGCCCTTCATGGCGTTCTTGCTGCCGGTGAACCACGCAACCCAGCGGAACAACTGCCCGGCACCTGCGCCGGCGGTGAGCTTGATGGCTGACTTGCTGGCGGTCTTGGTCAGGTCCTTGGCGACGCCGCAGATGCCTTGCGCCAGCACTACCCATACCAACGAAGTGGCCACCGTCCATTCCGGTGACAGCGCCGACAGCATCAGCAGGCCGGTGACCTGCAAGCAGAGGCCGGTGAGCAGCATTCGCTGGATGCCATAGCGCGTTGCCAGCCAGCCGCCCACCAGATTGGCCACCACCCCGGCCGCTTCGTACAGCAAAAAGAGCAGCGCCAGGCTGAACGGCGAATAACCGAGCTTGTAGAAGTGCAGCAGCACCAGCATGCGCAGCGCACCATCGCTGAGCGTGAACCCCCAGTAGGCAGCAGTGACGGTGAGGTAACTTCGCAGGCCGTTGCTGCCCGAGGCGGCGGTCACAGTCCGAGCTGGTCCATGTGGCAGGCAAGGTCGACCATCCGGCAGGCGTAGGCGAGCTCGTTGTCGTACCAGGCGTATACCTTCAGCAGCGTGCCGTCAGTCACCATGGTCGACAGCCCGTCGACGATGGCACTGCGCGTGTCGCCGCAGTAGTCGGCGCTGACCAGCGGCAGCATCTCAAGCCCCAGTATCCCCGCCAGCGGCGAGCCTGCGGCCGCTGCTGCGGCGAAAAGTGCGTTGACCTCATCCGCGCTGGTGGCGCGCTCAAGCTCGAACACGCAGTCGGTGAGCGAGGCATTGAGCACCGGCGCCCGCACCGCGTGGCCGTTCAGCCGGCCCTTCAGCTCAGGGTAGATGAGGGCGATGGCGGTGGCGCTGCCGGTGGTGGTGGGGGCCAGACTCAGCATGGCGCTGCGGGCGCGGCGCAGGTCCTTGTGGGGCGCATCCACCACCACGTTGGTATTGGTCGGATCGTGGATGGTGGTGATCTGCCCGTGGCGGATGCCGATCTGCTCGTGCACCACCTTGACCACAGGCGCCAGGCAGTTTGTGGTGCAGCTGGCGGCGGTGACGATGCGGTGCCTGGCCGGGTCATAGAGATTGTGGTTCACGCCCACCACGATGTTCAGCACGTCGCCGGTCTTCACCGGCGCGGCCACCATTACGCGCTTGGCGCCGCGATCGAGGTGGCCCTGCAGCGTGTCTGGTGTAAGGAACTTGCCGGTGCAGTCGAGAACCATGTCGACCCCGAGGTCACCCCACGGGATATCGCTGGGCTGCGCGTGCGAGCTGAAACCTACCGAGCGACCACCGGTGCGGATGCTGTCATCGCCGGTGGCAGCAATATCGCCGCGCCAGCGGCCCTGTGTGGAGTCGAACGCGAGCAGGTGCGCGGTGGCGGCGCTGCCACCCTTGATCTCATTGAAGTGCACCACCTCGGCACGGTTCTCGGCTCGTGGGTCGCCGTCCGCGCGGACGACCCCGCCTAGAGCAGCACGGGCAACAAGACGCCCGATACGCCCCATCCCGTTGATTCCGATGCGCATGGCAGGTCCTCGCTTAAAAATTACAAGTTTGTGTGCGCTGCGTTACAGGAATCTTTCGCGGATCCCGAGCGCGATCCAGTGTTTCAGCGGTCTGCGGTGTTGTTGCAAACACGCAACATCGGCCGCCCTTAGGTCAAATATTCGGTCTTCGTAACGGCATTGTCATCTTCGACTGAGACCCTCTCCAGGCAGCTAGGTGTGTATTGCCACGCCCTCAAGACCGTCCTTCCACGGAGATTCAAAATGATCAAATTCCCTATCAAGCGCCTTGCGCCGATGAGTTCGATGGCCGCCTTGGCCGCAGTGCTCGCCACCGCGAGCGCTCCGGCCTTCGCCAACATGGAGGCTCTGCTCGAGAAGCTGCACGCCAAGGGCGTGCTGTCCGACGAAGAGTACAAGGAGATGCGCCAGGAAGCCCGCGAAGCAACTCGTGCCAACCGCGACTTCAAGGCGGAGATCATGGGTGACAAGGCCAAGCGCGAGCTGCCCACCGGCCTGAACGGTGCCTTCTCGAACAACTTCTCGTGGACCAGCGGTGACGGTGCCAGTTCGATCCGCCTGACCGGCCGGGTGCATACGGACTATCGTTTTGCCGATAACGACTATTCGTTGGCCCCGGTGTCCGCGAACGACCGCGATACAAGCTCGATCGCTGACGGTTTCGAACTGCGCCGTGTCCGCCTCGGCGCAACCGGCACCCTTTTTCGCGACGTGGACTACAACGCAATCTTCAACATGGTCGGTTCGGCGCCGGTGGTCGATACGGCGTTCATGAATTTCAAATACCTGCCAAACGCGAATATCCAGTTTGGTCGCTTCAAGCAGCCTTTCAGCTTGGGTCAGCTCACCAGCTCCAACGACATTGACTTTGCCGAGCGCAGCTACGTCGATCAAGTCATTCCTGGCAAGAAGCTTGGCGCGATGATCCACGGCGAGCCCAAGCCTGGTTTTACTTATGCGGCTTCGGTGTTCCAGGAGGGCGAGAACGAGATCACTCAGGAAGATGGCGAGGGCAAGCGTTACGCCGGACGCCTCACGGCCAACTTCGCACAGTTCGGCGAAGGTATCTCCGATACGGTGCTGCACTTCGGGGTCGCCGGGGTCGGTGGCGACTACCAAGTACGCCCGGCTTCTAGCAGCCAGACCAGTGGCTCGGCCAGTAGTGATACGCGTGCGACCATCGTTGGGTTCCGCTCGATGAATAGGGGCCTCTCGAACATGTATCGCGCTCAGATCGCCGGGCAGGCCAACGGCGGTAGTGTGTTCAATACGCCTTCTGAATTTGGTGTAGACGTTGACCAATCATTGTTCGGTCTGGAGTCGGCGCTGGCTCGTGGTCCTTGGAAGGTGCAAGGGGAATGGGTGCGCGCAAACTACGATGCGCGTAACCCACTCACGGCCGTGGGCGCTGATCCACAGACTGTGAAGGGCGACGTGAACGTCTGGTACGTCCAGGCGCTTTGGAACATCACGGGTGAGAAATGGAGCGATATGTACCGCTCCGGTGTTTTCCGCGGTGTTACGCCCAACAATAACTTCCGCCCCGGCTCCGGTTGGGGGGCATGGCAACTGGGCTTGAGGTTCTCGCGTTATGACGCGGGCGACATCGCCGTGAACGGCGCCAAATCTCGCGAGCAATCGGGCTCGCTCTGTAATACAGGTGAGTCGGCGACTGGCACCCCTAATGCGGCGAACGCGGCCTTTTTGAGCGGGGTTCAGGCATGCGGTGACCGCAACGCGGCTGTCGATAGTTATGGAATTGGTCTGAATTGGATCTTGAATCCGAATACCCGGATGATGTTTGAGTGGACCCGTACAGATTTTGGTACCGAGACGCTGCCTTTGGATACGGAAGGCTACGTCAAGAGCGGCACCCCAAGTACTTTCACCCGCTCTCAAGACCGAGGCATCACCAAGGAAGACATCTTCAGCATCCGCGCGCAGGTGTTCTTCTGATCCAAGCCCTGTAAGCCCTATGGCGCCCCTCCCCGGGGCGCCTTTTTGACCGTAACGTTTATGTAATCTGCTGTACGTAGGCTCGATCGGGCTTACGACAAATCAGACCCAGGAGTCCTTCCATGCGCTTTAAGCCCTCTCTTCTGATTGCCGCCGCCGCTCTTGCGTTCGGCAGCTCCGCTCACGCAGCCGACATCACGGGTGCCGGTGCGACCTTCCCGTTCCCCATCTATTCCAAGTGGGCCGAAGCCTACAAGAAGGAAACCGGCGTCGGCCTCAATTACCAGTCGATCGGGTCTTCCGGCGGTGTCCGCCAGATCCGCGCCAAGACCGTGACCTTCGGTGCCACCGACGCTCCGCTGACTGGCGACGAACTCGCCCGTGACGGCATGGTGCAGTTTCCGGCCATCATCGGCGGCACCGTCCCGGTGTTCAACCTTGAAGGCTTCGCTGCCGGCGACCTGCGCATCACCGGGCCGGTGCTGGCCGACATGTTCCTCGGCAAGATCACCAAGTGGAACGACGCCAAGATCGTGGCGCTTAACCCGGGCAAGTCTCTGCCCGATATGGCCATCACCGTGATCCACCGTGCTGACGGCTCGGGCACCACCTTCAACTTCACCGACTACCTCTCCGCCGTGAGCGAAGACTGGGCCGGTCGTGTCGGCAAGGGCGCCGCGGTCAAGTGGCCTGCAGCCACCTCGGTTGGCGGCAAGGGTAACGAAGGCGTCGCCGCGAACGTCGCGCGCACCAAGGGCGCCATCGGCTACGTCGAGTACACCTACGCCAAGAAGAACAAGATCCCGAATTTCGCGCTGAAGAACGCATCGGGCAAGTTCGTGATGCCGAGCCTTGAGACGTTTGCCGCTGCAGCTTCGGACGTCAAGTGGGACAAGGTTCCCGGCATGGGCGTGTCGATGGTTGACGAGGACCACCCGGACGCATGGCCGATCGCCACCGCCTCGTTCATCCTGATGTACAAGAAGCCCGGCGACAAGAACGCTTCGAACCAGGCGCTCAAGTTCTTCGACTGGGCCTACAAGGCCAATGGCAAGAAGCTGGCTGCCGAGCTCGACTACATCGCGCTGCCGGACAGCCTGACCGACAAGATCCGCAAGGAAGTCTGGTCGCAGATCGATCAGTGATTGCTTGAGTTTGCACGCCCGGCCAGATCTGCTTCTGGCCGGGCGGCTTTTGCGTCAGTGATGTCAGACTAGCGAGTATCTCAATGAGCGTGGCCATCGGCATGAACACCAGTTCGGTCTCTGAAGAACAGCGTAGCCAGCTTGCTCTGCTCGCGATCGCAAAGCGTCAACGCCTGCAGGACGTCGTCTTCCAACGCCTCACCCAAGTCTTTGCCTTGCTGGTCCTTGTGGCCCTGCTTGGCATCATGGTCTCGCTGTTCAACAACGCGTGGCCAACGTTCCAGAAGTTCGGACTGCCCTTCCTGTGGTACGTCGAGTGGGACATCATCAATGAGGAGTTCGGTGCAGCTATCGCCATTGTCGGCACGCTGGCCACCGCCTCCATCGCCATGCTGATCGCCGTGCCGCTGGCATTCGGCATCGCCCTCTTCCTCACCGAGACCTGCCCGCCATGGCTGCGGCGCCCGCTCGGTACTGCCATCGAACTCCTCGCCGCGGTGCCCTCGATCATCTACGGCATGTTCGGACTGTTCGTGTTCGCCCCGATATTTGCCGATTTCGTCCAGGTTCCCCTGCAAAAAGTGACCAGCGGTATGCCCATCGTCGGCGTGCTGTTCGGGGGGGTGCCAAACGGGCTCGGCATTCTTGCCGCTGGTGTGGTGCTGGCCTTCATGGTCCTGCCCTTCATCGCGGCCGTGATGCGCGATGTGTTTGAGATCGTCCCCGCCATCCTTCGCGAGTCGGCTTACGGGCTCGGCTGCACGACCTGGGAGGTGGTGCGCAAGGTCGTGCTGCCTTACACGCAGAAGGGGGTGATCGGTGGCGTCATGCTCGGCCTGGGCCGCGCCCTCGGCGAGACCATGGCGGTCACCTTCGTCATCGGCAACGCCAACCGCTTGCCGACCTCCCTGTTCTCGCCCGGCACATCGATCGCGTCGGTGCTGGCCAACGAGTTTGGCGAGGCCGCGGATTTCCATATGTCAACGCTGTTCGCGCTCGGCTTCCTGCTGTTCGTCATCACCTTCATCGTGCTCGCGGCGGCCAAGTGGTTGACCCTGCGCGTCGAGCGCAGCAAAGGTACCTGAGGCCCCATCGTGCAGATCGACCAGTCGCTCTACAACTCGCGCGTCCGCGCAAACCGCATCGGGCTCACCCTCTCCATGCTGGCCATGGTGCTCGGCCTGGCGGTGCTGCTCTGGATCCTGACCGTTCTCTTTGGAAACGGCCTCGCAGCTTTTGATCTGGGCATGCTCATCCACGACACACCGGCCCCGGGTTCAGAGGGCGGCGGGCTTCGCAATGCGATTGTCGGCAGTGCCTTGATGGTTGGCCTGACGGTGCTGTTGGCGACCCCGATCGGGATCCTTGCCGGTATCTATCTGGCGGAGTTTGGTGATACCAACCGAGTGGCTGAGGTCACGCGCTTTGTCACCGACATCATGCTGTCGGCCCCTTCTATCGTGCTTGGTCTTTTCGTCTACGCCATCGCGGTCGCTACGGTGGGGCACTTCTCGGGTTTCGCCGGCTCGCTGGCGCTCTCGCTCATCGCGGTGCCGGTGATCATGCGGACCACCGAGAACATGCTGCGTCTGGTGCCGGGTAGCCTGCGCGAGGCGGCCTTTGCTCTTGGGGCACCGCGTTGGAAGGTCTCGTTGATGGTCACGCTACGCGCCGCCAAGGCAGGCGTCATCACCGGCGTGCTGTTGGCGCTTGCCCGCATCAGCGGCGAGACCGCGCCCTTGCTGTTCACCGCGCTCAACAACCAGTTCTTCAGCACCGACATGTCGCAGCCTATGGCTAACCTGCCGGTGGTGATCTTCCAGTTCGCCATGAGCCCTTACGAAAACTGGATCGGGTTGGCGTGGGGTGGTGCGCTGCTGATCACACTGGTGGTGTTGATCATCAACATCATCGCTCGCGCGGCTTTCCGCGACAAGGTCCGCACCTGACCGCCGCGTTCTTCAGACACCTACCGCAAACGAGACCGTAATGACTGCCATCGCCGCTCATGCCAACGCCATCGAGGTTCGCAACCTTAATTTCTTCTACGGCAGCTTCGCCGGCCTCAAGAACGTTTCGCTGGATATCGCCGAGCGGCAGGTCACTGCATTCATCGGCCCCTCCGGTTGCGGCAAGTCGACCCTGCTGCGCACGCTCAACCGCATGTACAGCCTCTACCCGGGCCAGCGCGCTGAAGGCGAAATCCGTTTCTATGGCCAGAACATCCTCAGCGATGATCAGGACCTCAACCTCCTGCGTGCCCGCATCGGCATGGTGTTCCAGAAGCCGACCCCTTTCCCCATGTCGATCTACGACAACATCGCCTTTGGCGTACGGCTTTACGAGAAGCTGGACAAGGCCGACATGGACGAGCGCGTCGAATGGGCGCTGACCAAGGCCGCGTTATGGGGTGAGGTCAAGGACAAGTTGGGCCAGAGTGGCTTGTCGCTCTCGGGTGGGCAGCAGCAGCGCCTGTGCATCGCGCGCAGCGTCGCGGTGAAGCCGTCTGTGGTGCTGCTCGACGAGCCGACCTCTGCGCTTGATCCGCTCTCCACCGCCAAGGTCGAGGAGCTCATTCACGAGCTGAAGAACGACTACACCATCGCCATCGTCACCCACAACATGCAGCAGGCGGCCCGCGTTTCTGATTTCACCGCCTACATGTACCTTGGCGAACTGGTCGAGTTCGACGTCACCGACACGATCTTCCTGCGCCCCTCCAAGAAGGAGACCGAGGACTACATCACCGGTCGTTTCGGTTGATCCGCGGGCAGCTCTCGCACTTCGCCCCGGCGCCTGTAGGGGCTTTGTTTTTGCGGGCTAGCACCGGGTTTGACCGCAGCCACCCGGCCCCGTAGTATCCGCGCCTCCGCAACTGCACCCCTTGGTCCTCCGATGCGCTGGGTCGTTGGCAACTGGAAGATGGTTCGCGCCCAGCCCTCGGTCGATGGCTGGTTGCGCGAGGCCGCCACCGAGCGCGCACGTAGTGCCGTGAGCGCCGTCGTCGCGGTGCCGTCACCCTACCTGTTCCTTGCCGCCGAGCGTCTG
Organism: Betaproteobacteria bacterium; assembly: GCA_027490755.1. Lineage (GTDB taxonomy): Bacteria > Pseudomonadota > Gammaproteobacteria > Burkholderiales > UBA3065 > UBA3065. The sequence continues at coordinate 99,428 of JAIXXL010000024.1, forward strand.
AGTGGCAGTGCCCTGGCGTGGGGCGGCCAGGATGTCAGTTGGGACGAGGAGGGCGCCCACACCGGCGAGGTTTCGGCGAGCATGCTGGCCGAGGCCGAGGCATCACTGACCATCGTCGGTCACTCCGAGCGGCGGCTGCGCTTCGGCGAGACGGATGCTCAGATCGCGGCTAAGGCCCTGCGCGCGGTTGCCGCGGGCATACGTCCCTTGGTGTGTGTGGGTGAACTGGCCGTCGAGCGGCGTGATGGTCGTGCCGAGCAGGTGGTGGCGGCGCAGGTCGACGCGCTGTTGACCGGTCTCAAAGGTCAGACGCGCGGCCTGATGCTCGCTTACGAGCCGATCTGGGCGATCGGGACCGGCGTGGCGGCGTCGCCAGCCGACGCCGAGACCATGCACGGCGTGATCCGCAGTCGTCTGGGCCCGCTTGCGGGCAGTGTTCCGGTGCTGTACGGCGGCAGTGTTTCTGCCGACAATGCTGGCGAATTCATGGCCATCCACAACGTGGATGGCGTCCTGGTCGGTGGCGGTTCGCTGCGGACTGATTCTTTCTTTGCCATATGCGACGCAGCCGAACGCTGCGCGGGAGTTTGAAATTCCATGGAAATCGTTCTTCAGGTCATCCATGTCGTTGCGGTGATCTCGATCATTGGTCTGGTGCTGCTGCAGCAGGGCAAGGGTGCTGATGCGGGCGCGGCGTTCGGTGGCGGCAACTCTACCGGCCTGTTCGGCGCCTCCGGCTCGGCCAACTTTCTCAGCCGCGCCACCGCGATCGCGGCCACCGTGTTCTTCTGCACCAGCCTGGCGCTGACCTGGATATCGAACCGAACCGCTCGGTCTGCGGGTGTCGTAGAATCCGTGCCGTCAGTTCCCGCGGTGCCTGCCGCGGGGGCAGCGGACGCCGGTGCAACCGGTACCGCGCCGGCCAAGGCTGGCGACGTTCCTCAGTAATCCCACCGGGGTTGCCGGCGGTTCCGGCAGACACGTGGCCGACGTGGTGAAATTGGTAGACACGCTATCTTGAGGGGGTAGTGGCGAAAGCTGTGCGAGTTCGAGTCTCGCCGTCGGCACCAAGAGTTTGCTTGAAGTAAGATATAAGCTATCTAAAATAAGAACAGGCCGGCTTGGTAGCTCATATGCTCGAGCAATACTTCCCAGTACTGCTGTTCCTCGCAGTCGGTCTTCTGGTCGGGGTAGGCCCAATCCTCCTGGGTCGACTGATCGGGCCTAACCGGCCCAGCGCAGAGAAGCTTGCCCCATATGAGTGCGGCTTCGAAGCATTCGAGGACGCGCGCATGAAGTTCGACGTGCGCTACTACCTCGTAGCTATCTTGTTCATCCTTTTCGACCTCGAGATCGCCTTCCTTGTCCCGTGGGCGGTGGTGTTCGACGATCTCGGTCTCTACGGTTTTATCGCAATGTCAGTTTTCCTCGGCATCCTCGTGGTCGGCTTTGTCTACGAGTGGATGAAGGGGGCGCTGGAATGGGAGTGACCGTCATGGGAGAGGCACGGTGAGCATCGAGGGCGTTCTGGAGAAGGGCTTCGTCACCACCTCGGCTGACACCCTGATCAATTACATGCGCACTGGCTCGCTCTGGCCTATGACCTTCGGCCTGGCCTGCTGCGCGGTCGAGATGATGCACGCCGGTGCGAGCCGCTACGACCTGGACCGCTTCGGCATCGTCTTCCGCCCCAGCCCGCGTCAGTCCGATGTGATGATCGTCGCCGGCACTCTGTGCAACAAGATGGCGCCGGCATTGCGCAAGGTCTACGACCAGATGGCTGAGCCACGCTGGGTTATTAGCATGGGCTCCTGTGCCAACGGCGGCGGCTACTACCACTACAGTTACTCGGTGGTGCGCGGCTGCGACCGCATCGTGCCGGTAGATATCTATGTTCCGGGCTGTCCGCCCACGGCGGAGGCCCTGCTGTACGGGATCATCCAGCTGCAGAACAAGATCAAGCGCACTTCCACCATTGCCCGCTAAAGACCGGCCATCCCACGACGGCCCTCAATGACCCAAGCTCGCCAACAGTTCATCGATACCCTGACCGAAGCGCTCGGCGCGCGCGCGCTCGAGTCGGGCTGGCATGCCGACATGGCTTTCGTGCATCTGAACCCCGAGGGCTTGCAGAAGAGCTTGCTTGTTTTGCGTGACCACGCCGCGCTGGGCTTTGATCAGCTCACCGACCTGGCCGGACTCGACTTTGCCAACTGGCCCCGCGAGCGGCGCAGTACCCGCCGCTTCGGTGTCGTCCTGCACCTGCTCTCGGTCAGCCGCAACCAGCGCCTGCGCGTCCACGTCGAGGTGCCGGATGACGACCTGCCGGCGATCGCCAGCGCCACCGATATCTGGCCCGCCGCCAACTGGTATGAGCGCGAGGCTTTTGACCTTTACGGCATCCTCTTTGAGGGTCACCCGGACCTGCGTCGCATCCTCACCGATTACGGCTTTGTCGGGCACCCGTTCCGCAAGGACTTCCCGGTCAGTGGGCACGTGGAGATGCGTTACGACCCGGAGAAGCGCCGCGTCGTCTACCAGCCGGTGAGTATCGAGCCGCGCGAGATCGTGCCGCGCATCGTGCGCGAGGACGGCTACGGCACCGAACATCTGGGGATCGAGCGCTGATATGGCTGAGTTGCGTAATTACACGATGAACTTTGGCCCGCAGCATCCGGCCGCGCACGGGGTGCTGCGTCTGGTGCTGGAGCTGGACGGTGAGGTGATCGTGCGCGCCGACCCGCACATCGGTTTGCTGCATCGCGCCACCGAGAAGCTTGCCGAGACGCGCACCTTTATCCAGTCGGTGCCCTACATGGACCGGCTCGACTACGTCTCGATGATGTGTAACGAACACGCCTACGTCATGGCCATCGAGAAGCTGCTCGGCGTCGAGGTTCCCGAGCGTGCCCAGTACATCCGCGTCATGTTCGACGAGATCACGCGCATCCTTAACCACCTCCTGTGGATCGGGGCGCACGCGCTCGACGTCGGCGCGATGACCGTGTTCCTGTACGCGTTCCGTGAGCGCGAGGACCTGATGGACTGCTACGAGGCCGTCTCTGGCGCTCGTCTGCACGCGGCCTATTACCGTCCGGGCGGCGTCTACCGCGACCTGCCCGCGAGCATGCCGCACTACCAGCCCTCAAAGTGGCACAGCGCCAGTGCAGTCCAGAAGATGAACGCGAACCGTCAGGGTTCCATGCTCGATTTCATCCAGGACTTCACCGACCGCTTCCCGGCCTGCGTCGATGAGTACGAGACCCTGCTCACCGACAACCGCATCTGGAAGCAGCGCACCGTGGGTATCGGCGTAGTCGACCCCGACCGCGCGGTGGCGCTGGGTTTTACCGGCCCCATGCTGCGTGGCTCTGGGATCGCTTGGGACCTTCGCAAGAAGCAGCCGTATGAGGTCTACGACCGGCTCGACTTCGACATCCCGGTGGGTGTGAACGGCGACTGCTACGACCGCTATCTGGTGCGTATCGAGGAGATGCGCGAGTCCAACCGCATCATCCGCCAGTGCGTGGACTGGCTGCGTGCCAACCCCGGCCCGGTGATCGTTGGCGACCACAAGGTCGCGCCGCCGCACCGCGAGGCGATGAAGTCGAACATGGAGGAGCTGATCCACCACTTCAAGCTCTTCACCGAGGGCATGCACGTGCCGGCAGGGGAGGCTTACGCGGCGGTGGAGCACCCCAAGGGAGAGTTCGGCGTCTACCTGCTCGCCGACGGTGCCAACAAGCCTTACCGGCTGAAGATCCGCGCGCCCGGCTACGCGCACCTGGCTGCGCTCGACGAGATGGTGCGTGGCCACATGATCGCCGACGTGGTCGCCATCATCGGCACGCAGGACATCGTCTTCGGGGAGATCGACCGGTGAGTGCCGTGCTGTCCGACGCCACCCGTGCGCGCTTCGAGCGCGAGGTTGCCAAGTATCCGGCCGAGGAGCGCCGTTCGGCGGTGATCGCCTGCCTGTCCATCATCCAGGAAGAGCAGGGCTGGGTCAGCCGTGAGAGCGAGCAGCTGGTTGCCGATTACCTCGGCATCGCGCCGATCGCGGTTTACGAGGTCACGACCTTCTACAACATGTTCAACCAGCAGCCGGTCGGGCGTTACAAGTTCAACGTCTGCACCAACCTGCCCTGCAAGCTGCGCGATGGCCAGCACGCGCTGGAGCATCTGTGCGGCCGGCTCGGGGTGGAAGAGGGCGGCACCAGCGCCGACGGCCTGTTCACGGTTCAGCAGAGCGAGTGTCTGGGCGCCTGCGCCGACTCGCCGGTGCTGCTGGTCAACGACCGGACCATGTGCAGTTTCATGAGTGACGACAAGCTGGACCAGCTGATCGACGGCCTGCGGAAGGCGGAGGAGAAGGCATGAGCGCCCGGGACGTGTTGGCCCGATTCGAGGCCACAGGCAACGAGACCTGTTTCCACGGGCGTCATATCGACCCGCAGATCCTCGCCGGGCTGGATGGCAGCAACTGGCGCCTGAAGGATTACGAGGCGCGCGGCGGCTATCAGGCCTTGCGCAAGATCCTCGGCAAGGATGGCGGGCCAGGCATGAACCAGGACGAGGTGATCGCCCAGGTCAAGGAGTCTGCGTTGCGCGGTCGCGGTGGCGCGGGCTTCCCCACCGGCCTGAAGTGGAGCTTCATGCCGCGCCAGTCGCCGGTGCAGAAGTATCTGGCCTGCAACTCCGATGAAGGCGAGCCGGGCACCTGCAAGGACCGCGACATCCTCCAGTTCAATCCGCACATCGTCATTGAGGGCATGGCGATCGCTGCGTATGCCATGGGCATCACGGTCGGCTACAACTACATCCACGGCGAGATCTTCGGCACCTACGAGCGCTTCGAACAGGCGCTGGAGGAGGCGCGCGCGGCAGGTTACCTGGGCGACAAGATCCTCGGCAGCGACTTCTGCTTCCAGTTGCACGCCTCGCATGGCTTTGGCGCCTACATCTGCGGTGAAGAGACCGCGTTGCTGGAGAGTCTGGAGGGCAAGAAGGGGCAGCCGCGCTTCAAGCCACCGTTCCCGGCCAGCTTTGGCCTGTATGGCAAGCCGACCACCATCAACAACACCGAGACGTTTGCCGCGGTGCCGTGGATCATCCGCAACGGCGGTCAGGCCTACCTCGAGGTGGGCAAGCCCAACAACGGTGGCACCAAGATCTACTCGGTGAGCGGCGACGTCGAGCGCCCAGGCAACTACGAGATCCCGATGGGGACACCGTTCTCCAAGCTGCTGGAACTGGCCGGTGGCGTGCGCAAGGGTCGTACGCTGAAGGCGGTGATCCCTGGTGGTTCGTCGGCTCCGGTGCTGCCGGGCTCGATCATGATGGACTGCACGATGGACTACGACTCCATCTCCAAGGCCGGCTCGATGCTGGGCTCGGGCGCAGTGATCGTGATGGACGACAGCCGCTGCATGGTCGAGAGCCTGCTGCGCTTGTCGTACTTCTACACTCACGAGTCCTGCGGCCAGTGCACGCCCTGCCGTGAGGGCACCGGCTGGCTCTACAAGATGCTGTTGCGCATCGAGAACGGCCATGGCCGCGCCGAGGATATTGACGTGCTCGACGACGTGGCGCAGAACATCATGGGGCGCACCATCTGCGCGCTTGGCGACGCCGCAGCCATGCCGGTGCGCAGTTTCGTCAAGCACTTCCGCCACGAGTTCGAGCACCACATCCGCACCGGGACCTGCATGACGGGCACCGCAGGCGCGCTGCGCAGGCTCGCCGCGCAAAAGGTCGGTGACCGCGCATGAGCACCGTCAACATCGAGCTCGACGGCCAGCAGATCGAGGTGCCGGTCAACTCGACGATCATGGACGCGGCCAACAAGGCCGGCGTCTACATCCCGCACTTCTGCTACCACCGCAAGCTCTCCATCGCCGCGAACTGCCGCATGTGTCTGGTCGAGGTGGAGAAGGCGCCCAAGCCGCTGCCGGCCTGTGCCAGCCCGGTCACGCAGGGCATGAAGGTGTTTACCAAGAGCCCGGCGGCGGTGCGCGCGCAGAAGGCTGTGATGGAGTTTCTGCTCATCAACCACCCGCTCGACTGCCCCATCTGCGACCAGGGCGGCGAGTGCCAGCTGCAAGATCTGGCGGTGGGCTATGGCAGCACCGCCTCTCGCTATCAGGAAGAGAAGCGCGTGGTTCTGAACAAGAACCTCGGTCCGCTCATCTCGACCGACATGACGCGTTGCATCCACTGCACGCGCTGCGTGCGTTTCGGCGAAGAGATCGCCGGCAAGATGGAGCTGGGCATGGCTCACCGCGGCGAGCACAGCGAGATCATGCCGTTCATCGAGCGCACGGTGGACAGCGAGCTGTCCGGCAACATGATCGACGTCTGCCCGGTCGGTGCGCTCACCTCAAAGCCCTTCCGTTACGCCGCCCGCACTTGGGAGCTGACCAAGCGGCGCTCGATCGCGCCGCACGACTCGCTGGGCAGCAATGTCACGGTGCAGGTCAAGCAGGACCGCGTGCTGCGCGTCACCCCGCTGGAGAACGAGACGGTCAACGAGTGCTGGCTGTCCGACCGTGACCGCTTCAGTTACGAGGCCCTCGACAGCGAGGATCGCCTGCTGCACCCGATGGTGCGCGATGGCGACCGCTGGGTGCAGGCGAGTTGGGAGGACGCGCTGGCGCGTGCTGTTGCCGGCCTGCAAGCCGCCGGCAGCTCGACCGGCTGGCTGGTCAGCCCCAACGCTACCCTTGAAGAGGGCCACCTCGCGGCGCGGCTGGCCAAGGGTCTGAAGAGCGGCAACATCGACCACCGTCTGCGCCAGAGCGATTTTGCCGCCGACGAGGTCGCCACCGGCGCGCCCTGGCTCGGCATGCCGATCGCTGGCGTACAGGACCTCAAGGGCCTGCTGGTGGTCGGCAGCAACCTGCGCAAGGACCATCCGTTGTTGGCGCATCGCGTGCGCTACGCCGCCGACCATGGCGCCGCGTTCTACACGCTGGCCGCCTGGCGCGAGGACCTGCTATGCAAGGTCGCGGGGCAGTTCGCGCTGCCGCCGTCGCAATGGGAGTCGGCGCTGGAGGGCGTGCTCGCCGCGGTCGAGGCCGAGCGGGCGGGGAAGGCTGGCAAGGGCGACTACGCCGCTGCCGCAGCTGCGCTCTGCCAGGACGCGCCGCGCGCGCTCTGGCTCGGCAACGAGGCCGTCAACCACCCGCGTGCCAGCCGCCTGCGCTGGCTGGCGCAGCGCATCTGCGAATCCAGCGGCGCCGCGCTTGGCGTCACGGTCGACGGTTCCAACGCCGTCGGCTTGGCCGCAGCCGGGGTGCTGCCAGCCAGTCGTGGCAAGAACGCTCAGACCATGCTTGCCAAGCCGCTCTCCGCCTATGTCCTGCTCAACGTCGAGCCGGGCCACGACTGCGCCGATGGGTCGGCCGCCCTGCGCGCCATGAACGGCGCTGACACCGTGGTCTGCCTGACCACGCATATGGATGGCGCAGCTGACTATGCCGATGTGCTGTTTCCGGTTGCTCCGTGGACTGAGACCGCAGGCAGCCGCGTCAACTGCGAGGGCCGCCTGCAGACCTTCGTTGGTGTGGTGCCGCCCGCCGGCGAGGCTCGCCCCGCCTGGAAGGTACTGCGTGTGCTGGGCAACCTGCTGGGCCTGAAGGGTTTCGAGCAGGAGACCATCGACGACGTTCGCCGCGACATCGGCCTCGACCAAGGCAAGCTCGCTGCCGCCCTAGGCAATGCGCTCTCGGCCGAGCCGCAGACTGCCCCCCCGGAACTTAACGGACTTGAGCGCGCAGGCTTTGTGATGCCTTACGGCGTCGACACCATCGCCCGTCGTGCGCGGTCGTTGCAGCGGACCGCTGATGCCCGGCAACCGGTGGCGCAGATGCACAGCCAGACGGCGGCCCAATTGGGCGTGGCCGACGGCCAGCAGGTACGCGTGACTCAGGGTGGTGCTGCGCTGCTCAAGGTGCAGGTGGATGATCGTGTGGCAACTGGCACTGTACGAATCGGTGCCGGGCATTGCGCCACCGTGGCGCTGGGCGGCCTGTTTGGCGGCCTCAAGGTGGAGTCAGCCTGATGCAACCCTTCTTTGGGCTGATCGACGCCTCCATGGTGCCCGAGCCGGCGCTGCTGACGGCGTGGACCTTGGTGAAGATCCTCGCCATTACCCTGCCGGTGATGGGTGCGGTGGCCTACCTGACCTACGCCGAGCGCAAGGTGATCGGCTACATCCAGGCCCGTATCGGGCCGAACCGTGTCGGTCCGGCAGGTCTGCTGCAGCCGATCGCCGACGCCATCAAGCTACTGACCAAAGAGATCATTATCCCTACCGGCTCCAACCGCACGCTGTTCATGCTGGCGCCGGTGATCAGCATCATGGCCGCGTTGGCGGCCTGGGCTGTGGTGCCGTTCGGCCCCGAGACCATCCTCGCCGACATCGATGCCGGGCTGCTCTATGTTCTGGCACTGACCTCGATGGGCGTGTACGGCGTCATCGTCGCCGGTTGGGCCTCCAATTCAAAGTACGCCTTCCTCGGTGCGATGCGCTCGGCCGCCCAGATCGTCGCTTACGAGATCGCCATGGGCTTTGCCCTGATCGGCGTGCTGATGGTGGCCGGTAGTCTAAGCCTGCTCGATATCGTCAATGCGCAGGCGGGCGACTGGGGCCTGCTGAGCTGGAATCTGGTGCCACTTTTCCCGCTGTTCATCGTCTACTTCATCTCGGGCGTGGCCGAGACCAACCGCGCACCGTTCGACGTCGCCGAGGGCGAATCCGAGATCGTCGCCGGCTTCCACGTCGAGTATTCGGGCATGACCTTCGCCATCTTCTTCCTCGCCGAATACGCCAACATGATCCTGGTGTCGGCGCTGGCGGCCTGCCTGTTCCTTGGTGGCTGGTTGTCACCGATTCCCGGCATCCCCGGCGGCTGGCCGTGGCTGTTCGCCAAGATGGGCTTCCTGCTGTTCTGCTTCCTCTGGTTCCGTGCCACCTTCCCGCGTTACCGCTACGACCAGATCATGCGCCTGGGCTGGAAGGTGTTCATTCCGGTCACGCTGGTCTGGATCCTGGTGGTCGGCGCGTGGAAGTTGTCCCCGTTCTGGCTCTGGTGATAAGGACCTGACAAGCCATGCAAGCCGTCCGCGACTTCGTCAAGACCTTCCTCCTGCTCGAGCTCCTTCAGGGCTTGGCGGTGACCGGCCGCAACCTGTTCTCGCGCAAGATCACCGTCCAGTACCCCGAGGAGAAGACGCCGATGTCTCCGCGTTTCCGGGGGCTGCACGCGCTGCGCCGTTACCCCAACGGCGAGGAGCGCTGCATCGCGTGCAAGCTGTGCGAGGCGGTGTGTCCAGCCATGGCCATCACCATCGAGTCCGAGCAGCGCGATGACGGTACCCGCCGTACCACGCGCTACGACATCGACCTGACCAAGTGCATCTTCTGCGGCTTCTGCGAGGAGAGCTGCCCGGTCGATTCGATCGTCGAGACGCACATCCTCGAATACCACGGCGAGCGCCGCGGCGACCTTCTCTACACCAAGGAGATGCTACTCGCCATCGGTGACCGCTACGAGAAGGACATCGCCGCCGCACGCGCGGCCGATGCGCCTTACCGCTGAGACGACGCACAGGAACCCGACCAAGACCCCATGGACTTCCTCAGCGCGATCTTCTACCTCTTCGCCACCATCCTGGTGCTCTCTGGTCTGCGCGTGATCACCGCTCGCAACCCGGTCCACGCGGCGCTGTTCCTGGTGCTGGCTTTCTTCAGCGCGGCCGCCATCTGGATGCTGCTGGAGGCCGAGTTCCTCGCGCTGACGCTCGTGTTGGTCTACGTCGGCGCGGTGATGGTGCTGTTCCTGTTCGTGGTAATGATGCTCGACATCAACTTCGACACCCTGCGAGAAGGCTTCTGGCGTCACCTGCCGGTCGGCTTGCTGGTGGCAGGGGCGATGGTGCTGGAGATGGTGCTGGTGCTGTCCGCCGAGACCTTCAGCGGTGCCCCTGCGCCCGAGGCGCGCGGCTTCGACTACAGCAACACCCGTGAACTAGGCGCTGTGCTCTACACGCAGTATCTGTACCCGTTCGAGCTGGCTGCTGTGTTGCTGCTCGTTGCCATCGTCGCCGCCATCGCGCTGACGCTTCGCCGCCGCGAGGGCGTCAAGCGCAACGATGTGGCCGAGCAGGTCAAGGTTCGCCGCGAGGACCGCGTGCGTGTGTTGCAGGTGCCGCGTGAGACGCCGGTGGGTAACCGGCCCGATGCCGTCGAGCCGGGGGAGGCCGCGCCATGATCACGCTTTCGCACTACCTGATCCTCGGTGCGGTGCTGTTCGCCATCAGCATCGTCGGCATCTTCCTCAACCGCAAGAACGTGATCATCCTGCTCATGGCGATCGAGCTGATGCTGCTCGCCGTGAACCTCAATTTCATCGCCTTCAGCCATTACCTGGGCGATATCGCGGGCCAGGTCTTTGTCTTCTTCATCCTTACCGTGGCTGCCGCAGAGTCGGCCATCGGCCTGGCGATCCTGGTGGTGCTGTTCCGCAACCTGCGGACCATCAACGTCGACGACATCAACACGCTGAAGGGCTGACGCGCCGTGTCCATGCAATCGCTCTATCTGCTCGTGCCGCTGGCACCCCTGGTGGGTGCGTTGCTCGCCGGCCTCTTCGGCAAGACCATCGGCCGGGCGGGGGCGCACACCGCGACCATCCTCGGCGTGGCGGTCGCTTTCGTCGGCAGCTGTTTCGTCGCGCAGGACGTGATCGTCAACGGCAACACCTTCAACGGCGCGCTGTACACGTGGGCGACGTCAGGCAACCTGAAGATGGAGGTCGGCTTCCTCATCGACCCGCTGACGGTGATGATGATGCTGGTGGTGACCTTCGTCTCGCTGATGGTGCACATATACACCATCGGTTATATGCAGGACGATCCCGGCTACCAGCGCTTCTTCAGCTACATCTCGCTGTTCACCTTCAGCATGCTCATGCTGGTGATGAGCAACAACTTCCTGCAGCTGTTCTTCGGCTGGGAAGCGGTGGGGCTGGTCAGTTACCTGCTGATCGGCTTCTGGTACACGCGCCCCACCGCCATCTACGCCAACCTCAAGGCGTTCCTGGTCAACCGCGTCGGCGACTTCGGCTTCGTTCTGGGCATCGGCCTGGTGGCGGCGTATTTCGGCAGCCTGGATTACGCCACCGTATTCGCCGCAGCACCGGGCCTGGCCAGCGAGACGGTGAGCCTGTTCCCCGGTGCCGAGTGGTCGCTGCTGAGCGTCGCCTGCATCTGCCTGTTCGTCGGCGCGATGGGCAAGAGCGCGCAGTTCCCGCTGCACGTCTGGCTGCCCGACTCGATGGAGGGCCCGACCCCGATCTCGGCGCTGATCCACGCCGCCACCATGGTGACGGCCGGCATCTTCATGGTGACGCGCATGTCGCCGCTGTTCGAGCTCTCCGAGACGGCGTTGTCGGTGGTGCTGGTGATTGGCGCCATCACCGCGCTGTTCATGGGCTTCCTCGGGCTCATCCAGAACGACATCAAGCGCGTGGTGGCCTACTCGACGCTGTCGCAGCTGGGCTACATGACGGTGGCGCTGGGCGCCTCGGCGTATTCGGTGGCGGTGTTCCACCTGATGACCCACGCTTTCTTCAAGGCGCTGCTGTTCCTCGCCGCCGGCAGCGTGATCATGGGCATGCACCATGACCAGGACATCCGCAACATGGGCGGACTGCGCAAGCACATGCCGGTCACCTGGATCACCTCGCTGGTCGGTTCGCTGGCACTGATCGGCACGCCGTTCTTCTCGGGTTTCTACTCCAAGGACTCGATCATCGAGGCGGTGGCCGAGAGCCACATCGCCGGCAGCGGCTTCGCCTACTTTGCCGTGGTGGCGGGTGTGTTCGTCACGGCCTTCTACAGCTTCCGCATGTACTTCCTGGTGTTCCACGGCAAGGAGCGCTGGCGTGAGGGCGGTCACGGCCATGCCGACCACTCCCACGCTGCTGCCGCGCACGCCGGCCATGACGATGCGCACGGCCACGACGCCGGTCACGGCGCGCACAAGGACGAGCACAAGCACGACGACCACGGCCACCACCATGGCCTGGGCCCCAACGACAACCCGCACGAGAGCCCGTGGGTGGTAACGCTGCCGCTGGCGCTGCTGGCGATCCCGTCTGTCGTCATCGGCTACCTGACCATCGGTCCGATGCTGTACGGCGGCTACTTTGGTGACGCCATCTTCATCGGCGAGAACCACCATGCCATGGCGGAGATGGCCGAGGCGTTCCATGGACCGGTGGCGATGGCCATCCATGGCCTGAGCAGCCTGCCGTTCTGGCTCGCGCTCGCGGGTGTGGTGGTCTCGGCGGTGTTCTACCTCAAGCGGCCCGATATTCCGGCGGCGATCAAGGCTCAGTTCAGCGGCATCCACCGCATCCTCGAGAACAAGTACGGCTTCGACGATTTCAACCAGTGGTTCTTCGCAAATGGCGCGCGCCTGCTCGGTGGCCAACTGTGGCAACGCGGTGACCGGGCGCTGATCGATGGCGTGATGGTCAACGGCTCGGCGGGCCTGGTGGGTCGTATCGCCGGCTGGGTGCGCCACGGCCAGACCGGATTCGTCTACACCTACGCCTTCACCATGATCATCGGCATCGTTGCAATGCTGGCCATTTGGCTGAGTCTCTGAACATGGTCACCAGCCAACTCCCGCTCCTCACCCTCGCCATCTGGGTGCCCATCGTCTTCGGCCTGGCCGTGCTCGCGGTCGGCCGCGACGCTGCGCCCTCCAACGCGCGCTGGCTTGCCCTGATCGGCGCAGTGGCTGGTTTTGCCATCACCGTGCCGCTGATGACCGGCTTCGACACCTCGACCGCCGCGCTGCAGTTTGTCGAGGACCGGCCGTGGGTCCCAGCCTTCAACATCCGCTATCAGCTGGGCGTGGACGGCATCGCCATGCCGTTCGTGGTGCTCAACAGCTTCATGACCATCTTCGTGGTGGTGGCTGCGTGGGAGGTCATCACCAGCCGCGTGTCGCAGTATCTGGCGGCATTCCTGATCATGAGCGGGCTGATCAACGGCGTCTTCGCTGCCGCCGACGCCATCCTGTTCTACGTCTTCTTCGAAGCGATGCTGATCCCGATGTACATCATCATCGGCGTCTGGGGTGGGCCCAACCGCGTCTACGCGGCGATCAAGTTCTTCCTCTACACCCTGCTTGGCTCGCTGCTGACGCTGGTCGCGCTGATCTATCTGTTCTACCGCTCCGAGGGCAGCTTCCAGATCGCCGACTACCACATGCTGCCGCTGACGCTGCAGGAGCAGATCCTGATCTTCCTGGCGTTCCTGATGGCGTTCGCGGTGAAGGTGCCGATGTGGCCGGTGCACACCTGGTTGCCGGACGCTCACGTCGAGGCGCCGACCGGCGGCTCGGTGGTGCTCGCGGCGATCACGCTCAAGGTGGGCGCCTACGGTTTCCTGCGTTTCTCGCTGCCGATCGCGCCCGATGCGTCGCACGAACTGGCCGGCTTGATCATCGCGCTGTCTCTCATCGCCGTGGTCTACATCGGACTGGTGGCGCTGGTGCAGGCCGACATGAAGAAACTGGTGGCGTACTCCTCGATCGCCCACATGGGCTTCGTCACGCTTGGCTTCTTCATGTTCGAGCCGCTCTCGGTGGAGGGTGGCATCGTGCAGATGATCTCGCACGGCTTCATCTCCGGCGCCATGTTCCTTTGCATCGGCGTGCTCTACGACCGCATGCACAGCCGGCAGATCGCCGACTACGGCGGCGTGGTCAACCGCATGCCGACCTTCGCCGCATTCTTCTTGCTGTTCGCCATGGCCAACGCCGGCCTGCCCGCAACCTCGGGCTTCGTCGGTGAGTTCATGGTGATCCTCGGCGCGGTGCAGGTGAACTTCTGGTACGCATTCGCGGCCGCCACCACGCTGATCCTCGGCGCCGCCTACACGCTGTGGATGTACAAGCGCGTGGTCTTTGGCGACATCGCCAACCATCACGTTGAAGAACTGCAGGACATCAACCGCCGCGAGTTCCTGATGCTTGCCACGCTGGCCTTCTGCGTGCTGGCGATGGGCCTGTGGCCGGCCCCGGTGACCGACGTGATGCACGCGTCCGTCGACAACCTGCTCCACCACGTCGCGCAGAGCAAACTGTGATCCCTACCTTCGCCGATTACTTCGCTGCGCTGCCCGAGATCGTCCTGCTCGGGATGACGTCTCTGATCCTGATCCTGGACCTGTTCCTCAAGGACCATCAGCGCAACACCACCTACCTGCTGACGCAGTTTGCGCTGCTGTTGACCGCCGTCATCACGGTCTTCACCGTACAGGGACGTCCGGTGTTCGCTTTCAACGGCCTGGTGGTCGACGACCTGATGTCGGACGTACTGAAAGTGATGATCTACCTCGCGGTGACCATCGCCCTGGTCTACGTGCGTGCGTACAACGCCGCGCGCGGCCTGTTCACCGGTGAGTTCTTCACGCTGGCCCTCTTCGCCACGCTCGGCATGGTGGTGATGGTCTCGGCCAACCACTTCCTGACGCTGTACATCGGGCTCGAGCTGCTGTCGCTGAGCCTCTACGCCATGGTCGCCCTGCAGCGCGATTCGGCCAGGGCCACCGAGGCGGCGATGAAGTACTTCGTGCTCGGTGCGCTCGCCTCGGGGATGCTGCTCTACGGCATGTCGATGCTGTACGGCGCAACTGGCTCGCTCGACCTCGAGTCGGTGTCGGCGGCGTTGGCCAGCGGCTTGGGCTCGTCGAACGTGCTCGCCTTTGGTCTGGTGTTCGTGGTGGCGGGCATCGCCTTCAAGCTGGGCGTGGCGCCGTTCCACATGTGGGTGCCGGACGTCTACCAGGGCGCTCCGACCTCGGTTACGTTGTTTGTAGGCAGTGCCCCCAAGATCGCCGCCTTCGCCTTCACCCTGCGACTGTTGGTCAACGGTATGGAGCCGCTGGTGGCCGACTGGCAGGGGATGCTGATCGTGCTCGCGGTGGCCTCGATGGTGCTGGGCAATCTGGCCGCCATCGCGCAGACCAACCTGAAGCGCATGCTGGCCTACTCGACCATCTCGCACATGGGCTTCGTGCTGCTTGGCGTGCTGTCGGGCAGCCTCAACGGCTACGCCTCGGCCATGTTCTACGTGCTGGTCTATGTTCTCACCGCATTGGCCGGGTTCGGCGTCATCCTGCTGCTCAGCCGTGAGGGTTTCGAGTCGGAGGAGCTTGACGACCTGAAAGGCCTGAACCGGCGCAGCCCGTGGTTCGCCTTCATCATGCTGCTGGTCATGTTCTCGATGGCGGGCGTGCCGCCCCTGGCGGGCTTCTTCGCCAAGCTCTCGGTGCTGCAGGCGGCGCTGCAGCAGGGCCTGCTGTGGCTGGTGGTGTTGGCGGTGATGATGTCGCTGATCGGCGCTTTCTACTACCTGCGTGTGGTCAAGCTGATGTACTTCGACGACCCACAGCATCAGGAGCCGATCCGGCCGCTGGGCGACATGCGGATGATGCTCTCGGCGAACGGGGTGGGTTTGCTGTTGCTGGGCGTCGCGCCACAACCGCTGCTGACCCTGTGCATGGTGGCCATCAGCCACTCTATGTAGCCACCCGGCGCATCGGCCGGATGGCCGATGCCGGCCGCCTGAGGGCGGGGGCAGACTGAAAGGGCCGGGCTATCCGGCCCTTTCCGCTTCCGGAGCCCCCCATCATGGCCATCCTGCCAGCCCTCGTTTGCCGCGGCCTGCTGACCCTCGCTTTCACGTTGGCGCTGCTGGCGCCATCCGCTGTGCCCGCGGTCGACCTCAATACTGCCGACAGCGAGGCCTTGCAGGGGGTGCCTGGCATCGGTCCCGGCAAGGCGCGGGCCATCATAGATTCGCGGCGTCGCGAAGGGCCGTTCCGCAGCGTCGACGACCTCGGACGCGTCAAGGGCTTCGGGCCAAAGACCATGGACCGTTTGCGGCCTCACCTGTCGGTCGGCGGTGGACTGGCTCCCGCTGCCCCGAACTCGGCGAACCCGGTGATCCTGGCATCGCCACGGCGGTATCATCACGCTCCCCCGCAGAACTCCGACAGCCATGGCCGAACGCCCCCAATACAAGACCGTCGAGGACTTCATCGGCAACACACCACTGGTGCGCCTGCAGCGTCTGCCTGGCCAGACCAGCAACGTGGTGCTTGGCAAGCTCGAGGGCAACAACCCGGCGGGTTCGGTGAAGGACCGCCCAGCGCTGTCGATGATCCGCGAAGCCGAGGCGCGGGGGCAGATCCGCCCCGGAGATACGCTGATCGAGGCGACCAGCGGCAACACCGGCATCGCGCTCGCCATGGTGGCGGCGATGCGCGGCTACCGCATGGTGCTGATCATGCCCGCCCACATGAGCGTTGAGCGGCAACAGGTGATGAAGGCCTTCGGCGCGGAGTTGGTGCTGGTCAGCCAGGCCGAGGGCATGGAGGGCGCCCGTGATCTGGCGGATGCCATGCAGGCGCGCGGCGAGGGCGTCATCCTCGACCAGTTCGCCAACCCAGACAATCCGCTTGCGCATTACCGGGGCACGGGCCCCGAGATCTGGCGTGACACCGCCGGCACCGTGACCCACTTTGTCAGCAGCATGGGCACCACTGGCACCATCATGGGCGTTTCGCGCTACCTCAAGGAGCAGAACCCCGACATCCAGATCGTCGGCGTGCAGCCGGAGGAGGGCGCGCAGATCCCCGGCATCCGCAAGTGGCCCGAGGCCTACCTGCCATCCATCTGCGACTTCTCGCGGGTCGACCGCATGATGTACGTCAGCCAGGCCGAATCAGAAGATACGGCGCGCCGCCTTGCGGCAGAGGAGGGCATCTTCTGCGGTATCTCGGCGGGTGGCGCGATGGCGGCGGCGCTGCGTCTTTCGGCCGAGGTCAGCAAGGCCACCATCGTCAGCATCGTCTGCGACCGCGGTGACCGTTACCTGTCCACCGGCGTGTTCCCGGCATGACGCCGGTCCTCACCTTTGATATCGAGACCGTGCCGGATGTGACCGGCCTGCGCCGCCTGCTGGGCCTCGGCCCCGAGGTGAGCGACGCGGCAGTGGCCGAGGCGGCCTTTGATGCTCGCCGGCAAAAGACCGGCGGCAGCGACTTTCTGCCACACCACCAGCACCGTGTGCTGTGTATCTCTTGCGCGCTGCACACCGCCGATGGCTTCAAGGTGTGGTCGCTGTGTGGCGAGGACGAGGGCAGCCACATCCAGCGTTTCTTCGACGGCGTCGAGCGCTTCACGCCCACCCTGGTGAGCTGGAACGGCAGCGGATTCGACCTGCCGGTGTTGGGCTATCGGGGCCTGGTCAATGGCATCCGCGCGCCACGCTTCTGGGATCAGGGCGACGACGACCGCGAATTCAAGTGGAACAACTACATCAGCCGCTACCACCAGCGCCACACCGACCTCATGGACGTGTTGGCGATGTATGGCCGCGGCGGCGTGCCGCTGGACGAATTGGCACAGCTGATGGGCTTCCCGGGCAAGCTCGGTATGGATGGCAGCAAGGTCTGGGATGCCTACTGCGGCGGTGGTCTTGAGGACATCCGGCGCTACTGCGAGACCGACGTCGTAAACACGCATCTGGTCTATCTGGCCTTTCAGCATATGCGTGGGGCGCTCTCCACGGCGAGCTGGAAGGCTCAGCAGCAGATGATCCGCGACACTCTGGCTACCGTCGCAGAGCCGCATTGGCCGGAGTTCCTCGGCCGCTGGCAGGCCGACCGCACCGCAGGCGCATGAGTCGTCAGGGCGGTGGGGCGCCGGCCGAGGTGCCGGTGCTGTTGGCACGGGTCGAGTCGCTCGACCACGAAGGGCAGGGCGTCGCCCACGTCGACGGCAAGGTCGTGTTCATCGATGGGGCGCTGCCCGGCGAGACGGTGAGTTACCGCGTCCGCCGCAGCAAGGCGCGCTTCGAGAACGCCGACGTTGTGGATGTGCTCGTGCCGAGCCCCCTGCGCACGGAACCGCGCTGCGCACACTTCGGTGCCTGTGGCGGGTGCGCCACGCAGCATCTGGATACCGCCGCACAGGTCGCCATGAAGCAGCGCGTCCTCGAGGACAGCCTCTGGCACATCGGCCAGGTAAAGGCGGAGCAGATCCTGCCGCCGCTGCATGGTCCGGACTGGGGCTATCGCCATCGCGCACGCATGTCGGCAAGATGGATAGCTAAGAAAAACAGTGTGTTGGTTGGTTTTCATGAGAAGCGTTCGAGCTTTATTGCCGACATGCATGGCTGCCATGTGCTGCCACCACGTATCGGCCGTCTGGTCGACCCCCTACGCGACCTTATTAGCCAGCTGAGCCTGCGCGAGCGCCTGCCGCAGGTGGAGATCGCCCTTGGCGATTCGCTCGATGTGCTGGTGTTCCGCGTCATGGACCCGCCGACGTCTGCGGATGAGGCACTGTTCCGAGCCTTCGCCGATCGCTGGGGTGTCAGTGTGTGGCTGCAGCCCAAGGGCCCCGACACGGTGTTCCGCTTCCATCCGCCGGAGGGCCCGTCGCTCGACTATTGGCTGCCCGACTTTGGTTTGCGCCTGGAATTCGCGCCGACCGAGTTCACGCAGGTCAACCCGCATATCAACCGCAGCCTGGTGTCGCGAGCCATGCGACTGCTGGACCCGCGACCCGGCGAGCGCGTTGCCGACTGGTTCTGCGGGCTCGGCAACTTCACCCTCCCGATCGCCCGGCTGGGCGCGGATGTGCTGGGCGTGGAGGGCAGCGCGGCGCTGACGCGGCGCGCCCTCGCCAATGCCCGGCTGAATGACCTGGAGGCGCGGGTGCGTTTTGCCGAGGCGAACCTGTTCGAGATCGACGAGGCTGGCTTGGCGGCATACGGTCGCTTCGACAGTTGGCTGGTCGACCCGCCCCGAGACGGTGCCATGGCGCTGTGCAAGGCCATCCCCGAGCATGGCGGCGGGGACGTGGCGCCACAGCGCATCGTCTACGTCAGCTGCAACCCGGCGACGCTGGCCCGCGACGCATCGCTGCTGGTGCACACGCGTGGCTACGTGTTGCGCGCCGCAGGCGTTGCGAACATGTTCCCGCATACCGCACACGTGGAGTCGGTGGCCCTCTTCGAGCGCGATACGCCAAAGCCGGCCTGAGGCCGGAAACGAAAAGCGGCCCCTCGGGGCCGCCTCTCGCTACCTGAGAGCCTGACTATTCGCGGTCGCCGGCGAAGGCCAGCAGCAGCTGCAGCAGGTTGACGAACAGGTTGTAGATGTCGAGGTAGATGGCCATGGTTGCCATCACGTAGTTGGTCTCGCCACCCTGCACAACGCGCGACACGTCGTAGAGGATGAACCCCGAAAAGATCAGCACGGCCAGCGCCGAGATGGTCAGTGCCAACGCCGGTACCTGAAAGAACAGGTTGGCGAGGCTGGCGACGATCAGCAAGACCAGACCGATGAGCAAGAATTTGCCCATGTTGGTGAAGTCGCGGCCCGAGACGGTGGCGATGCTGGCCAGCACGAAGAAGACCAGCGCGGTGCCGCCAGCAGCGATACCCACCAGCTGTCCGCCGTTGGAGAAACCAGCGGCATGCTGCAGGATCGGGCCGAGGAACACGCCCATGACGAAGGTGAAGCCAAGCAGGAGGAACACGCCGGCCATGCTGTTGCGCAGCGCCGAGACTCCGAACATCAGGCCGAACATCACCGCGATCATCAGCAGCGTGCTCATCAGCGGGCTCTGGGCCATGAACGCAAAACTCATAGATTGCCCGATGAAGGCGCCGATGATGGTGGGCACCAGCGAGATGGCAAGTAGCCAGTAGGTGTTGCGCAGGACGCGGTTGGCAGAACTGCTGACGACAACAGTACCGTTGTCAAATCCGACGGGGGTAGTCATTGCGGATGGACTCCTTACAGAAAAAGACCGTACTTAAGACTACGCAAGAGGGGTCCGAGTTTCAATTACGCGGGGATGACACGCGACAAGATTGATGAGTACCGGGTTTTCGGGCACGGTGCGGCAAGGACGCGAGCGCCGCAGTAGAATCTGACGCGAGGAAGCGTGGCAGAGCGGTTGAATGCACCGGTCTTGAAAACCGGCAGGGGTGCGAGCCCCTCGTGAGTTCGAATCTCACCGCTTCCGCCAACCACTAGCCCCCGAACGGTGCCACCCCGACCAGCATGGCGTGGCCCACAAACGCGAACCAGATACCTGCGCCGGCCCCGATCAGGATGGTTGCGAGTGTTGCCGCCGTGCTGGTGGCGGCCGCGGCTCCGGGCGCCGGTTGGCGTCGCCGCGCGGCGCGGAACACCAGGATGGCCCACACCAGGATGGCCGCGAACAGGATCATCGAGACCAGATCGCCGTTGGCTAGCAGGTGGGCAAGGGCCCAGACCTTGACGCCGATGGTCATGGGGTGTCCGACGCGGGCGCGGATGGCATTGCCGGGAATGCCTGACGCCGCCAGAAAGACGAAGGCGACGATGTTGAGCAGTGCCGCGACGTGCATCAGTGCCTGCGGGGGGCTCCAGATCACGGCTGACGTGGGCCGCGCCTCGCCGTAGCCTTGCACCAGCAGCCAGAAGCCGACCAGCGAGATGACGCTGTAGAGGCCCTTCCAACCCAAGGCGCCGATGCGGGCGATCGTTGCCTGGCGCATGCCGGGGTAAAGCGCTTGCGCCGAGTGCATGGCAAGGAACACAAGGAGGCCGGCGAGGAAGGTGGTCATGGGACGGTTCCTGGGTGGGATGCGCGGATTCTCGCACCGCTTGAGTTGGTTCGCCGCGTTCTGATGCGCCGCCGCCCGCCGGCGTGTGGCCGAGCCGGGCTGGAAGCCGCGCGTCTGGCTCGATAGAGTGGCGCCCATGTCAGAACCTGCCGCAACCCCGGAAAACACCAGCCTGCCGTCGCGGCTTGCACCTCTGCTGCCGGTCGTGTTGGCGTATCGCGCCCGCTGGGCGCTGGCCTTGTTCGTGCTGTTGGCGGCGGCAGCGGCCACCCTCGCGGTGCCGCAAGCGTTCCACCTTCTGATCGATACCAGCCTCACGTCGGCGGCGGTCGGTACGCGCTTCCTGCAGTTGGTTGGCGTGGCGGTGCTCCTGGCCTTGTTCACCACGATGCGCTTCTGCCTGATGGCTTGGCTTGGGGAGCGGGTGGTGGCCGACATCCGCGAGTGCGTGTTCTCGGCCGTGTTGACCCAACCGCCGGTTTTCTTCGAGACGCTGCGCGTGAGCGAGGTACTGTCGCGCCTGAGCGCCGATACCACGCTAGTGCAGACACTGGCCGGTACCAGCGTATCCATGGTCTTGCGCAGCGGTGTGGTGCTGCCGATGTGGGCGATGGGCCGCCACTTGCGCCGTAGGTCGCGTCATCCAGCGGTCAGGGTGTCGACCTCCCGTAAATTGGGTCCGTGGATAGCTGGGGTCTTCTGGGCAAACTACGCCCTGGGAGGCCCGCGATGCGCAAAAGCAAGTTCAGTGAGAGTCAGATTGTCCACACGTTGAAGCAGGCGGAGGGCAGGTGAAGGATGTCTGTCGGGAACTGGGGCTATCGGACGCGATGTATTACGCGTGGAGGTCGAAGTAC